>DASYTL010000001.1:0-1926 GCA_036002305.1 Candidatus Limnocylindria bacterium
AGCTCCTCGGCGACGTACTCGGCCTTGATGAGCTTGGTCTCGCGGTCGGGATACAGCGCCTCGGCCAAGTCGAGGCACGTGGCCATGAGGCCGAGGAAGCTCTTGTTGCCCGCGCGCTCGCCTTCGTGGCGCAGCATTCTCAGCAGCAGCGCCTTGTACTCCTCCGGCAGCGGATCGCCCTCGTCGAATCGATACGCCCGTGACCCCGGCGCCGGGAACGCCGGGAGCGGGTCGCCCTTGGCGTAGGACTTCCGCCAGAACGGCCAGAGTCCCGTCCGTCCGCGCTCCTCGGCTTCGATGATCGTGTCCATCTCGCTCATCATGTCTTCTCCTGCAGACGCTTCTGATGACCACATGAACATCCGAGCAGACCGGACGCGTAGAGGTCGCGCTGTTGACTGACGAGCTCGGCGGCCATGCCGGGCAAGAGCTTGTCACCGACCTGGCCGAGGATCCGGCCGCACGCGGCGCAGAGCAGGCGGTAGTAGGTGCCGAAGGCCGCCGGGTGATCCAGCGTGATGCCGACGGCGGCGTAGGCCTGACGGATCTCTTCCGCGATCGAGCTCATGACCGTCCTCGCTCGTTCTCCAGCAGCGCGGCGATCTCCTCGCGCAGATCCTTCTTGGAGATCTTGCCGACCGCCGTCGTGGGGAGCCGATCGCGCACCTCGAGCCGCTCGGGCAGCTTGAAGCGCGCGACGCGCTTGTCCTCGGAGAGGAAGCGCGTCAGCTCGGCCAGGGTCGGCGGCGCGCCCGGCCGCGGGATCACGTATGCGCACGCGCGCTCGCCCAGCACGGGATCGGGCATCGCGACCACCGCCACGTTGAGCACGGCCGGATGGCTGAGGAGCAGGTTCTCGACCTCCTCGGCGCTGATCTTCTCTCCGCCCCGATTGATGAGGTCCTTCCGGCGTCCCTCGACGATCAGGTTACCGCTGGGATGGAGCCGGACCATGTCGCCCGTCCGATAGAAACCATCCTCGGTGAACGCCGTGCGGTTGTGCTCGGCTGCCCGATAGTACCCCCGAATCGTGTAGGGCCCGCGGCAGATCAGCTCACCGACCTCTCCGGACGCGACGTCCGTGCCGTCCTCGTCGACCACGCGGATCTCGTCGTCGGGCGCCACGGGGCGACCCTGGGTCTCGACGACGACAGCTTCTGGATCACCGCGGCGCGTCGCGCAGAGCAGTCCCTCGGCCATCCCGAACACCTGGACCAGCACGGGCCCGAACGCGGCGAGCACCGCGCGCGCCGGCTCGGGATTGAGCCGCGAGCCCCCGACACAGATCGATCGGATGGACGAGAGGTCGTAGGCGCGGCGGCGCGGCGAATTGAGCCAGCCGATGACCGTCGCGGGCACGGCGGGGAGCCATGTCGCCCGCTCCCGCTCGACGAGCGCGAACACGGTCTCGGCGTCCGGGGCCGGCGCGAGGATCGTCCGCGCGCCGAGGAGCAGCGCGCCCTGGACCCCGGGGCAGGCGAGCGGGACGTTGTGGGCGATCGGCACGGAGAGCAGGATCGCACCGTCGCGGTCGAAGTCGGTCGCCGCGGCGAAGACGCGCGAGTTGTAGAGGTAGTCGTCGTGCGTTCGCGGGATGACCTTCGGCAGCCCGGTGGTGCCACCGGAGAGCTGGAAGACCGCGACGTCCGACGGCGCCGGTCGGAGCTCCGCGAGGGCGCCGGGCGCGGCCCGCCCTTCGATCGGATCCTCGAGGAGATCGCCGAGCCGCGTCATCGTCGCGCCGGCGCGCTCCCCGACCACCAGGATCTCGCGGAGCGACGGCAGCGAGCCGCGGAGCTCATCCGCCATCGCCACGTAGTCGAAGCCACGGAAGTCCGACGGGACGAGCCAGGCCGCGGCGTCGGTGAAGCGGGCGAGATACCCGATCTCGGCCTGGCGGTGCGCGGGCAGGCAGGTGAGCGGGAT
>DASYTL010000002.1:0-91233 GCA_036002305.1 Candidatus Limnocylindria bacterium
CACCTGGGTGTCGTCGGCGCGCAACGCCATGCGCGTCCAGCGCGCTTGCGGGATGAGGTCTTCCAGGAGGAAGACGTCGTCGCGCAGGTACGGCGAGTCACGGAGCTCGTTGGCGAGCGACTTGTCGCCCGCGATGAGGTAGACGTGTTTGTCCTCGTCCTTGATCGCCTTGCAGAGCGCGTTCAGGTCGCGGTCGCCCGAGACGATGAACCAGTAGTCGATGTCCTGACGCTCCTTGTAGAGGAGCTTCAGCGCTCGAGTGATGAGCACCGCGTCGGACCGGCCCTTGAGGAGGCGTCCGCTCATGCGCTGAGCGACGGCGATGGGCTCCATCCCCGTGAACTCGAGCGCCATGAGCAGCGTCTCGTCCTGAGCCGCGACCTCCTGTCCGAAGATCGCGAGCTTCACCCGGACCGGGCCGAATTCGGCGGCTTTTTGCAGGATCGCCTGCAGGATCGAAAGCGTTGACGGCAGCGGGCCAGTCGTGTGTTGGCGCAGTGTGTAGTAGACGTTCTCCCAGTCGATTAGGAGAGCAACGTCAGGCAATAGCGTTCTCCGTATGGGCTTCGCACGCCGCCTGACTCGTTCGCGGACCGTGGAATTCCACCGCGGTCTCGCGCTGATGCTCTCCCTCGTCCGCTACCCCGGTCTCACCGAGGCTCGGCCGTGAGCGCGTCCTTTCACGAACGCTTCAGTCGTCGCGCGCGCCGTTTTCAATGAGTCTAGCGTCTATCGCGAGTCGTGACCATCACCAGCTCGCCGTTGACCGATCTCGTGCACGTCGCGTCCTTGAGAGGCGCGAGCTATGCGGATGCGCGGAGGGTCGAGCGCGAGCACGAAGTGGTCAGCGTCAAGGACGGAGCAGTCGAGTCCGTCACGCGTACCTCGGACCGCGGCATCGGCTGCCGTGTGCTGCACGAGGGCGCCTGGGGCTTCGCCGCGACCGACCGGACCGACGAGGCGGCGCTGCACGGACTCATCGACGAGGCGTTCCGTCGCGCCAGGGCATCCGCCTCCGTCCAGCGGCGGAAGGTGACGCTCGCGCCCATCGCGCCGCAGCGGGGGGAGTACCGCACCAAGCCGGCGCGTGACCCGTTCTCGGTCCCGCTCGCCGAGCGCATCGATCATCTCCGCGAGGTCGACGCGAAGTCGGTCGGACCGAACATCAAGACGCGCCGCTCATCGGTTGCGGCCTACCGGACGCAGAAACGCCTCGTGACGAGTGAGGGCACCGACGTCGCGCAGGAGATCGTCGAGACCGGCGCCGGGCTGTCGGTGCTCGCGGTGAAGGCAGGTCGCAAGCCTGCGAGCCGTTACGACTCGCGCCTGGTGCGACAGGCCGGGTGGGAGTACGTCGAGCACCTCGACCTCGTCGCCCGCGCGCAGCGCTACCGCGACGACGCCGAGGCCACGCTCGACGCGCCGCTCGCCGTCGAGCGGCCGACGACGCTCGTCTTCGCCCCAGAGTTCCTCGCGCTCCTGGTGCACGAGTCCTGCGGGCATCCGACCGAAGCCGATCGCCTGCTCGAGCACGAGGTCGCGTTCGCCGGGACGACCTTCATGTGGCCCAAGGATCGGGGAAAGCTTCGCTACGGATCGCCACACGTCTCGATGACGGCCGACGCGACGGTGCCCGGCGGGATGGGAACGTTCGGGTGGGACGACGATGGCGTGCCCGCGATGCGGACGAAGCTGATCGACAAGGGCATCTTCGTCGGCTACCTCACCTCGCGGGAGACCGCGGGAGCGCTCGGTGTTCCGGTCGCGATCGGCTCGGCGCGGGCCGAGGGCTGGCAGCACTTCCCGATCGTGCGTATGGTGAACGTGAGCCTCGACCCCGGGACGACGCCCTACGCGGACCTGCTTCGCGGCGTGGACTCCGGGCTCCTGCTGGAGGCGCCGGCCTCCTACTCGCTCGACGAGAAGCGGCAGAACTTCCACTTCTCGACGCAGTCCGCTCGGGTCATCCGCGGCGGCCAGCTCGAGGGATATGTGCGCGGCGTTGCCTTTCAGTCGCTCACGCCGGACTTCTGGGGCCGCTGCGACGGCGTCGCCGACGACTGGGAGCTGCACGGCTTCCTCTCATGCGCGAAAGGCGAGCCGTTGCAGCTCATGCGCGTCGGGCACGGCGCGGCGCACGCGCGTTTCCGCGACGTGCCCATCGAGGCTCGGGAGTGACGCTCCTTGGGCCGGACCGAATCCTCACGCCTCTGCAGGAGGCGTTACGCGGCAGCGAAGCCGATGAAGCGGACATCCACGTGCACCGTCGGCGGTCGGCGATCACGCGCTACTCGCACAGCTCGATCCACCAGAATGCGGTGTCGGACGAAACGCGCGCGACGGTTCGCGCGATCGTCGGACGGGCGGTCGGCGTCGTCTCCACGAACTCGCTCGCGGTCGGAGATCTGCGGCGCGCACTCGCGGACGCAGCGGCGCTGGCGAGGGCCAGCCGGCCCGATGACGGCTGGCCGGGGGTGGCTGATCCCGAGCCGTTCGGCAGCCCGCAGGCCTTTGACGAGGCGACCGGGCGCGCCGACGCGGCGGCGCAGTCGGGGCACATCGCCCGCGTCGTCGCGCGTGTCCCGCGGACCATGCGCGCCGCGGGGACGCACCAGATCGAGCTCTTCGAGGACGCGGTCGCGAACACGCGCGGCGTCGCCGCATACGCGCCGGCGACGATGGCCTACCTCCGCGCGCTCGTCCTGGGGGAGACCTCGGGCTCCGGCTACGCCGAGGACCTGGCGTGGCGCGCCGACACGCTCGATCCCGAGGGTGTCGCTGAACGTGCCTCGGGCAAGGCCTCGCTCGACGGAGACCGGATGCGGCTCGAGCCAGGCGAGTACGAGGCCGTCTTCGAAGAGCTCGCGGTCGCCGAGATCCTCCGGATCATGTCGATCACCGGTCTCGGCGGCGAGCAGGTTCGCGAGGGCCGCTCGTTCATGAGCGGGCGGACCGGCGAGAAGGTGACGGGCGAGCGGTTCACCCTGAGCGACGACGCGCTCGATCCGCGCACCGTCGCCATTCCGTTCGACGTCGAAGGCACGCCGAAGCGGACCGTGCCGCTGGTGGAAAGAGGGATCGCGCGCGGCCCTGTCTACGACCGCGGCTCGGCGAAGGCGGCCGGAGCGCGCTCGACCGGCCACGCCGCCGATCGCTCGCGGTATGCACCGGGCGGCCACGCCGCGAACCTCACGATGGCCGGCGCCACCGCGACGCGCGAGGAGCTCATCGGCGCTGTGAGCCGCGGGATTCTCATCACGCGCTTCCACTACACGAACACGCCCGACCCTCGTGCCGCGACGATGACCGGGACGACCCGCGACGGCACCTTCCTCATCGAAGATGGGAAGATCACCCGAGCTCTCGCGAACGTGCGCTACACGATGAGCGCGCTCGACCTCTTCGCCGGCATCGAGCTCCTCGGACCGCAGCGCCTCGCGCGCGACTGGTGGAGCTCAAACGGGATGGGCTCGATCGTGTGCCTCGTCCCACCGATGAAGGTGGCGCGCGCCACGATTACCGGGTCGAGCCCCCTCTAGCAGGATCCGTCTTCGCCAAATGGCGTAGGCGGACATCCACGAAATGGCTCCCGTACCTCCTTCCTCCTCCGTTCGGGCGAGGGTCCGGGCGCGTGGGCCAGTTAGACATCACGCAGTCGGTCTCTGAAGGAGGTAGGGGCGATGCTGGATCTCGCGATCATTCTCGCCGTCGTGACGTTCTCCTTGCTCATTGCTTCGATCCGCTCCTTCGGGCGCGCGCTTGCGACTCGTCGCGGCGCCGACCGTCTCGGCTAACCGGACCGGATGAGGGTGGGGCGGCCGGCGACGGCCGCCCCAGCAGTCCCGCGGTCTACCTGCCCCTGGCGCGGGATCGCTTCTTCGGCGCCTTCCGCCGTTCCAGATAGTGGGAGCTCGCGAAGACGATCGTGTAAATCACGACGCCGGCGAGACCGAGCGCTTCCACTGCCCACGGGCCGCCTGCAGCAGCGGGAAAGGAGCGATAGCCCAAGGAGGATTCCGACGTTGCGCGGCCCGAGTGCCTTTCCCGCGAAACGCTCGTCGCCGGCGTTGACGAGCGCGTCGATCGTGAAGATCGCGACGAAGAGGCGAAGCAGCAGATTGACCGCGAGCGCGTGCCAGCCGACGCCTTCCCAGACGTGGACGAAGCGCTTGGTGACGCGGCCGAGCTCGCGAGTTGCGGTCGCCACGGCCGCAGCGGATGCGCGCGGCGTACCGGTTGGCGGCTAGCTCACCTTGCCGGCGGCGAGCGCCTGAAGGAAGCGGATGATCTGCCAGCGCTCGGTCTCGCTGAGCTTGTCCTTCCAACCGGGCATCGGCGTGCCGGCGACGCCTTCGCTGATCCAGTACAAGAGCTCGCCGGGCGCGTGCTGCGGCACATGCACCTGGAGATTGAACGGCCGGGGCACCAGGGTGAAGGCCGCCGGCCCGTCGCCGAACCCTTTCGACCCGTGGCACACCGCGCAGCTCGCCTGATAGAGCCTCTGGCCCGCGGCGATCGTCTCGGGCGTCTCCGGCGTGGGATTCTGCGCGAAGCGGGCCGTGAACGGGACCGGCGGTGTCGGGATGTTCGGCGCGATCGTGTACCCGATCGCGAGCGAGACCGCGACCAGCGCGGCGAGAAAGCCGCCGCTCTGCGCGAAGCGCCGCCATTCACCACCGCGGCGCCAGCGCAAGAGCGCAATGAGGCCGAAGACGACCGCGCCGACCGCGAGGACGATGGCGATCTGCTCCATCCCCTGCCGGGAGATCGGGAACGTCATTTCTTGGCCTCGGCCTTTGGCGGACTCTTGGCCTTCTTCTTCTCCTTGCGCGTCGACCACCACCAGAGGCCGATGAACAGGAGCAGCGGCACGCCGAGCTCGAGAACCTCGTCGAGCCAGGTGCCCGTCGCGCCGTGCGCCAGGACCGACGCGAAGATCATCGCGATACCTCGAGGCTAGACGTACCGGACGCTTCGCTCCCGATGGCGATCGCGACCTTCCAGGAGCCGGCGTCGAGGGCGGCGAGCGAGAACTTGTAGCGGCCGGGGCCGAGCGTCGGCGCGTCCTCGGTCGCGTCGATCGGCGCCTGCGCTGTGGGACCGGTGAACGTCGCCCGCAAGCTCTTGCCGGTCACCGGGTTGCCGTCCGGGCCGATGACCACGGCGAACACCGTGAGCGGCGCGCCGGCCTGCGGCTCTGCCGGGTCGGTGAACACGATCATCGTGTACGGCGCCGCCGTGACGACCTGCGACTGCGATCCGGTCCCCGCGCCGACCGGGAACGAGAACACCGTGCTCACGTCCTCGCGCCCGGTGAGCCGGACGATCGCCTGGATGCGCCAGGTGCCGAACATCGCGGTCGGGCTTCCGTCGGCCGCGTACTCGCCCGGCGCGCGCTCGCTCGCGACCAGTTCCTGCTCGCCCATGTCGTGCTCGGCCATCGTGAAACGGAACGCGACCTTCTCCGCGCCCTGGACCGGGGCGAGCCCCTGGTGCACGCGCAGGACGTAGCGGTTGCGGCCCGGTTGTGCGCTCGCGACGAGCATCTCGAGGCGCAGGCCGGACACGTGGTGGGTCTGGTCGAAGGCGGCGGCCGACGGCTGCGCCGGCGGCGCGAACGCGGTGAGGAACGACGCCGCGACGATGATGACCACGAACAGCGCGGTCTCGCCGATCGTGTCGCGCACGAGACCGGCGCGCGCGGCGAGGCCCGCGCGCAGCCGCGGCCCAAGGCGAAGCAGGTTGAGCGCGCCGAGCCCGAGCGCCGCAGCGAGCAGCGCGATCTTCGCCGCGAGCGCGATCCCATACGGCGTCTCGTAGAGGTCCTCGAGGAGGACCAGTCGGTCGAAGGCCTGCAGCGTTCCGGCGGTGACCAGTACGCAGACCGCGACGAGCGCGGTCACGGAGAAACGCCACACCGTCGCGCCGAGCGCCCGCCGCTCTTCGGGTGTGCTCTCGCTGGCGCGAAGCAGCACGATCGCGAGCAGCGCGACGACGCCGCCGGTCCACACCGACACCGCGACGACGTGAACGTAGTCGAGGACCATGCTCTTGAGATTCGCGAGCGCGGTGGCGTGCGAGACGAGCGTCGCAGTGAGCGCGGCGGCGAGACCGGCCGCGAGCGCGATGACGCGCCGCGGGCGATCGACGGCGAGGGGTCCGAGCGTCATGACCCCGGCGCCCCCGGCGAGAGCCGCAACCGGGCGCATCCGTGCGAGCGGCGGAGCCGCGGAGAGCGCCGCGATCACGATCCCCGCGAAGGCGCGGACCGCGAGCATGGCCCCGAGCCGCGGTGGCAGCTTCGGGCCCTGCTCGATGATGAGCGTCACCGATCCGACGAACACGAGCGCTCCGGCTGCCAGCAGCAACCAGTACTCCCGTCGCGTCTCCTCGGCGACCGCGGGTGCGCGGACGAACAGAACGAAGACCGCGGTCCCGAGGGCCAGCGCGATGCCCGCATAGGAGAGCGCGCGCCCGGCGATCTCCGCGGCCGTGGGTGGCGGCGCCGCGTCCCCGACGTCGGGCGGCGCGGGGATCGGGCCGGTCCCGACGACGAAGGCGAAGCTGCCCCGCGTGGTGTGGCCGTCGACCGCGCTGGTGGTGGTCCACGCGACGACGTACCCGCCCTCGGCGAGCGTCGCGAGCGAGACCTTGAGACCGTTCGGATCGCCGGATGGGGCGGCTTCGCCCTTGTCGTAACGCTTTCCCGCGGTATCGAGGACCTGGATCATGCTGGTCCGCGGATCGGGCGGCTCGCTGAACTCGATCCGCACCTCGGTCGGCGGCCGCACGAGCCGCGCGTCCGAGGCGGGGTTCGACCGCACGTAGTTCGCGTGCGCCTCGGCTGCGCCGCCCAGGAAAGCGGCGCTGCCGAGAGCGCACGCGGTGATGAACGCGAGGCGCCGCATCAGCGCCGCCGCATCGCGAGACCGAAGCCGACCGGTACGAGGACAGCGAGCGCGACCGCGGCGATCGCCAGGATGCGGAGCTGGTCGAGCGATGAGCGGATGTCGGCGAGGCTCGCCGCGAGATCCGCGCCGGTCGGCACCTTGGTCGGGTACTGCAGATCGGTCGTCGACTGCACGTCGTTGAACCGGCCAGGGCCGGACTCGAACTTCTCGTCGACGTCGGTGTTTTCCACCTTGCCTTTGAAGTGGAAGATGTATGTGCCGTTCTTGGTGGGCATGAAGTAGCCGGCGTAATGGCCGGGCTGGCCGAACCGCGTCGCGAGCGTGATCGCCAGCGGCTGAAGGCCGCCGCTCGTGACGTCGGCGCCAAGCGTCTTTTCGACGCCCTCGACGGCTTTGTTGTTCGCGCGCGTGTCGGTGACGGAGAGCTCGATCCCGTTGATCGCTCCGGCGAAGGCGGGCTCGCTCAGGAACCCGACGACGAACTGGTAGTGACCGACGGTGCGGCGCTCGTGACCGAGCGCGATATTCGAGCTGATGGCGAAGCTCGACACGACGACGGCGATCGCCGCCATCGCCGCGAGCAGGCGCGACATATGACCCTCCTTGGTCTTGGTGTGTCGCGTGATCGCTAGGAGGGTCTAGCCACGGGGAGGGCCCAGGAGGAGCGGCGCGCTCCAGAGCGAGCGCGCGATCGCTGGAGCTGCGAGGTAGGCCGACGGCCGCCGCGTCGGGCGTGGCAGGCGCGCCAGGGCGAGCACCAGCAGCGCGAAGACGGTCACGGCGAGGCTGGTGGCGAGCGGCGAGACCATCGTCAACTTCGGGCCGCGGTCGTACAGCTGCTGGAGGCGCAGCAGGAAGATGGGGAAGCGGTAGGCCGCGAGGACGTGGTCGTGGAATGCCGGCGTCCCTGGCGGATCGACGTGCGGGGCCACGACCAGGCCCGATCCAGCGAGGGTCGCCCCGGTCGCCGCGAGAGTGAAGACCGCTATGGCGAGAAGGCGGCGCACCTCGGCAAAGGATACGGCCGCGTGTTGCGCTTGGATGACTAGAGGTCGGCGGCTGCCTCGCGGTCGGCGGCGCTCGTCGGCGGGGTCCCGCTGAATTCCACGAGCTTGCCGGTGACCTCGTACACCGCCCGCTCGCAGATGTTCTGGATACGATCGCCCATCCGCTCGAGGTTGTGGGCCGCCCAGAGCAGCCATGTGGCACGGTCGATCGTGCTCGGGTCATTGAGCATGTACGTGAGCAGCTCGCGATAGATCTGGTCGTAGAGCCTGTCGATCTCGTCGTCCTGCGCGGCGATGGCGCGGGCAAGGAACTCGTTCTTCGTGATGAACGCGTCAAGGCTCGCGCGGAGGCCTTGGCGGACGAGCGTCGCCATCCGCGGGATGTCGACGAGCGGCTTCAGGAGCGGTCGCCCCTCGTGAAGGAGGACGATCTTCCCGATGCCGGCGCAGTAGTCACCGATGCGCTCGAGCTCGCTCACGACCGCGAGCACCGCGATGATGAAGCGCAGGTCCGACGCGATCGGCTGCTGGGTCGCGATGAGATGTACCGAGTCCTGCTCGATCGAGTAGCGGAGCTGGTTGATCGTGGCGTCGTCCGCCATGACCTGGCGCGCGCCGCGCTCATCCAGCCGCGCGAGCGCCGCCACGCTCCGGTCGAGCGCTGGCCGCGATGCGCTGGGCGAGCGGGTCCAGGACGAGCGGGTCGGTTGCGCGGAAGCCGTCCTTACCCAGGTCGCCGCCAGCTTCGCCTCGCTCGCCAGCCCACGCGCCGAGCGTCTCGGTGTCGTGCTGATCGGCGAGCCGCGGCGCCGCGAGGGCGAGCACGAGCACGCCGGCGAGCAGACCGGCGAACGCGGCGAGCGCCGCGCGGCGCGGATGGTGCGGATCAACGCGCGCATTCGCGGCAGACGCCGACGATCGCGGAGTGCGCGAGGTCGGCGTGGAACCCCTCGTCCGCGCGCAGGCGCCGCGCGAGCGGCTCGAGCGTCCGCAGCGGGATCTCCTGCTCGGAGCCGCAGCGGCGGCACACGAGGTGGCCGTGCTGGGCGACGTCCGCGCGGTGCCAGCGCGTCACCCGATCGTCGAGATGGGTGTGGGTGACATAGCCGAGCTCCTCGAGGGCCTCGAGGTTGCGGTAGACCGTGGACGGATCGATCTGCGGGTGGCGCGCGCGGATGGAGCGCGCGATCTCCTCGGCGGTGGTGTGGTGACGCGCGCGCTGCAGCGCGTCGAGCACGAGCCGTCGCTGGACCGTCATGCGCCGTCCCTTCGAGCGGATGTCGTCCGCCACGCTCACCCTTGCGACAGTGCGGCAATCGCAAGCGTCTTGCAAGAGTCGACTATTGCGACAACTTGCGATAACGTCGCCTGGCGGCTAGGCTCGGCGCGTGGATCTCGGCCTGATCACGCTGCTGCTGGGCATGGTCGCGCTCGGGTTCAGGCACGGCTTCGACTGGGACCACATCGCGGCGATCACCGACATCACCAGCACCACGAGCGCGAGCCACACCGAGGCCGACGTCCCCGCGGCCGCACCCATGCCGTCGCACGGCCATACGCCGGGGGAGCTGCGGGGGCACGAGCACGCGCACTCGCCGCTGGGTCCTGGCGCGATGCACGTTCTCGCGGAGTCGCGCTTCGCGCACGAGGAGCGTCATGCGGTCGGCCTCGCGACGCTCTACGCGCTTGGGCACGCCCTGGTCGTCATGGTCCTCGGCATCGCCGCGCTGCTGGTCGGCGCGGTGCTCCCCGAGTGGGTCGACCCCATCCTCGAGAAGGTCGTCGGCGCGACCCTGGTGCTCCTTGGGATCTGGGTGCTCTTCTCGGTCTACCAGTACCTGCGCGGCCGCGGCGAGTTCCGCCTGCGCAGCCGGTGGATGCTCGTCTTCGACTTCGTGCGCTACGGCTGGGAGGCCCTGCAGGCGCGCATCCACGGCCATGAGCACACGCCGTCGGTGCATGCGACGCAGTACGGGCCGAAGACCGCGTTCGGGGTAGGCATGATCCACGGCGTCGGGGCCGAGACCGGTTCGCAGGCGCTGCTGCTCGCCGGCATCGCCGGCGTCACCGGCGTCACCGGCATCGTCATCCTCGTGGCTTTCGTCCTGGGCCTGCTCGCCTCGAACACGCTCGTCGCGGTGGTGAGCGCCTCCGGCTTCATCGGCGCGCAGCGGCTGCGCGCGCTCTACGTGGCCGTCGGGTTCGTCGCCGGTCTCGGCAGCCTCCTCGTCGGTCTCCTGTTCATCACCGGTCTCGGGACCGAGCTCCCGGACCTTCAGCAGCTCCTCTTCGGCGGCAGCTAGCCTCGAACCTATGCGCGCGGTCGCGGGCCTTCTCGTCGCCGTCCTGATCGCGGGCTGCGCGGCCACGAGCCCGCCGCGGACGCCGGCGCCTCTCGGCGCCGACATCGTCGTTCCCTTGACGGTGCCGAATGGACGCGTCGAGGTCATCGTGAAGCGCGATTACGCCGTCGGCGAGACCGTGCGCGTCACGGTGCGCCTGCTGCCGTCGCGCGGGTCGCTGCGCGGGCCGGTCGATGCGTACGTGCAGGCGAGCGGCTTCCACGGCACGGCGACGGTGCGTCATTTCGATCTGACCGCGGCGACGGCGACCGCGGGAAGTCCCGCGTCGGTTGAGATCGCCTGGGACCAACGCGACGACACGGGCAAGGCGGTTGACGGCGACGACTACAGCCTCGTGTTCACGGTGACCGACGACGCCGGCCGCTCGTCGCAGCTCGGGACGACGCTCCAGATCCGCTGATCAGCGTCAGACGCGTGGTTTGGGCGGCCGGGCGCGCTCGCGCGGTCAGACCTCGACGCCGGCGAGCCGTGCCGCTCCCAAAAGAGCGAAGAACATTCCGATACCGATGATCACCATGACCGGATTGAGGATCCCGAACTCCTTGTTCGCCTCGCTCATCAGGTCGGTCGCGCCTACATAGAGCACTGAGCCCGTAGCCAGGGCCAGAGCCGGACCGGCGAGATCGCTCATGAGGCCGGTGGCGATCACGCCGGAGAAAGTCGCGACCGACAACAGCGACGCGGCGCCCAGCGTCGCGCGTCGGCCTCCGCCAGCGGCCTTCATGACCGAGGCGATCGTGAATCCCTCCGGGAGCTTGTGGAGCATGATCGCGGCGAACACGATCACGCCGAGCGCGGGGCTCGCGAGGAACGCAGCGCTGATGGCCACACCATCCATGAACGCGTGCAGTGCCAAGCCGAGGATCGCGGTGCTCGACACATGCGTGTCGATGACGGCATGCCCATGAGTCTCTTCGCCGAAGTGAAGATGGGGAGCGAAGACGTGCTCGAAGAAGTGAATGAGTAGATAGCCCGCGAGGATGTAGACCGGCGCAGACTCTCCGACCTCGTGGATCGACTCGGGGATCAGCTCGATGACCGAGACGCCGAGAAGATTGCCGGCGCCGAGCGCGATCAACAGCTTGAGCGTCCGATCGCCGATGCTTCGCGGCGCCGCCACGATGGCGCCCCCAACGAGGTCTCCGATGGCCGCGGCGAAGCCGAGAAGGAGCACAAAGGGCGTCATCGCTGGCACCCCGGGCAAAGACCGACGATCTCGACGGTGTGACCGAGGGTGCGAAACCCGCGTGCGCTCGCCACGGCGGCGATGCGACCATCCAGCACGTCCGCGGCGATCTCGTCGACGCGTCCGCACGCTTGGCAGACGAGGTGATGGTGGTGCGAGGGCGCACATGGGGTGTAGCGGACGCACCGCTGTCCCGCTTCGATCGCGTGGATGCGCGAGAGAGCGCCGATCGAGACCAGCAGGTCGAGCGTCCGGAAGACGGTCGCGCGTCCGACGCGTTGCCGCCGGAGCTCCGCCACGAGCTCGAGAGCCGTGAAAGGCTGACTGCGACGCAGCGCGGCGGCGATCACTCGCTCACGAGGCGCGGTCCGGCTCCGTCCCGACTCGTCGAGCCGCTGCAGGATCGTGCGCGCACTGGCCTGTCCCACAACAATGAGACATGGTATCAATTCCCTGGTCCCGTCACGCCCAGGGGTTAGGGGTGACTCGCTCGCTCGAGCCGCTTGCGGTCCTCGCCCTCGAGCTGGAAGGTCGAGTGCTCGATGTCGAAGTCGCCGTGGAGACAGCTCTCGAGCTCGTCGAGCACCGCGCCGGGGTCCGCGCCGGCGTGCACGACGACATGCGCCGATAGGACATTCACGCCGCTCGTGATGGTCCACACGTGCAGGTCGTGGATGTCCTTCACGCCGCCGCAAGCGAGCACATGCCGCCGGAGCGCGTCGAGGTCGACGCCGCGCGGCGTGGCCTCGAGGAGCACGTCGATCGCCTCGCGCAGCAAGCTGACCGCGCGCGGGACGATGAGCGCGACGATGAGGAAGGCGGCGAGCGTGTCGGCGAGCTGGCGGCCGGCGATGATCGTCGCGAGGGCGGAGACGATCACCGCTCCCGAGCTCACGAAGTCCGAGAGCACATCGAGGTAGGCCGCGCGGATCGCGAGCGACGGGCCCGGATCGCGCAGGAGAAAGACGGCGATCGCGTTGCTCGAGAGGCCGAGCGTCGCGACCGCGAGGACCAGGACGCTGTCGACGTGCGACGGCTCGGTGAATCGCCGGACTCCCTCGACGAGCACAACGCTCGCCACGACCAGCAGCAGCACCGTGTTGAGGACGGTCGCGAGGATCTCGAGACGCAGGAGGCCGAAGGTGCGGCGGTCGGTCGCCGGCCGAGCCGCCAGCCACACCGCGACGAGCGCGACGCCGAGCGCCACGACGTCGACGAGCACGTGGAAGGCCTCGGCGAGCAGCGCGAGGCTGTTGGCGAAAACCGCCGCCACCGCCTCGGCGAAGAAGACGACGATGGCGAGCGCCAGGGCGATCGTGAGTCGCCTGCGCTGACGCGCGCTGTTCGGCACGATGGCAACGGTACAATCGAGAAAACGAAGGGGGCTATGCCCCCCTCGGATCGTCCGCGCTCTGGAGGGACCCACCTGGCGCAGATCACCCCTGACATGACCATCGCCAGCGTCGTCGAACGGTGGCCCGACACCGCGCGGATCTTCGCGCGCTACGGCCTCTCGTGCGCGTCGTGCGCGATCTCCAAGAGCGAGACGATTCGCGCCGGCGCCACCGGTCACGGCGGCGGCCGCGTGAACATCGAGGAGCTCATGCGCGACCTGAACGTTTTTGCGGACAGCGGGAAGCTTCCCGACAACCTCCCCGCCGCGAGCGCGACCGCGGGCGCGGGCGGCATGAAGATGCGCGGCATGGCCGAGCAGAAGGGCGTGAAGCACGTGATCGCCGTGATGTCGGGCAAGGGCGGAGTGGGGAAGTCGCTGGTGGCCGGGCTCCTCGCGGTCGGCCTCAAGCGCCGCGGGTTCCGCGTGGGGGTTCTCGACGGCGACATCACCGGCCCGTCGATCCCGCGGATGTTCGGCGTGCGCGAGAAGCCCGTGTCGCAGGACGGCAAGACGCTTGCGCCGCCGAAGTCCCGTGGGGGAATCCCGATCATGTCGATGAACCTGCTCCTCCCCGACGAGGGCGAGGCCGTCATCTGGCGCGGGCCGATGGTTTCGGGCGCGATCCGCCAGTTCTTCAGCGACGTGCAATGGGGCGAGCTGGACTACCTCGTCGTCGATCTGCCGCCGGGGACAAGCGACGCGCCGCTCACGGTCATGCAAGCCCTGCCCGTCGACGGCGTCGTGCTCGTCACCACCCCGCAGGCGCTCGCCGCGATGGTCGTCACGAAGGCGGTGAAGCTGGTGAAGCAGCTCGGCGGCGACATTCTCGGGATCGTGGAGAACATGGCGTACGTGCGGATTCCCGACGGATCGCAGATCGAGGTGTTCGGACCCTCTCAGGGTCTCAAGCTCGTCATCGCATCGAACGCGCCGCTCATCGCGAAGCTGCCGATCGATCCGGAGATCGCGAGGCTCTCCGATGCTGGGCTCATCGAGTCGTACGAGTCTCCAGAGGCCGAGGAGCTCATCGTGAACTTCCTCGAGCGCGCCCCGGAGACGCACCCGCAGGTCCCGGTCGCCTAGCCTCGGCTCCGGGCCGAGCACGCTACCCTTGCCCGCCGTGGACTGCCCCAAGGGTCATCCGGCGATGCGCGAGCAGCGGATCGGGGACGTTCGCGTCGACGTCTGCCCCTCGTGCCGCGGGACCTGGTTCGACCGTGACGAGCTCCGGCTGCTGAAGGACCGTGAGGAGCGCGGGGCCTATCGGTGGCTCGATGTGGACCTGTGGAAGGACCGCTCCCGCTTCGGCAGGAGCGAGCGCGCGCGGCTGCGCTGCCCGCGCGACAGGAAGGCGCTCGTCACCCTCAGATACGGCGAGAGCACGGTCGGGGTCGACGTGTGCGACACCTGCCACGGTGTCTGGCTCGGCCGGGACGAGTTCGACGAGATCCTCGAGCACCTTCGTAGCAGGGTCGACTCGACCACGGCCGCGCACTATGTCAAGGACCTGCGCGCGGAGCTGCGCGAGGTCCTCGGCGGACCCGAGGATCCCAGTTCGGAGCTCGCTGACGTCGCGAAGGTCGCCTCGCTCCTGCAGCTCCGGTTCATCATCGAGCACCCGGCGCTCCTCGAAGCGCTGCAGCGCCTGCCCAAGGTCTAAACCGCGGCGGATCGCACGCGCCGGCTCTCGCTCGCGGAGGCGCGCCGCGCCGTGTTGCGCGCGCAGCGGCTCGAGAGCCGCCGGCGCCCAAGCGCGGCGACGATCCTCGAGACGATCGAGCGGCTCGGCTACCTCCAGCTCGACCCCACGAACGTCGTCGCGCGCAGCCATCAGCTCGTGCTCTGGTCGAGGTTCGGTCGCTACGACCGCGCCGATCTGGATCGTCTGCTCTGGGAGGACCGCTCGCTCTACGAGACGATCTCGTTCATCCTGCCGACCGCTGACCGGGCGCTCCACGAGGTCCGCGTCGGCTCACTCCGGCGGGACGGAAACCCGAAGGCGGCACGCATGAACGCGTGGCTCAGGAAGAACGACCGGCTGCGCCGCGACGTGCTCGCGCGGCTACGGCGCGACGGCGCGCTGCCCGTGACGGCGTTCGAGGACCGGTCGATCGACTCGTGGACCTCGTCGGGTTGGACGGCCGACCGCAACGTCTCGCAGATGCTGCACTTCCTCATGCGTTTGGGGCGTGTCGCCGTCGGAGGCCGCGCGGGCGGGAAGCGGATGTGGACGCTCGCCGACCGTTGGCTGCCGTCGGTACGCCCGATGGCCGCAAAAGACGCGGCGCTCGCCGGCACGGAGCGCGCGCTCCGATCTCTCGGCGTCGCGACGTTCAAACAGCTGCGGTTCGCGTACGCGCTTGGCTGGTTCGTCACACGCGAGGCGCTGGATCGGCTCGAGCGCGAGGGGACCGCCGCGCGCGTCGAGGTTGAGGGCCTTCCCGGTCCGCACTTCGCGCTCGCGTCCGCGATCCGCCGTAGCGCGAGCGCTCCGGAGCGCACGACCCTCCTTTCTCCCTTCGACAACCTGATCATCGACCGCGCGCGCACCGAGACGCTCTTCGGCCTGCGCTATCGCATGGAGATCTACGTCCCAAAGCACCTGCGCACGCGCGGCTTCTGGGCGATGCCGATCCTGCACGGCGACCGGCTCATCGGGACCGTCGACCCGAAGGTCGACCGCGCCGCCGGGCGCCTCGAGGTCCTGGCCATGCACCTCGAGCCCGGCGCACCGCGCGATCGCGCCACGAGGCAGGCGATCGAGGATGCCGTGGAGGACCTCGCCGCGTTCGCGGGCGCGCGGGAGGTGATCTGGCCGGGACGCAGCGCGTCGGCATACTCGCGACGGTGATCGACCGCGCGCGCGCGAACGCCGGCGCGCTGTGGCTTCTCGCGGCGACCACGATGGCGAACGTACTGGGCTATGGCTACCAGGTGGTCATGGCTCGTCTCCTGCGGCCCGAGGACTACGCGATCCTCATCGCGCTCTTTGGCGTCCTCATCCTCGAGTCGATCTCCAGCCAGGTGATCCAGTCGGCGACCGCGAAGCTCGCCGCGCAGTACAGGGCACGCGGAGACGAAGCCGCGCTCCACCTCTTCGTCCGGCGTTGGTCGGTCCGCATCGTCATCGCGGTCGCCGCGCTCGCGCTCCTCGTCGTCCTTCTCGCGGGGCCGATATCGAGCGCGCTCGCGCTGCCCGCATTCACCGTGGTGCTGCTCGGAGCGAGCCTCTTCTTCGCGGCGGTGCTCACGTTCGCGCTCGGACTGCTCCAGGGCCTCGCGCGCTTCGGCTGGATGGGAAGCGTGCTCATCGTGCAGGCCGGGGCCCGTCTCACGCTCGGCGTCGCGCTCGTCGCGATGGGGACGGGTGTCTACGGCGCATTCACGGGAGCGACCGCCGCGGTCGGCGTCAGCCTGCTGTTCGCGATCGTCCCGCTCCTGCCGCTGCTGCGCGCGGCGCGTGGGGCAACGGCGCTCGTCGAGCTGGGACGTGACGAGACGCGCTTCTTCGCCCTCGCGGCGATCGTCCTTCTCGCGTATGCGGCGCTCACCAACGTCGACGCCGTGCTGGCGCGCACCGTGCTCGCACCGGGGGAAGCCGGCGCGTACGCCGGTGCGGTGACGCTCGGGAAGGTCGTCCTCTTCGCGCCCATCGCCGTCGGCTACCTGCTCCTCGAGCGGACGTCCCGCGCGCATGCCCGCGGCGAGCCCACCGAGCGCGCGCTGTTCCTCGCTCTGGGCTTCGTGCTCGCGACCAGCGGGCTCGTGGCGCTCGCGTACGTCGTCGCTCCGGCGTTCTTCGTCGCGCTCGTCGTCGGCGACCAATATCCGGCGACCGTCGCCGTCGCTCCGATCTACGGCATCGCCGCGCTCGCCAACGCGCTCCTCAGTCTCTGGATCGCCTACTTCGTCGGCCGCGGGGAGATGCGCGTGGGCTTCCTCCTGGCGGCCGCGGTGATCGCGGAGATCGCACTCCTGCTCCTGGTCGCGACGGATGCACTGTCGGTCGCGCGGATCGTCCTGGTGGTCGCGCTCGCGACGCAGGCCGCGGCCGTGGCCACATTCGTCGTCGAGCGATCCCGCGTCAAGGATCCCGCGGAAGCGCTGACGCCTCGCTGACACACCGCGCGGCTAGGCTGCGTCTCCGGTGCCCTCCCATGCGCTGCTGCGGGCCGCGCTGCTGCTCACCGCGACCGGGATCGTCTCGGCGTCCAGCGTGCGCCACGCCCTCGACGAGGAAGCCACCGATGTCGCGCTCGCGGTCGGCTACGCGTTCTACCTCGGGCTGATCCTTCTCGCCGTGCCGCGACGGCCCCCGCGCTGGGCGCCGCTCTTCGGGTTCGCTCTCGTCGCCGTCACCTACGCCGTCGCGATCGTGACGCTTCAGGGCAATCTGATCGCGATCGCGATCTACATCGCGGCGGCGTACCTCGGCTACGTCACGACGCCCCCGACGTTCCGACCGCTCACCGTCGCGGCATTCGCCCTCTGGACACCGGCGCTCCGTTTCTTCGGGCCGGAGCCGACCGAAGGCCGCTTCCCACCGATCCTCGCGCTGGCGTCGGTCCTCGCGCTGTTCAATCTCGTGGGGGCGCTGCTCGACCGGACCGCGCGAGATCCGGAGGAGCATCTTCGCCGCATCGGGCTCGGGCTCCTGGCGGTCGCGACGGTCGCCACGGTCGTGGAGCGCCATCTCGTCGTCGCGTCCTTCGCGATCGCGCCGGACGACCTCATGGCGCTCGTCGTCGTCGGCACGCTGCCGCTGCTCGCAGTCCTTCGCGTCCGTCCGCCGACGCGCGACGCTCTCGCGACCGGCCTTGCGCTCGCTGCCTTCACGCTGACGGCGATCGCTTTGCTGGTCGGGAAGGCGTACCACGTCGATTCCGTCACGGTCCCGCACCACGCCGCCGAGCTCTTGCTCGCCGGGCAGAACCCGTACCGGACGTTCGATCTGCCGACGGCGCTCGCCGAGTTCGGCCTCGACCCCCAGCTCGTGACGCATTACGAGGACGGCAGCGTCCTTCGCTCGCTGAATTACCCCGCGATGAGCTTTCTGGTGGTGGCTCCGTTCGTCGCGATCGGCGTGACCGACGTCCGCTGGATCTACTTCGCGGAGATCGTCCTGCTGGTCCTCATCCTCTTGCGGCACGTTCGGATCCCATGGCGGCCGCTGGTCGCGGCGGCTGCCATCGGCAACACGATCATCGTGCGACAGAACATCCTCGCCGGCGTCGACCCGACGTGGGTGCTTCTCGTGGCGGTCGCATGGCTCTCCGTCGGATCGCGTTGGTTTTCGCCGATCGCGGTAGGCCTCGCCGTGGCGTCGCGACAACCCGCCTGGTTCGTCGCGCCCTTCTACCTCATCGCCATCTGGAAACGCGACGGACGTGCCGAGGCGCTTCGGCGGGCGGGGGTCGTCGCGGCCTCGGCCCTCGTGCCGAACCTGCCGTTCATCATCAACGCACCGCTTGAGTTCGCCGACGGCATCAGCGCCCCGATGCTCGGCGCGCTCGCGCCGTACGGCGTCGGCTTCGTGCGACTCGGGATCGACGGAGCGCTCCCGCTCCTCCCGCGCGGCGTGTACGGCGCGCTTTCAGGAGCAGCGCTCCTCGTCCTCGCGCTCGTCCTCTGGCGTTTCTGGCGGCGGATGCCCGTGGCCGCTGCCGTGTTCCCGTTCGTTCCGCTCTATCTCGCGTGGCGCTCGCTCCAGAACTACTTCGGCTCGATCCCGCTGCTCGCGATGGCAGCCGACGACGAGCTGCTCGCCGGCGAAGCGGCTGTGGCTGCCGAGCCTCGCGCGCTTGGAGAGCGCGCCGCCACCCCTGCGCCGGCGGCAGGTGCGGCCTGGCCCGCGAGGCCCGACAATGCGGCGAGTGCCGATCGACCGCGACCTGCTGGAGATCCTCGCCTGCCCTGACGAGCACCACGCGCCGGTGCGCGAGGAGGGCGAGTACCTCGTCTGTACCGAGTGCCGCAAACGCTTCCCGATCCGCGACGGCATCCCGGTGATGCTGCTCGAGGAGGCGCTTCCTCCGGCCTAGCCGAAGGTTTACGTGAGGGCCGGGGCTTCCTTCGCTCGGGTCGTTCGCGAGAGACAACGAGGCGACCCGCTCGCTCAGGAGGCACCCATCCCTGGCGCCGCGTAGCGAATCCTCGCGCTAGCGCAACCGTTCGCGAGGGACGACGATGCGCACCGTCGTCCCCTCGCCTGGTTTGCTCTGCACTTTGCAGAGACCGCCTAGAAAGGCGACGCGCTCGCGCATGCCGAGCAGTCCGAAGTGGCCGGGGCGGATGCCGGCTTCCCCCCACTGCTCCGTTTCGAAGCCGTGCCCGTCGTCGGCAACGTCGATCTCGAGCGTGTCCTCGGCCTTGAGCAGCGCGAGACGCACCTCGTGCGCCGCGGCGTGCTTCTTCACGTTGTTGAGCGCCTCGACCGCGACGCGATAGAGGGTCGACTCGGCCTCGCGCGACAACGGTCCCGGATCGTCGAGCGCCTCCTCCAGCGTCCAGCCGGCCTCGGCCGCCATCTCCCGCGCCGCGGCAGAGAGCGCGGCGACGAGGCCGAGGTCGTCGAGCGTCGCGGGGCGTACCGTCCCCAGGATCTCCCGCGTCTCGCGGATTGCGCGTCGCAGGAGGTCCGTCGCCTTCCGCACCTGCTCGTTGTCGACGCCCGCGCTCTGGAGCTGCGCGTAGGCCGACACGAGGATTGGCGCGAGTCCGTCATGCAGATCGCGCGCGAGGCGGCGACGGTGCTCCTCCTCCTGCGAGAGCAGCTGACCGGTGAAGTGCTGCAGATCGCTGTACAGCTCCATCCGCTCGATCGCGACCGCGGCCTGGTCGGCGAGGATGCGCAGGAAGGCGATCGCGTCGGCGCCCGGGTGTGCGGAGCGATTGACGTTGAGCACGCCCTGCGTCTTTGCTCCGACGATCAGCGGCAAGCAGATGGCGAAGGGCACGTCCTTCGTGTACGCGGTCCCGAGCTCTTTCTGCGCGGGACCCTCGAGGACGAGCGGCTCGCGCCGCTCGAGCGCCTGCCACGAGATCGATGGCCCCACCGGCACCCGTGTCCCCTCGAGACGCGTGGGCCGCGACGCGCGCACGATCAGCGCGTCCCCAGCTGGGTCGGCCATCATCAGCGATGTGGTGTCGTAGCCGACCGCCTCGTGAGCCGCCTCGAAGACCAGCTCGAAGAGCTCCTCGGGGCTCGCGGCGTTCCCGATGCGCACCGTCGCGCGCTCGAGCGAGCGGAGCAGAGTGGAGGGGGTCAGGTCGCGGGCTGCTCGACGAGACCGTTCCGGACCGCGTAGATGGCGGCCTGCGTGCGGTCGGACACATTCAACTTCTCGAGGATCGCCGCGACGTGGCTCTTGACCGTCTCCGGCGAGAGCACGAGCCGGTCGGCGATCTCGCGGTTGGAGAGCCCTTCGGCGACGAGCGCGAGGATCTCCCGCTCGCGCTTCGTCAGATTGCGAGCCGCCGACGGGACCGTCGCGCCGGGCTTCATCTCCGACAACATGCCCTTGAGCATCTGGGACTCGATGAATGCGCCGCCCGTCGCGACCTGTCGGATCGCGTCCAGGAGCTCGTCCTTCGAGACGTCCTTCAGCAGATAGCCCGCGGCGCCCGCGCGCACCGCCTCACGGAGGTACGCGGGGTTGTCGTGCATGGTGACCATGATCACGGCCGTCCGCGAGCGCTCTTCTTTGATCCGCCGCGTCGCCTCAAGCCCATCCATGTCGGGCATGCGCACGTCCATCAGCACGACGTCGGGGAGCTCCGTGCGCGCGGTCTCGATCGCCTCGCGACCGGTCTTCGCCTCACCGACGACGGCGAGGTCCTCGGCCTTCGCGAGCATCGAGGCCACGCCCTGTCGCACGAGCTCGTGATCGTCCACGAGCAGCACCCTGATCGGCATCGGCGAGATTCTAGTGGTCGATCAGACGAGCGCGACCCAGACGAGATAGACGAGGAGCGTCAGGAAGATCAGGAGCAGCCCAGCGACCAGCGAGAGCGCGACCGGTCCGGCGCTGGATTCCGCGCGTCGTGTCAACAACCGTTCTACAGCGCGCACCAGGTCACCGGAGGCCGCATCCTTGGCGACCCAGCCTCGCGCATCGTCCAGCGCCCGCGCCGCGATGTCGCCTTCGAGCTGGCTCGCGGCCAGGACCAACGCGGGCGCGCCGAAAGAGAGCCGGGCCCCGGTCGCGATCATCGCAGCGTCGACCAGGACGGCCTCCGCCGGCCAGGCTTTGGCCTCGTGGACGGCCTCACCCAGCTTCGTAACGCGGCGGATCTCGTAGCGGCGCTCGAGACGGAGGATCGTCTCGATCCCGCCGCCGACCCCAGGGTGCGCGACCACCAAGAGGACTCTTGGCCGATTGATGGGCGGACGATACACCCGTGTCTCGTTCCGCGACATCGGCCCTACGCCCAACCTCCCCCTCCGGTCCGATGCCCGTGTAACGGCCAAAAACGAGGCTATTCCCTGTGCCCAGGCGAATTCTCATCGCGGACGACCACCTCGCGGTGCGCGAGGGCCTCCGCTCGCTCATCGACCCGGACCCCGAGTTCGAGGTCGTGGGCGAGGCGGCGGACGGCAACGAGGCGTCGCGCAAGGCCCTCGAGCTTCGTCCCGATCTGATCCTTCTCGACAACTCCATGCCCGGCATGACCGGTCTGGAGGTCGCGCGGATGCTCCGCGACAACCTCCCGCAGACCAAGATCGTCTTCCTCACCCTCGACCCAGGCATCCGCGACCTCGCGCTCGCGACCGGGGCCGCGGCCCACGTCTCGAAGGACCAGCCCCCGCAGGAGATCATGCGCGTGGTACGGGCCGCCGCGGGCGTCAGCATGTCGACGACCGCCGCCGTCCCGGGCCGGCAGGCGAAGCTTGCCGAGCTTCTCATCAACGAGAAGACGCTCACAGCGCGCCAGATCCAGGACCTCGACCGTGCGCGCGAGAACAAGCAGGCCCTGTCGAACGCCGTTCTTCGCTCGGGCCTCGTCGCCGACGACCTGCTGGCAAGCGCGCTCGCACGCGTGAGCGGGCAGCCGGTCAGCTCGCTGCGGGTCTCGCCCGAGGCCGCGGTGGTCCGGCAGCTGCCGCGTCGCTTCTGCGAGCTGCGCGCGGTAGTCCTCGTCGAGTTCGGTCGGACGAGCGCGACCCTCGCGATGGCCGACCCGCTCGATGAGGCGGCCGCACGCGAGGCGAAGGACATGCTCGGCGGCGTCGCGCTCAAGGTCGTCACCGCGACGCTCACCGAGGTGCGCGAGTCGCTGCGCCGGGCGTACGTGCCGGTCGCCGCACCGGTCGTCCCGGTTCCCCAGGTCACCAAGCCCCGCAGCCGTCGCGCCCTCGCGTTCGCGGCGATGGCGGCCGTTTTCCTTCTGGTCTTCACCGGCCTCGGCCTCTTCCTGTCGCAAGGGGCCGCGGTCGCGGCGCGCGCGAACCTCACCATCTTCCAGGGCGCGGTCGACGTGCGTCACGGATCCGGCAGCTTCGCTCCCGCGACGAGCAACGATCTGGTGCAGCAGGGCGACGTCATCCGTACCGCGACAGCCGCGCACGCGGCGCTCACGTTCTTCGATCGATCGGTCGTCGTTCTCGAGCCGGACACCGAGGTCTCGCTCGCAACGCTTCGCAGCGTCGCGGCCGGTCGCGACATCGACCTCGTCTTGCGGCAGGTCTCCGGCAAGACGTGGCACGTGGTCGCGCACTCGATCGGGGAGGGCGGCCGGTACTCGGTCGTGACCCCGACGTCGACGAGCACGGTGCAGGGCACGGCCTTCCAGGTGCGTGTCGACGGTCAGGACACGACGGTCAGCACGACGGATGGCATCGTTCGGACCTTCGGCGCGGACAGCGCGGTCCCGCCGGTCGTCGTGAGCGCGGGTATGCAGAGCACGGTGACGCAGATCGGCCCTTCAGCCGCGACGCAGATCAAGGACGCGATGGTGACGTTCATCTTCGAGGACGCGCACCAAGCGTTCGTCGTCAACGGCGCGGGTCAGTCGGCGGGTCTCAACAACGGCAGCGTGGTCCGCTTGATCCCCGGCTCGAGCGTGACGCACGACGACGAGGCGGTCACGGTGACCATCCCGGGCACGGGCGCCGGCCGCGTGAGCACGGTGGTTGATCCGGCGAGCGACGTCACACAGGTGCAGGTGGCGACCGAGCTCGCTCGCGCCGATGGCAAGACGGTTCAGGTCACCGAGACTCGCCCGGTCCAGAACGGCGTCGCGAAGGGCGGGGTCGTCGTCAGCGAGACTCAGCTCGTCGTCCTGACCGAGGCGGCCGCGAAGGCGGCACCCGTCGCGGTGCTCGCGAGCCCGCCCCCGTCGGCGACTCCATTCAATCCGCTCACCCTCATCTCGCGCGGCTCGCAGGGCGAGCTCGGCCCGGCGGGTCCGGCCGGCGTCAACGGCGCGACCGGTCTGCAGGGTCCTCCAGGCCCGGTGGGTCCGCAGGGTCAGCCTGGCGCGTCGGGTAATCCGGGCGCAACAGGCCCGGCTGGCGCGACCGGTCCGGCCGGTGTCGGCCCGGCCGGCGCCTCAGGTCCCGCCGGGGCTGATGGCGCTCCCGGCGTGGCCGGTCCTGCTGGCCCTCCCGGTCCCGCTGGCGCGCAGGGTCCTGCGGGTCCGGCTGGTCCCGCGGGCGGGCCCGCAGGTCCGACCGGACCGACAGGTCCCACGGGCGCGAACGGCGCCACGGGGGCGGTCGGCGTGACGGGCCCGGCCGGCGCGAACGGTGTCGATGGCGCGACCGGCGCGACCGGTCCCGCTGGCGCGACCGGCGCCGTGGGTGCGACCGGTGCCGCCGGTCCTACGGGCGCCGTCGGTCCAACGGGTCCCCTCGGTCCGGTCGGCGCGACGGGCGCCACCGGCGTAACGGGCGACACGGGTCCCACCGGTAACACAGGTGTTGACGGGGCAACGGGCCCCACAGGCTCGACCGGCGCGACGGGCGCGCAGGGTACGACCGGCGCCACCGGCGACACCGGTCCGGTCGGCCCCGCTGGCGCGATCGGTCCAGCAGGTCCTCAGGGCCCGACCGGCGCGACCGGCGCCACAGGCGCGACGGGGAGCACAGGTGTCGACGGAGCAACGGGTGCCACCGGCGCCACGGGTGCGACCGGTGCTCAGGGTACGACCGGCGCCACCGGCGACACCGGTCCGGTCGGCCCCGCTGGCGCGATCGGTCCCGCTGGTCCCGCCGGTCCGACCGGTGCGGCTGGTGCGACGGGCGCGACTGGGAACACAGGTGTTGACGGCGCGACGGGTGCCACCGGCGCCACGGGTGCGACCGGTGCCCAGGGGATAACGGGCGCGACAGGCGACACCGGTCCGGTCGGCCCGGCAGGTGCGATCGGTCCGGCAGGTCCTCAAGGTCCGATCGGCGCGACCGGCGCCACGGGCGCGACCGGTAACACAGGTGTTGACGGCGCGACTGGTGCGACCGGCTCGACCGGAGCGACGGGCGCGCAGGGCGTCACTGGCGCGACGGGCGCGACTGGCGACACGGGCGCTGTCGGCCCCACGGGCGCGATCGGTCCCGCTGGTCCCGCCGGTCCGACCGGTGCGGCTGGTGCGACGGGCGCGACTGGGAACACAGGTGTTGACGGCGCGACTGGTGCGACCGGTGCCACCGGTGGAACCGGCCCGAACGGTGCGACGGGCGCGAACGGAGCCACGGGCGCGACGGGCGCGACCGGTACGAATGGCCTCGATGGCGCCGCTGGGCCGACCGGAGCGACTGGTGCCACGGGCTCGGACGGGGCTATCGGACCTGCCGGTCCTCAGGGTCCGACCGGCGCAACGGGCGCGACAGGCGCGACCGGCGCGAACGGGACTGCTGGTGCGACCGGCGCGACGGGTGCAGCTGGTGGTGCGGGTCCGACTGGCGCGACGGGTGCCACGGGTGCCGATGGCGCAGTTGGCCCCGCGGGTCCGCAGGGTCCCATTGGGGCGACCGGGCCTACGGGAGTTACGGGCCCGACCGGTGGCACCGGCCCGACCGGCGCAACCGGTCTAAATGGCGCTACCGGCGCGACAGGCGCGACAGGCGCCACGGGTGCTGACGGGGCGATAGGACCTGCCGGTCCTCAGGGTGCTACCGGTGCGACCGGTGCGACCGGTGCCGACGGAGCCATCGGCCCCGCCGGTCCTCAGGGTGCCACTGGCGCAACCGGTGCGACGGGTGCGAATGGTCTTAATGGTGCGACCGGCGCGACCGGTGCGACCGGTGCCGACGGAGCCATCGGCCCCGCCGGTCCTCAGGGTGCCACTGGCGCGACCGGTGCGACCGGTGCGAACGGTCTTAATGGCGCGACCGGTGCGACCGGTGCCGACGGAGCCATTGGCCCCGCCGGTCCTCAGGGTGCTACCGGCGCGACCGGTGCGACCGGTGCGAACGGAACAGACGGAGCGGCTGGCGCAACTGGCGTCACTGGTGCCACGGGTGCGACGGGCACCGCAGGCGCGGCTGGCGCCACTGGCTCGACGGGTGCAACAGGCGCGACCGGCGCCGCCGGCGCGACCGGCGCTACGGGCGCCACAGGGGCGACAGGCGCCGGCGTCAGCGACTACCAGCAGAACGGAACAGGCGTCGGCACACAGCCCACCGTCAACTTCACGAACGGCTTCGGCGTCACGAACGTCGGCGGCAAGATCGTGATCGACGGATCCGGCTTCGTCCACACGACGGGTAATGAGTCGATCGCCGGTGACAAGAGCTTCAGCGGCAACACGACGTTCAGCGGCACGACGAGCGTGACCAACGCGACGAGCACCGGTGTGGCATCGTCCATCAACACCGGGAGCTCCCTCTCGAGTGGTGAGAACTTCAACTCGAGCACCAGCAGCAACTTCAGCACCGGCACCGGCTCGAGCGCCGGGTTCTTCTACGGCGGCGCCGCCCAGACCGACCTCTACCGCGGCGCCAACACGTTCCTCAGCACCGGCAACTTCTCGGGGACGCTTGTCGCGCTCACCGCGGACCAGACCACCGGTGGCACCGTCCTTGGCATCAGCGCGAAGAGCCTCACGAGCGGCAAGGCCATCGATGTCTCCCTGGGCACCCTGTACTCGGGTGGCTCGACCGGACCGGAGACGATCCAGGGGAACTCGTACACGGTCGGTGCCGTGAACGTCCGCGCGCAGTCGTTCACCGGAAACATTTTCAACGTGTCCGCGTCGGGAGCGTCGTCGTCGACCGGCAACCTCGCGGTCTTCTCCAGCAATCAGCAGGCGGGCACGGTCGTGAACGTGCAGGCGAACGGCACGGGCACAGCGACCGCACTGAACGTCTCGGCCTCGAGCATGGCCGCGGGCGGCAAGGCCGTGTCGGTCGCGGTCGGCACCGCGGGCACGCCGATCTTCGTCAGCACTGCGGGTGCGGGGTACACCGGCAACCTCGTCGACCTGCAGGCCAACGGCGCCTCGCGCTTCTCGGTCAACGAGGCCGGCACGCTGACGCTCGCGGGCAACCTCCTCGTCCGCGGGGGCACGATCACCGGCCCGACGAGCGGCACCTTCTTCATCGACAACGGCAACGGCTCGGTGATCCACATCGGCGGCAGCACCGCCGCGAACGTCAACCTGAGCCAGTCGGGTCGCACCACGGCGATCCAGGGGGCCGCCACGGTTGCGCAGACCCTCGGGGTAACCGGCGACTTCACCGTCGGATCGCCCACGAAGTTCTCCGTCGCGGGCCTGACAGGAAACACCTCGATCACCGGCGACCTCACGGTGAACTCAACAGCGCTCATCGTCGCCGCGGCGACGGGCAACACCACCGTCGGCGGCACGCTCTCCGTGCGCGGCACGTCGATCACCGGTCCGACAAGCGGTACGTTCAGCCTCGATGGCGGCTTCGCGAACGGCGCGCTGAACATCGGCACGACGGCGAACACCGGCACGATCACGGTCGGCCGCGCGACGCAGAACGTCGCCTTCCAGAACACCGTGACCGTCGCGGGCTTGATCACCGGCAGCAACGGCCTCACGGTCAGCGCGGGCGGCGCCGCGATCACGGGCAACAGTACGATCGCCGGCACCCTGACGAGCCTCACCGGCCTCACATCTGCGGGAACGATCCAGTTCACCGGGTTGAGCACGGGCGTGGTCATCAGCAGCACGACTGGCGTCCTGAGCAGCATCAACGGGACGACGGGGCAGGTCCTCACCGCGACCACCGGCGCCGCTCCGAGCTGGGCGATGCCGGCGAAGTCCCAGGTCTACACCTATACGGTGAGCGGCACCCACACCGTAAGCGCCGGGACCGTAGCGCTCTACATCGAGTGCGTCGGCGGTGGCGGCGGGGGCGGTGGAGCAGCCGCGTCGGCCGCGGGGACCGCGTCGTACGGGTCGGGCGGCGCCGGCGGCTCGTACGCAGGCGCGTACGTCGCGACACCAGCCGCTTCGTACGTCGTCACGATCGGTGCAGGCGGCGCCGGAGGTGCCGCAGGCAACAACCCTGGCGGCACGGGCGGCAACACGACCGTCGGCGCGGTCTGCACAGCGCTGGGCAGCCCCGGTGGCTTGGGCGGCGGCGTGGCCGCAGGTACCGCGCTCACAATCGCGGGGTCAGCGGGGGCATCGGCCACCGTCGGTGACATCCGGGTGGACGGGAGCGACGGCCAACCCTCCGTGCGGATAAGCGGGGCGGCTGGCGCGGGCGTCTCCGGCGCCGGCGGGGCCAGCGCTCTGGGAGGGATGGGACGCGGAGGCGTCGCGACCGGGGCCGGCGGCGGAGGCAACGTCTTCGGCGGCGGAGGCAACGGCGCGGCAGCGGTGAATGGTGGCGCTGCGCAGGCCGGCGGCGCTGGCGCGGCCGGCGTCGTCCGCATCACCGAGTTCAAGTGAGCCCCCGCCGGCGTTCTCGGCTAGCGAGACTGTCGCGGTCCTGATCTCGTCCGCGATGGCCAAAACGAGTAGCGTCCGCTCACGGTGAAGGACGCCATCGTCATCCCGGTGTCCGCGCTTCGCCGCATCTTCCTCATGCTGCTCGTCCTCATCGTGCTGATCGTGCTCGTGCTCATCGTGCGCACGCAGCTTTTCCGCGCGGGCATCGCGAGTCTCTTCGCGCCGAGCGCTGCCGAAGCGATCGACCGTGGCCTCTACCAGGCGGTCTTTCTGACCAACGGCTCGACGTACTTCGGCAAGGTGCAGCCGCAGGGCGACGAATGGTTCCTGCTGTACGACGTCTTCTACCTTTCGGTGTCCGATCAGAGCGGGACGCAGCTCATCAAGCGCGGCTCCGAGGCGCAGGGCCCGCGCGAGCCGATGATCATCCCGCGGGACCAGATCTTGTTCATCGAGAACCTGCGCGACGACAGTGAGATCGTGAGCACCATCAAGAAGTTCAAGTCCGGCCAGATCCCGACCGCGACCGCGCCTCCCGCCACACCAACGCCGGCGCCGTCGACGGCCAGACCGAGCCCGAGCCCAACGCGCTGATCAGGCTTCGTCTCGCGTTCGGTCGCGCGCTCCGCCGGCTCGTCGCGAACCGGCGTCTGCTGCGCAACGTCGCGATCGCTGTCGTGGTCTTCGTCGGCGCCGTGCTGTTCACGCAGTGGTGGGATTTCACGATCCCTTCGCCCGGGCGCGCCCAGTACCAGGCCGTCTTCCTCAGTAACGGCCAGACGTACTTCGGGCGCTACTACGATCGCATCGGCGCGTACGCCAAGATCGAGGACGTCTACTACCTGCAGTCGACGCAGGGCTCCGATCCGAGCGCGGCGCCCGAGACGCGGATCGTTCGCCGCGGACGCGAGCTGCACGAGCCCGCGTTGCGGATGCTGGTCCCGAAGTCGGCGATCCTGTTCGTCGAGGACCTCACCGACGCGTCGCCGATCGCACAATTCATGGGGCGAGAGAGCCGGTGAGCCTATACGACCCGGAGCGCGACCGCGTGCGCATCGCCGGCCGCTCGCTGCGCTGGGCGCTCCGCTGGCTGCTGGTTCCGGGGCTGCTCGGCGTTTGGGTATCGGGGAACGTCGATCTGCGCTCGCTGCCGCTCTTCGGGCCGGAACGGGTTTCCGCAGTGCTCTTCCTCGACGGCCAGGCCTATTTCGGGCATCTCGACGACTCGGGCGAGAGCGGGACGCTGCTGCTGCGCGACGTCTACTACTTCAAGAACAGCGAGGGCGCCGTTACTGGCGTGCCGGTCGGTCTCGTTCGCCGAGGTACGGAAGCGCATCAGCCCGCCGACGGCATGCGCGTCAACCGTGACCGCGTGCTGGCCGTCGAGCGGGTCGGGCTCGGGTCGGCGGTCGCGCAGGCGATCCAGGTCCAGCGCCAGCTCGCTCACGCCTCGCCGCCGCTCGTCTCGCTGAACGGCATCGCGGTGGCGGGCACGAGCGGCCTCGCCGCGCAGCGCGTGGCCGTCGAGCACGATCTGCAGCGAGCGTGGACCGCGGCCGTGGACCAGCTCCGGAAGCTGAACGAGCTCGTCCTACCGGTGAGCAAAGCGGAGGCGCAGGCGATCACCGACAAGGCGATCGGCGACCTTCGCACGGTTCGGCGCAACGCGCTCGCGACCGTCGCGAATACCCTCGGCATGTCCGGCGCCGACGCCGACGCCTACGTGCGGTCGACCGACCCGCTCCTCGAGACCCAGAGCTTCGCGGGCGAGCCGGGCGTGCTGCTCGCTCCGGATCTCGACGCGATCGTCAGTCGCGCGACGCAGCTCTACGCGCAGGTCGGCGACGCGGCGGCGAAGCAGCTCACACAGCCACGGGCGACGCCGACTCCATCGCCGACGCCTACGCCTCGACCCTAACCCCCACGGCGTCGCGCCGCTTCACGTCCTCGGGACAGGTGATCCCGGCAGCCGGCGCGATCTCAGACGCCTGCTGCAGCGCAAGCGCGACCGCCTGCGCTCGGCTATGCACACCCGGCTTCCATGGGCATCCGCCCCTAGCGTCCCCGCCTGTCGCAACACGCGGCGAGAAATCGCAAAGGAGAGCGGGGCCAATGCCAAACGCCTTCTGTCACCGGATCAAACGATCACGCACCGCCACATTCGTGGCGATCACCGCGGTACTGACCTTCGCGCTTTCGGCGGGAGTCGCCCAGGCTGTCGAGAGCCCGGACACCGTCGCGAAGGTGACGGGGGGAGGCACCGGCCTGGCCGCGCCAACCTATGCCACGACCATCGCGAGCTTCGGGCTGAATGCTCGCCGGCCAGTTGGTTTCGTAGGCGGCGGCACCGCGGAGGGCCGGATCAGCTACAACCGGCGCCGGAACTCGACTGGCCGGCACTTCAACGTTCCCGTGGTTCCGATGCAGGCGTTCGTGACGAGCACGGCGTCGAGCTCGCGGGTGGCATCTACGGAATCGGCGCTCGCACGGGAAGCGATTCGGCCTACGGTGACCTCCACGTCGAGTACACCGGAATCAGCCTCATCGGTCTATGCCAGATCATCAGCGTCGACGCGTGGATCACCGGCGCGACCTCCGTCGGGGGCACGATGACCCTCACCGGGACGGCCACGCTCGACATGGGTGACGGTCCACCTCCGACCGGAGGGCTCTCGTTCTCCGGGACGCTGACCGCGACCGGCCTCTCGATTACCGTCGGAGGGACGTCGACCGTTCCGATGACGGACGGATTCACCACCATCGAATAGCGTCCTCTCGTTTGGACAGACAGCGGCGATGGCGCGGGGCGGTCGGCTCCGCGGCATCGTCGTCAAGGGCTTCGCTGGGGTATCGAACAAGCCGTGTCCCCCAAAAGTCCGAGTTCGGCCACCGCTCCGCGGTTAACATCGCGCGAAGTGAAGGGCCCATTCGTCGCGAGCGCGCTGTTCTGCGTCGGCGTGCTCGTCGCGTGCGGCGGTGCCGGCTCGGGCGGCGGCCCCAATGAGACCGCCGCAGACGCGCTCAACCGCGGTCTGCAAGCCCACGCCGCCAACAAGCTGGACGACGCCGTCGCGGCGTACTACACGACGCTCGCTAAGGACCCGAAGAACAAATTCGCCTTCTACAACCTCGGCGAGATCGCGCAGCGGCAGAGTCGCATGCAGGCCGCCGAGTCCTTCTACCGCCTCGCGCTCGAGCAGGATCCGAAGATGGTGAGCGCGCTCTTCAACCTCGCGATCGTCCGCACCGGCGCCGGCGCGAGCCAGGAGGCGGTCAGCCTCTACCGTCAGGCCATCGCGGTCGAACCGAACTACGCCGCCGCGCACTTCAATCTCGGCCTCTTGCTGAGACAGCTGGGCCAGACCGCGGAGGCACAGCAAGAGCTCGCGAAGGCGCAGCAGCTCGATCCGACGCTCGTCGCGCCGAGCCCGAGCGCGACGCCTCTCCGCCAAGCGAGTCCGACGCCGAGGCCGTGACCCCCGTGGCGCCTCGAGCATCCGAGATCGCCATCATCCCAGCGTTGAACGAAGCGCGCCGCGTCGCATCCGTTATCGACGATCTTCGCCGTGCACTGCCGGGGCTCGACGTCGTCGTGGTGAACGACGGCTCCATGGACGAGACCGAGGGCGTAGCGTTGCGCGCGGGAGCCGCCGTCGTCTCCCATCCGTACCGCCTCGGGTACGGGGCGGCGCTGCAGACGGGCTATCTCTACGCGCTTCGGAACGGCTACGAGCGCGCGGTCCAGATCGACGGCGACGGCCAGCACGACGCGAGCCTCGCGCCGGCGCTCCTCGCGCTCGTTCGCGACGGCCGCGCCGACATCGCGCTTGGCTCGCGCTTCCTCTCCGGACGACCGATCGCGATGCCGCTCGTCCGCCGGTTCGGGAGCGCGACGCTTCGGCGTCTGGGCCGCGCCCTCGCGGGGATCACCTGCACGGACCCGACGAGCGGCTTCCGCGCTTTCGATCGCGCTGCGCTCACGCTCCTCGCCTCGGACGAGTTCCCGGCCGACTATCCGGACATGGACGTCCTCATCCGTCTGCGCTTCGCGGGCATTCGCATCGCCGAGATCCCCGCCACCGTCCGTGAGCGGGCGGGCGGTAGATCGATGCACAGCGGCTTGCGCCCGCTCTACTACGCGTACAAGGTCGCGCTCGCCTCGGTGATGGCGGCGCTTCGCGGCCGCCGCGAGCACCGGTTGTCCGCATGACTCCTCCCTCGGAGCTCGTCCCCCTCCAGCTGACGCCGCTGCAGCAGGCAGCCGCGATCGTCGCCGCGGCGATCCTCTTCATTTCGGTCCTTGTCCTCATCTACCGGCGGCGCCTCGGCGAGAACTACGGCGCCATGTGGTTCCTCGTCGGTCTGCTGACGCTCATCGCCGCGCTCTGGCAGGACGGGCTTCGGCTGCTCGCGCGCGCTCTCGACGCGGTCACCCTGACCGCGCCGCTCTTCCTGCTCAGCATCCTGTTCCTCACGGCGATCGCGATCCATTTCTCGGTGAAGCTCTCCGAGCAGGCGCAGCAGGTGAAGAAGCTGGCTCAGGAGGTCGCGCTGCTGCGAGCCCGGGCCCGGACAGAGGCCCGCGACGGCGGCGGGGCGGCAGAGGACACGACCTGAGGACCCGCGCCGACCCCTACTTCGCGGTGCTCACCGCGGTCGTGCTCGTGCCGATGCTGTTCACTGCGGCCGCGCTTCTCCCCGAGCTCACCGTCCCCGTGCCCAGCAACAACGACGATGCGACGCACTTCCTGCTCGTACAGCGCGCCAGCGAGGCGCTCGCCAGCGGCGAGAACGTCCTGGACCACTGGGTCCCGCAGCTCGAGCTCGGCTTCCCGTGGTTCATCTACTACCAGCCGCTGCCGGCGCTCGTCGTCGTTCTCCTGCACCGCGCGCTCTTCGGTCTCGTCGACCTTCTGACCGTCTTCAACGTCGTCCGCTACGTCCTGCTCGTCGGCCTGCCCCTCACCGTGTTCTGGTCGCTCCGCCGGATGGGCATAGGCGCCGCCGGCGCCGCGGTCGCGGCCGCCGCATCGCCGCTCCTCTCCGGCGACTTCCGCTACGGGTTCGACTACGACAGCTACATCTGGCGCGGGTTCGGGATGTTCACGCAGCTCGCGGCGATGCACCTCTCGTTCCTGACCGTCGGGGTCGCGTGGAGCGCGCTTCGCTCGCGGGGCCGCTCCGGCATCGCCTGGCTCGCGCTCGCCCTCTCCGCGCTGGTGCTCACGCACCTGATCTATTCGTACATGATGGCCATCACGCTCGCGGTGCTCGCGATCGCCGGCGCCGAGCCGCGCGCCGACATCATGCGGCGCGTCGCCCGGCTCGCCGTCGCATCAGCTCCGGCGGGCCTCATCACGGCCTGGCTGTGGCTCCCCTTCGTGACGCAGACCGCCTTCCTCGGCGCGAGCCCCTACCTCCAGGCCGAGAAGTACGACAGCTATGGAGCGCAGAAGATCCTCGGCTGGCTCGTGACCGGCGACCTCATGGATCACGGGAGGCTGCCGGTGATCACCGCGCTCGTCGCGCTCGGGGTCGTCGCGGCGGCGCTCACGCGCACGGTCCTCGCGCGGACGGCGCTCGCCCTGTTCGTGGTCTGGCTGGTCCTGTATTTCGGCAAGCCGACGCTTGACGGCCTCGTGTCGTTGTTCCCCATGCACGATGGGCTGCTGCTCCATCGCTTCATCGGCAGCGTGGAGTTGTTCGCGATCGTGCTCGTCGGCATCGGAGCGGGGTGGGCGTTCGATCGGACCAACATGGCGTCGTCGCCGCGCCGGTTCGCCGTGGCCGGCGCCGCCGCGCTGCTCGTCCTCGCGCCGGCGATGGGCGAGCGCGCCGGGTTCTACTCGTCGAACACGACCTGGATGCGCCAGACGATCGACGCGATCAACGCGGACGTCGATGCGCGCACCATCCTCGCCGCGCTGCGCGATCGGCCTCGAGGCCGGGTCTTCGCGGGTCTGCGTACGACCGGCTACGGGCCGCGGATGGACTTCGGCATCCCATTCCGTTCCGTCCGCTTCAGCGATCTCCTCGTGTTCAACGCGATGCCGGTCGTCGCGGCGCCGTATTCGAGCCTCTCGCTGAACGCCGATCTCATCTGGGATTTCGCGATCGACCGGCTCGAGGAGTACCAGGTCCTCGACGTTCGCTACGTCGTCGCGCCCGCGGGGACCGAGATGCCCGCCTTCCTGCGGCCGATCACCCGCACACCGCGCTACGTGCTCTACGCGGCCCCGACGACCGGCTACGCGACCTACGGCGGGCTCATCGACAGGCAGAGCGTCCGCACCCAGCGCGCCCTCTTCGCGATCAACCGGCCCTGGTTCAACGGGCCCGACGTCGCGGCCCTCCGCTTCCACCGTTTCGACTTCCCGGCGCCTATCGACGGCGCTGTGGCGAACGCTTCGGGCGGCGGCTGCACGCGCCCTGCGTACTCGTACGAGCGGGCGCGGCAGAGCCGCATCGATCTGATCGTCGGGTGTCCCGAAGCGTCCACGCTCGTGCTCAAGGTGACGTACCACCCCAACTGGCGCGTGACCGTGGATGGCCAGGATGCCCCGGCGTTCATGGTCTCGCCGAGCTTCGTCGGCGTGGCCCTGCCGCCCGGCGATCATTTCGTGACCGCCGAGTACCGCTCGACCCCGATGAAGACGCCGTTGTTCGTGCTCGGTCTGTTCGTCGCCGCGGGTGTTGTGCTCTTCTCGGCCGCTCCCCGCCTGGAAGCTCGCGCCCCGGGGCTCTACCGCGGGATCGCATCGAGGGCGCGGAGGATGTTCGCGAGCACCGGGTCGTAGACCCCGCCACGCAGGAAGACCGCCACGAAGATGGCGATCTCGACGAGCGCGTTGACGAGGCCCGCGCCGAGCGCGATGGCCCACGTCCGTAGCGAGGCCAACGAAAAGATGCCGCCAAGGCCCCAGCCAATCAGCATGCGAAAGCCGGCGTCCGCCGGGATGAAATAGCGCGCGTCCTTTGGTATGAGGCCATAGGACGCGAGCAGCAGCGCGACGAAGATCGTCGCCGCGATCGCGTCGCGGCCGCGGCGATCGCGGAGCGCCAGGCCGCCGGCGACCAGCCCGGCCGCGGTGACCAGCGGCGCGAGCACGTAGAGGTCCAAGAGGGGCTCGTAGAACGGTCCGGATTGGAACTGCGCGATGTACTCGTTGCCCCTCATCGATTGCTGGATCCGCGCGAGGGTCAGGAGATGGAGCACGTCTCCGCTCAGCACCCAGAACACGGCCGCGAACACGAAGGGCGGTAGCACGAACAAGAGAAAGTCACCCACCCGTGGCCGGTGGTCCGCGCGAAGCACGATGAGCATCGCGGCGAACGCGGGGTAGTAGAGAGTGAAGACTTCCTTCAGCGCGAACGCGAGCGTGAACGCCGCGACGCCGAGCGCCACGACCCGCGCGGAGTCGACCCTGGCCTTGGCGATGGCGACGCTGCTCCAGAGCGCCAGCAGGATCGCCACAAGGAACAGCTCGTCCTCGAGCGCGCGGCGACCCATGGCGAGCTGGATCGGCGACGTGACGGTCAGCACCGCGGCCACGAGGCCCGCCCGGTCGCCGAAGAGACTCCGCGCGGCGAGGAAGGTCAGGAGGATCGCGGCGATGCCCGCGATCGTTTCCACCCAGGCCAGCGTCCGATGAGTGCATGGAGCGATGACACACGCGGCGCTGGTGATCACGAGGCCACCCCAGCGGCTCGGCAGTGGGAAGAGCTGACGGCTCGGATCGGCGATGTACTCGCGCACCAGCTGCGGGTAGCTCGACCAGCTCGACGCGAGAGTTCGGGCGGAGATGAGGTAGACCGTCTCGTCCGAGCGTGCGTACTCGGCGACGTCGTTCCAGTGAACACGGAGGATCGCGCCCGCGACGAGCACAGCTGCGAGGACCAGGTAAACCCGACGACGCGGGGAGATCGCCGCCACGGCGCGGCCAATCTAGCTCGCACGGACCCCTATGCCGCAAGTGCGGTAGGCCGACGGGCGCCGGAAACGCGACCAGCGGGCCTCTCGCGCACCGGCCGAGCGTGCCCCCCAATGTTGCTGACGAGCGGGGAACACCGGGCGGGTGGGGCTCGATCGAGCAACCAGGCCCGGCGAGAGGCCCCGCCGACCGTGGGCGCCCTTGGGGTCACCGCGTCCGTTAGCGGATCGGGTCCTTCTCGAGCAGACCGCGGTTGTGCACGTACAGCGCCGCCTGCGTACGGTCGGTCAGCTCGAGCTTGCTGAAGATGTTCGATATGTGGGTCTTCACCGTGCGCTCGCTGATCCCGAGCGTCGCGGCGATCTCCTTGTTGGCGCGGCCACTTGCCACGAGCTTCAGCACCTCGCGCTCGCGTGCCGTGAGGTCGCTGTAGCCCTCGTCGTCTCCGGCCGGGCGATCGCCGCCGCGGAGGCGGCCGAACTCGTCGAGCACGCGCTTGGCGACCGACGGATAGATGAGCGAGAAGCCGTCCGCCACGGTGCGGATGGCGTTCGTGAGCTGACTGCCCGTGACCTCCTTCAGCAGGTAGCCCGAGGCCCCCGCGCGGATGGAGCTGAATACGAGCTCGTCTTCGTCGTAGTTGGTGAGCACGATGACCCGCGACGACGGCACCGAGTTGCGGACCCGTCGCGTCGCGGTCACGCCGTCCCAGTCGCCCATTTTGATGTCCATGAGGATCACGTCAGGAAGCAGGTCCTGCGCGAGCGCGAGCGCCTCGTGGCCGTCGCCAGCCTCACCCACGACCTCGATCTCGGGTTCGGAGTCGAGGATCGATCGCAGCCCGCTCCGCACGAGGGCGTGATCATCGGCGATGAGCACGCGTATCTTCCGCACCTGACTCATCGGCCGAATAGCCTCCCGAGGAAGCTCGCCTTTTCGCTCCGCTCGACGTCCTCGATCGCGCCGCGCTGCTCGGTGTCCTCGACGGTTTCCGTCCACGCGGGCGTGGCCTCCTCGGCCGCGCCGCGGTAGGGGATGGACGCGCGGACGATCGTGCCACGCCCCGGCTCGCTGCGGACGACGAGCTGGCCGCCGACGCCTTCCGCGCGCTCGCGCATGCCGACGATGCCGTAGTGGCCTCGCTCCTCAGCGGTTCCGAGCTCGGCCGACTCGAAGCCCTTGCCATCGTCCTCGATGGTCGCGACCACCTGGTCGTCGTCGTAGCGGAGCACGACCTTGGCGTTGGATGCGCCGGCGTGCTGGCCGACGTTGCGCAGCCCTTCGCCGACGATGCGGATCACGGCGCGCTCCACGAACGGCTCGAGCTCGCGCTCCACGCCCGTCTCCTCAAAGTCGACATGCAGGCCGCTCTGGCGGCGGAGGTCATCGACCAGCCGCGCGACGGTCACCGGAAGGTTGAGACCCCCCGACTCCTCCGTCTGGCGAAGGGCGGCCATGTACTGACGTACGTCGGAGAGCGTCGCGCGCGCGTCGCGCGCCGCCTTCGCGAGCTGCGGACCCAGGGCCGACGGGTCGCGGTCGAGCGCCCGCTGGCAGCCCTCGAGCGCCAGGACGACGCCGGTGAGCTCCTGCGCCAGGCCGTCATGGAGCTCCTGCGAGATGCGCCGCCGCTCGTTCGTCGCGGTGCGCTGGACGAGGTCCGTCGACGCCGACTTCTGCAGCATCCCTGAGAGGTAATCGCCGAGCGTCGCGGCGAAGTCGGCCTCCGCCGGCGTGTACGGGGTGGTCGCCCTCCCGAGGACGAGCACGCCGAGAACCACCCCGGTGAGCGCACCCCCGATCGGCGTGAGGAGGAACTGCGTCGACGACGGCGCGGCCCAGTCGGGCCGATCCTCCGCCATCCCGTACTGGGCCGTCGCGGTGCGCCGCTCGCGGAGCACCTGCGCGAGCACGGTGTCGGTGCCCGATGTCGAAAGGTCCGACGGGATCACGTCGCCGTACCCAGTCGACGCGCGAAGGTGGAGATGGTGCTCCTCCGCCGCCCAGACCCCCACGGCGTCGTGCCGGAGGTTGTCGGCGAGCATGGCCGCGGCACTTTCGAGGTCGCTCTGCGGTTCGATGCCGAGAGTCGCGAAACGCGAGAGCTCGTACAGGACGAGCGCCTGGCGACGGTCCTCCTCGGCGCGCTTGAACTCCTCGGCCGTCAGCAATGCCGCCGCGATATCGGACGCCACTTGCGCGAGCGAGTCGACGTGGGCCTGCCCGTAGCGCTCCTGGGTGGCGCGATGCTTGACGTTCACCACACCGAGCGTCTTTCCGCCGGCGCGCAGCGGCGCGATCATCGATTCGCTCGCGGTGGGGTCCGACCCGCCCTGCACGTGACCTGAGAGGAGCATCGGCATCCCGGTCTGTGCCACCTTCCCCGAGATGCCCTCTCCGATCTTCTTGCGATCCAGCTTGGCTTCGTCGGACAGGCCGCGCGAGCTCCGCACGGAAAGCTCCCCATGCGCATCCGCGAGCATGATCGAAACGCCGTCGGCGCCGAAGACCTCGGCGAGCTGAGCGGTGGCGCGCTCGAGCAGCTGATTCGGGTCGCGTTCGAGCCGAATGATCGCCTGCAGGTCGCGAGACGCCCTGAGCTTGGTCTCGGCATCCTGCTGGTTGCGCTGCGCGCGCCAGAGCGCGTTCGCCTCGGCGAGCTCGAGGCCGACCAGCTCCGCCACACGACCGAGGCCGCCGAGATCCTCGGGCGTGAACACGTTGCCGACGCGTAGCGCCGCGAGTCCGCCGACGAGCTGGTCCTTCCAGACGACAGGCGCGACCGCGAGCGTATCCGCGATGCGCCCGTCGGAGAGCGTGAGGGCGACCCCGCTCGTGGCCTGGTCACTCGCGCGCTCGGTCAGTGCTTTCGAGAGCATCACCGCCGCGCGCCCGTCCGTCCATCTCGTCTCGGACGGGAGGTTGTGCGCGACATAGGTCACGTATCCGTCGCCCTTCATCTGGAGCACGACGGCGATCGCGTCGGCGTAGGCGAGCTTCGCCAAATAGGCCATGCGCGCTGACCAGAAGTCGGCGTCGAGGCGAAGGGTCACGCGAGATTCCTAGGCGACGCCGGCGCCGGCCTCGCCCTCGATGCGGAGCTCCAAGGTGTTGCCGCCGCTGCGCTGTTTCACGAAGCGCGGCTGCTCGAGTGTGGCGATCGCTGACCAGACCTCGACCACGGACATGGGCATGCGTAGTCCGAGCGCGAGCGTCGCGACGCCTCCCCTGAAGTCACGCACGTAGAGCGTACGGACCTGCGCCAGCGACTGAATGCGGCGCTCAATCTCCACGAGTCGCGCAAACGACGGGACGGGCGACAGCATCAGGACAATGTTGCTCGTCGGCGCCGCCGCCTCGTCCCCCTCCGGAGTGAGTTGCTCCGCATCCGCCACCGGAACGGCGTCGGCACGCTCCACGACGGTCAGCTCGGGGGCCGGCACAGGCTCGCTCCGGCCGGTGTGGGGAGCCTCGAAGACCTCCTCTTGCTCGATCCCTGGGCGGGCCTGCGCCGCGCGCGCGGCCTCGGCCGCCCGTGCCGCTTCCTGCGCCGCGCGCGCGGCCGCCTCCGCCGCGCGGGCGGCCTCGCCGATGCGCTCGGCCTCGGCCCTGCGCATCTCTTCGACACGCCGCTCATCCTCGCGACGAGCCTGTTCGGATCGTCGGCGAGCCTCCTCGGCCTGGCGGAATGCCTCGTCCGCCCGGCGAGCGTCTTCGATGCGCCGGGCCTCGTCCGCGCGCCGTTCCTCTTCGCGCCGTGCCTCCGCGGCCGCGCGAGCATCCTCGGCGGCGCGTCGTGCTTCTTCGGCCGCGCGGGCGGACTCGGCAGCGCGCTCCGCTTCCGCTCTGGCGCGCTCCGCTTGCGCGGCGCGCTGCGCCTCGGACGCGCGCGCCGCTTCTTGCGCTGCGCGCATCGCCTCCTCGGCGGCGCGCGCTGCCTCCGCTGCACGTTGGGCCTCGGCCGCGCGGCCTGCTTCGGCGATGCGCTGCGCTTCACGCTGATCCTCGGCGAGACGTCGCGCTTCCTGCGCCGCGCGCATCGCTTCCTGAGCGGCGCGCGTCGCTTCCGAGGCGCGCTCCGCCTCCGCGGCGCGTTCCGCTTCGGCGATCCGCTGGGCTTCGCGTTGGGCATCCGCGAGGCGACGCGCTTCCTCGGTTTGGCGCGCGACCTCGCCGGCGCGCTCCGCCTCCGCGGCGCGTCGCTCGTCCGCCGCGCGGCGCGCCTCTTCGTGCGCGGCCTGCGCCTGCTCCCTGGCGACCCGCGCTTCCTCCTGCGCGACGCGCGCCTGCTCCTGAGCGGCCTTGGTCTGCTCCTCGGCGGCGCGCGCCTTCTCCTCGGCCGCGCGCGCCTGCTCGGCGGCGGCGCTCGCGTCGCGCGCCGCGTTGGCCGCCGCGCTCGCCTGCTTCCGGATGTCGTCGAGCAGCTCGGTGAATACGCCCTTCAGCGCCTCCGCGGCCATGGCGCGTGATTCGGCCGTCGTCTCCTCGGTCGTCTTCTCGGGTGGCTGCAGAGGGGCGTCGCGCCGCGGGCCGCGCAGTGCGGAGAACCCGCTGCGGCGCGTGGACGCGATCTCGTCGACGAGGCCGTCGCGCTCCTCGCGCAGGCGCTCGATCTCCTTGAGGAGCATCTTCCGCTCCTCGCGGGCCTGTTCGAGGATCTGCTGCGCGGCGTTCTCGGCGCGCGCGCGGATCTGATGCGCGGCGCGCAAGGCTCCGGAGAGCGCCTCCCGGACGGTGGCGTCGAACTCCTCGTAGATGGCGACGCGCTTGCGAGCCGATTCGAGGTCGGATTCGAGCGAGGCGACTCGCTTCGTCAGCTCGCTGACGCGGTCGGACAGCGCGCCGATGACGTCGCCGGGCGCGCCTAGGGTCTGCGGCTCGTCGGACACGCGGTCACCCTCCGGATGCTCGCTTTCCTGCCCCACTCCCCGCGTGCGCGCCAAGCGTATACGAGAGCGGCAAGGAGGGGCAGAATTCGCGCATCACGCGGCCCAAAGTGTTGCTCGTCGTCGCACACCCGGGTATCGGCGCGGCGCTGGAGACGTTGCTGCGGATAGAGGATCGATACGAGGTCAGGCGCGCGCAGTCGCTCGACCAGGTCGCCGCGGTGCTCGACGGGTGGCCCGCCGATCTCGCGCTGGTCGATGGGCTGCTCACACAGAACGGACGGACGGAGGCGCTGGCGATGCCGGCGATAGTGCTCACCGGAAACCTGGGCGACGGCAAACGGCTTTCGGCTCGTCTCCCAGAGGGGCGCGGGTGGCTGCGGAAGGACGCGACCGCCGGCGAGCTGCACGCCACGATCGACGAGGCGATAAATAGGAGCGGGCCGCGCGTGACGCCGCTCCTGGTCGCCGGACTGGCGGCGTCCGCCGCAGGGCTGATCGCGCTCGCCTGGCTCCTGTTCGGAACGCGGGTGTAGCGGTGGCAAAGGACGACAAGAATGACGAGAAGAGGGACGAGAAGAAGAAAAGGAAGAGTGGCGGCGACGACGTCGTCGACCTCGCTTCCCGGATCGGCGCACGACAGCCCCCGCCTGGCGAGCCGTCGCCGCCCGGCGAGACGCCGGCTGCGCCGCCGCCACCCGTACCGCCCGCCAGCCGCCACGACGCTCCGATCCCGTCGGCGCCCAAGCGCCTCATCCCGGCGAAGGAGGACCGCGACCAGAGCGCCATAGTCCGTCGCGCGCTCTCCGACGAGAGCGCGAAGCCGCAGCCGGCGATACCGTCGCCACGCACCGCGCCGGGGCCGGGGGAGATCGACCTCGTGGTGACGCCGCTGCCGACGCCCGACGACTGGCACCGCTTCGAGCTCGCTCTCCGGAAGGTGCGCGGAGTGGGACAGCTGCGGACGGAGTACTACCGCCACGGCGTTCTGAAGGTCCGCGTCAGCTACCAAGGCCCCGACCGTCTCGCGACCGCGCTCCGCTCGGGCGTGTCCGGTTACCGCGTTCGCGTCATCGGCGAGGATCGAGCCACCCTACAAATCCTCGTGACGTCGGAGGCCGACGAGCGCCGCCCGGGGTAAGCGAGACCGCGGGTGCACGCGCGAGGCTCGTGAATGAGCGCGCGAGGGGCGGGTAGTTCCTGAGCGAGCGGGTCGCCTCGTTGTCTATCCCACGCTCACTTCGTTTCGCTGTCAGGGGCCCCTGCCCCTTCGACCCGAGCGAAGGAAGCTACCCGTCCCGAAGCGCATGACGAACGCGTGCACCGCGCGCCGAGAGCCCCATTGCCCATAGAGTTGTCGCGATGAGCGACTTCGAAGCCCGCGCGCGCAAGGTGCTCCCTCCGGTCCTCGGTCACTACACCTGGCTGCCGGTCGATCGGGGAGAGGGAAGCTGGCTCTTCACAACCGATGGCCGGCGCGTCCTGGACCTCACGTGCGGCATCGCCGTGACCGCCGTGGGTCATGCGCATCCGCGCGTGGTCAAGGCGGTGGTCGACCAGGCGTCGCGGCTGATGCACATCTCCGCGGGCGTCGCGAAATACGAATCGAGCATCGCGCTGGCCGAGGCGCTCGCGACCGTGACGCCGGCCGGCCTCGACTCGGTCTTCTTCGGAAACAGCGGCGCCGAGGCAGTCGAGGGCGCGATCAAGCTCTCGCGGCAGACCACCGGGCGCGAGGCGATGATCACGTTCCGCGGCGGGTTCCATGGACGCACCGTCGGCGCCGCTTCGCTCACTACATCGAAGGCGCAGTACCGCCGCGGCTACGGCGCGCTCCTCCCCGAGGTCTACGTCGCGCCGTACCCCTACGCGCTGGCGTGCGCGCTTCCGGACCCGCACGACGCCGAGACGTGCGCGGCGCACTGCTTCGCCGAGCTCGAGACGATGCTCGAGCACGAGGTGCCGCCGGAGCATGTTGCGGCCATCGTGATCGAGCCGGTCCTGGGCGAAGGTGGCTACGTCGCCGCGCCGGCGTCGTTCCTGATGCGGATTCGCGAGCTCGCCACGAGGATCGGTGCGCTGCTCGTCTTCGACGAGGTGCAGACAGGCATGGGGCGGACCGGGGCGTGGTTCGCGGCGCAAAAGTTCGGCGTCACCCCGGACGTGATGACCCTGGCGAAGGCGCTCGGTGGCGGCATGCCGCTGGGTGCCGTCGTATCGACGCGCGAGCGCATGGAGCGCTGGCGCACCGGCACGCACGGTTCCACGTTCGGGGGGAACCCGGTGTCATGTGCGTCCGGCCTCGCGACGCTTCAGGTGATCCGCGACGAGAACCTCGTTCCCCGGGCGGAGACGCTCGGCGAGATCATCGTCGAGGAGCTCACCCCGCTTCGATCGCATCCACGCCTTCGCGAGATCCGGCGTTTCGGCGCGATGGTGGCGGTGGAATTCGACGCTCGCGCGGTAGCGAAGGCCGCGATCGGCGCAGCGCTCGAGCGGGACGTCCTTCTCATCACCTGCGGCTTCCACGACCAGGTCGTTCGCTTCATCCCCGCGCTGAACATCGCCGAGGACGATCTCCGCAAGGGAGTGCGCACGTTCGTCGAGTCCGCGCGGGCGATCCTGGTGGCCGCGCCCGCCTGATCCATCGCGACCGTATTCGGTCGCGGACGGCAGGGCTGCCCGCTACCATATCTAGTGCCAGCGATATTGATTACCCCTAGCCCTTGACATTGCTTTTGGACCGGTCTACGGTTCGCGCCCTGCGCCACTAGATGTTGGGTCTGTGAGGGCGGTGTGACCAGGATGTGGTGGCCAGGAAGGTAGAAGGAGGGGTCCAGATGACCCGTCGGTCGTTCGCTTCCAGGTCCCTTGGCGAAAGGCTCCTTCTCCTACTTCTGAGGGCCCTGGCGAGCGGCTCGAACATCGCGGCTTTCTAGGGGGCAACGCACATGGCTACCGCCGACATCGCGCAGGAATCCGTCCAGCGCGCCGAGCACAAGGGTCTCCGGATCGAGCGCCGTTTCACCCGCGAGGGCGTCGATCCCTACGCCGAGGTCCAGTGGGAGCTTCGCGATTCGGTCATCCCTGGCGAGGCCGGCAACGTCTTCGAGCAGAAGGGTGTCGAGGTCCCCACGTTCTGGTCGCAGACGGCCACGAACGTCGTCGCGTCGAAGTACTTCCGTGGAAAGCTCGGCTCTCCGGTGCGCGAGTGGAGCGTCAAGCAGATGGTCGACCGCGTGGTCGACACGATCGCGCGCGCCGGATTCGAGGGCGGCTACTTCGCGACCGAGTCCGATCGCGACGCATTCGCCGACGAGCTCAAGTACCTGATCGTCCACCAGCACGCGTCATTCAACTCACCTGTGTGGTTCAACATCGGCGTCGAGGGTGTTCCCCAGCAGTCGAGCGCGTGCTTCATCCTCTCGGTCGAGGACGACATGCACTCGATCCTCGACTGGTTCCGGAACGAAGGGATCATCTTCAAGGGCGGATCGGGCTCGGGCTTGAACGTTTCCAAGATCCGCTCGCAGAAGGAGAACCTCTCGGGCGGCGGCTTCGCCTCCGGCCCGGTCTCTTTCATGCGCGGCGCGGATTCCGTCGCCGGCTCCATCAAGTCCGGTGGCACCACTCGGCGGGCCGCCAAGATGGTGATCCTCGACGCCGACCACCCCGACCTGCGCGAGTTCATCTGGTGCAAGGCCAAGGAAGAGAAGAAGGCCTGGGCGCTCGGTGAGATGGGCTACGACATGGGCCTCAACGGCGAGGCGTGGCACTCGATCCAGTTCCAGAACGCCAACAACTCGGTCCGGGTCACCGACCAGTTCATGAGGAAGGCCCAGGCCGACGAGGACTGGGCCCTCACGGCTCGCGTCGACGGAGCCACCCTCGAAACGGTGAAAGCGCGCGCCCTCCTTCGTGAGATCTCCGAGGCGGCGTGGGAGTGCGGCGACCCGGGCATGCAGTTCGACACCACGATCAACGACTGGCACACCTCGCCGGTGTCCGGACGGATCAACGGATCTAACCCATGCTTCCCGGCGGATGCCCGAGTCCACACGAACGTGGGACTCCTTCCGATTGGCGAGTTGTTCGAGCGCATCAGGGCAGGCGAAGATCTCCGGGTCTACACGCACAGCGCCACCTCGGCCGAGCCTGAGACAGGGGTACTGGCCTCGCGGCCCGTCGGCGTGATGCGCAACGGGACCTCGGATATCGTCCGACTCCGGTTCACGAACGGTGGCGAGCTGCGATGCACCCCGAAGCACCGGATCTGGACGGAGAACCGCGGCTGGGTTGAAGCCCAAGGTCTCACCGATAAGGACGAGGTTTTCCTCAACGACACGATGACCGTGCCCACGCACGCGAAGTGGGAGCTCCCGGTTCGCGTTAGAGCTGTGGCCAGGTCGTGGTACCGCGGCGGCAACCTCACCTACCGCGAGCTCCCAGCTCGCTGGAGCGAGGGTCTGGCTGAGCTCACGGGGCACCTCATGGGGGACGGGGACCTAACTTCGATGCGGGTCGAGTGGATCTACGGGGACGATGACCTGACGAACGGTCTCCTCGAATCCCATGCCGGCCTTCTCGCCGAGGCTTTCGGCGGAGCGAGCCGGGCGAATATGGAGAACGGCACCGTCCAGCTTCGTGTCGGAAGCGAGGCCGTCCGGGAATTTTTCCTGGCCCTCGGCGTGACGTCGGCACGTGCTCCCCAGAAGCGAGTCCCCGCATCTGTCTTCCTTGCGCCAATCGAGATCCAGGCCGCGTTCCTGCGCGGCCTTTACGGCGCCGACGGTTGTCTGTCACGCGTGGAGGACGGAAAAGAAAACCGCTACGTCGGCCTGGGAAGCGCCAGCGAGGCGCTCCTCAAGGACGTTCAAAAGCTCCTCAGCGCATTCGGGATCCGCGGACGGATCTACAACACGAGAGACGGCGGCGCGAGCGGCTTCACCTACACGCGCAAGAACGGAGAGTCGGTCTCGTACGAGTCCGGACCCGCGCACGACCTCCGGATCACAGGGTCGGACACCGAGCGATTCGCCGACTGGATCGGCTTCTCCAGCCCACGAAAGCAGGCTGAGCTTGATGTCCTCCTCGCTGAGGTCACGCGCTATCAGACGAAGCCGACGACCCGTCTCGTGTCACGGGACTTCGACGGTCAGGCGGTGGTCTACAACCTCACGGAACCCCTGAACCACTCATACATCGTTGAGGGCCTCGTCGTCGCGAACTGCTCCGAGTACATGAGCATCGACGACTCGGCGTGCAACCTGGCGTCGCTCAACCTGCTGCGGTTCCGGCACAGTGACGGCGAGTTCGACGTGGACCGCTTCCGCACGGCCGTTGAAGTGGTGTTCTCCGCACAGGAGATCCTCGTCGGTCACTCCGACTACCCGACCGAGGCGATCGCCGCGAACGCTCGGACGCACCGCCAGCTCGGGCTCGGCTACGCGAACCTCGGCGCGCTCCTGATGCAGCGTGGGCTCCCGTACGACTCGAACGAGGGCCGCGCGTATGCCGCGGCGGTCACCGCGCTCATGACGGGCGCGGCGTACGCGCAGTCCGCGCGGATCGCCGCTGCCGTCGGTCCGTACGAGGCGTACGCCAAGAATCGGAACGCGCACGACCGCGTCATGCAGATGCACCGTCTGCACGCGTACCGCGTCCGCGACGAGCTCGTGCCGGCGAGTCTTCTCTCGGCGGCGCGTCAAGCGTGGGATGACGCCGTGACGTTCGGGAAGGACGCCGGCTACCGCAACGCGCAGGCTTCAGTGCTCGCGCCGACCGGAACGATCAGCTTCATGATGGATTGCGACACGACCGGCGTTGAGCCGGACATCGCCCTCGTGAAGTACAAGAAGCTCGTCGGCGGCGGCATGCTGAAGCTCGTGAACGGCTCGGTCACCGCCGCGCTGGACCGGCTCGGGTACACGGAGAGCGAGGCCGGCACCATCACCACCTACATCGAGCAGCATGAGACGATCGAAGGCGCCCCCGGTTTGGAGGCTGAGCACCTCGCGGTGTTCGATTGCGCGTTCAAGCCGCAGAGCGGGGAGCGCTCGATCCACCACATGGGTCACATCAAGATGATGGGTGCCGTCCAGCCGTTCATCTCCGGCGCGATCAGCAAGACCGTGAACCTCCCCGAGACCGCGACCGTCGAAGACGTCAGCGAGGCGTACGTCGAGGCCTGGAAGCACGGCCTCAAGGCCATCGCGATCTACCGGGACGGCAGCAAGAAGGTGCAGCCGGTCAACACGAGCGCCAAGGAGGCCAACACGAAGGCCCCTCCGACCGTCGTGGAGCGTGTCGTCGAGGTGACGCGGCCCTCGCGCCGCCGCCTGGCGGACACGCGGGCCTCGCTCACCCACAAGTTCTCGATCGAGGGTCATGAGGGATATATCACCGTCGGCCTCTTCGAAGACAACACACCCGGCGAGCTCTTCGTCACGATGGCCAAGGAGGGCTCCACGCTCTCCGGAATGATGGATGCGTTCGCGACGAGCGTCTCGCTCCTCTTCCAGTACGGAGTCCCGCTGTCTCACCTCGTCGAGAAGTTCGGCCACATGCGCTTCGAGCCCGCCGGATGGACCGGCAATCCGGAGATCGGGTTCGCCAAGTCGATCGTCGACTACGTCTTCCGCTGGCTGGGGTACCGGTTCCTGTCGGAGTCCGAGCGCACCGCGCTCGGGCTCGTGCGGACGACCGAGGTCGCCGACGTGAAGCCGCAGCTCGAGCTGCTGGGTCGTGTCGTCGCGCTCGCGACCCCGGAGGCGGGAACGACAAACGGGAACGGGCACACGAGCGCTCACCAACCTGAGACGCCCGGCTATCGCCGACTCAATTCCACACCCGACGCGCCGCCCTGTCCGCGCTGCGGCTGGCTGACCGTACGAAACGGCACCTGCCACAAGTGCGAGAACTGCGGGGAGACGACCGGGTGTAGCTGACTCACTCCGTCAGGCCCTGGCCGACCCGCCCGTCGGCCAGATCCGCCTACTGCCCCGGCACTCCCTGCTCCCCTGGGGTGCCGGGGCTTTTTTTGGCTTAGCCGCACTAGTCAAATTTTGGTAAGAGATTTCCCTACGAGCGTCACGTAAGCGACAGTCGTAGCAGTTACGAACGTCTCAAATCAGTCGCCCAGTGACCGGAACGGGGGAGACACTTCGTTCGTCTAGCGATGTAGAAACACTAATCACCGAGCGGGCATGCGACCGCTGCGCGGCACGTGCCTTGCTCGTCCGGTGGGCTGAGCGTGTAAGCGCTCGGGGAGGTCGGGCAAAAAAAGATGGCGGTCTTCGCGCGTAGCGGCGAACGCGTCCTGCGCACCGCGCGGCGGGGTATTCCGTGGAAGCACCTCCTCGCACCGCTCGCGGTGGTCGCGCTCGCCCTTGGCCTCGCGGCCGCCGCCCACGCGGCGTACGCGGAGCGCGCGCTGCCCGGGACGACCATCGGCGGCGTCGCGGTCGGCTCGCTCGACGCGACCGCGATCCGCGAACGGCTTGTCGCCGAGGTCGCTACCCCATGGGCGGCCTCCACCGTCAGCCTCGTCGACTCTGGGCGCACCTGGCGCGCGACGAACGCGGAGCTCGGGATCGCGCCGGACCTGGACGCCGCCGTCGCGCAGGCGCTCGCGTATGGAAAGAGCGGCAACGTCATCGACCGCGCGGGAGCCTGGATCGACGCGCTCCGTGGAGAGGCCAACGTGCCCTTCGCGATGCGCGCGCGCGGCGACGCGCTGGACCGCTGGGTGGCCGCCGCCGCACGGGACGCCGACCGCGCGCCGGTCTCCGGCGAGCTGCGCGTCACGGGGAAAGGCCTCGACGCCACGCAGCCGGTCCTCGGCCGCGAGGCCGATCGCGTGGCGACGGTCGCGGCGCTGCTCTCAGCGACGTCGCTGGGCGACCGCGAGGTCGCGCTGCGCATGCGGACCGTGTACCCGGCGGTGGACCCGGCCGGCTTCGATGAGGCGTACGTGCGCGCGAGCGCCGTGGTCACGCCCCTCACGGTTACCGTGGAAGATCGCACCCACGCCGAGGACAGCGCGGGTCTGGCGACGCTGCTCGTCATCGAGCGCGTCGCCGCGAAACCCGGCGAGCTCGCGGCACTCCCCGGCGACGCGATCGCGCCGTCCACGCGTTACCGCTATGTGGTCACGCTGTCGAGCGACCGCCTCGCGACCTGGGTCGCGGCCCTGGGCGTCGCGCTGGACCACCCGGCGAAGAGCGCGAAGTTCAGCGTGAGCGCCGAGGGAGTCGTCGCGGTGATCGCCGGCGAGAGCGGCGTGCGCATCGATCAGGAGAAGTTCCGCGCGCTGCTTCTCGAGGAGCTCATCCGTCCAGCCGGCGGGAAGCGCGAGATGAGGGCCACGGCTGCCGTTGACCGGCCCGCGTTCACGACCGAACAGGCGAATGAGCTCGCGCCGAAGATCTCTCGCACCTCGACGTTCACGACGTACTACCCGCCAAGCCCCGAGCGCCACGCGAACATCTCGACGGGCGCCTCGCAGTTCGACGGTGTGGTGATCATGCCGGGCCAGACGTTCTCGTTCTGGGAGCTCCTCGGGCCGGTGACCGTCCAGCGCGGGTATGCCTTCGCCGGCGCGATCATCAACAACCGCTCGGAGGACAACGTCATCGGTGGCGGGCTCTGCCAGGTGTCGACGACGATCTTCAACGCAGTCGCTGCGCAGGGTTACCAGATCGTCGAGCGCCACTCGCACGGCTATTACATCGATCGCTATCCGATCGGCTACGACGCCGCCGTGTTCGAACCAGGCGTGGACTTCAAGTGGCGCAACGACACCGCGAATCCGGTGTTCCTGTGGTCGTGGAGCGACTGGACATCGATCACCATCGACGTGTGGGGGATCCCGACCGGTCGCACGACCGTGCTGAGCGCCCCGTTGCAGAAGAACTTCGTCCAGCCCGCGGTGGACCAGCCTGCCGACCCGCACTTCCCGAAGGGCGTCACCGTCGCCGGCCGCGACGTCTTCAGGACGCGCACCGTGTACGAGGACGGCAAGGTCCTCCACCAGGACTTCTTCGCGAGCCACTACGCACCCGTGTGGGGCGGCCCGCTTCCGGCCCCAGCTCCCGAGCAGCCCAAGACGCCCTAGACCGAAAAAGGACCCGCCAGACACCCGCCTGACAGCCGCCGAGATAACGAGCGAGCAGGCAGCCCGTTAGACGCGGGTGGTGGGACGCCGGACCGCCAAGGACACAGCAGCGCTGATCGAGGAGGTCGCGCGGGGCGAGCGTCTTCTCGAAGAGATAAGGGACCCCGAGCTCCGCGAGACCGTGCGGCTCGCGCTTCGGCTCCACAAGGATCCCTACACCGGACCCGACGCCAAGACCCGCTCCCGAATTCGGTCGCGCGTGCTGAAGACCCTCCGTCCGCACCGCGCGACGCTCGCCGATCGCGTGTCGCTCGTGTTCGAGATGCTCGCGAAGCCGACGCCATACGCGATGCGCGCGCTCGCGCTCGGGCTCGCGATCGTCTGTGTCGCGGCCAGCACGGCACTCTTCAGCGCCGGCGCGGTCGCCGACGATCCGCTCTACACGGTGAAGATCGCGTCCGAGCAGGTGCGGGTCGCGCTCGCCACGACGCCCGAGGACCGCGCGGTCGTCGAGCTATCGATCGCCGAGCACCGGCTCGCCGAGGCCGCGGCGCTGGCCGCCGACGGCAACGACGACGACGCGATCGTCGCCTCGAGCGAATACGGGGAACACATGGCGCGCGCCGCCGCCGAGCTGGCGCAGCTCGAAACGCTCGCGCCTGAGACGGCGACGATGGTGGCCCAGCTCCAGCAGCGGATCGAAGAGCATCGCGCGACCGCCGCTGCGGTCGTCGCCCGCCTCGCGGATGATCCCGAGAGGGCTTCGGCGGCCGCGGTGATCGCGCTGCTTGCCACGAGGGGCGCACCTTCGACCGATCTCAGCCCGGCCGCTGCGATCGCTGCTCAGGCCGCGATGGCGGCCGACGAGGTCGCGACGGTCGCCGAGCGCAGGATCGCCCCCCCGCGCCCGACCGAGCCGGCAGAGGCGAGCGAGGCGCCGCGCCGCACCGACTCGCCGGCGACGGCCGTCGCGCCTACGTCGTCTCGCGAGACGGCCCGCGGGCAGACGACACGCGGGTCGGGCACGCGCGCGTCGAAGAACGAGCGCGCCGCCGAGAGCGCACGCAAAGCGGCCGACGAGGCGAAGGCCGCGGCGAAGAAGGCGAAGGAAAGCAGCAAGCGGACCCCACGACCGACGCCGCGCAGCGACGACGACAACGACTAGCCGCCACTAGCATCCCGTCACCGGTGAGCAGCGCGCGCCGCGCGGATGCGGCATTTTGGATCGCCATCCTCGCGGGCGTTCTGTTCATCGTGTTCCTCGGCCCGCTCGGTCGCCGCCTCGAGATGGTCCACTTCAACGACTTCTCCGGGTTCTGGTCCGGGCCGCGCAGCGTGCTCCTCGGGGTCGACCCCTGGGACCCTGAGCGCTACGCGCCCACCGCCATCGCCATCGGCACCAAGACACCCGACGCGCTCGTCGACGACTACATGCCGTGGGTCGTCCTCGCGCTTCTTCCGTTCGGCCTGCTCGACCTCGAGATCGCGGCCTGGGTGTGGATGGTCCTCTCGATGACGTGTGCCGCGTTCGCGCTCCGTGCGCTGCTCCGCGAGTTCGTCCCCGGCCGCCCGCTCGTGCACGGCGCGCTCGGTCTCGCGCTCTTCGCCGGGCAGCCGGGTTTCCACGCGATCGTGCTCGGGCAGTGGGCGCTTCTCCTGATGTCGGCGGTCGCCGTGGTCGTGCTCGCCGTGCGCGCAGGTCACGCGCGGCGCGCGGCGCTTGCGGCGCTGGCGTTCCTCGCGAAGCCGCAGATCTTCGTGTGGACCGCGGTCGGCCTCGCGATCCCGGCCCTCTTCGACGATCGATACCGGCGGTTCGTCAAATACGCGATCGTGCTGGCCGGCGCCCTCGTCGTCTGCGCGTGGCTCGCGTATCCGGACTGGTTCCCGGCATGGCTCGCGGATATCCCGCCGCGGCGGACAGGCCGGTCGGCGGTGCTCATGTCCGCGCTCGGCCAGCTCCTCGGACCCATCGGGCGCGTGCTCGCCCTCGGCGTGATCGCCGGGGGCCTGTTGTTCGCGTCCCGGTTCCCGCCGGGGAGCGATCCCTGGCTCGCGGTGTGGCTCTCGCTATCGAGCGCCGGCGCGATCTACAGCTGGTCGTACGACCAGGTGCTCCTGTTCGTCCCGTTGACGATCGCCTGCGGGATGCTCGCGGTCGCTGGGCGGGAGCGCGCGGTGAAGCGGCTCGCGGTCGGCGGAGCGCTCACGCTGCTCCTCGTTTCGCCCGTCTTCTACGCGATCGGGGTCATCCGGCACGACGAGACCTTCAGCGTCGCCGTCCCGCTGGCGTTCTTCGGAGCCATCGCCTGGTCGATGTGGCCGTACCGCCGCGGCGCTCTAGTTGCCGAGCGCGCGGCGCAGCAGGTCCAGACCGCCTAACAGGGCGCGCCTGCGGCCCTCGGCGGGCGACCGGAAGCGTATCGGCAAGCGCCGAGTCCGCTCGGCGGTGATCGCGCGCAGCTCGCTCGTCTCAGATCCGTGCGGCGTGATCAGCAATGCGTCGGCGCCGAGCGCCCGGCCGTCACGTTCGAGCGCGTCGGCGTCCGCGACCGGCCGCACGATCGCACCCGCGAACCACCGCGATGCGTCGGGCGCGTCCGCGAGAGAACGCGCGATGTCGCCGGCGGAGAGCGACTCCGCGAGCGCGACGCGCCAGCCGCGCCGCTCGAGCGCGCGCCCGACGACCTGCGCGACCGTCTCGCTGTCCACCCCCCAGACGTACTCGCCGAGCCGGGCGCGGATCTCGATCTCCATGCGCGAGACGTTCACGTCGGCCTCCGCGGGGCTCGCCGCCTTGTCCGCGATGCGCACGTGCACGCCGTCGGCTTTCGCGTAGGTCGCCACGGTCGGGCTCGTCGAGCGCACGAGCTCGGCGAGCTTCTCCTCGACGGCGCTCTCGCCGATGCCGAGCAGCTTCAGCGTCCGCCAGCGGAGCGCACCGCCTCTCGTGAGGGTGGGCTCGACGTGGTCCTCCCACATCGGCGTCATCTCCCGCGGTACCCCGGGCATCGCGACGATGCGCTTGCCCTCCTTCGACACGTCCCAGCCTGGCGCCGTCCCGTTCGGGTTGGGGAGCCCTTTCGCGGAGGGGATCAGCCAGGCCTGCTTGCGGTTGCGCTCGGGCATCTCGAGCCCGCGACCGGCGAACCACGCACGAAGCTCGCTCTCGAGGGCGGCGTCGACGGCTGGGGTCTCGCCAAGGGCGGCTGCGATTGCCTCACGTGTCAGGTCGTCCTCGGTCGGCCCGAGACCTCCGGTGGCGACGACCAGGTCGCTCCGGCCAAGCGCTCGCTCGAATGCCTGCTTCGCGCGGGCCAGATTGTCGCCGACCGTCTGCATGTGCAGGCAGTCGATGCCCAGGAGGGCGAGCCTGCCGGCCAGGTAATTGGCGTTGGTGTCTACGATCTGGCCAAGCAGCAGCTCCGTGCCGATAGAAAGGATCTCAGCGCGGGTCACGGTCGCCTGGCCGCCCTGGCACGGGACTTGCTAGTTCTTGATGCAACAAACAGAAATCCCAACCCTTCCCTTCCTCACCACGAGACCCCGTCCAGATGGACGGGGTTTTGTGGTCGTATGGGGGTCGCTCGGTGGGGCGAGAGGGCTAGGGTACGCTGCGGCGAGGAAGCGCTCGGAGGTGCTGCGTTGGCCACGGGCTATTGCGTGAAGTGCAAGGCCACGCGTGAGATCAAGGACGCACAGCAGATCACCATGAAGAACGGGCGCCCGGCGGTCCAAGGCACCTGCCCGGTCTGCGGCACCAAGATCTTCAAGATCGGCGCGATGACCTAGCCCGGTACGAGTCCTGCGGCTGCTCGCGCCGGAGGTGCAGCAGTGAAAGTCCGAGAGGCCATGACTTCTGAGCCGGCCACCGTGAAGCCGGACGCGACGTTGGGCGAGGTTGCCACGCTGATGAAGCAGGAGGACTGCGGGTCAATCCCCGTCGTCGACGACGGACGGCTCGTCGGTATCGTCACCGACCGCGACATCGTCATTCGCGCCGTGGCGGCCGGGAAGGATCCGAAGACCGTCCGGGTGTCCGAGGTGATGTCGGCCGACCCGGTGACGGTGGGACCAGATGAAAAGATCGATCGGGCTCGAAAGGTGATGGCTGACCGTCAGATCCGCCGTCTTCCGGTCGTGGAGGACGGTGCGCTCGTCGGGATCATCGTCACCGCCCAGATCGCGCGCAACGAGGACGAGCGCGAGACCGGTGAGACGATCAAGGAGATCAGCGAGCCTTCGAGCGGAAGAGGTTCACACGCGCGCGGATAAAAGGTGGACAACTCAGTTGATGATGCTGCTGGCCCGTCGGTACCATTTCGATGGGCCAGTAGCTCAGCGGTAGAGCAGGGGACTCTTAATCCCTTGGTCGTGGGTTCGAATCCCTCCTGGCTCACACACCTCCTGGCTCACACGAGGTCACTGAGGAGGACCACCGTCACCACCGTCAACGTGCGCTACATGGTCGACGACGTCGAGGCCGCGATCGCTTTCTACACCACGCATTTCGGATTCACCGTGCTCTCGCGGGCCGGGGCCGCGTTCGCCGACGTCTCGCGGGGCGAGCTGCGGCTGCTCCTCTCGGGACCGACGAGCTCCGCGGGACGGCCGATGCCGGACGGTCGCAGGCCAGCGGCCGGCGGCTGGAACCGCATCCAGCTGATCGTCGATGACATCGGGGCCGAGGTGGAGCGGCTTCGCTCGGCCGGCCTGCGGAGCCGCAACGACATCGTGAAAGGCCCTGGCGGCTCGCAGATCTTGTTCGAGGACCCCTCAGGGAACCCGATCGAGCTCTTCCAGCCGGCCCGATGAACCCGTAGGACTTCATCGCGCAGCTCGGGCTCGAGCCGCCTCACGCGAGCGCGACCATTGCGGACTGCGAGCTCACATTCCATCGCCAGCGAGCGACCGGCGACATCTTCAAGGTGGCCACCGGTCCGCTCGGCACCTTCCCAGTGCCGATCGCGGCCAAGGAGCCGCTAGAGCGTCTCCATGCGAGCGGTAGTCGCACGCGCGGTGGCCGTCCCCCGGTGCCGGGAGGTGTGCGCATCCCGCTCGAGGCCGTCCTTCCATCGGCGCGTGAGCTCACGCTGGTCGAGCGCATCGGCGACCGGCTGAGAGGACGTCGAGGTGGAGACCGCGCCTTCTTCCGTCGCGAAGAAGAGGGCTAGCCCCGGTCGCGGCCCTCCGCGCCTATTCGCGCTCGCGGCAACAGGTCGTACTGCCGCAGACCCGGCACGGTGGGAAGACATCGCTGCCCTCGACGTCGACGCTGTGCCCGCGCTCGTCGCTCCACGTGCCGCCAAGGTTGGGCGGAACGTACTGGCCCGTCCGATGGCAGATGCCTGCCATGCCGCTCACCTTCTTTCCTCTTCGGTCGAGGAGAGCGGCAGCGCACAGCGAGCCAGCCGGCATCGCGGAATGGCCCGCGTCCTGCCGCTGTTGCGGCGACAGATGAGCGAGCAGAGACGGCCTCGCTACGGCGGCTTCAACCAGGGGATCATCGATGACTTCCGGGCACATCGCGGCGCGATCACGCGCGGGCCCTTCACCGGCCGCTCGCTGCTTCTCCTCACGACGCGCGGACGGAAGAGCGGTCGGGAGCGGACGAACCCTCTCGCCTACACGCGCGAGGGCGAGCGCTACGTCGTGATCGCGTCGAAGGGTGGCGCGCCGACGAACCCGGACTGGTACCGGAGCCTGCGAACGAACCCGCGGGTCGTCGTCGAGGTCGGTCCAGAACGGTTCGAGGCCGAGGCGCGTGTCGCGAAGGGCGCCGAGCGGCGGCGACTGTACGACGCGCACGCGGCCCGCATGCCCGCGTTCGCGGAGTACGAGCGCCGGACGACGCGAGAGATCCCGGTGGTCGTCCTCGACCGCGCCAGCTAAGCCGAGCATCCGGCCCCCGCGCTCGCCCGTATCTTGTGGAAGTTGATGAAGCTCCGCTTCCTTCGCGCCGCCGGGGTCGGGTCGCTCGCGGCCGGTCTCGTCGCTCTCCTCGTGGGCCTTCCGCTGGCCCTCACGCATCGCCAGGAGCTGCCCCTCGAGCGCGCCTATGGGAATGCCGCGGTCGCGCTGGTCTCGCGGCTTCTCGGCGGGGACGCGCCGAACCCGCGAGCGAACGATCCGCGCGCGGCGACCGCGGGCCGCGCCGCGTTCGTCGGGTCATGCGCGCTCTGTCACGGCGCGAAGGGCGATGGTCGGGGTCGATTCGGGCCGAGCACCTATCCGGACGCGGCGAACCTGCTCAGCACCCGGACGCAGGAGAAGAGCGACGCACAGCTCTTCTGGATCGTCAAGAACGGCCTCGGCTTCACGGCCATGCCCGCGTTCGGTGACACATACCAGGACGAGGACCTCTGGGCGATCGTCGTCTACATCCGCGCGCTGCAGCGCGGCGCCGGGACCGCCCTCGTGGTGCCGGAGGCCACCCAGGCACAGCTATTTCTCGCGAATACTCTCGGCGATCGCGTCGCGCGTGGCGCCGCCGTGTACTTCGCGCAGGGTTGCCATCTGTGCCACGGGCCGGAGGGCGACGCCGCGGGGGACCTCTCGCTCAGGGGTCGGGTCGGGACCGACGAGGTGCGCAAGGGGAACCGGCAAGGCATGCCGGCGTTCGGCAAGGACCGCATCAGCGACGCCGAGCTCGCGGACCTCGAGGCCTACCTGCTGCGATTCGCGGCGGTGCCCTCGAGTCCTGACTGAGCTCGGAGCAGCGACAGGGGATAGGTCGTCCCGCGCCACCGCACCCCACGGGTCTCCGCGAGGTAGACCGACCGCGCGATGGCGTAGCCGAAGCACAGCGCTGAGACCGGGAGGAGCGCGATGAGGGGGATCGTCTCGCGGGTGATCGGACCGGTCGACTGGCGATACGTTTCGCCGATGCCGGCCACGAGGCACGCGACGACGATGACGAGCAGCGCGCGATCGAGTCCGGCGAGGGCGAGCGCCCCCACATACGGCCAGACCATCGTCGCGACGAGGAAGAAGAGCACCGCGACCGCGTCGACGACGCGGTATTCGAGGCTCGAGTACATGCTCTTCTCGAGACCGGCCAGCGCCGCCCCGAGCGTGGGGTACCACTCCACCGCGATGAGCTCGCGGCCGTTCAGCACGCGCTGCCGGAAACCGAATCCGCGGAGGCGACGTCCGAGGCGGATGTCGTCGTCCGGACGTAGCGAGATCGCGCGCATGGTGCCGATCCGCTCGTAGGCGGTCCGGCGCAGAAGGTTGAACGCGCCGATCCCGACGCCGCGCGCGCTCTTCGGGTCGTTCGCGAGGTACGCCCCCCACAGCGTGACGAAGGCGAAGGCGAAGAACGCGACGAAGGCGCGGAGCAGCACGCCACGCGCGACCAGCCGCGGCGCGAGCGTGAGGTGATCGAGCTCATCGCCGACCGCGTAGGCGACGGCCCGCCTGAGCGCACCCGGTGCGAAGACCACGTCCGCGTCGGTGAAGAGCAGCCACTCGCCGCGCGCGCGGGCAGCCCCGCGCCACAGCGCGTGATTCTTTCCGAGCCAGCCCGCGGGAAGCTCGTCGATGCGGAGCGTCACGAGCCGCGCGTCGCGCGCCGCGAGACCACGGAGCACCTCGCCCGTGGCGTCGCTCGAGCGATCGTCGACCGCGATCACCTCGAGATCCGGATAGTCCTGCGCGAGGAGTGATCCCACCGCACGCTCGATCGCGGCGGCCTCGTCGCGCGCCGGGACGACGACCGAGAGGCGCGGAGTCGGCGCGTGGTGGGCGAGCGGCGGCAACAGCGGGATCGCGTGTCGATGACGCACGAGCATCACGAACGGAACGACCACCGCGAGGAACACGAGCGCGTCGAAGATCGTGAGCGCGAGCGGCGCGGTCATGACGTCACCCTACCCACCGTGAAGTGGTAACGCGAATGGGGGAGGACGAGCCGAGCTCCCCCGGTCGCGTCCCCCGCGCGGAGGCCAGGAGGTACGTTCTCGCCGCTTCCGGCAGCGGAGTGCGGACACCTAGCCTTCTTGACGTGCTCCCGGTTAGCGTTCGACGTATGCTCGCGCGCCGCTCGTCGCGGTCGTACCTCGCGGCCCTCTTCGGCGCCGCGCTGGTGTACACGGCCGAGCAGCTCACGTCCGACGCGTACGCGCGCCAGGGGCTCGCGGACTTCGCCTGGACCGGCGCCGCCCTCGGCGCGGTCGTCGGCACCGCCCGCGCGGTCCGCTGCGCGAAGCGCGTCGATCGACTCACGTGGCTCTTCTTCCTGGCGGGTTCCGTCGCCTGGCTCTTCGGCCAGCTTGCTCGAGACGTGCACGAGGTCGCGCGCGTGCCGCTCTCTTCGCATCTCTGGATCGATCTCGGATTCCTCGCGGCGGCGCCGCTCTGGACGATCGGGCTCGTCCTCTTCCTCCGTCGTCACGGGCAGCGCCTCGCCCTCTACGCGCTGGTGCTCGATGTGGGCGCCGTCGTGCTCACGCTCGCGGCGGGTGTCATGGTCTACGTCTCCGATCTGCTGCTGTCGGCCGCCGAGCGGGATCCCGGCTTCGCGGCCGTCGCCGTGCTCTACCCGGTCCTGTACATGGCCGCGACCGGCGCCGCGCTCTCGGTGGTCTGGGGCATGCCGCCCAGCGAGCCGCGTGGCGCGGTGACGTCCCTCTTTGTGGGTCTCGGTCTCAACGCCCTCGCCTTCACGCTCCACCTGCCGTCGTACCTCGAGGCGAGCTTCGTCCCGGGCACCCTCCTCGATCCGCTCTGGATCGTCGGCATGGCGGCGATCGGGATCGCCGGCGCGCAATGGATCGAGGACAGCGAGGCCGGCGCCGCCACGGCGCTCTCGTCGTCGGCCATCCAGTTCTCACGAATGGCGCTGCCGGGTGTCGTGGCAGCCGCCAGCGCGTTCCTGCTCGTCTACACCGACCTGCGCGCGATGTCGCGGCAGGTCGCTGACATCATCGACGGCGCGGTCGCGGTGACGGTGGTCCTCCTCGCCACGCGCGCGGGTATCGCGCTGTTCGCGAACTGGCAGCTCGGCGAGCGCGAGCGCCGCAGGGCCGAGCAGCTGGCCGCGCTGTACGACGTCGGGCTCGCCACGGCGGGCGAGCTTTCCCTGGATGAGCTCTCGGGCCTCATCGCGCGCGAGGCGACCGCGCTCACGCGGACCGACGGAGCCATGGTGGCGCTCGCCCAGCGCGACGGGCGGTTCGTCGTGCGCGCGCAGCACAACGCTCCGGCGCTCGGGCTCCGCGTCTCCGTCGGCGAATCGCTCCGCGGCGTCGCCCTCGAGGCGATCCGCACGCGAGGGGTCGTCGACGCCAGCGACTATCGGGCGCACCCGGACAGCAATCCGCTCCTGCACGACCTCCTCTCCTCCGCGATCGCCGCCCCGCTCATCGCCCATGGGGAGATAGTCGGCACGCTGACGGCGTACGCGCGGCAGCGGCGCGTCTTCTCGGAGGAGACGAAGCGGCTCGTTCGCCTCTTCGCGGCGCAGGCCGCGATCGCGATCGCGAACGCCGACCTCGTCGCGGAGACACGCCGTCTCGCGCGCGACGACGACCTGACCGGCGTCTTCAACCGCCGCAGCCTGATGGAGCGGCTCGAGGCGGAGATCGCCGCTGCGTCGCGGCACGGGGACCTGTTCGCGGTCGTGCTCTGCGACCTCGACGGCCTCAAGGCGGTGAACGACTCGGGCGGACACCTGGTCGGCAACGACGTGCTCAAGACGGTCGCGCGCGCGATGCGCGAGTCGGCGCGTGCGGAAGACGTCGTCGCGCGCTTCGGCGGCGACGAGTTCGTGCTGCTCCTGCCGCGGACCGGCCCGCTGCCGGCGCAGGCGCTGGTCGGACGGATCGCCGCGCGCCTGCGAGACGAGCGCTACACCTGGGCGGGGCGCGCGAACCCGATCCCGCGCGTCTCGTTCGGCATTGCCTGGTTCCCCGAGGACGGCCGAGACGCCGACACGCTCCTCGGTGCGGCCGACGCACGAATGTACGAGGACAAGGTCCGCGCCCGCGGCGCGAGCGCGAGCGATGCCGCGGTGGCCGACTAGGGAACGAAGGGGCCTCTGCCCCCTTCGAAACCCCCGCACCCTTCGAAAACCCCCGCAATCGCTTCGAACTGCGCGAGACGTTTGGTCTAGCCTCGCGCTCTTGAAGACCAGCGACTCGCTAGCGACGTTCTGGATCGGACGGAACCCGGGATCGAAAAGGCTCCCTTCCTCCACCGCTGACGGTGCCCCGTTGACCGGCTACGCTTTTCCTCCGCGGGCCGCCGCATCCGCCAACGCGGGCGAAGCCCGCGACCGTGGGAGGGTTGCCGTGGCGAACTGTCCCGAGTGCGATGCCGTGGTCACCGTCGGCTCCGACGCCGTGAAAGGCGAGATCGTCTCGTGCCCGGACTGCGGCGCTGAGCTCGAGGTGAAGGAGACGCGTCCGCTCGCGCTCGCCCTCGCCCCGGAGGCGGAAGAGGACTGGGGTGAATAGCGTTCGGGGGGCTCCGCCCCTCGGTCCCCGGGTTGGCGTTCTGCTTTCGCGTGTGCGGGTCGAGGAGAAGCTCCTCCTCGCGGAGCTCGAATCGAGAGGGGTGGAGACGAAGGTCATCGACGATCGCGAGCTCGTCCTCGCGGTCGAGCACAAGCCCGACCTTGGCGTGGACGTGATCCTCGAGCGCTGCATCCAGCACGGCACCGCGCTGTATGCGCTCGCGGTCCTCGACGCGTGGGGCGTGCCCACCGTGAACCGGTACGAGGTCGCCGAGATCTGCGGCAACAAGCTGCTCACGACGATGCGGCTCATCCGCGACGGCGTCCCGAGCCCGCGGACACGCGTCGCGTTCACGCCGGAGTCGGCGCTCGCCGCGATCGAGGAGCTCGGCTATCCGGTCGTGCTCAAGCCGCTCATCGGCTCGTGGGGCCGGCTCATCTCCAAGGTGAACGACCGCGAGGCCGCCGAGGCGATCGTCGAGCACAAGGACGTGCTCGGGAACTACCTGCACTCGATCTACTACGTCCAGGAGTACGTGCCCAAGCCGGGCCGGGACATCCGCGCGTTCGTGGTGGGGAGCGAGACGATCGCCGCGATCTACCGCGCGAGCGACCACTGGATCACGAACACGGCCCGCGGCGGCCAGGCGACGAACTGCCCGGTCACGGCCGAGCTCGACGAGCTCTGCGTCCGCGCTGCGCGCGCGGTCGGCGGCGGCGTCGTCGCCATCGACGTGCTCGAAGGCCCCGAGGGACTCCTCGTCAACGAGGTGAACTACACGATGGAGTTCCGCAATTCGATCGACACGACCGGCGTGAACATCCCGGCGAAGGTCGTCGACTACGTGCTCGAGGTGGCCAGAGCCTCGCGGTGAAGGTCGGCGTCATCGGCGCCGCGGGCTACGCCGGCGGCGAGCTCCTGCGTTTGCTCTTCGGCCATCCCGAGGTCGACGAGGTCGTACCCGGGAGCGAGTCCCTGGCCGGCAAGCCGCTGAGCGCGGCCCACCCCAACCTGCGCAAGCGTACGAGTCTCTCGTTCGTCCACTACGAGGACGTGGGGAAGTGCGATGTCATCTTTCTTTCACTGCCGAACGGCGCACACCGCGCGCACGAGTTCGAGGACCGCGCGGCGGTGCTCATCGATCTCTCGAGCGACCACCGTCTTCGCGACCCCGCGGAGTACGACCGCTGGTACGGCTCACCCCATCCGCGGCCGGACCGGCTGGACCGGTTCGTCTACGGCATTCCCGAGCTGCACCGGCAGGAGCTCAAGGGCGCGACGCGAATCACCGGCGCGGGCTGCAACGCGACAGCTTCGATCCTCGCGCTGCTTCCGCTGTTCCGGGCAGGTGTGGTCGACCGCGCGCGGCCCGTCGTCATCGAATGCAAGGTCGGCTCGAGCGAGGGTGGCCGAGAACCGAGCGCGGACAGTCACCATCCCGAGCGGTCGGGCGTCGTCCGCTCCTTCCGGCCGGTGGGGCACCGGCATACCGCGGAGATCGAGCAGGAGCTGCGCCCCACAGGAGATGCTGTGCGTGTGGACCTGTCCGTGACCTCGGTCGAGCTCGTTCGCGGTGTCCTCGCGACGGCCCACGCCTACACCCGGGCGACGCTCGAGGAGAAGGACCTCTGGAAGATCTACCGCGAGGCGTACGCCGCGGAGCCGTTCGTGCGCATCGTGAAGGAACGCACCGGCATCTACCGCTACCCCGAGCCCAAGCTCCTTGCGGGCACGAACTTCGCCGACGTCGGCTTCGCGGCCGACCCGCGGGGCGCGCGCGTGGTCGCGCTCTGCGCGATCGATAACCTGATGAAGGGCGCCGCGGGCAACGCCGTGCAGGCCATGAACGTCGCGCTCGGCTTCCCTGAGCAGGCCGGGCTCGACTTCACAGGTCTTCACCCGTGAGGCTGCGCGCGGTGATCAAGGCCGGCGGGAGCGCCGGCGTCGACCGCGACGCCGTCGCGGATCTCGTTGCCGAGGTCGCCCGCTCGGACGAGATCGTCCTCGTGCACGGCGCGTCCGCCGAGACGAACAAGCTGGCCGCCGCCCTGGACCACCCGCAGGAGAAGGTGGTGTCGCCGTCGGGGCACGAGAGCCGCCGCACCGACCGGCGGACGCTCGAGATCTTCGCGATGGCGGCGCTCGGCGTGGAGAACTTCCTCTACGTGGAGAAGCTGCAGCAGCGCGGCATCGACGCGGTAGGTCTCTCCGGCATCTCCGGCCGGCTCCTCGTGGCGAAGAAGAAGGACGTGCGCTCGGTGCGCGGCACCAAGACGGTCCTGCTGCGCGACGACTACACCGGGAAGGTCGAAGCGGTGAACCTCCCGCTGCTCACGCAGTTCATCGGTCCCGGCCGCGTGCCGGTGATCGCGCCGCTCGCGCTCTCGACCGAGAACGAGGCGCTCAACGTCGACGGCGACCGCGTCGCCGCGGCCATCGCCGTCTCCATCGACGCCGACGCGCTCATCATCCTCACCAGCGTCCCCGGCCTGCTTCGCGACGTCGCCGATCCGCGGACGCTCGTCGCCGAGACGACGATCGCGGAGGCGGAGACGCTGGCCGAGGGTCGCATGAAGGTGAAGATCCTCGCGGCGCGCGAGGCCATCGAGGGCGGCGTGGACGAGGTCGTCATCCGATCGGCGAGCGCCGACGTCAACGTCCGCACGGTGATCCGCTCGTAGCGACCATCCCTTACTGAGGCGAAGACCACCCGGCGAACGTGTGCGCGGGCGCATTCGGGGATCCGTCGCCGCTGCATCGTGCCCTTCTGCTCCACACGGGAGGAAAGGGAGGCACTGAATGTTCTCCACGCCATCCGCGCGCGCACTCCTCGCCATCTTCGCCTCGATCGCGATCCTGATCGGCCCGGCCGCGTGGGAGGTTCGCGCGGCCACAGACGAACCAACATGGTCACGCACAGGTGACATGCTCCTTCAACGTCGCGACCACACCGCCACGCTGCTCGCCGATGGCCGCGTTCTCGTCCTCGGGTGGATCTGGCCCACCGCCGAGCTCTACGACCCGGCGACGCGTACGTTCGCCAGGACCGGCGACCCCGCGCACGGGCACGGACCTCAAGCCACTGCGACCCGCCTTATCGACGGGACGGTGCTTGTCGTCGGCGGCCAGGGAGCACCGACTGCCGAGATCTACGACCCCCACACGGGCTCATTCCGGGTCACCGGGGAGCTCAACGCGCCGCGCAGCTCCCACACGGCGACGCTGCTGCCCAGCGGCGATGTCCTCGTCGTCGGCGGAGGGGACTTCTCACAGGGCGCACGTGCGTCAGCGGAGGTGTACTCCGCGCGGAGCGGTACCTTCAGAACCGTTGGGAGCCTGATCCTCGCACGCGTCGGCCACGGCGCGGCGCTCTTGCCCGATGGCCGAGTCCTCGTGGTCGGAGGTACGGAGATCACCTCGCCCGGCTTCGGGCGGTGCACGCAGTCCGCCGAGATCTATGACCCCCGCACCGAGTTGTTCACCCTCACCGGCGCCATGAACGCCGGTCGCTGCTCTCTCACATGGAGCGATCTGCCCGTGCTCTCGAACGGGAAAGTGCTCGTCGCGGGCGGTCTGATCCTCGATTCGGCGGAGCTCTACGACCCAGCGACAGGGACGTTCGCGTTCACCGGTCGCATGACGACGCCGCGCGCGGCTCCGACCGTCACTCTGTTGGTGGACGGCCGCGTCCTGGTCGCCGGTGGGGCGAGCGCGGGCGGACCCGTGACCACCAACACGGCCGAGATCTACGACCCCAGCGGCGGGCAGTTCACGGCCACAGCCTCAATGGCGGTCGCGCGCCAGCAGCACACCGCCACGCGCTTACTGGACGGCAGCGTTCTCGTCACCGGCGGCTTCAACCCCACGGACACCGAAGTCCGCTCCGCCGAGATCTTCTCGATGCGAGTTCCGGACCTCACACCTCCCACAATCGAGGCTGGCATCGCGCCCGCCGCCAACGCCGCCGGCTGGCACAGAACTGACGTGACCGTAACGTGGACCGTTGGCGACCCCGAGACTGGCATCGCTTCGGCGAACGGCTGCGCGACGACGACGGTCACGACGGACTCGAGCGGGATGACCATCGCCTGCACCGCGACGAACGGCGCTGGGCTCTCCAGATCGGCCGCGATCACGGTCCGACGCGACACGGTCGCGCCTCAGGTGGAATTCCGCGGCAACGCCGGCACGTACCAGGTCGACCAGGACGTGAACATCGCCTGCGTCGCGACCGACGACCGATCCGGGCTCGCGACCCCGGCCGACTGCGGACGCACGGCTGCCCCGGCCTACACCTTCCCGCCGGGCCTGAACGTCGTGAGCGGGCAGGCGACGGACAAGGCGGACAACAGCACGACGGCCTCAGCGTCCTTCTCGGTACGGGTCACGTACGCGAGTCTTTGCGCGCTAACCGAGCGATTCGTGGACAACCCAGGCATCGCCGGCTCGCTCTGCGCAAAGCTCGAGGCCGCCGAAGCGGCGGATGCTCGTGGCAACGCCGCCGCGAGAGACAGCGCCTTGGGTGCCTATCGCAGTGAGCTCGAAGCACAGGCCGGCAAAGCGCTAAGCCGGGACAGGGCGGAGATCCTCGCGCGGCTTTCCACAACACCGTAGGACTTCGCCATCCGACGAGACCGGCCGCCTCATCCGGCGGCCGGTCTCTCACTACCATGACTGCGTGCCTCATCCCGCCGGCGCGTTCGTGCAGTCGAGCACTGTCTGACGCGCTCATCTGACGCGGCCCGCGTGCCGCCGACGCTCTCGCGCGATGACCGTGACCTCGTCGTCGGGCTCGTCGAGATCCCGAGCCTGTCGCGCCGTGAGGGCGAGGCCGTCGAGTGGCTCGTCGCGCGCATGACCGAGCGCGGATTCCGGACGAGCGTCGACGACGCCGGGAACGCGGTCGGCGAGATCGGCGATGGCCCAAGCCACGTCATGCTTCTCGGCCACATCGACACGGTCCCGGGCGACATCGAGGTCCGCATCGAGCGTGAGGAGCTCGTCGGCCGCGGGGCGGTCGATGCGAAGGGTCCGCTCGCGGCGTTCGTCGCCGCCGCGACGCGCGCGGTCCCCGGTGTGCGGGTCACAGTGGTGGGCGCGGTCGAGGAAGAATCACCCACCAGCGCCGGCGCGCGGTATCGCGCGACGCAGCCCGCGCCGGACTGGTGCGTGATCGGAGAGCCGTCAGGATGGGACGCGGTGACCGTCGCGTACAAGGGACGGCTCACGCTGCGCATCGCGCTCTCGCGTGAAGCCCGTCATGGCGCGTCGCCGGGTCCGACCGTTGCGGAAGAAGCGCTCGCGATCTGGGAGCGCCTGCGCGAGGCCTCGCTCGCGCGTGTGTCCGCGACGCGAGCGTTCGATCGTCTCGACTGCCGGCTCGAGGGGATCGCCGCCGGCGAAAGCGACGGCCTCGCGGAGCGGGCCGAGCTGCGCATCGGCTACCGCGTCCCGCCGGAGCTCGATCCGCGCGAGCTCGAGCGCGCGACGGCCGAGCTCGCGCGCTCGGACGGAGCGACCCGCGTCGTCGTGACCGCGAACGGGATCGAAGATCCCGTGCGGACGTCGCGGACGAGCCCGCTCGCGCGCGCGTTCGCGCGCTCCATTGCCGACGCGGGCGGGACACCGACGTTCAAGGAGAAGAGCGGCACGAGCGACATGAACGTCCTTGCCCCGGCGTGGCGTTGCCCGATGGTCGCGTACGGCCCCGGCGACAGCCGTTACGACCACACACCTATCGAACGGCTCTCACTTGCTGAGTTCGCGCGCGCCATATCGGTCCTTCGGGGGGTGCTCAGCCGAGCGAGCGACCCCATAATCTGACGCCGACCTGCCCTGACGGGCAGAAGGAGGCGCGCGCTAGGTGTTCACGAAGCGCCACACGCGCCAGCGGGCCATCGTGGCCGCCCTCACGCTTGTCGCCGTTCTGGTCGGCGCCGCCATGGTCCAGACCGAGCTCCTCGACACCACGCTCCAGGCGGTGGTCTACGACCGTGCCATCACCATCTCGCCGGCCGAGGTCCGCAACCAGATCACGATCGTGGCGATCGACGATCCCTCGATCGCGCAGTACGGCCGCTGGCCGCTGCCTCGACAGGCGTACACCGAGCTGCTCAAGGCGCTCAGCGCTCTTCAGCCGAGCGTCGTCGCGTTCGACGTCGGCTTCTACGACCCGTCCGCCAATCCCGAAGAAGATCGCGCGTTCGCGTCCGCGATCAACGAGGCCGGCAACGTGGTGCTCGCGATGCAGGGCGCGGGAGAGGGCGTGCTCGGAGACCACACGACCTACTTCGCGGACCTGCTGCTCCCCATCCCCATCCTCCGGGAGGCCGCCGCCGGTCTCGGCGCGGTGAACATCAACCCCGATCCGGACGGGCGCGTGCGCGACACGCAGCTCCTGATCCAGGGAGCCGACGGGACGACGTATCACTCCCTGCCGCTCATCAGCGCGGCGATGAAGCTCCGTGCCGACCTCGGCCGAGCTCGCCGTGTCGGCGATCTGCTGATCGTCCCGGCGCCGCTGGGCGACCGGGTCTTGCCGATCGATCGGCGCGGCGGGATGTCCGTCTACTACGCCGCCGAGCCGGCGCGCGCGACGCACGAGAGGAAGAACTACCCGTGCAAGGATCCGCTCGAGTTCTGCGTGCTCTCGCTGAAGGACGTGGTGAATCGGACGATCCCGCGCGAGCTGGTCACCGGCCGCACCGTGTTGATCGGCGCGCATTCGGTCTCGGCCGTACCGGACGACTACCCGGTGCCGAACTCCGGCGGGCGCAAGATGTACGGCGTCGAGATCTGGGCGAACGCCGCGCAGTCCATCTTCACGAACCGCTACCCGGTGCTGCGGCAGGGCGCGCTCGCGACCGTTGGCCAGCTCTTCGTCGTCGCGCTTATCGGATTGCTCCTCGTGCTGAAGTGGCGTCTCTGGGGCTTCCTCGGCGCACTTGGCGTCCTCGTCGCCTACATCGTCGGGGCGAACGTGCTCTTCTCGTTCCAGACCGGAGGCCTCATCGGCGCCGGCAGCGTCGAGGTGCCGTCGATCGCGTATGTCCTGCCGGCGGCGTTCTGGTGGGTCATCCTTCTGGGCTACCTGCAGATCGAGGAGCAGCTGGCGGTCGCACGCACGCGAAACACGTTCGGCCGGTTCGTGACACCCGAAGTCGCCCGCACCATCATGGACCGCGAGGAGGCCGGAAAGCTCGCGCTCGGCGGCGAGGAGAAGCGCGTTACCGTCCTCTTCGGCGACATCCGCGGGTTCACCACCCTGTCCGAGGGAATGGCGCCTTCGGCGCTGCTGCACCACCTCAACCGGTACTTCGACGGTATGGTGGACATCGTGAACCGGTACGAGGGGACCGTGAACAAGTACAACGGCGACAACATCATGGTGCTCTGGGGCGCGCCGCTCGAGGTGAAGGACCAAGCGAGGAAGGCGGTCGAGTGCGCGCTCGAGATGCAGCGATGGATCGTGTCCGAACGCGAGAAGGGCGGTCCGGACGTCTCATTCGGGTTCGGCATCAACACCGGCCGCGTCGTCGCGGGCTTCCTCGGCGCGAAGGGCCGCATGGAATACACGGTGATCGGCGATAGCGCGAACGTCGCCTCGCGGCTCACCTCGAGCGATATCGCCCGCCGAGACCAGGTCGCCTGCTCCGGAGACACGCTGCGCGAGCTCGGGGACGACATCGAGGCCGTCGACCTCGGCGCCGTGCGGGTCAAGGGCCGTGCCGAGCCTGTGCCGTGCTGGCAGGTCAACCGTCTCGGCGAAGTGCGCTCGCCGAAGCCCGCGCCGGCGCCCGAGGCGCCCATCGGGCGCGCGGCCGTCGCGGGATATCACTGATGCTCGACGACAAGGTCGCGCTCGTCCTCGTCAAGCTGGGACATCTGGCGGTGCAGAAGGACCGCGAGGCGTACCTGCGCGGGCTCGTCGATCTCTGCTCACAGGCGGTCGATGCCGAGCGGTGCACCGTCTACATCGTGAACCACAAGAAGAAGGAGCTCTGGGCCCGGGTAGCTCAACGAACGGCGACCGAGATCCGCCTGCCCATGGGTCAGGGCCTTGCCGGTCAGGCGGCGATGACCGGCGAGACGATCAACGTGCCCGACGCGTACGCGGATGCCCGGTTCGATCGCAATGTCGACCTGCGCACGGGTTTCCGGACGCTGAACATGCTCGTCGTTCCGGTCTGGGGGAGCGACGGCGGGACGGTCGTGGGTGTCATTCAGGCGCTGAACAAGCGGAACGGCGCGTTCGAGAGACGGGACCAGATGCTGCTCGAGCAGATCGCCGAGACCGTCGGCCCCGTGCTCGAGCACATCCCCATCGAGGGCTGATCTCCATGCCGGAAGAGCGTCGCTTAGGCGAGCGCCGAAGCGCCGTTCGCCGTAAGACGGACCGCAAGGTGACGACAGGGTCGAAGCTCGATCTGATCCTCGACGTCACGCGCCGGCTCATGTCGATCACCGACCTGGACGCGCTGCTGCGCGACATGGCCGAGGCCACGACGCAGCTCCTCGACGCGGACCGCGCCACGATCTTCATCGTGGATCGGGACCGCAACGAGATCTGGTCGAAGGTCGCGCTCGGGACCGGCGCGGGCGAGATCCGGCAGCCGGTCGGCGTGGGTATCGCGGGCACCGTCGCGGCGACGGGCGAGACGATCAACATCGCCGACGCGTACGACGACCCGCGCTTCAATCCCGAGCCCGACAAGCGCAGCGGCTACCGCACGAGGAGCCTGCTCACCTTTCCGATGACGGGGCAGAACGGCCGCGTGATCGGGGTCTTCCAGGTCGTGAACAAGAGGGGGAGCGAGCACTTCACGACCGACGACGAGGAGACGCTGAGCTCGCTCGGTGCGTCGGCCGCGGTCGCATGGGAGAACGCCCAGCTCGTCGCCGAGCAGAAGCGGCTCTGGGGCACCCTGATCGAGACGCTGGCGGTCACGATCGACGCGCGCGACCAGCAGACCGCCGGCCACAGCCAACGTGTCACGCACTATGCCGAGGTCATCGGGCGCGCCATGGGCCTCGTCGGGATCGAGCTCGAGAAGCTCCGCGCGGCCGCGCTCCTGCACGACTACGGAAAGATCGCCGTGCGCGACCAGTTCCTCCAGAAACCCGGAAAGCTGGACGAGGCCGAGTTCGCGTATATGAAGGCCCATGCGGAGAAGACCGGCGAGTTCCTCGCGCACCTCGAGTTTCCGCAGGACATGCGCGAGGTGCCGGTCATCGCGGCGCAGCACCACGAGCGCATGGACGGGAGGGGCTACCCGCGCGGGCTGCCCGCCGACCGCATCCTGCTCGGCGCACGGATCGTCGCGGCGGCGGACGTGTTCGACGCCCTGACCGCGCCCCGCTACTACAAGCCGCCCTACACGCTCGAGAAGACCCTCGAGCTCATGGACGGCATGGCCGGCGACCATCTCGACCCCGCGGTCGTCGCGGCGGTTCGCAAGAACATCCACGATCTCGAGTGGACGCTCGAGTCGCTGAAGCACACCTGGCCGAAGCCCGGCGACGAAGGGATGGGCGCGGTCCGCGAGGCCGCGCTGTCGGAGCGCGACCAGGCCGCGGCGAAGGGGCCAAGCTCATGAAGGTCCGCTTCTGGGGGACGCGCGGCTCGATCCCGACGCCGGGACCGTCGACGGTGCGATACGGCGGCAACACCGCGTGCGTCGAGGTGCGCGATTCGAGCGGCTCGCTTCTGATCCTGGACGCCGGCACCGGGCTGCGCGAGCTTGGGCTCGCCTTGATGGACGGAGGCGGGGCGAGGCCGTTCTCGGTCGATCTGCTGCTGTCGCACCTGCACTGGGATCACATCCAGGGCATTCCGTTCTTCCGTCCGGCGTTCGACCCGAAATCGTCGCTGCGCATCCGCGGTCCGAAGCAGTCGCGCAGCATGCGCGAGCTCCTCGGGCTTGGCATGGACGATCCGTTCTTTCCCGTCGACCTCGACGACCTTCCCGCGCAGCTCGAGGTGGGCGAGCTGCACGACGGGAGCGACGAGCAGGTCGGCCGCTTCCGCGTGAGGGCCGCGAGCATTTTCCATCCCGCGCCGGCGCTCGCGTTCCGGCTCGAGGCCGACGGCCGCACGCTCGTCTACGCGACGGACACCGAGGACCCGTTCTCGGGCAAGCCCAACCCGGTCGTCCCGCTCTCGATGGGAGCGGACACGCTGATCCACGACGCCCAGTTCCTCGAGAGCGACTTCAAGCCGACGTGGGGCCACTCGACGATCACGAGCGCGATCGACGTGGCGGTCAAGGCGAGGGTGAAGCGGCTCGTCCTCTATCACCACGATCCTGATCGCAGCGATGACGCGCTCGACCGGATCGCGGTCGAGGCGCAGAAGGAGACCGATGCGCGCGCGAGAGGGATCGAGGTAGTGGTCGCGCGCGAGGGAATGGAGCTCACGGTCTAGCTAGGGCTGCTCCTTCAGGCCGAGCGGATACTGGCGTCACGGGGAGGTGCGCCATGAACGCGATCGAGATGGTCAACCAGGCGAAGGACGCGATGAGCGTGAAGCGGGTCTACGGCGAGCCCTATCAGCAGGACGGGGTGACGATCATCCCCGCGGCGAGCGTCATGGGCGGCGGAGGCGGCGGTGGGGACACGCAGGGAAACGCGGGCGGTGGCTTCGGGATCCGCGCACGTCCGGCCGGCGCCTGGGTCATCAAGGACGGGCAGGCGCGCTGGCAGCCGGCGCTCGACCTCAACCGGGTCATCCTCATGGGCCAGATCGTCGCGATCGTGGCTCTGCTCGTCGCGCGATCGGTGATCAAGACGCTGGCGAAGCGCTCGCGCTAGACCGCCGACCCCGCCCGTAAACGGCACGTCAACGCCGGACCCTACGTTCGTATACAACGGCGCGTCATTCATGTGCCGGATGCGTCCGAATCTGTCATCGGGCGCGTACAGGAGCCTTGGCGAGCCGCTCAGCGCGCATCAACTGAGACGTCGCTGCGACACGCGCGACCGCCATTGGGCGCATGCATTGCTCTACTGCGACCCGGGCGCCTGGAGCTGTTCTTTCCACCCCTCCCCCAGCGCACGCGCCGCCGGCTCTGATCAGCCGGCGGCGCCGTGGTTTTTGACGCTTAGCCCGGTGCTCTCGCTGTGAGCGGGCCTTCCGATAGCTCCCCCGTCCGGTGGACAGGCAGGAAACTAGCCATGCTCGCCGGGTCTTTCCTTTTCCCCGGACGAGTCTCCTCCTCGTTCGTGTCGTTCGCGGACAAGCTCGGTGACGTCCACGTACATCACGAGCAGACCATTCACCTCGCCGCGCTGGTCGCGCAGCGGTTGAATCGCGAAGTCGGCGTAGCCTTCCTCGGGGCCCCGGCCGGTGCGATCCCACCGTGCCGCGTATTCGTGCGCGCTGAAGGGCTCGCCCGAGGCATAGACGCGCTCGAAAAGCGCGTACGCCTCCGGCGCCCACTCGGGAAATGCTTCGCGTAGCGTCTTTCCGGCCGGGTCGCGCTCTCCGACATGTCGCCGGTAGTACGCGTTGGTCAGCTCGACCCGAAGGTCGGGCCCGCGTATCAAGGCGATCCCAAAAGGCGCCTCTGTGAAGAGCTGAGGCAGCCATGTCTCGTCCACGGTGGTGCCGAAGATTCGCATCTCGGTGGCGATCTCAGCGAGCTCGGCCCTATTCCGGACCGCAAGCCGACGCAGCAGATTTGAAATCTGCTCTTTTACGGTCTGCTCGGCGATCCCAAGGTGTTGGGCGATCTGCTTGTTCTCGAGACCGTCGGCCACGTACCGCAGCAGCGCGGCCTGCCGGTCGGTAAGGCGCCGCCCGACATTGCGCCGGCGGAGATGTTCACCAGCCTGATCGTGCCCCCGCATCTGCCGACACCACCCCTCGCAGTGCCTGGGCCAGCATCGGTGTCGCTCCTGTTGCCCCGGGCCCGCCGCGGGAAAGGGCCACTTCTCGACCCTACTTAAGTATGGCTTTTTCCGAGGGCCAAAGAAAGGAAAATCGACCGAAATCCCTTCGGATAGGCCGAGGCTGTCCAGGGGAAAGGGGCACGGGTGGGACGACCGACCTCACGTATGGCTACTCGCGCCGCGCCCGGGGTCGCTACGCGGCTTACGGAGTTCGCCTTGGGGGTCCTCCTTAGACCGTGGCTCGCGGTCGTCGTCATCGGGTTCTTCATCGCGATGCCGTCCTTTCTTCTCGTGGGGGCCGTGGTTCAGGACACCACGGAGCGTCTTGAGAGCTCGGAGCTCGCCGAGCAGGGGCGCGCGGCCGAGACCGCCGCGAAGATCGTCGCGGTCCGGGTCGCCGGACTACGTGGCGGCCTGACGGCGGTCGCGGATAGCCCGTTCACGAAAGACGCGATCCCACGACGCGACGCAAGGATTCTGGCCATCCTCATGAACGGGTTCCGTCCGGTGCTCGGCCTCCAGAACGACGTGCTCATCCTGTTCGCCGAGGACGCGAGCGGCGATCTCTTGGCCCTCGACCCGCCAGATTCGACCGTGATCGGAAAGAACTTCGCCGCGCGCGATTACTTCGTGGGCGTCACCCGCGACTGGAAGCCTTTCGTCTCCGAGGCTTTCCGTGGAGCTGCGCAGGGGAGCCCGCCGACGACCGTCGTCGCCGTGCCGGTTTTCGCGACCGACGGCAGACCGGTTGGCGTCCTCGGCGCCGCGCTCGACCTCTCGCGCGCCGCGGACTGGTTCGCCCCGCTCGCGGCCTATGAGGACGTCTACCTGTTGGATCGCAACGGGCGGCTCATCACGCGCGCGCGCGATGCACTCGGCGACTCCCTCCGAGAGCTCGGGGCCGACCCTTCGGTCCGCGCGGCGCTGTCGGGCGGGCGCGTGCTCGGCACGGCGGCGGACCCGCTCGGGCGGGGGACCAGGGTCCTGGCGAGCGCGCCCGTCCCGGACCTCGACTGGCAAGTCATCGTCGTCGCCAGTCCGAACGCGTTCGACGCGGCCTTCCGCCCACTCGTGCAGAACATCCTGTTCGTCCGCATCGCCCTGGTGGCGCTCGTCATCCTGCTCACCCTGGTGCTGTCGCGGGTCGTTCGCGGTCTCGTCGCCCAGCGCGTCCAGCTGGTCGCGTCGGGACAGGCCGCACGCCTCGCGCAGGAGCAGGCGGATGCCGCGAACCGGCACAAGTCCGAATTCCTCGCGAACATGAGTCACGAGCTGCGCACCCCGCTCAACGCGATCATCGGATTCTCGGAGCTGCTGCGGGAGCAGCTTGCCGCGACGCTCAACGATCGCCAGAAGCGCTATTTGCGGAACGTACGTGACGCCGGCGACCACCTCCTGGGCCTCATCAACGACGTCCTGGATCTTTCAAAGGTCGAGGCCGGTCGCATCGAGATCCGGGCCGAGACGATCGCGATCGAGGCGCTCGCAGCTCCGGTCCTGTCCGCCACGCGCGAGGCCGCGCGGGGCGAGGGCGTCGACTTCGAGGCGGTGGTCCCCGAGGGCGTGAGCGTTCGGGTCGATTCGAGCCGGGTGCGCCAGATCCTCTACAACCTCCTTTCCAATGCCGTGAAGTTCACGCCCGCCGGCGGGAAGGTGTCCTTGCGGGTGGAGGCCCCCGACGGCGCGCTCGACATCGCTGTCGCGGATAGCGGTATCGGCATCCCCGAAGACCGGCAGAGCCGCGTTTTCGGAACCTTCGAACGACTCCACGAAGGGCGATCGCAGGCGAGCGGGACGGGCCTCGGGCTCGCGTTGACGAAGCGTCTCGTCGAGCTTCACGGCGGATCGATCGACTTCACCAGTCGTGAAGGCGCCGGATCGACGTTCCACGTCCGGCTACCCGATGTCGTGGTGGACGCGACGTCACGGACGCGGATCCTGGTCGTCGAAGACGAGCGCCGGGACGCCGACCTGGTCGTTGCCCTGGCGGCGAAGCATGGACTCGCGACTGAGGTCGTGACGTCGGTCGGAGAGGCGGTGGGCGCCATCGCGCGATCGACCCCGTGTGGTGTCGTGCTCGATCTGCGGCTGCCGGACGGGCGAGGCGAGCGCGTGCTCGAGCTTCTCAGGTCGGACGCCGCGTCGCGGAACGTACCGGTGGTCGTCGTGACCGTCGAGGACGATGAGGGCCTCTCGCGGCCGCTTGGTGCGGACGACCATCTCACCAAACCGATCGACCACGCCAGGCTGGATGGCTGGCTGGCCCAGATCGCCGCGCGCAAGGGTCTCGCCGAGGTCGCCTGATGCGTCTGCTCCTTGTTGACGACAACGCGCTCAACCTCGAGCTCTTCCAAGATGTGCTCGAGGCCGCCGGTCACCAGGTCGTGGTGGAAGCCGATTCGTTCCGGGGCCAGCGACGGGCACTCGCCGAGCGTTTCGACCTCATCGTCCTGGATATTCAGATGCCGGGCGCCGATGGTTACGTCGTCTGCAAGTCCCTCCGTGCATCCGGCCTGCGCGGGCCGATCATCGCTTTGAGCTCGAACGCGCTGCCCGAGCACATCGCGGCGGGCCGGGACGCTGGGTTCGACGCGTACCTGACCAAGCCGATCACACCGGCTGCGCTCCGCGAGGCGGTCGCCCGGCTCGGCAGCCCCGCGTGACCGAGAAGCTGACACCGCAGCGTCGGCCGATTGTGCTGGTGGTCGACGACGTGGCCGCGAACCGCGAGCTGCTCGAGGGTCACCTCGACGAGCTCGGCTACGACGTTCGGCAGGCGCGGGACGGTGTGGAGGCACTCGAGGCGGTCTCCGCCGAGGAGCCCGATCTCGTGCTCCTCGACATAGACATGCCACGGCTCGACGGCATCGCGGTGTGCGAGCGGCTCAAAGCGCATCCGACCAGGCGTCTCATCCCGATCGTCATCCTGACCGCGTCCAATGACCGCAACACCCGGCTGCGCGGGATCACCGCGGGGGCCGACGACTATCTGAGCAAGCCCTTCGACGCGAACGAGCTCCTCGTGCGGACCAAGGTGCTGCTCCGCGAGCGCGCGCTGAACAGGCGCCTGGACGCGACGGAGGGTGTGCTTTTCGCGCTCGCTCGGGCGGTCGAAGCGCGCGACCGTTACACGATCCACCACGCGGAGCGCGTTGGCCGGTACTCCCAGGCGATGGGCGGCGCGCTCGGCATGGACGCGGAGGATTGCGAGCTGCTGTACGAGGGCGGCGTCCTGCACGACCTCGGGAAGATCGCGATCCCCGACGCCATCCTTCTGAAGCCCGGTCCCCTCAACGACCACGAGTTCGCACGGATGCGGGAGCACTCGGTCGAGGGCGAGCGCATCTGCCTGTCGCTGCGGAGCGTCGCCCAGTACCTCCCGATCATCCGGCATCACCACGAGCGGGTGGACGGAGCCGGCTATCCGGACCACCTCATGGGGTCAGAGATCCCGCTCGGCGCGCGCATCGCCGCGGTCTCCGACGGGTGGGACGCGATGGTGAGCGACCGTCCGTACCGCCCGGGACTGGACCACGAGGAAGCCCTCCGGCGGCTGCGCGCAAATGCGGGGACGCAGTGGGATGCGGAGCTCGTCCACCTCTTCCTCGACTTGTTGGACCGGGGGCTCACCGACCGCGTCGTGGGCGCGCAGCTCGCCGCCCCGGCGTGAAGCGCACCAGCGCTCGCCGCGTCGTCGAATCGGTCGCGCGGACCGACCTGCGCGCGGGTCGCTCCTCGCGTCCCACCCGGCGCCTGGTGCTGCAGCCGGCCGACCTCGTCAAGGCGGTCGAGCGGAGTGAGCTGATCCTTCACTACCAGCCGATCGTCGACCTCCGCGCCGGCCAGTGTCGACGTGTGGAAGCGCTGCTCCGCTGGCGCCACCCGCGCTTTGGCCTGCTCCTCCCCGCTGACTTCATCGGGATCGCTGCCACCTCGGGCTTGCTCGAGCCGATCGGCCGGTGGGTGATCGACGCCGCGAAGCGGCGGTGGCAGGAGTGGCGCGACGCGGGAGAGCCGCTCGGCGTCTCCGTGAACATGTCGGGCGCAGAGCTCGCCGCGTTCGCCACGATCCACGAAATCCTGACCGTGCTGCGCCCGCTCGAGGCCGACGCGCTGACCCTCGAGCTTCCCCCGGCCGCGTTCACGGAGCATCCGACCGTTCGCGTCGCGGCCCAGCGTTTCGCGGCCGCGGGAGCGCGCATCTCGCTCGACGACGTCGTCGCGGCGGATGCGCCCGGCCGGTCTCTCGCGAGCCAGCTGGACGAGATCAAGATCTCGCGCCGGCTCGTCGCGCGGGTAGCGACCGAGCCGGATGCCCGCATCGATTTCCAAGCGCTCGTCGAGCTCGCGCGCGACTTCCGGTTGGGCATCGTCGCCGTCGGCGTCGAGGACCGCGCCACGCAGGAGATGGTCGCGTCGCTCGGCTGCGATCTCGCGCAGGGTTACTGGGTCAGCCGCCCTCTGGTCCCGGATCGCCTGGGACCCTGGCGGCGCTGGGCGGTGGGGGTCGCGTTCGGCGGCGCGGTGGCCCTCGCCGCGCACGTCGGCGGCGGCAAGGCCGCGGGCGCGAGCGCCGCCGGGGGTGGCGCATCGGCGCCGGCTCAGGCCCCCGGATTCCTTCCGTCGTTCTGCTGTCTCGATCTTCCGACGCTTGGTCCATCGGCCCCGAGCCTGTCCGCTCTGGACACGCTCGCGCAGCGCAGCGGCGTCACCTTCGCGGCCCAGACGACCACTCGGGCCGAGATCTTCGCCGAATGCGCCGTGAGCCAGGACGTGCTCGACCGCCTGGTCAACGCCGTCGACCGCGACATCGCCGAGCTCGAGACCGAGTACGGGCGATCGTTCCAAAGGCGACCCGCGATCTACGCGTTCGCGACGCGAACGACCTTCGCGATGGGGCTACAAAACCTCTTCGGCGTGCGCGGACCCGACGCCGGGCTGCTGGCCGCCGCCAACGGTGGCATCACGTTGCCGCGCCAGGGCGCCATCGTGCTCAACCTCCAGAACGTCGCGAAGGACGGCGATCTCTCGATCGTGCGTCACGAGCTCACGCACGCATTGGTCCACGAGATCGTCGGGCCCGAGGCCTCGCTGCCGGCGTGGTTCGATGAGGGCCTCGCGACGCTGGAGGAGCGCGCGGCCGCGAACGACGAGGTGGCTTCCGCCCGAGGATCCGCGATCGCGCTCTCGCTGCTCGTCGAGGGCAGCGCATCGCTCGCCGACCTGGCCACGCCCGCCGAGTGGGCACAACGCAACGCCACCCTCGACGGCCGCGCGTACACGGTCGCCGCCGAGGCGGCGCGCCTGGTCGAGCAGCGCATCGGGCATGACGGCGTCCTTCGCGTGCTCGAAGCGACGCGCGGCGGTCGAACGTTCGGCGCCGCCTATGCGACGGAGGCCGGGGAGTCCCTCGGCGATTTCGAGCGCGCGTTCCCCGCGCGGCTGGCCGCCGACCAGGCGCAGGCGCGCATCGTCCAGACCCCCGGCGAGGACGGTGTTCGCTGGGCGCTCGCCGGCTTCACGCCCGGCGCACCGGTGACGGTGACGATCGAGGGGACCGGCTACCGGCTCGAGTACGCCGTGAACGTGGATCGCTACGGGACATACCAGGCGGTCTTCGGAAGCACCGCGCCGCACGGTGAGTACACGATCCGCGCGAGCGGACCTCAGCTCACGGCCGTGGCGACGATCCGGACGTAAGGACCCGAGTCCGGTCAGTCGGCCGCGGTGTCCTCCGGCCGCGGAGCGAGGATCCGAATGGTCCGCACGAGCTCGTCGGCGTCGAATGGCTTCGGCAGTGTGGCCGCCGCGCGGATGCCGCGCGCGAGGTCGTATACACGGGGAACGCCGCTGACGACGACGATCGGCGTCGTCCGGGCCGCGCGCCGACGATATTCCGCTGCGAACTGATCGCCGCGCATGGCTCGTCCCAGGTCCAGGTCGAGCACGACGACGTCAGCCTGGAAGCGCAGCTCGTCCGCTACCTCGAGAGCCTGCTCGCCCGTCCTCGCCACCCAGACCGCGAAGTCATCCCGCAGCGTCGCGGCAACGGCCGCGAGGTTATGGGGGTCGTCCTCGACCACGAGGAACGGGGCCTCGACATGCGACGGAGGCTAGAGGTTCGGGGCCGAGTTGCCTGTCGAGCAAGCGACAGGGCCACCCAAACGTATGGCTTGACGCAAGCCGCGTCCGCCCTGACCGTCGATGAATTGGCCAAGATCCTTGTCGTTGACGACGACCCCAAGACCCTCGAGCTCTATCGCGACGTTCTCGGTGGTGCGGGACACGAGGTTGTCGTCGCTGAGAACGGGGCGCTCGGCCTCGTACGGAGCGAGCGACGCCCCGCGCTGATCGTCGCGGACCTCATGATGCCGAATCTCAACGGCTACGAGTTCGTGAAGCGGCTCAGAGAGACCGAAGGCCACGCAACGACGCCGGTCATCGTTGTGTCCGGGATCGCCACCGGTGAGTGGGCGCTGCAAGTTGGCGCTGATCGCTTCCTGCCGAAGCCGTTTCGGCCACGTGAGCTGTTGGCCATCGTCGACGAGCTACTCCGGGGGACGGAAGCCCAGTCGATGTCCTGAGACCTCACGACGGTGGGCGAGGAGGGATTCGAACCCACACGCTCTTTCGAGCACAAGACCCTAAATCTTGCGAGTCTGCCGTTTCTCCACTCGCCCGCCTCAAGCGTAGCGGCGCGTCAGCTCTTCCGGCGATCGACGGCCCAGGCCGACCCAGGCAGCCGCTTCGCGACCTCCTTGACCTCAGCCGCTGCCCGCGCCGCCGCGGTCGCGCCGTCGAAGCGGCCGGGTGGCACGTTGACGATGCCGATCGATAGGGTGGCGAACGGGATCCGCCGGAGCGCTCCGCGCCGGTCGCGTGCCTCGATCGAGCCGCGGCGACGATCATCCGCGTCATACAGCGCCGGAACGGTCTCATCGAAGCGGCGGGTGACCCGCTCGGCGACCGCCTCGGTGTCGCCTGCCTGCGAGAGGACGACGAAGTCGTCGCCGCCGACGTGCCCGACGAAGCACGCGGCGCCGGCCGTCTGCACGAGTAGCTCGGCGAGCATGGCGATCATCAGATCGCCCCGCGCGAACCCGTAGTGGTCGTTGAACTCCTTGAACCGATCGATGTCCACGTAGAGCAGCGCGAAGTGCTCCCGGCGGGCGAGGCGCTTCTCGAGCTCCTCGGTGATCGTCGTGTTCCCGGGCAGCCCCGAGAGCGGGTTCACCGCCCGCAGACCGCTCGACCTGCGCACGGCCGCGCCGACGCGCGCGAGCAGCTCGTCCGCCTCGTACGGCTTTGCGATGTAGTCGTCGGCGCCCTCGTCAAACAGCGCGATCTTCGCCTGATGGTCGGTCTGCGCGGTCAGGAAAAGCACGGGGACGAATCGCGTTCGCGGGTCGCGGCGAAGCTCGCGGTGCACGTCAGCGCCGGACATCCTCGGAAGCCCCAGGTCGAGAAGGACGACGTCCGGTCGGTCATGGCGTAGCGAATCGAGCGCGGTCTCGCCGTCGATCGCCTCGAGGCACACGTAGCCCTCGTCCTCGAGCAGCGCGCGCACCGCGGCGCGGGTTTCGAGGTCGTCCTCCACCACTAGGACGCGTCCCGACATGGAACGAGACTCCTGCCGGGCGCGGTCGTGCGGCAATAGGAGAGCCGTCTCAGGACCTTTGGTCGCTTATACGCTCGGAAGGTCAACAGGCGGTCAACGCTGGCGCGCTTCGATCCCCGAGAGGCGTTCGATGGCTTTCAGGAGCGCGTGATTCCCCTCGCGGCCGCCGCCGTCCTTCTGGACCGCGGTATAGAGGGCATGTACGAGCGCCGTCCCCGGCAGCGAGACGTGATCGCCGTACGCGTTATCGAGGATGAGGCGCAGATCCTTCTGCTGCAGGTCGACCATGAATCCCGGCCGGAAATCGCCGGCGAGCATCTTGGGCGCGTAGTTCTGCATCGCCCACGACGAGCCCGCGCCGCCGGCGATGACCTGGCGCGTGCGCTCGAGGTCGATGCCCTGGGCCTTCGCGAACACGAGTGCCTCCGACACGCCCAGGTTGTTGAGCGCGACCGCGATCTGATTCGCGAGCTTGCAGGCCTGGCCGGCGCCATGAGCGCCGATGTGAACGATCGTCTTTCCGAGCGCTTCGAAGAGGGGCATCGCGCGCTTCACGTCTTCAGCCTCGCCGCCGATCATGATCGCGAGGCGGGCCTCGACCGCGCCGACCTCGCCCCCCGAGACCGGTGCGTCGAGTGTGCGGAACGGCGGCTTGTTCGCGGCGGCGCGCTTGGCGATGTCGCGCGACGCCGCCGGGCTGATCGTGCTCATGTCGACGACGAGAAGGCCGTCGTGCGCGCCCGCCGCGATGCCGTCCGGACCGAACGTGACGGCCTCGACGTCGGGCGAGCTCGTGACCATCGTCACGACGACGTCCGAGCGCTCGGCGACCTCGCGTGGCGTCCGGACGATGGTCGCACCCTGCTCACCAAGCGGCTTCGCGCGCTCGAAGGTGCGATTCGTGACCGTCACCGCGAATCCGGCCTTGAGCGCGTTCCTGGCCATCGGCGCGCCCATGATCCCGAGACCGACGAACCCGACGCGCATCACGCTCACGGGCTCAGTTCTTTTCGAGGTCGTCATCGCGCGAGAGGAACACGCTGCGGTCGCCGCCCTCTTCCGTGACGAGGAAGGTACCTTCTTCGGTCTCGTCGACGTTCACCGAGGCGACCAGCAGGTCGTCGGTCACGTGGATGAAGCCGGCCGTGCGCGCGAGCTCATTCGCGATCGCTTCGGAGAGCGAGTCTTCCTCGAACGACCCGACGAGGAGCGCCCGCGCCTTCTTCACCAGGGCGAAGAAATCGCGGGGCTGGAAGCGGCGCTCGTGCGCGAGGAGCACCGCGGTCCCGAGCTCTTGGTCGCCCTCGTGGATCTCGTAGTAGAACATCTGCGGCGGACGAGCGTACCCCATTAAACTCGACTCACTCCATGCAGGACACCGCGAAGGCCGTGCCGTCGTCCGTGAGCCACACCCTCCGCCGCGAGGGCGGCTCCCGCGTCACCATGGAGGTCGAGGTGGCGGCCGACCGACTCGCCCGCGCGGCCGATGCCGCGTTCGCGAGGCACGTGCAGCGCGCCAAGATCCCCGGGTTCAGGCCGGGGAAGGCGCCGCGCGCGATGTACGAACGTACCTATGGAAAAGACCATCTCTGGGAAGACGCCGCGGACGACGTCATGGACCAGAGCTACCGCGAGATCGTCGACGCGGAGGGCATCGAGCCGATCGATCGCCCCGACGCGAAGGTCACGCAGCTCGAAGAGGGCAAGCCGCTGCGCTATACCGCCACCGTGGTCGTGCGGCCGGAGGTCGCGCTCGGCGACTACACGGCGCACGGCGCGAAGATCGAGCCCGCGCCGCCGAGCGATGAGGACGTGCAGCGGACCATCGCGGCCATGCGCGAGAGCCATGCGCAGCTCAAGCCCGTTGATCGGCCGGCGAAGACCGGCGACGTCGTCACCGTCGATATTGACGCGACGGTCCCGGAAAAGACGCTCCCGCCCTTCGCCCGCAACGCGCACATCGAGGCGGGGAAGGATCTCGGCATCGCCGGGCTCGGCGAGGCGCTCGTCGGCATGAAGGCCGGCGAGGAGAAGAAGGTCGACCTGACGTTCGCAGAGGACGCGAGCGAGGGCCTCGAGCTGCGCGGGAAGACCGCCACGTTCAGCATCCGGCCTTCGCAGGTGGCCGAGAAGGTCCTGCCTGGGCTCGACGATGAGTTCGCGAAGACAGTCGGCGTGGCGGACCTCGCGGCGCTCGAGAAGGCGGTGCGCAACGAGCTCGCGCATGCCGCGTTCCATGAGGCGCGAGACGCCGCCGCTGACAAGGCGGTGGAACACGCCCTCGCGACGTCGAGCGTCGAGATCCCCGAGGTCCTCGTCCAGGACGAGCTCGAACGCCTGGTCGCCGACCTCAAGGCGCGGGTGAAGCAGGAGGGGGTCACGTTCGAGAAGTTCCTCCTGCAGGCACGCAAGACCGAGGACGAGCTCCGCAAGGAGTGGCGCCCCATCGCGGAGCGCCGCGCGAAGTCGCTTCTGGTCCTCGACGCGATCGCGCGAAAGGAAGGCGTGACCGTCTCCGGGGAGGAGCTCGCATCGCAGGCCGCGCTCTCGCCGCTCGCGCAGGTCGATCCGCAGGCGCTGCGCTCGCCGGCCGTGCTGGCGTCGCTGGCGCGGTCGATCCGCAACCGCAAGACCGTCGACAAGCTCGTGGGGCTCGACTCACCCGACGCCGAGCGCGATGCGATCAGGAGGGCCGGCGGCGAGGTCGAGGAGGAACAGCCGAAGAAGCCCGAGATCATCATTCCCGCGAAGTCCGACGCCACGGCCGAAGGCCGTGACGCGATCAGGGCGCTCCTCGAGAGGAAATAGTCGCGCCGCGCTGAACGCGCTCGCGGCCGCGACGCTCAAGCGTTAGCCGGCTATAGGTACTTCCTGAACCACTCGACCGTCGCGACCCACGCGCGCTGCGCCGCGTCAGGCGAGTACCGCGTTCCGGTGTCGTTGTGGAAGGCGTGGTTCACGCCGGGATACACCGTGATCTGATAAGGCACACCCGCCTTCTTGAGCTGCTCCTCCATCGTGGATCGGCTATCCGTGATCCGGATGTCCTGCTCCGCGTAGACCGCGAGTGTCGCCGCCTTCGTCTTGGCGACGTCCAGATAGGTCGAGGGCTGCGGACCGTAGTAGGGAACGGCGGCCTTCACGTCGGCACCTGAGGCGAGGAAGCTCCACACTTCGCCGCCGCCGAAACAGAATCCGACGATCCCCACCGAGCCGCTCGTGTTCGCCTTGAGGTAGGTCAGGGCGGCGTTGTGGTCGCCGAGCTTCTGCTGCGCAGTGAGGTTGCCGATCGCACCGGTGACCGCGTCGCCGAGCTTCTCGCCACCGCCCTGCCGTGAGACGAGATCCAGGTTGAGCGCGACGAACCCCGCCGTCGCGGCACGGCGCACGACATCGCGGACGTGCTCGGTCTGCCCACGGTTCTCGTGGATGACGAGGACGCCGGGAACGCGACCGCTGACGTTGGGCTTCGCGAGGTACGCGATCAGCGAGGCACCGTCCGCTCCTTTTATCTCCGGCTTGGAGACCGTGATCCGCGGGTCGCTCTCCTTCACCGTGATCCCATCGGTCGTCGCCGCCGGCGGCGGCGTCGCGAACGGCTGCGCGACGAGGGCCGGTGTCTGGGACGCCGTGGGCGGGGGAGTCTGTGTCGTGCTCGCCGGGCGCGGGCTCAGGTCGCATGCGGCGAGGATGGTCGTCGCCGCCGCGACGCTCCCGGCGATGAGCGCGACCCTCTGGATGAGCTCCCTGCGCGAGATCAGGCCGTCGCGGAAGTCCTCGATGTGCTCCTCGACGAAATAGCGCTGGGTGTCGTTGAGCTGTTCCACGTGATCCTCCCCGGGATGTTGCTTGAAGTACGTCCTGGGCGGGTGGGCGGTTCAACCGCGGTCGGCGCTCCGACTGAGCCAGGAACGCACGCGCGCGCGGACCTGCGCGACGGCGAAGGGCTTGCGGATGTAGTCGGTCACCCCTGCCGCGAAGGCATCGACCATGTCCTCGTGCCGCGTGCGGGCGGTGACCATGATGATCGGCGTCGTGCGATAGCGATCGTTCGAGCGGAGACGCCGGCAGACCTCGATGCCGTCGAGCCCCGGCATGCGGATGTCGAGCAGCAGGATGTCGTAGGTCCCTTCGGTCGCCTTCGCGAGCGCGCGCGTTCCGTCGAGCGCGGAGTCGATCTCGTACCCGTCCGCCGCGAGCATGGTCTCGAGGACCTTGACGGTCTCCGGATCGTCGTCGACCAGGAGGAGGCGCGCGCGGGTCGGCATCCGCGCCGCGCGCGGGCCGCCACCTCCGCCCTGGGCCGACGCGGTCTCGTCGAACTCGAACACGTCGCCTTCGGCGGCCGCCATGACCTCGAGGCTTCTGCCGGAGGCTTTCGCTCTGTCTCGCGCGGCCGCGAGGAGCCGATCGACTCCCTCGTCATCGCGCCCAGGGTCATGGTGGAAGAGCGCGACGCGCCGCGCGCCCGCGGCGAGCGCGAGGTCGACGGCGTACTCGATGGTGCTGTGTCCCCAGCCAGCTTTCGACGGGTAGTCGTCATCCCAATACTGCGCGTCGTGCACGACGAGGTCCGCGTCGCGAAGGAACGCCGCATGGCGGACGTCGCCCGGATGGACGAGCTGTTCCGGGTCGAACGACGACGGCGCGCGGCCCGGCCGCCACGGCGGATTCGCGTGGGCCTCGTGATCGGTCGCGTACACGAACGTGGCGCCTCCCGCGGTGATCCGATACCCGAGGCATGGCGCGGTGTGGTTCAGGAACTGCGTGCGCACGGCCACGCCGTCGACCGCGAAGTTGCTCTCGCCGAGCTCCACGAAGTCGAACCGCGCGGGAAGCTCTTCGAGCGGCATCGGGAAGTACGCGTAGTCCATCTGCCCACCGACGGCCCTGGGCAGCGAGCGGTCGATTCCGGCCGGCCCGTACACGGTGATGTGGCTGCCCGGTACGAAGGCGGGGAGGAAGAAGGGCAGGCCCTGGATGTGATCGGCGTGGGTATGGCTGATGAAGAGGTGCGCGCGCACTGGATGGCCGCTCTCCGCGAGCGCGTGCCCAAGCCTGCGCGCGCCGGTGCCGCAGTCGAAGATCAGGAGCGTGCCATCGTCGCTGCTCGCTTCCACGCACGGGGTGTTCCCTCCGTATCGCACCGTGTCGGGACCCGCCGCAGCGATCGAGCCGCGCGTGCCCCAGATGCGGACGCGGATGACTAGCGCCCCGCCGGCGCGGCGACGGCGATCTGGGCCGCGAGGTCGCGAATGACCTTGGCCGCGGCGCTGTCGGGGTGGAGGACGGTGAGCGGGCGGCCGCGGTCGGCCGCGTCGTCGCACGCCGGCGTGAATGGGACGAGGACGTCCGCCTTGCGGTTGAAGAACCGCGAGATGTGGTCCATCTCGACGCCGGTCTGGCTCGTGCGGTTGACGACGAGAACGGTGCGCTCTCGCGGATAGGAGAGCTTCTCCAGCACCTCGAGGGATTCCTTCGTCGCCTTGAGGGACGGGAGGTGCGCCGCCGTGACCACCACGACGGCATCGGCCACGTCGAGCGCCGCGAGCACCTGCTGCGAGAAGCTGGCCGGCGCGTCGACGATCACGTAGTCCGACTGCTGCCGGAGGCGGTCGATAGCCTGCTGCACCGCGGGCACGGTGACAAGCTCGGCGCGCTCGGGGACGTCGCAGCCGGCCAGCACCCGCACCCCGCTCCGGTCCTGCTCGAGGTAGCGGCTGAACGTCGCGTCGTCGAGCTGCTCGTGCGTGTTCTCGGCGAGGTCGGCGAGCGTGCGGGCGGGCGTGATGTTCAGCAGCATCGGAGCGTTGCCGAACTCGAGGTTCAGGTCCAGCAGTGTCACCCGGTAGATCGTCGTTGCCGCGAGCACGACCGACGCGTTCACCGCGAGCGTCGTGCAGCCCACCCCGCCCTTCCCGTGCAGGAAGAGGACGACGTTCCCGCCGCGCTTTCCCATGCTCTCGCCGTGGCTCGCCTTGAAGCGCTTGATCAGGACCTCGATCTTGGCGGCGAGCACGGCCATCTCGACTGGTTTGGGGATGTATTCGTCGGCGCCCTCGGCGTAGCCGGTGAGCACGTCGTCCGCCTGCTTGCGCGCTGAGAGCATCACGACCGGGATGCGCGCCGTGCGGTGGTCGGAGCGCAGCCGGCGCGTTAGCTCGAAGCCGTTCATGTTGGGCATGTTGACGTCCGTGATCACCAGGTCCGGCGGTTTCGCGCGCACCGCCTTCAGCGCTTCCCAGCCGTCGTTCGCGACGGTGACCTCGTAGCCATGCCGGGTGAGCCACGCGGAGAGAAGCTTGCGGATCTGCTCCTCGTCGTCGACGAAGAGAACGCGCTCCCCGGCCACTAGCTCTTGGCGAACTGCGCCAAGCGCGCGCGGAGCTCGGCCATGGTGAACGGCTTGGCCAGGTGTCCGGCGGCGCCGTGACGGAAGCACTCCTCGATCTGTTCGCGTTGCACCGAGGCGGTCATGAACACGATCGGAATGTGCGCGAGCTCCGGCGTCGCGCGCATCGCATCGGCCATCTCGAATCCGTCCATCTCGGGCATGGCCACATCGCTGAAGACTACGTCAGGACGGATGCGCGCAATCAGCTCGAGACCCTGCTGTCCGTTCTCGGCGAAGTGCACCTCATTGGTGGTCACGCCGAGCGCGGTCTGCACGAGCTTCCGGATCATCGGATCGTCCTCGCAAAAAACGACCTTGCTCAAGATGCGACCTCGGCGGCTCCAGAATGTGGCGCCGCGCGTGGCAGCATCACGTGGAACACCGAGCCCTCCCCCACGTTGCTCTCCGCCCATACCGTGCCGCCATGGAGCTGCACGATCTGGCGCACGATAGGCAGCCCCAGGCCCGTGCCCTGGATGTGTCGTGTGGCCCGAGATTCCACGCGGCCGTACCGCTCGAAGATGCTCTCGAGCGCCTCCTTGGGGATGCCCATGCCGTGATCACGGACCACCAGGTGGGCCGTGTTGCCCTCGACGCGTGTGCTGATCACGATCTCGCCGCCGTTGGGCGAATACTTCACCGCGTTGTTCAGCAGATTCGCGATCACCTGGGTGAGCTTGTCGCGGTCGGCGGTCATGGCTTCGAGCGCGGGGTCGAGCCTGAGCGTCAAGGGATGCGTCGGTGCGCCTACACGCACCCGCTCCGCGGCCTCGGTGACGACCGCGTTGAGGTCGACTGGCTCGCGGTGGAGCTGCATGCGGCCCGACTCCATCTTGTCCAGGTCCAGCATCTCGTTGATCATCCGATTGAGCCGGTGCGCGTCCTTGTTGATGTCGCCGGCATACTCGCGCATCTCGTCGACCGTGAGGTCGTCGCTCTTCATCATCTCGGAGAATCCCTGGATTCCGGTGAGCGGCGTCCGAAACTCGTGGCTCACGATCGACACGAAGTCACTCTTCGCGCGGTTGAGCCGCTCGAGCTCGGCCACCGCGCGGCGTTGTCGCTCGAATGCCTCGGCCGCCGCGAGCGCGACCCGGAGCTCCTGCGCGACAGCCTCAATGAGCCTCACGTCGTCCGCCGTCCATTCGCGCGCTCGATCCACGTGCGAGAGCGCGAGCGCGCCGGCGAGCTGCCCACCGACGCGGATCGGCGTCGCCGCGACCGCGATGGCCCCGGCTTTCTTGATGTCATTGGCGGACGCCGGCTCGGCGAAGCGGCGATCCGCCCGGATGTCGCTGACGAGAACGGTCCGGCCGAGCCGCGCGGCGAAACGAGCGACCGGGATGCCGCGCGCGCCGCGGCCGACCGGCTCCACTCCGGGTGCGTCCCATTCGTACGAGACCGTGAGAGAGTCCTCGGACTCCCCCGCGGCGACGATCGCCCGAGAGACGCCGAGCACCTTGGCGAGCTCGTCGACCGTGCCGCGCAGGATCTCGTCCGGGTCGAGGCTGGCACGCGCCCGCTGCGCGATCCGATTCACCAGCGCCTCGCGCTCGGCGCGAGCCTCGGCCTCCTTCACCGAAAGCGCACTGTGGATCGATCCCGCGACGTACTGGCCCATGACCATCGGCACCTGCACCTTGTCCGCGATGAGATCGCCCGCATGCTCGCCGAGTAGCAGCAGCGCGCCGACGAGCCGCTCGCGCGAGACGAGCGGCAGCGCGGCGAAGGACCGGGCCCTCGCGATCGCCGGCATCTCCTGCGATACCCTGGCCCACGTCTCGGCCTGCGCGGCGGTATCCCCGAGCACGAGCGATTGGCGATGGTCGATCACGCGCGTCCTGACGACCGCGGGCAGCGCGACGGCGGAATAGCTCTGGTCGAGCGCCGCGCTGCGCGGGCCGTCCGCCGCGACGGTCCGGAACGCCTCGAGCACGTCGTCGTACACGATGAGCACGATCGTGGCGTCGTCCGGCACCGCGTTCCGGACCGCGGAGACGAAGTAGCGTCCGATCTGCTCGAGATCGAGCGGTCCGGCGATCGCGGACGACAGCCCGAAGATCGTGCCGAGCTCCTGCTCCTTCTCGGCTTCGGCTGTCTTCGCGCCGGCGAGCGCCGTCGCGAGGCGATGCATGATCACCGCGGCGATCAGGCTGATCCCGAGCCAGACGATGAACGAAACGAGCTGGATCGAAGAAAGGACGTCACCCGTGTCGCGCCGAGCGACGATGAGCCCGCTCTCGGCGAGCTGGATCGTGTAGATGTACTGCACGGCGAAGAAGACGAGAGCGGCGTAGAAGCTCGACGCCGCCACGTAGAAGCGCAGCGAGCGCGGCAGGTTTTTGATGCGCATCGTCCTGTCTTCGCGCGCATCGTACCGGCTGGCCTGCTCTCCGGACCATGCCTGGATGCCTGATCCCGAACGGCTACGAGTCGAGATCGCCGAAATGACCGGTGCGGCCGAGTGGCTGCCGTACACTCAGAACGGGCGCAACGCGCGAGGAGGGTCGCTCTTGACCACGAATTACGTGCCGATGGTGATCGAGCAGTCGGGGCGCGGAGAGCGCGCCTACGACATCTTCTCGCGGCTGCTCAAGGAACGGATCATCTTCATCGGCGATGCCATCGAGGACACGATGGCCAACCTGATCATCGCTCAGTTGCTCTTCCTCGAGTCCGAGGACCCCGAGCGCGACATCTACCTGTACATCAACTCGCCGGGCGGCGTCGTCACGGCCGGCCTCGCGATCTACGACACCATGCAGTACCTGAAGGCGCCGGTGAACACGATCTGCATCGGACAGGCCGCGTCCATGGCGGCGGTGCTCCTCGCGGCCGGCGCGAAGGGGAAGCGCTACGCGCTCCCGAACTCGCGGATCATGATCCACCAGGGCGCCGGCGGATTCCGCGGGAACACCCCCGACGTCATGATCCAGGTCAAGGAGCTCGAGACCCTGGTCGACAAGCTCATGAAGATCCTCGCGAACCACACTGGGCAGCCCGCCGAGCGCGTCAAGCGCGACAGCGAGCGCGACCGTTTCATGAGCGCCGAGGAGGCGCGGGAGTACGGTCTCATCGACGAGATCTTCGTTGGCAAGGAATCGCTGATCTCGATCGGCAAGTCCGACGAGCCGACCCGAGAGCCGGTGGGGTCCCGCTAGGCGATGACGACGACCGCGAAAGGCGGCAAGCCTTACCGCTGCTCCTTCTGCGGCAAGAGCCAGGACCAGGTCCGCAAGCTCATCGCGGGTCAGGGCGTCTACATCTGCGACGAGTGCATCACCCTCTGCCGCGAGATCGTCGACGAAGAGTTCCTGGAGACGCCCAAGGCGCGCACCCTCGGCGCGAAGGTCCCGAGCCCGCGGCGCATCAACGAGATCCTCGACCAGTACGTCATCGGCCAGGACAAGGCGAAACGGGTTCTCTCCGTCGCCGTCTACAACCACTACAAGCGGGTCGGGGCCGGGCACCGCGTCGACGACGTCGAGCTTGGCAAGTCCAACGTCCTGCTCATCGGGCCCACGGGCTGCGGCAAGACGCTCCTCGCGCAGACCCTGGCGCGGATCCTCGATGTGCCGTTCTCGATCGCCGACGCCACGAGCCTCACCGAAGCGGGCTACGTCGGTGAAGACGTCGAGAACATCCTTCTGCGTCTCATCCAGGCGGCCGACTTCGACCTGAACCGGGCGCAGCGCGGGATCATCTACATCGACGAGATCGACAAGATCGCGCGCAAGGGCGACAACCCGTCGATCACCCGCGACGTGTCCGGCGAGGGCGTGCAGCAAGCGCTCCTCAAGATCCTCGAGGGGACCGTCGCCAACGTGCCGCCCCAGGGTGGACGCAAGCACCCGCACCAGGACTTCATCCAGATCGACACGACCAACATCCTCTTCATCTGCGGCGGCGCCTTCGAGGGTCTCGAGAAGATCGTCGAGGCCCGCGTCGGGAAGAAGACGATGGGGTTCGGTGCCACCCTGCGCGACAACACCAAGGAGACCACGGCGATCCTCGAGCAGGTGATGCCCGACGACCTGCTCAAGTACGGGCTCATCCCCGAATTCGTCGGAAGGCTCCCGGTCGTGGTGCCGCTGCAGGCGCTCGACGAGAGCGACCTCATGCGCATCCTCACCGAGCCGAAGAACGCGATCGTGAAGCAGTACCAGAAGTTCCTCGCGCTGGACAAGGTCGAGCTGCAGATGACGCCCGAGGCCCTGGGGGCGGCCGCGAAGGGCGCGGCGAAGCGCAAGACCGGCGCCCGCGGGCTGCGCACGATCATCGAGGAGGTTCTCCTCGACGTGATGTACGAGATCCCGTCACGGTCGGACGTCCGCAAGGTCGTGGTAACCGCGGAATCGATCGAGGGACGCATGAAGCCGCTCCTCCTCTCGAAGAACGAGCAGATCTCGCTCGAGGGAGACGAGGCCACCGCTTCGTAGAGCGGGCGTGCCAAAGCTCTATTACGCGAGCCCGCGGGACCTTCCGGTCATCGAGCCGCGCCCCGGCGTGACGGGCCGTGTGGTCCACGCCGACCACGCCACGCTCGTCGTCTACGACTACGCGCCCAAGACCATCATCGAGACCCACAAGCACGAGGTCGAGCAGGTCGGGGTCGTCGTGAAAGGCTCCCTCGCCATGGTCATCGCCGGTGAGCAGCGCATCCTGACCCCCGGAGACAGCTATCGCGTTCCCGCTCGTGCGGCGCACGGTGCCCGCGTCTTCGAGGAGCCCACGCAGGTCGTCGGCGTCTTCGCTCCGCCACGGACCGACCTGCCGAAGACCAGGATCGACGGACCGGTCAAGCGCGGTTAGGTGGTCACAGCACGCTTCGCGTGCCGTGACCGTCCTGCTGCTCGCCTCTCGGCTACGGAGTGGGCGGCCGCGTTGCATGACGGCGAGAGAAACTAACGCCACGCCCGAGACGAGGTAAGCGCAGCGATCAATACGAGCGGTGTGCTGTCGCCCATTGAGCGGCTGAGGCGGTCCCGCCGGCGATCGCTGCACGGCCGAGGCTTCTCCGGCGTGAAGAACGTCACGAGGAAGGCCAGCAGCGCCATTGCGCCGAGCGGGAACGGGAATCGCCGCGCATTGAGGGCCTCATAACACGGCGTCGGGCGATCTCAAGGGGGCCGAGGGCTCGCTCGCCTCACGATGCCCGGCACCAGATGTGCACCTTCGGTTTCCGTGCCCAATCTCGTCTTACGGATCGCATTCGCGC
>DASYTL010000003.1:0-56929 GCA_036002305.1 Candidatus Limnocylindria bacterium
AGGTTGTGCCGCGCGTCGTCGCCCTTCTGGATGAGCTCGTCCGCGAGACGGCGCAGCGCGCGCTGCTCGTCCGAATCTCCTTGCGCGAGCTTGTCGAGGTGCTTCACAAGGATGTCGCGTAGCTCGGCGCCGAGCATGACGAGCTCGCCGAGGCGCTCCGCGCCTTCGGCTGGACCGTGGATCTTCGCGTACTGCGGGAGGATGCGGAAGGCGAGCCGCTCCGCGTCGCGGCGCGCGGCATCGATCAGGGCGACGGTCTCGTCGATGAGGACCTTCGCCTCGTAGCTGATCTCCTTGCTGTTCGCTTCGCCCTGGAGCGGATCGCGCAGCTTGAGGAGCCGGTTGGTGACGCGCTTGAGCTCCTTGCTTCCCTCATCGTCGTTCAGCGTGTAGTGCAGCGCCTTCGTCGTGAACCGAGTCGCTTCGTCGACGAACTCCTTCGGACGGCCGAGGGCCATGCGCTTCTTGACCTCGACGCCCAGCTCGTAGAGATGGACGACCGAGAGCGCCGGAGAGACGAGCGCCTGCTCGCCCAGCTCGATCGACTTGGCGAGGTTGACTTCCTCCTCCGCGGTCAGGAGCGGGACCTTCCCGATCTCCTTGAGGTACATCCGGACCGGGTCGTCGACGCTGATGAGATCGCTCGCGAGGACCGAGGCGATCGAGTCCTCGCGCTGCATCTCCTCGGTCTCTTCCTCTTCCTCTTTGACCTGCGCCCACGTCGGCGAGCGCTCGGCCTCGAGGATCTCGACGTTGTTGTCGTCGAGCGTGGTGAGGAGCTCTTCGACCTCGCCCGGCTCGGCGTCGGGGATCGCCCGGAGGATGTCCTCCTGCGTGACGTACCCCTGCTGCCGGCCGCGCGCGATCAGGCGCTCGGCCGCCTCGCGGTGCTCCGGGTGGATACCCCGCTCAGGCGCGGGCGTCGTTGTCGTCGTTTCCTTCTCTTTCGTGGTGCTTTTCATTCGTCCCTCTCGTCCACATCCGCCGCGTGGAGTACCGTCCGTCGCTCCCGGCGCCTCATCAGCTTCGTGAGCTCGACCGCCAGCTGAGCGACCTCTCCGTCCAGCGCACCGTGGTCACCCTCTCCACCCCGCCGGAGACTGGCCCCGGCCTCTTCGAGACGGTGCCGCAGGTTCTGTACCCGGAGATTCAGCGCGGCGATCTCGATCATTTGGGCCACATCCGCCTCTTCTCCGTGCTCCGGCGCTGATGCGCCAAGGGCCGCGGCAAGGGCGGCCAGGTGAGCCGGCAGGTCAGAGTTCGGATGCTTCCCCGCCTTGAGCTGTTCGTAGAGCGCTCGCAGGTCGGGATCGTCGAAATCGCTGGGAGCGAGGTCCGCGCGCGCCGCTTCCTCCGGGAACTGGATCAATAGTGCCATTAGGTAACGCTCAAGAGGAGCGGTTTGTTTCGCCAGCGTCTCAGCAGCGACCGAAGGGGTCTCTGTCCCCCTCGTAACCCCCGGCCCCGCGGCGTCGCGGCGCAGCGCTTCCTGCTCGACGCCGGTGAGCTTCGAGAGGGTCCCGAAGTACACCTCGCGAGTCAGCGGGTCGGGCTCGTCGGCCACCAGCGGCAACGCCTCGGCGAGGAAGCGCCGGCGGCCCGCTGCCTGGGTGAGATCGCTCCGCCCGGCGATGCGCTCGATCACGAAGTCGAGCACAGGCTTCGCTTCGCTCAGGAGCTTGTGAAGCCGGTCCGGATCCCGACGCGCGAGGTCGTCCGGGTCGGTCTCGCTCGGGAGCACGGTCACGTACACGGCCAGACCGGTCCGCGCCGTCAACGCCCCGCGGCCGGCGCGGCGCACGGCGTTCTGGACCTGGCGCGCGAGCTCGATACCGCGCTTCTCGGCGCTGGTCTGGCCGGCAGCGTCCCCGTCGAATGCCACGATCGCGCGCTCGATCCGCATCGCATCGAGGGCCTGGTACTGCTGCTCGGTCAGAGCGGTGCCCATCGAGGCGACCGTGTTCGTGAGACCGGCCTGATGCATGGCGATGGCGTCGAAATAGCCCTCGACGATGACCGCCGCCCTCTCCTTCCGGATCGCCGCTCGCGCGAGGTCCAGCGCGTACAGCGTCGCGCTCTTGTTGAAGAGGGCCGTCTGGGGCGAGTTGACGTACTTGCCGGGCTGGTCGGCCCGCATGGCGCGCCCGCCGAAGGCGACGATCTGGCCTCGGCCGTCCCGGATAGGGACCATGAGCCGGTCGCGGAACCGGTCGTAGAGCCCCCGCTCGCCCGAGCCGACGACCCCGGCCGCGACCGCGTCGTCGTCGCTGAGACCCTTCTTCCGCAGATATTTGAGCAGCCCCTCGTGGTCGTCAGGGGCGTAGCCCAGGCCAAACCGCTCGACGGCCTCCGGTCGGATCCCTCGATCGCCTATGTAACGGCCGACCGCCCTCCCGCGGTCGGTGCCGCGGAGCGCCTGGCGGAAGTAGAAGTGGGCGGTCTCGTTGACCGTCAGGAGGCGCTTTTCGCGCTCCTGTTCCTTCGGGTCGCGCCGCGTCTGGAGCTCGACACCGGCGCGGTCGGCGAGCGTCCGAAGCGCCTCGGCGGGGGTGAGCCCATCCTGCTCCTCGAGCCAGGTGAAGACGTCGCCGTTGCGGGCGCAGCCGAAGCAGTGGTAGGTGCGCCGGTCGGGATCGACGGTGAAAGAGGGCGTCTTCTCGGAGTGGAATGGGCAGAGGCCGGTGAAGGCCCTCCCCACCTTCTTCAGCCTGACGCGTTCGCCGATCAGCTGGACGATGTCGACCCGCTCTTTGACCCGATCGAAATCTCCGGGCACCAGCCCAAGTATCGCGCGCGGCTTGACCTACAGGGGGAGTCGGAGCAGGTCCTCGAGCTGCGAGACGTCGACCGGCTTGGTCACGTGGTGGTCGAAACCGGCCTCGCGGGCGAGTCGGCGATGCCGATCCTCGCCGAAGCCGGTCAACGCGACGAGGATGGTAGAGTTCAGCCCTTCGTGCGCGCGGAGGCGCCTCGCGACCTCGTATCCATCCACGAGTGGCAGCCCGATGTCGAGCAGGACGACGTCCGGCCGCATCCGCTCCGCCTCGACGATCGCCGTGTCTCCGTCGTGCGCGGTCCGCGCGTCGTGACCGTATTCACGCAGAAGCTCCGCGAGGCTCTCCGCGGCGTCCACGTTGTCGTCCACGACCAGAACCTTGCGACGTGGGCCGAGAACGCCGTCGCCATTCGCTGAACGCGCAGGCGCGCTCTTGGTCGCCTCGTCCGCGACGATCGGAAGCCGAACCACGAACTCGCTCCCCAAGCCGGCGCCGTCGCTCAGGGCCTCGACCGATCCGCCGTGTAGATCGACGAGGCTCTTCACGAGGGTTAGCCCGATACCCAGGCCGCCACGCTGACGGGTGTGCCGTTCGCTCCCCTGCACGAACATCTCGAACACGTGCTCGCGGAGCTCGGGCGTGAGGCCGGCGCCATCGTCCCTGACCGACAGGACCAGCTCAGGTCCAGCGGTGCGCGCGGCGAGCCGGATGTGGCCGCCGACATCGGTGTATTTGGCCGCGTTGTTCAGGAGGTTGGCGATCACCTGCGCGAGGCGTGTCGGGTCCGCGATCAGGGTGACGGGCGCATCCGGGAGATCGAGCTCGAAACGATGGCCCCGCTCCTCGATCAGGGGATGCGCGATCTCGATCGCGTTCGCGACGACCGAAGAGAGCGACACGCGCTCGTCGCGAAGCTGGACCTTGCCGCGCGTGATCCGCGAGACGTCGAGCAGGTCGTCGATGAGCCTGGTCATGTGACCGATCTGCCGCTCGATGGTCTCGCGCAATCGCGCGACGCGCGTCGGTTCGTCCTCGTGAAGGCGTATCAGCTCCAACGCGGAGGTCACCGGCGCGAGCGGGTTCCGCAGCTCGTGTCCGAGCAGCGCGAGGAACTCGTCCTTGCGACGATCGATGTGGGCGAGCTGTTCGATCGTTCTCCGGAGCTCGACCTCGGCGGCGCGGCGTTGGGCGGCCTCCGTCTCGAGCGCGAGGGCCTTCTGCTGAAGCTCGGCGATGACGCGCAAGCGGTCCTGCGGGTCGGAGAGCGATGTATAGCTTTCGGCGGGCACGACGATGTCATGCGCCGCCGTGACCTTGTTGAAGTACTCGCTCTCGGAGCGTTCGCCGAACGCCGCGACCGGGTAGCCGCAGAGGAGCGAGAACGAATGCTTTGCTCGTGTCGCTTCCCATAGCTCCTCGAGGCGCAGGGCCGCCTCGCGCTCTCCTTCCGCCCAGAGGAGCGCGACCATCTCGCCGAACGCTCGCGTCCGCGAGCGTCTGCCTCCCGCCTCGGCCCGGATGAGCGCCCCACCGACAACCTCCGCGAACCGGCGGGCATCAGGCCACCCATCGACGAGGATGACAGACAGCGCCTCGGCCGCGTCCAGCGTGAGATAGTGGCCGTCACTTCGCGCGCCTTCGACATCGATCCCGCGCGCTTGGAGGCACGCCTCGATCCCATCGCAATGCGGCTTCGTCGCGATAACGATCGCGGCCTCGCCGCTGTCAAAAGCCGGAGTCAGGAAAGTTCCGACGCCTTCAACGAGCGCGGCGTCGTGCTCATAGAACTGCACGATGTGAGCGTCGGCTACGACGCTGAGCTGGGCCGGCGGGGCAAAGCCAGGGATCTCGAGTGAAGTCCGGCCGACAATTGGAACACCATTCATGCCGCCTCGGTGTCCTCCTCGTCCACGTTCGACGCGCACGCTCGCTCGCTCAGGGACGTGCCTTTTCGGGCTACCGAGATGCAATAGGCATGCCACGGTTGTGTAACGGCTAGAGGTGACTCCAGCCCGAAGGGATGAAGATCGACGCGAACGTGTCGAGCGCATACCGGTCGGTCATACCCGCCACGTAATCGGCGACCGCGCGCCTGGTCCCATCCTGGCGAGCGATCTTCTGATGCTCGGGCGGAAGAAGCTCGGGATGCGCTTCGAAGTGCTGGAGGAGTTCCCAGAGCACGCCCTGCGCCTTGCGATCCTCGGTCTTCGCCGGACCCGCAAGGTAGACGTGCTCGAACATGAATGTGCGGAGCGCGTTCGTCGCCTCGAGGACCTCGTCGCTCATGGTCACGTCGCGCTTCCCGTATGACGTCACGATGACGTCGTAGGTCATCGTATCGAGGCGCTCGGCGCGGTCGCGGCCGAGCGCCGCGCGGATGTCCTGCGGGATGTCCTCCTCACGGACGATCTCCGCGCGCATCGCGTCGTCGATGTCGTGGTGGAGGTACGCGATCTTGTCGGCGTATCTGACGACCCAACCCTCGGGCGTCTCCGGGATCCCCCAGGCGGCCGTCTCGACGCCGCCTTCGGTCGGCGCGCTGTGCTTGGCGATCCCGTCGCGCACCTCGCGCGTGAGGTTGAGGCCGGCGCCGTTCTTCTCGATCTTCTCGACGATGCGGACGCTCTGCTCGTTGTGGCGGAAGCCGTCGGGCAGGAAACGTCCGAGCAGCTCCTCGCCGATGTGCCCGAAGGGCGTGTGCCCGACGTCGTGACCCATGGCCATCGCCTCGACGAGGTCCTCGTTGAGGCGCAGCGCCCGCGCGATCGAGCGTCCGATCTGAGTGACCTCGAGCGTGTGGGTCAGGCGCGTGCGGTAATGGTCGCCGACGGGCGCGAGGAAGACCTGGGTCTTGTGCTTGAGGCGGCGGAAGGCCTTGCTGTGGACGATGCGGTCACGGTCGAGCGCGAACGCAGCCCGCGTGGGCGACGGCTCCTCGGGCCGGTCGCGCCGCGCCGTCGCCGATCGCGTGGCGTGCTCGGCAAGGTTGGCGTCCTCGAGCTCTTCGGTGTGCTCGCGGACCCGGAGCGCGGCCACCGAACGCGTGCGGGATAGCTTGGCATCCGCGCGTGTCTGTGTGGCCATTTCGCGTAGCGTAATCGGTCCCTACCGTCACGAGCCCTTCATCGGTTCGTGACATCCACTTCGCGAGGCCCCCGTTTCGCGTCCTTCCGGCGCAGCTCGTCATCGCGCTCGCGATCTCCGCGGCCGCGGTGCTCGGCTTCGGGCCGCCGAGCTAGCGGTCTCGGGCTGCGGCTCCCGCGAGCGCGGCCTGGGCCGCCGCCAGTCGGGCGACCGGGACGCGATAGGTCGAGGGCGACACGTAGGTCAGCCCGACCTCGTGGCAGAAGGCGATCGACGACGGATCGCCGCCGTGCTCGCCGCAGATCCCGATCTTGAGCCCCGGCTTCGTCCTGCGGCCGCGCTCGATCGCCATGCGCATCATCGCGCCGACCCCATCGCGGTCGAGCACCTGGAACGGGTCCGCGGGGATGATCTTCTCCTCGACGTAGCGTGTGAGGAAGCTCTTCTGGGCGTCGTCGCGCGAGATGCCGAGGACGGTCTGCGTGAGGTCGTTCGTGCCGAACGAGAAGAACTCGGTCTTCGTCGCGATCTGGTCCGCGATGATGCACGCGCGCGGGATCTCGATCCTCGTCCCGAACTTGAACTCGACGCGCTTCCCGCGCTCCTTGAAGACGGTCTCCGCGACTTCCATCACCTGCTTCTCGAGCCGGTCGAGCTCCCCCATCGTCCCGACGAGCGGCATCATGATCTCGGGCTTCGCCTTGACGCCCTTCTCGGCGACGTCGATCGCCGCGCCGAGGATCGCGCGGATCTGCATCTCGAGGATCTCGGGATACACGAGGAGCAGCCTGCAGCCGCGGAGGCCGAGCATGGGGTTGTCCTCGTGCAGCTGCTCGAGCCGGCGGTAGATCCGTTCCTTGTCGGCGAGATCCGCGCCGGCCTCTTGAAGAGTTTTTCCGTCTCGTTCGATCCGATCCCGCGCTACCGCGATCTCCACATCTACGTCCGCGTACTCACGAAGAAACTCGTGCAAGGGCGGATCTATCAACCGAATGACCACGGGCAGACCGTCCATCGCCTCGAACATCTCGCGGAAGTCTCCCTGCTGAAAAGGGAGGAGCTTCTCGAGCGCGCGCTTCCGACCCGCGGTGTCGTTCGCGAGGATCATGTCCTGGACGATGGGCAGGCGCTCGGCCTCTCGGAACATGTGCTCGGTCCGCGCGAGACCGACGCCTTCGGCGCCCAGCTCCCGCGCGAGGCGGCACTCGGCGGGCGTGTCCGCGTTCACCCACACGCCGAGCTTGCGCTTCTTGTCGGCCCAGGAGAGGAGCTCGATCAGCTCCTTCTCCTCACGGAAGTTCGCCGCGATCGTGGGCAGCTCTCCCGCGAAGACCTCGCCGGTCGTCCCGTCGATGGAGATGGCGTCGCCCTCTTTGATCACCTTACCGTCGACACGCATCTCGCGTTTTTGGAGGTCGATGTCGAGGGCGGCGACGCCCGCGACGCAGGGGAGGCCGAGGCCGCGCGCGACGACCGCGGCGTGCGAGGTCGATCCACCGCGCGCGGTGAGGATCCCCGTCGCCGCGACCATCCCGTGGAAGTCGTCGGGGCTGGTCTCGGGACGCACGAGCACGACGAGCTGCTTCTGACCCTTCAAGACAACGGCGCGGTCCGCGTCGAACACCGCGCGCCCGGTCGCCGCGCCGGGTGAGGCGTTGAGTCCCTTCGCCAGGTAGCGGCCCGCGCCGCGCGCCCGGTCGACCTCCTTCTGGTCGAAGCGCGGCAGCAGGAGCTGCTCGACCTGCGCGGGCTCGACGCGCCGGAGCGCCTCGTCCTTCGTGATGAGGCCCTCGCGGACCATGTCCGTCGCGATCTTCACCGCCGCTGCGGCGGTCCGCTTCGCGGAGCGCGTCTGCAGCATGAAGAGCTTGCCGCGCTCGATCGTGAACTCGAGATCCTGCGCGTCGCGGTAATGCTTCTCCAAGCGCTTGGCGATCTTGTCGAACTCGGCGTAGGCCTTCGGCAGGTCCTTCTTCATCTGCGCGATCTTCGCCGGCGTCCTGATGCCCGCGACGACATCCTCGCCCTGAGCGTTGGTCAGGTACTCGCCGTAGAGGACCTTCTCGCCGGTGTTCGGGTCGCGCGTGAACGCGACGCCGGTGCCCGAGTCGTCGCCCATGTTGCCGAAGACCATCGTGACCACGCTGCAGGCCGTCCCGAGATCGTCCGAGATCTTGAACTGCTTGCGGTAGTCCTTCGCGCGCCGGCCGAACCACGAGCCGAACACCGCCTCGATCGCCAGGCGCAGCTGCTCCTTCGGTTCGGTCGGGAAGGGCTTGCCGGTCTCGGTGCGTACGATCGCCTTGTACTCGTTCACGAGCTCCTCGAGCTGCTTCGGCGTGAGCTCGGGATCGCTCTTCACGCGCGCGGCCTTCTTTTTCGCCTCGAGCGCGTACTCGAACGTCTCGGGCGGGATGCCGAGCACGATCCGCCCGAACATCGAGATGAATCTACGGTAGGCATCCCACGCGAAGCGGTCGTTCTTCGTGAGGTTCGCGAGGCCTTTCCGGCTTTCGTCGTTGAGGCCGAGGTTCAGGACCGTATCCATCATGCCCGGCATGCTCATCGCGGCGCCCGAGCGCACCGATACGAGGAGCGGATCCCTGGGGTCGCCGAGCTTCTTCTTCGTCGACCGCTCGACAGCGGCGAGTGCCTTCTCCACCTGCTCCCAGAGGCCGGGCGGGAGCTTCATCTTGTTGGCGAAGTAGGCGTTGCACGCGGCGGTCGTGATCGTGAACCCGGAGGGAACGGGGAGCTTCGCGTTGGTCATCTCGGCGAGGCCGGCGCCCTTGCCGCCAAGGAGATCGCGCATCTTCGCGTTGCCTTCGGCCTTGCCGTTCGCGAACAGGTAGACCCACTTGTTCCGCGCGCGAGCCATCACGACCTCCCCTTCCGACCCGTCGATTCTGGCAGAAATCGTGCTCCGCCGGACACGCGTGCGTGTCGTGAGCGGTACAGTCGCGCCCGTGTACGAACGGCCTGGCTATCGCACCCTCCTCGGTCGACTGCGCGCGAATGTCCGCACGTACATCCGGAAGCAGCTCGAGCTGCCACGCCAGGAGATCGCCGAGATCATCGCGGCGAACAAGCGCGCCGCGGCCTGGCTCGCCGGCGCCGCCGGACTCGCATTCGCGGCGCTCATCGTCCTCGTCATCCTGATCGTCGCCCTCGTCGCCCTGGTGCCGCGCGAATGGCTCGGCATCTTCGTCCTCGCGCTGTCGATCGGCACCGCCGGGGCGCTGGTGGTCGTCGGCGCCCGCGCCCGCGCGATCATCCCCGCGCTCGTCGGCGCCGTCGTGCTCATCGCGATCGGCGCCCTCGCCTACCTCTACCTGCCTCAGCTGGTGCTCGCGGCGCTGCTGCTGCTCATCGCCCTCTGCATCGGCACCGGCGCCATGGCCTACGGCGGATACAAGCGTCTCGAGCTGCACGGACCGACGCGGACGATCAACTCGATGAAGGAGACCATCCGGTGGGCGAAAGCGCGTCTGCTCGGACGGAGCACGAGCTAGACACACTCCGCGGCGAGATCGACGCGGACCTCGCGACCCTGTGGGCGCGTCTGACCGAGGACGTCGACCCGCGGAATCTCGCGCGGCGGCAGCCGGTTGCCGTGTTCGGGACGCTCGCTTCGGTCGCCGCGGTCGTGGGGATCACCGTCGCGTCGCGCGTCCGGAACCTGCGCCGGTCGCGGACCGAGAAGGAGCTCGACCAGATCATCCAGCGGCTCGGCGGCCGCCTCGATCGGCTGAAGGGCGGCGCGCGCAAGCGCTTCCGCGAGTCGCTCAAGAAGGAGATCGAAGAGGTCGAGACGGGGCCGCGCGCGAAGCAGATGTTCTGGGAGACGGCAACGGCCGCCCTGACCACGGCGGCGACTCTCATGGCGCGCCGCCTCGCGTCACGACTGGCGGCGGACGAGGAGCTTCCCGAGGCCCAGCGCTAGCGCGAGAAGCGCCGCGTACGCGAGCGGCACCGCCGGCCCGCCCGCGAGACCCGCGGCGAGCGCGAGCCCAGCGGCGACGCTCGGATCCCGCGCGCCACCGCCGATCGCGGCCGCGCGCGGATCGCCGCCGAACAGCTTCGTCCCGATCGCGGCGGACGAGGTCCCGATCGCGAGCGCACCCGCCGCGATCGCGACCGCCCGAAGGTCCATCAACGGGAGGCTCGCGACCGCCGCCGCGCCGAGGGCGATCGCGGCGGCGACGTACCGCGCGCCGTCGAGCACGGGCAGAAGCGCATCGCGCATGGTGGGGACGGCACCGGCGATCGCGGCGCCGACGCCGAAGAGGAGCAGCGCGGTGTTGACCTGTGTGGCGACCGCCGGGACGGTCGCCAGGAGCGCGAGCAGTGAGATGACGACCGTCCCGATCATGAGCGCTCCCACGGTCTCCTCGCGCGTCCCCGCGATGCGAGCGAGCCACGGGCCGATCAGCGGCGACGGCGAGAGGGCGAGCAGCAGCGCGGCGGGGTCGCCGAGCGGCGCGGCGAAGAGCCCGAGCGCCGCATAGGGAATGAGCACCGCCGCGAGGTTCCGCGGACGTCTCAGGGCGAACAGCGCGAGCACCGGCGTTCGCGCGCCGGTGGTGAAGAAGAGAACCGCGAGCGCCGTCTGCGCGGCGCCCTGTAGGTCAGGCGCCGAGCTTCTCGCGGAGCGCGGGAACGAGGTCAGCGACCGGGACGCGCACCTGCGCCATCGAGTCACGCTCGCGGATGGTCACGGCCCTGTCCTCGAGCGACGGGAAGTCCACGGTCACGCAGAAGGGTGTTCCGATCTCGTCCTGCCGGCGGTAGCGGCGGCCGATCGCCTGGGTCTCGTCGTAGGTGGACATGAAGTGAGGGCGGATCCGCGCCCACACCTCGCGGGCGAGCGGAGTGAGCTTCTCGTTCTTCGAGAGCGGCAGAACCGCGACCGTGTACGGAGCGAGATGCGGTTTGAGGCGCAGCACGACGCGGACGCCCTCTTTGTCGGGCTCCTCGTCGTACGCGGCGCAGAGGATGGCGTAGGTCGCGCGGTCGGCGCCGACGGACGTCTCGACGACGTGCGGGATGAACCGCTCGTTCGCGACGTCGTCGAAATACTCGAGCTTCTTCCCCGAATACTCTGAGTGCCGGCGGAGGTCGTAGTCGGTCCGGTAGTGGATCCCCTCGAACTCCCTCCATCCGAACGGGAACTCGAACTCGATGTCCGTCGCCGCCGCCGCGTAGTGGGCTCGTTCATCGGGCGCGTGGTCGCGGAAACGGAGCTTCTCCGCGGGGATCCCCTGCTCGACGTGCCAGGCCAGCCGTGTCCGCTTCCACTCCTCGTAGAGGCGTGGTGCATCAGCCGCCCGCGTGAAGTACTGGAGCTCCATCTGCTCGAACTCCCGCGAGCGGAAGATGAAGTTGCCGGGCGTGATCTCGTTGCGGAAGGCCTTGCCGATCTGGGCGATGCCGAAGGGCAGCCGCCGCCGCACCGCCTGCTGGACGTTCTCGAAGTCGACGAAAATCGACTGCGCGGTCTCCGGCCGGAGCCAGGCGACCGAGGCGGTGTCCTCGACCGGCCCCACGAACGTCTTGAACATCAGGTTGAAGCGCCGCGGGTCGGCGAGCTTCTTCTCGCCGCAGTTCGGGCAGGCGACGCTCGCGAGGTCAAGCGTGTTGGCGCGCCAGGCCGTGGTGAGCGCGTCGCCGTTCGGCAGCTCGTCCAGGCGAAACCGCTTGCGGCAATTCCTGCATTCGACGAGCGGGTCGGTGAAGTTCTCCACGTGCCCCGACGCCTCCCACACGCGCGGGTGCATGAGGATCGCCCCGTCGATGCCGACGACGTCGTCGCGCAGCTGCACCATGGCGCGCCACCACGCGTCCTTCACATTTCTTTTGAGCTCGACGCCGAGAGGGCCGAAGTCCCAGGTCGCTCCCGCCCCCCCGTAGATCTCGCTCGACGGAAAGACGAACCCGCGCCGCTTCGCGAGCGAGGTCAGCTTTTCAGTGATGTCTTCCACGCGGATCGCGGTCTTCACGAGAGGGGCGCGGGTCGAGGCATCTCGCGGAGCTCGTCGATCAGGCGCGCCGTCGCGATGTCCTTGTCGAGCACGTAGCGGAGGAAGCCGCGCAGATGCCGGTCGAGCTCACGCGTGAGCGGCCCGTCGAGCCGGAGGCGCGAGGCCGACGCGAGGTCGCTGACGAGGAGATAGCGGAGGGACTTGAGCGCGCGGACGGAGAGCGGCGCCACGTAGGGGAGGGGCGCGGCGCAGCTCGCGCAGAGCGCGCCGCCGGCCGCCGGCTCCCAGGCGTTCGTCTCCTCACCGAGCGCCTTCCGGCACTGCGCGCATTCGCCGAGCTCCGGACGGAAACCGCAGCGGTCCAGCAGATGGAGGTCGAACCAGCGGCAGACGACCGACGCGGGCAGCCCGGCGTCGAGCGCGCGCAGCGCGGTCTCGAGCAGATCGAAAAGTGGCGCTGACGGGACGCGGTCGGCGGTGAAGCGATCCACGAGCTCCGCGACGTACCAGCCCGCCGCGATGAGGGCGAGGTCATCGCGCATCTCGGGATAGATCGCGCGCGCCTCGGCTCCGGTCAGCACATCGAGCTCTCGCCCGCGCGCGAGCTGGTAGGTGGCGTGCGTGAGCGGCTCCGCGTGCCCGGCCATGCGGCTCGTCGCGCGGCGGATGCCCTTCGCGACGACCCGCACCTTGCCGAAGTGGCGCGTGAAGAGGACGAGGATGCGATCCGCCTCGGCGAAATCGTTCGTCTTGAGGACGATCGCCTCGGCCCGGTACGTGCGTGATGCCACGTCGGGTCAATGGTACGAAACGATCATGCCGCGGACGCGATGCGGTTCTATGATCGACCTCCGGTGGGACGAACCCTAGAAGCGCACATCGGCGCCGTCGACGAGGAGATCCGGGCGGTGCTCGGCGGCGCGGAGCCCGCGCTCCAGCCCTTCTACGGGATGATGCTCTACCACCTCGGGCTGGACGCGGATCGCGGCGGCGCGGGGAAGCGGCTGCGACCGGTCCTCTGCACGCTGGTGTACGAAGCGCTGACCGGCGACGCCCGCCCGGCGTTGCCGGCCGCCGCGGCGATCGAGCTCCTCCACAATTTCACGCTGATCCACGACGACATCGAGGATCAGGATCCGGCCCGCCACCACCGTCCGACTGTTTGGAGCGTGTGGGGCGTTCCCCAGGCGATCAACGCCGGTGACGGGATGTTCGCGGTGTCGCGCCTTGCCGTGCAGCGCCTCCGCGGCTTCTCGGCCGAGCGCGTCCTCGAGTTCGCCGGCCTCCTCGATCAGGCCTGCGTGCGCGTGTGCGAGGGGCAGTTCCTGGACATCGCGTTCGAGACCCGGACTGACGTCACCACCGACCGCTACCGTGCGATGGCCGCGAAGAAGACCGGCGCGCTCTTCGCCGCCGCGGCGGAGGGCGCGGCGGCGCTCGCGACCGACGATCGGAGCGTTCGCGAGATGCTGGCGCGCTTCGGCGACGCGTTCGGCGAGGCCTTCCAGGCGCACGACGACGTCCTCGGCATATGGGCCACGACCGAGCGGACGGGGAAGGTCGAGATGAACGATCTCACCAAACGGAAGAAGACCCTGCCGGTGGTCCTCGCGTTCGAGCGGGCGCCGACGAAGATGCGCGAGCGCCTCGCGACGCTCTTCGCTCCCGCCGCCCCGCTGCCCGCGGACAACGTCGAGCGGATACGCGAGATCCTCGACGAGCTGGGCGTCCGCGCGCTGATCGACGCCGAGGTGGCATCCCAACGCGCGCGTGCGATCCACGCGCTGCGCGGCATCGCGCCGATCGCCGCCGCGCGCGAGCCGCTGGACATGCTGGAGCGTCTCATCGCCTCCGCGACCGGAGCCGGGGAGCCGACCGGAGCCATCGCCACCTAGAATCCGCCCGCGATGGACGCCCCTCGCGATCTCATCCTCGAGCCAAGCGAAAAGGTTCTCCTGGCCACGCGCCCGCTGTTTCTTTGGGAGCCGCTCGTCATCCTCGACCTCTTCCTCATCGTCCTCGCGCTGTACGCGAGCGGGATCGGCCAACCGTGGCTCACCGTGGCCTGCCTCATCGGCTTCGTGCTGCTCACGATCTGGATCCTCGTGCGGTGGATTCCGTGGAGCGCGAAGTGGTTCGTGCTCACCGACCGCCGGGTCATCGCACGGTGGGGCGTGTTCAATCGCAATCAGACGGCGTTGCTGCTCGACCGTATCCAGGACGCGAGCCTCTCGCGCCCTTTTCCGCTATCCCTTCTGCGCGACTACGGGGTGCTCCGTCTCGAATCCGCCGGCGAGCACGCGTCCGAGCGCATCAGCGGTGGAATGACAGGCGGACCTCAAGAGCTCGCCATGACGCGCGCGACCGCCTTCTATCGCGCGCTCACCGACGCGCAGACGCCGAGCTAGCGCTTAGGACAGGTTCCCGGGCAGGAACGGCTCGGGGAGCAGAGCGCCGAGCGTCGTCGTCTTGCGCAGCCCGCCCGTCGTCGCGAGCACGATGCGGAGATCCGGCGCGAACTCGGCCATCACCTGACGGCACGCGCCGCACGGGGTAGGCAGGCGGTCGTCCTCGATGACGATCGCGATCGCGTCGTAGTCCTTCGTGTCGCCCGCGGCGACCGCAGCCCAGACGGCGCAGCGCTCGGCGCACACGGTCATCCCATACGACGCGTTCTCCACGTTCGCGCCCGAGTAGATCTTGTTGCGCTTCGTCCGCACCGCCGCCCCGACCTTGTACTTCGAGTAGGGCGCGTATGCGCGGTGCCGCGCGAGCGAGGCGACGCGGATCAGGTCCTCGTCGCCCGGGCCGAGCCTTTCCACTAGACCATCTCGGCGGTCGGCGCCTGCTTCACCACGCGCACGCGGCGGATGCGTCGGCCCTCGACGCTCTCGACCACGAACTTCGCGCCGCCGGCCTCGACGGATTCCCCGGCCTTCGGAAAACGCCCGAGCTGCGCGACGATGAAACCGCCGAGCGTGTCGTAGTTTTCGGAGGGCGGCAGGTCGAGATCGAAGGTCTCGCGCACGTCCTCGAACGGAACGCGGGCATCCATCAGCGCCTCGGTCTCCGAGACCGGCAGCACCATCTCCTGCTCGACGTCGTACTCGTCGCGGATCTCGCCGACGATCTCCTCGACCAGATCCTCGATCGTGACCAGGCCGCTCGTGCCGCCGTATTCGTCGACGACGATCGCGATGTGGATCTTGTCCTTCTGCATGTCGCGCAGGAGCTCGTCGATCTTCTTCGACTCGGGCACGAACTGCGCCGGGCGGAGATACGGCCGGATCTGCACGTCCTTCTCACCGCGAGCGAGGCGGCGGAAGAGGTCCTTCACGTACAGGATCCCGATGATGTTGTCCGGCGAGCCTTCGTAGACCGGGATACGGGAGTGCCCGATGTTCGTGATGATCTTCAGGATCTCCTCCGCGGGCGTGTCCACGTCGATCGCGACGATGTCGGTGCGGGGGACCATGACCTCGTGAACCGGCTTCTCGGCGATCGCGAAGATCGACGTGATCATCCGCTGCTCGCGCTCCTGAAGGACGCCCTGCGCCTGCCCCGTGTCGACGAGCGACATGATGTCCTCTTCGGTCACCACGGCGCCCGCCTGCGGGCTGCCACCGAACGGCCTGGTGAGAACGCGCGTCAGTCCGAAGAGCACCGCGACGAGCGGCCGCGTCAGCCAGGTGATGAGCTCGAGCGGCCAGACCAGGAGCAGCAGGACCGTCTGCGCGTGCCGGGCACCGATCGAGCGCGGCACGAAGAGCCCGAACAGCACGGCGACCAGAGACATGACCGCCACGGTGACGGCCACGGCGGCGACGTCACGCACCACCGGCGCTCCCGGACCGAACACGAACTGGAGGAGGTCGGAGAGCCGCGGCGCGACGAACGCCGCCGCTATCCCGGAGAACGCGAAGACGATGAAAAACTCCGCGACCTGGATGGCCGCGAGGTACTCGATCGCCCTTCGGCTCATTGTCTCGGCCCGCCGGCCGCGACGTCCGCGCGTGGCGAGCTCGTCGATCACGTGCGGCCTTCGGATGGTGTGCAGCGCCGCCTCGCTCGCCGAGAGCCCCGCGAGGACCGCGACGAGGATGAGCTCCAGCAGGAGGACTTCGACCGTCGTCGAGTCCACTAGGCGCCCTTCCTGTGGCGGCGATCCGCCTTCTTGATGGCCCGCGCGGGCATGCCCACGGCGACCATGCCTTCGGGGACGTCCTTCGTGACGACCGCGCCCGCGCCGGTCGTCGCGCCCGCGCCGACGGTGACCGGCGCGCGCAGGAGGGTGTCCGAGCCGATGAAGGCGTCATCCCCGACCACGGTCCGGTTCTTCCGCACGCCGTCGTAGTTGAGCGTGATCGCGCCAGCGCCGATGTTCACCCGCGCGCCGATCTCGGCGTCGCCGACGTAGCTGAAGTGGTGCATCTTGGTGCCCGACTTGAGGCGCGCGTTCTTCACCTCGCCGAAGTTGCCGAGCTCGACCCCCCGCTCGAGATACGCGCCGGGCCGCAGGTGCGAGTAGGGGCCGACCCGGACGTCGTCTTCGAGCGTGGCGCCCTCGAGCGTCGAGTTCTCCACGCGACAGCGCTCGCCCACGACGGTGTCGCGCAGCACGGCGTACGGACCGACGCGCGAGCCCGACCCGATCGCGGTCTTCCCCTCGAGGATGGTCCCCCGCTCGATCACCACGTCCGCGGCGATGCGGACGTCCGCGTCGACCTGGCACGATTCGGGATCCGGGAAGGTGACGCCCGCCAGCATGTGCGCTTCGCGGATGCGCCGGCGCATCGCCGCCTCCGCGGCCGCGAGCTCGAGACGCGTGTTCACGCCGATCCCCTCCTCCGCGTCGTCGGTGCGATGCACCGCGACCCGCTTGCCTTCCGCGGTCGCCAGGGCGACGAGATCGGTGAGAAAGACCTCCCCGGTCTCGTTCGCCCGCAGACGCGCGACGGCGGAGCGTAGCCATGCGAGATCCGCCGCGTACGCGCCGAGATTGGACTCCGTGAGCGCCTTCTCCTCGTCCGACGCCAGTCTGGCTTCGACGATGCGGGCGACGTCACCGGCTCCGTCCCGGACCACGCGGCCGTACGCGTTGTCGGTCCCGACCTCTCCGGACAGGATCGCGAGCGCGGCCTGACGTTCGGCGAGGAGCGCGCGCATCCGGGCGAGCGTTTCGGCCCTGAGCAGCGGTGTGTCGCCGTAGACGATGTACGCGACCCCACGGTCGCCGTTCGCGCTGGCGAGCGCGACACGGACCGCATCGCCGGTCCCGCGCGGCGGATCCTGCAGCGCGACGCGTGCGCCGTCGCCGAGCAACGCGCGCGCGGGCTCGCTTTCCTTGGAGAGGACGACGAGCGGACGGGCGCCGAGCGCGCGAACGGTCTCGAGCACGTGCGTGAGCAGCGGGCGCCCGGCGATCGGATGGAGGACCTTCGTCGTCTTGGACTTCATCCGCGTCGAGAGGCCCGCCGCGAGCACGATGGCCAGCGGCGCGTCGGTCATGCCGATCCGTCAGGCTGGGGCGCCAGGATTCGAACCTGGGATAGCGGATCCAAAGTCCGCCGCCTTACCACTTGGCCACGCCCCAAAGAGGCCCATAAACATTGAGTCTCTCAAGTTTAGAAGGGCACCGGTAGTGACTTTGACAGCCGCATTTGCCAGCCACGGGGTCACGCCCACAGCCGACCTCGCGCCCGCGCGGCCTCGGCCTGCATGCCCGGCGTGACGTGCATGTAGAGGTCGGCCGTGATGGCGACCGATGAGTGTCCGAGGATCTCTGACACAACCTTCAAGGGAGTTCCGTCCTCAAGCATGAACGTCGCTGCGGTGTGGCGCAGATCGTGGAACCGAACACGCGGCAGGCCGGCACGCTTCAGGAGCCTGTGGAACGACTTCAGCAACCCCTTTCCGTCGATCGGGCCGCCATGCTCGTTGCAGAACACGAGCCCTTGCCACGGTACGACCTGCTGGTCGAGCTGACGCCGACGATGCTCGCGTAACGCCGCAAGCTCTGGGACATCGAGCGTGATCTGGCGCCGAGACTTCTTTGACTTCGGCTGGGCGAGAACGAACTCGCCGTCGATCTTCTGAAGCGTGTGCGCCACGCTGAGGGCGCCCGTCTCGAGGTTGACATCCTTCCACCTCAGCGCGAGCAGTTCGCCCTGCCGCAACGCCGCAAGGGCCAGGACGAAGAGAGCCTCGAGCCGTGTGCCTCTTGCTGCATCGCGCAGCCGGCGTACCTCGTCGCGCGACAGCACCTTCATCTCTTTGCGCTCGACCCTGGGCGGATCGACCAAGGCGGCGACGTTGCGTGCGACTGCCCCCTGGCGCGCGGCCTTGTTCAGCGCCTCGTGGATCACGACGTGGAGGTGGTGCACGCGCGCCGCCGACAGGCCCTTGCGCTTCTCCGCGTACAGCGCCTCGATGTGCTGCGCGTTGAGGTTCGCTAATTGGATGCGCCCAATGGTCGGCGCGATGTGCAGTCGTACGAACTCCTCGTAGCGGCGCAGCGTCCGCGGCCGAATGGTGAGCGTCCCCAGCCACGAGGTCATGTACTCCCCTACCGTCTGCCGCTCGAAGGCGATTGAATCCCACGCTGCTGGTCGTGCAGCGGTGCCTTCATCTTCGCGACCACTTCTCGCTGCGTGCGGCCGTAGTAGGACTTGCGCTGACGCTTGCCGTTGAGCCAGCCGACGTGAATAACGCCGACCCAACGACCATCCCTTCGCTGGTAGACGCTGCCCTCGCGCTGCGCTCGTTGCTTGTTCACTTCCGCCCCCTCTTCTTCTCTGGCTTCGGTTTGACGAGTAGCACGAGCTCCTGACGGTCGAGGAAAACGCGAGGTCTGCCGGCTGCGGCTACGTGCCGCGTCAGCCGTCCGGCCTCCATGTGCCGATATAGCGTCGGCACGCTTAGGCCGAACTCGCGAGACGCGTGCTCGATCGACAGCAACTCGGGCTCTTTCCGGGGCGGCACGGCGGCAAGACTAGCCACCTGTCGCCGACCCTATTGAAGTCTTATCAAAGTCTATCATACATTTCGGTTCACCGGTCGGCCGCTTGAGGGCCAGAAAGGAAGGCGAGCCATGGTGAAGGTCATTCGCAAGCGACTACCGCACGGGTGGGCTGCGTTTCATCGGTGCTGGGACCAGACGGTCTTTGTCGACGTGCGCCTGAGCGACGGCGACGCCCGTCGCGCGAAAAGGTGGGCGGCGGCGCGGTGCGGGGGCGTCTTTGGGTTGGTGAATCGGGCAGAGCTTCGGCGCGCCGCCTAGCCCAACCGTGCGGCTCCGGCCTACTTGCCGGAGCGTTCTCGCTAAGACGAGATCAGGGCCTCGGGGCCTACATGTTGACGGGAGGTTCAGAATCTCTGACGGTAGGGTGGGCGTCGGGTGAGCAAGGGAGCACCGTCTAGCGCACTGCTGTCCCTCGCGATGGCCGTGGCGGCTTGCGCGCTGAGCACCGGCAACGCAGGTCCGGCGGTCGCGCCGAGCACTACGCCCACCGCCCCGCCGCCAGCAGCGGCCCGAGAACGCGTCCAGGTCCTCTCCGTCACAGATGGCGACACGATCCGCGTGAGCATCGGCGGCCGCAGCACGCCAGTCCGATATATCGGCATCGACACTCCGGAGACAGTCGACCCGCTCACGGACATGCAGTGCTTCGGAAAGGAAGCTGCGGAGGCGAACCGTCGGCTCGTCGAAGGCAAGATGGTCGAGCTCGAGAAGGATCTCAGCGAGACCGATAAGTACGACCGCCTACTTCGCTACGTCTACGTCGACATCACCGGCCGGGGCCTCGTCATGGTGAACGAGGAGCTCGTGCGACTTGGCTTCGCGAAGTCGAGCAGCTACCCGCCGGACGTGAAGTATCAGGACAAGTTCCGGCTGGGCGAGACACAGGCTCGGACTGCCAGCGTTGGGCTCTGGGGCAGCGCGTGCGCCGTCGCGACTTCAGCTCCAACTGCAGCACCGACGGTCGCGCGAACGGTCGCAGCGACTGCCGCACCCACACAGCAGCCCGCTCAGTCACCCGCGCCGACGTTGTTCGTGACGATCGCGACCTCAAGATACGGTTTCGTCTCCGCGGGCACCCTCGCGGGCGCGAGCTGTACCGCGCAGGCCGTGCTCCCGTCTGGACGAGTAAGCACGGACCAAGATCTAATGGTGACTAGGACGGCCTCGGCAAGCGGTGTTGTCACTTGGAATTACGGGGTCAGCTCTGCCACGAACGCGGGTACGGGGACGCACACGATCACGTGCACGCTGGCCGGTGTGACCCGCAGCGCGAGCGCGGCATTCACGGTGCAGTGATCCGCACACGGCTTCGTGTCGCGGGCGCAATGCTGACCATCGTTTTCGTGGCCTGTGGAGACGCTTCATTGTCGCCGGATAGAGAAACGTCGGCCCCAGCGCTCTCAGCCGAGCAGCAATGCACTCGTGACCGGGCGTTGCTCGCTATCGCCGGTGCGTCATACGCGAAGATCGTGGCCCAGGTGTCTGCTCAGGCACTGACGGTGAGGGAAGGTTCTTACGCTATAGGCCAACTGTTCCTGAATCTGTCCGCGGTCGAGACGGCGGCCTGCGCGCAGCCTGGCTGGGATGCGCTGACGCTTGCAATGGCAGCGCGTGCGCACGCCTACGACCACTATGCCGAGGGCAAGACAGCCCAGGCTGCGGCCGACCTGCGAGAAGAGCACGTCTATCTCGCGCGCTACGAGGCCTGGCGGAAGGCCCAGGCGGCCGAGACGCCAAAACCAACTCCTCAGGGCGCGACCTCGAGCTCCGCCGCGGGTGCATGGACGGTCGTGCAGGTGTGGGAGGGCAATGGCGCGGACGTCGCAGTGAAACGGACCGAGTCCTTCACCGTCGGCACCGAATGGCGAATCGATTGGATCAACCAGAGTGCCTATCTGGGCATCGACATCTACGACGCGGCCAGCGGCGTGAAGATTCCAGGCTTCATCTGGTCCGAGCGGGCCGGAAGCGACACGACATTCATGCATCGCGCGGGGACCTACTACCTAGCGATCGTCGGTTCCGGCCTCTGGAAGGTCGACGTACAGGACGGTCGGTAGGGCAGGCAGGATGGGCGCGCATCCAATCATGGTCCGCCGGGAGGGAGTGGTATGCCGCAAGAGTTCAAAGTCACTGTTGATCAGTCGCTGAAAGCAGAGAACGATCCGAGGGCACTTGAGAAGAGGATGACAGAGATGAGTAGGGCTGGCTGGAGTCTCATGCACATTACCTCAGTCACCAACCCAGGTGGCGACAACAACGTCGTCTCCATATCGCGTATCTATCTGTTCTGGCAGCGAGAAATGCCGGAAGGCCAATCAACAGAACCAGTTGAGCCAGGCCGGCCGGAGCAGAAGCTCTTTCGCTAGTCTGGCGTCGTGAGGACAGGCGATCCGAGAGCCCGGGCTGCTGCCCAGGGACGTGCCAGCGATCGGCGCAGTTGCCGCTGAACCACTGAGTCGCCCCGAAGTCTCGCCCCGGACCAAGGGCGCTCGACGCTGCACGAATCATGAGTGCGAGTACGGTGGGCGCTCGGTCGTGCGGACGATGCGTGTGCTACGGAACGGGAAGTTCAATTGTCTGGGTAAGGGCTGCCACACGGTCTACGCAGCTCGTGATGTGATCGACCCGGCTAACAAGGACTACGTGCTGTACGTGCGATGGCGTCTCTCCGGCGATCCCCGGCGGCCTTTCGTCGTTTCTACGATGCAGTGAGCGCGGCGATCGCGAGGACGAGTGCGAGAATCGTTCCGACAGCAACCGCAATGGTTAACCAGCGGATCTGCCGCGTTAGCCCGAGCAGTTCGCGATCGCGACGTGCCGCGTCACGCCGGAACAACTCGTCTCGATAGAGCGAGAGGCCAGGACTCGTATGTCCCATTGCTGCGTCGTAGAGCGCTTCAACCTCGGCGTCGGTCTTCTGGAGGAGGTCGCGGTAGGCACCCACCGTGAGACTGTACGCTGCGCGTCGCGACGCTAGTCCACTGGAGGGTTGAAGGAGTCGGGGAAGACGATGGTTGACGTCTCATACATGACGATCTTGTAGTGGAGCTGACGAGCTGCCGCGAATGTCAGTTGGGTTAGACGGCTCGCCTGAAGGAGCAGCTCGAGATGCACGAGCCACGCGGGCCCAAGCGAGACGGCGGACTCCCCAAACTCGCCTTCCAGCGCAGGCAGGTACATGAATTTCCGAAGACCATCGTGGCGCCTGAGGATGTCAAGATTCTGAGCTCGCTTGCTCTCCTCGAATGACTTCTCAATCGCCGTCAGATCCATAACCTGCGCGACACGCACTCGCGTCTCTAGCGTGTATGGCGCGACCTTCTCTCGCTCGAGCTGATCGGCAGATAGCCGTCGAAAGTCGCATGTCGGCGTCACTAACATCACGCGCACTGGGGCGAGGGGCACGAGCGCCTGCGGCCACGGAACTTCCTCATCGGCCACGAGCAGAATTTCTGGACCAAGTAGGGCGTAGGGCACGTCATCGAAGATGTCGCCTTGGCTCAAGTACTTGAATCGGGTCTCGTAGTAGTTGACCGTCGGGCGGGGAAAGTCCCGCCAGGTAACAGCCCTTCTTACGTCTCCCACAGCGACGAATCATGGTGCCCACGCACAGCCGGCGTCTCGGGCGCCCGCTCGTCGGAACCCACGGGACGTTCGAGACTGCGAAGCATCTGGGAGACCAGGCGACTTACATCCTCTTCGCGGTAACGCCTAAACCCGCTGCGCGGAAGGCGAACGGCTCGAATGACTCCTCGCTCTTCCCAAGCGCGAAGAGTGTTCTCATGGACGCCCAGCCTGCTAGCGGTCTCTCGTCCTCCCAGCAGTCTCATCCGATTAACTCCCCTTCTAGTCGGAACGGTGACTCTGTGGACTCTATGCAGAATGTGTACCACCCCAGTCAATCCCCCAAGCCTGGTACGTATGTTCCAAAGGTCCCAGCGTGCGTGCGCGCTAGTCACTTTGTTCTCCCAAACTTTTATGGCTCGTATGGCGAATCTGCGTTAGGGACTGGTCTGGGATGGCCTTTCGGCGTTCACCCTCAGTTCCCTTGGTCCACAGGCGGATGACGCGTGACAAGGCCTTCCTGCTCCATAGCCACAAGCAGCGCCCTGGCGGCCCTCTGCACCGTGGGATAGCTGTCGTCATTCGCGGCGACCACCGAGAGGAACTCCGCGACGAAGTCGTACCTCTCAGCGAATTCCGCTTTGCTCAGTTCACGTTTGCCCATGCGGGCCTCCTCGGTGGAGGCCCTGACAAACAAAAAGCCGGAGCCTCCGATTTCTCGGTGACTCCGGCGCGAGTTGCCGGATTTCCATCAGAAGCCCGTTATCTCTGGGTCGTCTGGTGCCCCAGGTCCATCTGATGTGACCTGAGCTTCTCGTTTCGACGTCTTTCGACGCTTTATTGACATTGGCCCATGGACCCGGTGCGAGTCGGGGATCCCTCTGTCGAGCCGCCTATTCAGTTCGTGTTCTTAGTCTACCTGACAGCCGCCGTGACAGCCGAGCGCCCGACATGACCCGAACAGACCCGGACGCGCTCGGTCCGCGTTACCGCATGAACATTTGATTCCCCAGTGCTGTGCGGCCCTATGGCAAATCCAAAGTCCGACGCCTTACCACTTGGCCACGCCCCATGGGACATGGCTCAAGTTTAGGCGGCGGCTGTCATTTACCGGGCTGCTTGCCCCGTTTGATCAATTCCGCGACGCGACGGCCACCCTTCCGTCCAAGCTGCGCGTATCCCTCGCTGCCGAGCTGCGTCTTGCGCGCCTCGCCACCCTTGCGCCCGAGCTCCGCGTACCCGCGCGATCCGAGCTGCGTCTTGCGCGCCTCGCCACCCTTGCGCCCGAGCTTCGCGTATCCCTCGGGGCCAAGCTGTCCCTTCCGCGCCTGACCACCGCGGCGGCCGATCTCGCGATAGAAGGACGAGCCATGTTTGCCCGCGGTGGACGTGCCACCACGCTGACCGGCCTGTCTGACCGTGAGCTCTCCTCGCGGGTCCACGCGTCAAACGTAGGGGGACAGCCCTCGGTCGCTTGTCATCACGAGGTGACGCCGATCTCGATCGCGCGGGCTCGCAGACCCGCGCGGCGCAGGCGACGCGCGATCCTCAGCGCGTCAGCCCGGTCATCCGCCAGGGCGAAGAGCGAGGGACCGCTCCCCGACATGGCCAGCGCCACCCCCGCTTCCGAAGCCGTCCTGCGGGCGTCGGTGATCGCGGGCACCACGCGTTCCGCGTCCGTGGCGAGATCGTTCACGAAATGTTCACGAATGAGCCCCGGTGAGACCGCTCCGCTCCGGAACGCATCCGCGAGCGACGCGCTCCGCTCGCCTCTCGAGCGAGTCACACGGTGCGCGGCGAATATCTCCTGGGTCGAGACGCGCTCGCGAAGGCGCACCAGCGCGATCCAGAGTGACGTTGGCGGCCCGGGCAGCGGCTCGACTCTTTCGCCGCGCCCGCTGACCAGCGCGAAGGGGGCGCGGCTCGCGAAGAACGGGACGTCCGAGCCGATGCCCGCGCCGATCGTGCCGAGGTCGACGCCTTCGAGGCGCCACGCCCGCACGAGCCCGAGCAGCACGGCGGCAGCGTCGCTCGATCCACCCCCGAGTCCTGCGGCGACCGGGATCCGCTTCTTGATGCGCACGTACGCGCGCGCCGGACGTCCACTCGCCCCGGCGAGCGCGCGCACCGCCCGCGACGCCAGATCGTCACCATTCGGCGCACCGACGTCGGGCGCGATGCGAACGTCGAGCTTTCGCGACGGCGCGACGCGAATCCGATCGCGAAGAGCGATGGTGGCGAACACGGACGCGAGGTCGTGGTAGCCGTCGGCGCGGCGGCCGAGCACCTCGAGGGTGAGGTTGATCTTGGCGGGGGCCGTCAGCAGGACCGCCTGGCTCACCGCTCTGGGAGGCCGATAGCGCGTGCCAGCGCGACCCACTCGTCGAGGGTCAGCTCCTCCGGCCTGCGCTCGGGTGCGATTCCGGCTGCCGCGAGGGCGGCGCTCGCGCGCGTTCGATCGAGCCCGGCCTCGTGACCGAGTGCCGCGCGAAGCTGCTTGCGCCGATGCCGGAACGCGTCGGAGACAAGGCGCAGGAACGGCTCCTCCGCAACCGGGGCGAAGGCCGCCTGACCGCGGGCTCGCAGGGCGACGATCGCGGAATCGACCCGGGGCGGTGGCCGGAACGAGCCCGCTGGAACGCGGCGCACGATCCGGGGCTCGGCGAATGCCTGGGTGAAGACCGAGAGGTAGCCCCGCTCTTTCGCGTCGTGCGGCGTCGCGCACATCCGGCGGGCGACCTCGTGCTGAACGAGGACGACGACGAGGGGCGGCCGCCGCTCGTCGCCGAGGAAACGCTCGAGGAGCGGCGTCGTGATCTGGTACGGAAGGTTCGCCACGATGCGCGTCGGCGCGCGCGGACCGAGGCCAAGGAGATCCACCTTGAGCGCGTCGGCACGCACGATCGAGACGTTCTTGTGGTCGGCGAGCGTCTCCTCGAGCAGCGCGACCATCCGCGGGTCGACCTCGACGGCGGTCACCGACCGCACGCGAGCCGCGAGCGCGTCCGTGAGCACACCCGGACCCGGTCCGACCTCGAGCACGTCGTCGTTCGGCCCTAGCTCCGCGGCGTCGAGGATCGCCGCGAGGACGCCGCGATCGACCAGGAAGCGCTGACCGAGCGATGTCGAGGCGCGCACGCCGTGGCGGCGGAGCACGTCGCGCAGCGCGCGAGGATCCGCGACGTTCATGGCTGGAAGGCTAGTAGACGATCCTCAGGCGGAGCGTCCGGATCACCTACACGACCAGAGGCTCGCCGATCCGCGGGCGAACATCCAGGCGGCGACGTTCGCGGCGGCGACGGGGTCGAACGGACTGGCGCCGGCGTACCCGGCGCGGACGCTGTTCGCGGCCCAGGTGCGCGGCATGAACTGGAACAGGCCCGATGCGCCCGAGGCGTTGTAGGCGCTCGGGTTAAAGCGGCTCTCGCACCAGGCCACGCGCAGCAGCTGCTCGGGATCGGCGCCGTTCCGCGCGGCCGCCTCGCGGATGATCGCCTCGATCTCCGCCGGCGCGCGGGGCGAGCGGACTCCGAGCCTGCGGACCTCTTCGACCGGCGCGACGAGCTCGAGCGAGGCGAGGAAAGTCCGATCCACATCCTGTCCGTCGACGACGCGCACGAGGTACGTCTTCGTCACCAGCCCCGGCTGGCCCGGCATCACGACGAGCTGGGTGCCGCGGTCGAGATCGGCGTCCGGCAGGAAGCGGACGCCGAAGGGAACGTCCTCGAGGACGGTCACCTCGTTGTCGGCGATCCGTGTGATGCGGACGACGTCGCCGGCGCTGAGCTTGGCGCTCGGCGCGCGATCGACGAGGTCCAGCGGTCCCAGGTCGATCCGTTCGGCGGACAGGAGCTCGGCCACCGTGCCGCGGGCGCGGGTGGCCATCGGACGCCCGCCGTCGAGCAGCGTCACCGGGATGCCGCGGTCGACCAGGATGCGGTGGCCAGGCCGCAGGGCCGCGTCGGCCGGTGAGGAGAGCCCGTCGGTCGGCACGGGGAGGCCCAGCCCTGCGAGGGCGTCACCGACCGTTCCCGTGGCGCGGAGGCTCGCCGCGAGGCCATCCACGGAGACGGTGAGCGGCGTGGCGGGGCCGGCCGGCCCGCCGCGGGCCGCCGGGGCGGCGCGATCCGGCGTGACGGTCCGCCCGGCCAGAGGCGCGGGGCCGAGGAGCGTCCAGGTCCCGATGGCAACGACGTAGCTCACGAGCGCCAGGCGGCCGAACCGCAGGCACGCGAAGAGCGGGCGCCGACGACTCTTCCCGATCGCGAGTGCCTCCCCGCCCCCACCCGGCAAGGAAGCCATGGCAATGCCATGTCAACGAATTGGGGGACCCAGGGATTGTAACGGCCTGGCCCCAGGCGCGCTCTAACGCTCTCCGGGGGCCTTCCAGCCCTGCTCTTTGAGGTGCGCCTTGACGCGGGCGGAAAGGTCGTCGCGACGGAGCGCCGCGTCCATGAAGGCCGTGACGTACCCGAGCTTGTCCCCGGTGTCGTAGCGAACGCCCTCAAGCTCCACCGCCCACACGGGCGCGCCCTGCCGGGCGAGCTCGCTCACCGCGTCGGTCAGCCAGATCTCGCCGTTCCGCCCCGGCTTGGCGCGCTCGAGGACCTCGAAGACCTCCGGCTCGAGCACGTAGCCGTGCACCGCGGCGAGATCGCTCGGAGCGTCCTCGGGCGCCGGCTTCTCCACGATCGCCAGCACGCGCTGGGTCCGCTCGTCGACCGCCGTCCCAGCGACCACGCCGTACGCCGCGGCCTTCTGCCTCGGCACGCGGACGCACCCCACCACGCTCCCGCCGCCCAGGCGCCGGCGCGCCTCGATGAGCTGCGCGACGGCCGGGGTCTGGCTGACGACGATGTCGTCCCCCCAGAGCATCGCGAACGGCTCGCTCCCCACGAGGGGCCGCGCCTGCAGGACGGCGTGGCCGTTTCCCTTCGCTTCGTGCTGGACGACCACGCGGACGGTGGCGAGCTTCTCGGGTCGCTTGAGGAGCTCGATGTCCTGTTGGCGGAACTCCACGGCCAGGCGCCGCTCGAGCCGCTCGTTCGGCCGGAAGTACTGGTCGAGCGCTTCCTTTCCGGGCGCGATGACGATGACCACGCGGCCGATCCCGGCCGCCGACATCTCCGAAACGACCATATCGATGACCGGCGTGTCGATCACCGGGAGGAGCTCCTTCGGGACTGTCCGGCTGATCGGAAGGAATCGCGTGCCGAGCCCGCCCGCCGGGATCACGCCGTACTGGATCGGCCGAAGCCCGGTCGGGCCGTCGCTCACGGCCGGTTCTGGGCGCTGACGGTGAAGGCCACTGGCAGGGTCGTGCGCACCGCGAATCCGGTGACCGCGAGGAGCGGCGGGCGGCGATCGCCGCTCGTGTCCAGGTCGATGGTGACCTGACCGTTCTCGACCACATGCCGCTCGACGCTCGGGCGGTCGCGGAAGCGAAGGACCTGCACGACGTAGCGCTGGCTGACGATGTTGGTCGAGCGCACGAAGCCGGACGAGGTCCAGCCGTTGTCGCTCTCGGCGTCGTCAACGGGCGCGCCGGGTATCTCGATGTCGTCGATCGCGAAGCCGCCGAGGTTGAGGTTGCCGTCGGTGACGTACTGGAAGCGGAGCTGCACCTCCTTGCCGGCGTAGGGGGCGAGATCCGCCGTGAGCCGCGCCCACCCGGTCGCGGTCTGGCCTCCGGAGGAGCCGGTCAACCCGTTCCCCAGGTTCTGGCCGTTCGGGTCGGTGCTCGTGGAGTTCTCCGTCTTGAGCGGCGCCCAGTGGACGCCGCCATCCGCCGACGCCTCGACATAGGCATAGTCGTAGTCGACCTCCGTCTCGTACCAGGTCCAGAACGCGAGCTTGGGGTTCGCGACCGAACGGAGGTCGACGGTCTTCGTGAGGTTGCTGTCCATGCCGTCGCCGCGGTCCGACCACCAGAACGTCCGGCCCGAGTGAGGCTCGGTCGCGATGAGGCGGTTGGTGGTGACGCCATCGAACGCCAGGCGCAGCGGCGCCCGCGGCAGCTCGACATAGCGGGCCGCGTAGTTATGCACTGTCGAGCGGAACGTTTCGCCGACGCCGACGCGATCGCCGATCACGACGGTCGCAGGTCGCTGGGCCGGCGCGCCTTCCGGATAGGCGTACGGCCTATCCGCCGCGATGCCGATGAACGCGTTGGCGGCGACGAAATTCGCGTACAGCTCCTCGAGGCTGAGCTGGCCGAACTGCTTCAGGACGGCGTCGAGATCGGCGGGCGTGTCGATGCCTTTGCGCATCATCGCGCGGATCAGGTCCTCGCCCCCGGCGTGCTGACGCAGGAATTCGAGGAACATGTACGCGTGGCCGTAGTGAGCCGATGCCGTGTCGAGCTCGGCCCAGTCGTTCAGCTGCGTGTCGGGCACGCGGAGGTAGGTCGGCGCGTAGGCCGGGTTGAACCCGTTCCCACGCTCGCACAGCTGGGCGTGTCCCTCGTTGAACCACACCGCCGAGCGCCTGCGGGTGTTGAACTCGATCATGTGGCAGAACTCGTGGGCCATGACCGCGTCCAGCTCCGCGGAGCCCAGGCGGTAAGCCAGCAGATTGATGTAGATCGTTTCGCGCTCGGCTGAGAACTCGTTCACCCACTTCGGTTCTTCGTCGGAGCCCTGGAAGTACCCCGCGGCGGAGCCAGGCAGGCGCGCGGCGACGACATTGATTCGCGGATCGCCGTCGATCCCCGGTGACCATTCGTCGCCGTAGAGCGCTCGGTCGGTCGGGTAGATCTTCGTCTCGAACTTTGTTGCCGTCGCCCGCAGCGCGCTGAGATCGACGCTCGCGTCGCTTGCGATCCACCACTTCACGTGGTCGGTGACGAGCTGGAGCCTCACAGCGATCGCTACGTACCTCTTGGCGATGAAGTCGTAGGTCCAGACGTCGCGGACGCTGCCAACGTCCTCGACCGGGGGCGTCGTGCGCACCGGTTCGAATCCCTTGGCCGGCACGCCATCGCGACCGCGCACGCGGCGCGTGAGCTCGAACCCGTCCGCATAGGGCAGCGCCTTGTTGAGGAGCGTCGCGGACATGTCGAGAGTGGAGAGGTCGGACGAAGCCACGGGCGTCGGCGTGCTCGGAATGAAGCTTGGGGCTGAGTCCGACGGCGACGGCGAGGCTCCCTGTTGCGCCCCGAACGGGATGCAGCCGGCGACCACGAGCACGGCGGCGAGCAGCGGCACGAAGCGGAGCATCACCGGGCGTGATACCCCTCGGCGAGCGTGCGGGTCGCGACGAGCTTTCCGCCGCGGAAATAGCGGCGCGGAACCCGGCGCCGGATCCCGGTGAGGATCTCGTAGTTGATCGTCCCGCAGGCCGCGGCGAGATCATCGGCGGTCTGCGTTTCGCCGGCCTGCGTTCCGATCAGCGTGACGTCGTCGCCTTCGCGCGCACCGTCGATGTCGGTGACGTCGATCATCACGAGATCCATACAGATGCGACCCGCGAAGGGAACGCGACGCCCACGCAGCAGGACCGTTCCGCTCTTACCGGCGACACGCGGCAGGCCGTCACCGTAGCCGACCGGGACGGTCGCGATCCGCCCGTCGCGCGGCAGGCGGTATTCGTGCCCGTACGAGACGCCGGTCCCGGCGGGGACGCTCGCGATCCGGTGCACCCGCGACCGCCAGCTGAGCGCGGGACGGAGGTCGAGCGCCGAGGCCAGGTGCGGGGCGGGATGGACGCCGTAGACGGCGATCCCCGGGCGCACGGCGTTCACTCCGTCAATCGGACCGAACACCGCGAGACCCGCGCTCGCCGCCGCGTGCACCAGGCGCGGCCGATCGGCGATCGACCCGAGGACTTCGCGGAACTTCGCGAGCTGCGCTCGGTCATTGCTCACGTCGAGATCGTCCGCGGTCGCGAAGTGCGTGAAGATCCCATCGATCTCGATGTGCGGAAGCGCCCCGATCGCCCGGTACCGCGCCGTCGCCTCGTGCGCGGGCGCCCCGAGCCGCGTGAGCCCGGTGTCGACCTTGACGTGCACGCGCGCATCGCGGCGGAGCGCCGTCGCCGCCTCGCTGATCGCACGAGCACGGTCGACATCCCAGACGACGAGCACGAGGTCCTGCGCGACCGCGTGCGCGACCTCCGAGGAGTCGGTGGCGCCGAGCAGCACCAGGATCGGTCCGTTCACGCCGGCCTCCCGGAGCGCCAGTCCTTCCTCGACCGAGGCGACGGCCACCATCACCGCGCCGGCCTCGAAACATGTCTCGGCGATCGCCTCGGCGCCATGGCCGTACGCGTCCGCCTTCACGACGGCGATGACCTCCGCGTTCGCGCGTGCCTTGATCGCGCCGATGTTCGCGGCGATCGCGTCGAGGTCGACGTCCGCGACAGTCGAGCGGAGCGCGTCTGAAACCGTCATCGTCCTTCGACTATTTCACGGAGCGCCCGGGGAAGTGCGTCGGCGATCTCGGTCGCGAGGGCGCCCGACTCGCCGATCTCGGCCGCGAGCAACGCGCCGGCGCGGCCATGAAGCCACACGCCCGCCGCCGCGGCGGCCAGCGGAGCGAGCCCTCGCGCGAGGAACGCCACGATCGCGCCGCCGAGAGCGTCGCCGGATCCGCCGACGCCCAGAGTCGGGTTCGGCTGGTCGTGGACGTAGGTCTTCTTCCCGTCGCTCACTACGGTGACCGGGCCCTTGAGCGCGACGACGGCGCCCCAGTCGCGCGCGTGCCGCTCCGCGAAAGCAACGCGGGCCGCCCCCGCCGGCACCACCCGGCCGGCAAGGCGGGCGGCCTCGCCGTCGTGCGGCGTGAGGATTGTCCGGACCGGCAGCAGCTCGCGCCAGTTCTCGGTCCGCGCGAGAGCGTTGAGTCCATCCGCGTCGATCACCGCGGGGACAGATTTCGCGTTGCGCAGCGTCGCCGCGACGAAGTCGTCCGTCCCCGGGGCATGCGCGAGTCCGGGACCGATCAAGAGAGCGCGTATCCGCTCGGCGATGACCGCCAAGATCTGCGCGGCCGCGCCCGTGGCGACCACACCCGGCTGCGTTTCGGCGAGCGGGAAGAACGTCACGTTGGGATCCTCGCCGGCGATGGCCTCCACGACGGAGCGCCCGGCCGCGATCGTGACGAGCCCAGCGCCACAGCGAAGCGCGGCGCGCGACGCGAGGAGCGTCGCGCCCGGGTACCGCAGCGATCCGCCGATGACGAGGACCCGACCTCGCGTCTCTTTACCCGCGTCTTTCGGGAGCGGTTTGATCGCCGCGCGGACGACACGTGTGTCGAGCGCGGCCGCAGTGCGCTGAGTCAGCGCAGGCCCACGGCAACGGCGACGGCGAGTTCGCGAATATGCGAGATCGACACCGACAGCGGCTCACGGAGGCCGAGCGCATCTCGTCGCGCGGCTGCTCGGCCGTGAAGAGAGACGATCGGCTGACCCGCACGAGTGCGCCGGATCTCGATCTCCTTCCAGCCAACGCCGCGCACACCGAGCCCGAGCACTTTCGAGACCGCTTCCTTGGCCGCCCACCGGCCCGCGAGATGGAGGATGTTGCCGCGGCAGTACATCTGCTCCCATTCCGTGTACACGCGATCCAGGAATCGCCGAGGGTGCCGCTCGAACACATTGCGGATGCGCGCGGTCTCGATGATGTCGATGCCGATCTCACTCGGGTCGCTCACTCGGCCTGCTCCATGGCACGGCGGGTCCTGTCCCGGGGTCGGAGGCGCGCGCTCGCCGCACCCTCCCGCGCCGGACCACCGCAGACCTCGCAGGTCGTGGGGCGCGGGTCCCAGGGCCCGCGGCTCGCGCACACCCCGCTCCCCCGTGCCACCCGCCGTGCCGCGCAGCAGCCCGCGCTCACTCGACCGTTACGGCTTTCGCGAGATTGCGCGGCTGGTCGACATCGTTCCCGCGGCGATCGGCGATGTGATAGGCGAGCATCTGTAGCGGCACGACCGCGAGGACCGGCGAGAGCAGCTCCTCGACCTGAGGGATCCGAATGACCTCGTCAGCTTTGCCCGTGATCTCGTCGTCCCCGTCGGTCGCGACCGCGATGACGACTCCCGCCCGCGCTCGAACCTCTTCCATATTTGAGCGGATCTTCTTGTAGACGGAGTCGCGGAGCGCGATGGCGACGACCGGCAGGTCGCCGTCGATCAGGGCGTTCGTGCCGTGCTTCATCTCGCCGGCGGCGGTGCCCTCGGCGTGGATGTACGAGAGCTCCTTGAGCTTCAACGCGCCCTCAAGGGCGGTCGGGAAGTTCACGCCGCGTCCGAGGAACAGGAAATTCCGCGCCGTGTGGTAGCGGTACGCCAGCGCACGCACCTTCGGCTCCTCACGAAGGACGGCGTCGACCAGCGTGGGCAGGTGGAAGGCCTCCGCCAGCAGGCGACCCGAGCGCACGTTGTCGAGCGTCCCTCGTCGCTGCGCGAAGTACATCGCGAGGAGGTAGAGGTCGACGAGCATGGCCGCATAGGCCTTCGTCGAGGCGACGCTGATCTCGGGACCGGCGTGCAGATAGATGACATCGTCGGCGACGCGGCTCGCCTGGCTTCCGACGACGTTTACGACGGAGAGAAGGCGGGCGCCCTGCTTCTTCGCCTCCTCCATCGCCGCGAGCGTGTCGACCGTCTCGCCTGACTGCGTCACCGCGACGACCAGCTGGCCCGGCGCGACGACCGGCTGCCGGTAGCGATACTCGCTGGCGATCTCGACATCGCACGGGATGCGCGCGAGCCGCTCGATCAGGTACTTGCCGACCAGCGCCGCGTACGAGGCGGTCCCGCACGCCACGAACGTGATCCTGGGCAAGCCGCGGACGAAGCCGTCGTCCATTTTCACGTTGTCATCGAACACGACGCGGCCGGTCGCGCGGTCGACCCGTCCGAGGAGCGTGTCGGAGATCGCGCGCGGCTGCTCGTGGATCTCCTTCAGCAGGAAGTGCTTGTACCCCGCCTTCGCGGCCGCGATGGGATCCCAGGTGATCGTCTCGACCTTCTTCTCGAGCTTCTCGCCGGAGATGCTTCGGAAGCTCACCGCGTCCTTGGTCACGATCGCCAGCTCACCGTGGTCGAGGAAGCTGACCTTCCGGGTGTGCTCGAGCAGGGCGGGCGCGTCGGAGGCGATGAAGTTCTCTCCCTCGCCGTAGCCGACGAGTACGCCGCCGGCATTCGAGATCCGCGCGGCGACGATCTTGCCGGGGTCGCGCGCGGAGATGAACGCCAGCGCGGCGGCGCCCTCGAGCCGCGGGAGCACCGCGAGGGCGGCCTCGTCGAGGGTGCGGCCCTTCGCCAGCTCCTCCTCGAGCAGGTGCACCGCGACCTCGGTGTCGGTCTCGCTCGTGAAGCGATGGCCGTTCTTTACGAGCGGTGCCTTCAGCTCCTCGAAGTTCTCGATGATCCCGTTGTGGATGACGGCGGTCACGCCACCGCAGTCGACGTGCGGGTGCGCGTTCTGCTCGCTCGGACGGCCGTGCGTCGCCCAGCGCGTGTGGCCGATCCCGGTGTGGCCGGCAGCCGGATGCGACGTGACGATGGCCGCGAGGTTGTCGAGCTTGCCCTCGGCGCGCAAGACCTCGAGCGTGCCGTCTCGCTGAACGGCCACCCCGGCCGAGTCGTAGCCGCGGTACTCGAGGCGACGCAGGCCGCCCATGAGGAGCGGAAGGGCTTCGCGCGGACCGACGTAGCCGACGATCCCGCACATGGCTAAACCAGCTCCTTCTCGGCGACACGCGCCAGCATCTCCGCGGTGCTCGACGCGACCGTCGCGTCGCGCGCCTCCACGGTGATCCGCAGAACCGGCTCGGTCCCGGAGGGCCGCACGAGGAGCCGTCCGGCGCGGCCGAGCGCCGCCTCGGCCTTCTCCTTGGCGTCGACGAACGCGGCGATCTCGGCCCACTCGCGGCGCCGCGCGGCCTTCACGTTGCGCGTGACCTGAGGCCAGAACTCCATCTCGTCGGCGAGCTCTGAGATGCGCCGCCCTTCGCCGCGTGCGAGATGGAGGACCTCGAGCGCCGTGAGGATCCCGTCGCCGGTCGTCGAGTACTCGCGGAAGATCACGTGCCCCGAGGACTCGCCGCCGAACTGAGCGCCACGCCGCTCCATCTCCTCCCACACGTAGCGGTCCCCGACCTGCGTGCGTACGAGGGCGATCCCGTCGCGCGCGAGCGTCGACTCGAGACCCCCATTCGTCATGACGGTCCCAACGACGAGCTTGGGCTGAAGCCGGCCGTGCCGCGCGAAGTGGCGCGCGGCGAGCGCGAGCACGAAATCGCCGTTGTGCGCGCGGCCGCGCTCGTCGACGACGATCACGCGGTCGCCGTCGCCGTCGAACGCGAAGCCGGCGTCCGCCTTCCGGTCCACGACGAGGCGCTGCAACGTCTCCGGCGCGGTCGCGCCGCAGCCGTCGTTGATGTTCTCGCCGTCCGGCGTGTCGAAGAAGGACAGCACCTCGGCGCCGGCGTGCGCGAAGACCGCCGGCGCGACGCGATACGTGGCGCCGTTCGCGCAGTCGAGCGCGATCCGCAAACCCTCGAGCTTCGGCGCCATCGCGATGAGGAAGTCCTCGTAGCCCTTGACCAGGCCGCGGGCGTCGCCGACGAGGCCGATCCCGCCCTCGGTCGGACGCGGGAGGATGTCATCGCCCGCCATGAGCGCCTCGATCTCGTCCTCGACCGCGTCCGGCAGCTTCCGGGCACGATGGTCGAAGAACTTGATGCCGTTGTCCGGCGCGGGGTTGTGCGAGGCGCTGATGACCGCGCCGGCGACGAAGTCGTTCGTCCTGGCCAGGTACGCAAGGCCGGGCGTCGGGACGTGGCCGACGAGCCGCACCTCCATTCCGACGGAGCAGAGCCCGGCCGCGAGCCCGCTCTCGAGCATCCGGCCGCTGCGCCGGGTGTCGCGGCCGACGACGACGGAGTGGCCGGGGCCGCCAAGCACGTGGCCCGCCGCTCGACCGAGCCGGAGCGCGAGCTCCGGCGTCAGGTCGAGATTCGCGACCCCGCGGACGCCATCCGTGCCGAAGAGCCTGGTCAACCGCAACCTCGCTATCTCGTTCGTATGGTGAGCGTCACTCGGGTCGGTTGCACGCTTTGGGCCGTCGTCCCCGGGGGGGCCCGCACGACCACATCGACCTGGTAGCTGCCGGGTCCCCTGCCCCCGGCATCGACGCTCGCGACGACCTGGCCGGCTGTGACGGCGGTGAGCGCCGGGACGGTTCCGGTCAGGATCAGTCCGATCGTCGGCGGGTCCGTCTCGGCGACGAGCCCGCTACCAAGATTGGCCGCCTGCAGGGCGACGAGCGGGAAGGGGCGGGATCCGAGCAGCGGGGCGACCGAGACGATGACGGTCGCCTGCGCGGCCTTGATCAGCGAGGTACCCGGGGCGGGAAGCAGCAGCGGGACCTGGAAGGTGCGGTCGTCGGTGAGGCCCGCCACGTCGATGGTCGAGGTCGACACCTGGTCGATCGAGCTCAGCACCGCGTTCTCGCCGCGGACCGTCACGACCGTCGGATCGACGCTGACGCGCGTGATCCAGTAGCCGCTCGCCACCAAGCCGCGGATGGCGGGCACCACGGCCACGGTGCGCGTCGTCGCGGTGGGCAGCACCGGCACCGTGAGCTGCACGACCGCCGGCTCGACGGTGAGGCCCTCGATTGTCGTGCCGGCGGCGTCGACCGCGGTCGGCTGGACGCTCACGACGAGATCGGTGACGGCGTCTCCGAAGCGGACCGTCGCGTACATCGCCGCGATGCGGGCGACCTGGCTCGACGCCCCGCTCACCCGCACCTCCGCGGGCGTGATCGCGGGGTCGCCGGCGAAGGTGCCCGTGGGCGGCTCGTTCGCGAACCGTGCCTGGACGGCGACGGCCCGCGCGGTGATCGGCTCGATCCGGACGTTCGCCGCCGGCGGAACGACCTCGATGACCTGGACGCCCGGCGTGGCGACCGTCACGCGAAGAGGGACGTCCTGCGGGTCCGCGCGATGCAGATCGGCGACCGCTACATCGAGCGTCGCGCGGAGATCGGCGGCGACGACGCTTGCGAGTGCGGCCTCGGTGCCGCGAAGCTTCACGCCCACGTCACCGAGCTGAGCCTGGAGCACGTAGCCCGCGGGGACCTCCGGGCGCTCGACCGGAACCCGTCCCGGAAAGTCCCTCACGACGGGGGTCGGTGCCGCGTTGGCCAGCGAGACCATCCAGAAGATGAGCGCGACGAGAACGGCGGTGGCCTTCAGCGGAAAGTCCCTGGTGACCGCGCGGCGGATGTCGATGCGTCGCCGCGGCAGGAGCGCGCGCGACGGCAGCGGGACGCGCGCCACGCGCTAGGACGCCTTGCTGCGGAAGGGCAGGGGCTGGATCCGGCTGCGGAGGAGAGAGGACAGCACGCGGCGGAGCCGCTCCTCGTCGAGCGCACCGATGATCCGGCCACCGGCCGCGATCGAGATGGCCTGCGTCTCCTCCGACACGACGACGACGATGGCGTCCGTCTGAGCGCTGATGGAGAGAGCGGCGCGATGACGCATGCCGTACCGGTGCGCGCTGCGGTCGGCGCTCTCCTCGAGCGGCAACAGGCACGCCGCCGCGAGGATCTGGCTTCCGCGGACGATGACGGCGCCGTCGTGCAGCGGCGAGCGCGTCATGAAGATGGACGCAAGCAGCTCAGCCGTGAGCTTGCCGTTCACCGGCACACCGGTCTCGCTGTAGTCCTGGAGCCCGGTGCCGCGCTCGAGCACGACCAACGCCCCGTGCTTCGCCTCGCTGATGAGGAGCGCGGCGCGAACGAGCTCGTCGACGATCCCCTCGATCTCCTCTTCAGTGCCGGGCGCGAGGAGACGGTTCAACGGTCCGAGCTGTCCGATCTGGCCGAGGGCCCGCCGCAGCTCCGGCTGGAACACGACCGGGATGGCGACGAGGGCGAGGGCGAAGAGCGCTTGGAGGACGAGGGTCGTGAGCGTGAGCTGAAGCGCGGTCGCGGCGAAATAGATGAGCACGAGCACGAGGACGCCGAGGAGGAGCTGCACGGCGCGGGTCCCGCGGATGAGGACGAGCAGGTAGTAGATGAAGACCGCGACGAGCAAGACGTCGAGCACGTTGTTCCAGCCCAGCGGCTGCCCGTTGAAGAGGCTCTTGATCTGATCGGTGATCTTTTCCACTTATTCCGCCTGCGCCAGGGCTTCGACCTCCGCCGCGAGATCGTTGTGACCATCGAGCATGAGCGCCTGCGCGAGCAGCTGGCACTTCGTCTTGGCGACCTCGCGCTTGCCCAGGGTCCGCGCGACATCGACGAGCAGGCGTTGCGCGTCGTGGTCGGCGACGCCCGCGGCGATGAGCTGAAGGAGCAGATCGGACGCTGCGTCGGTGTGCCCGACCTCGATGTAGCGCCGGGCGGCCTCGAGCGCGAGGCCGGCGGCCCGGGGGTCGCGGGTCGCGAGGTACTGCGCCGCGGCCGCCTCAACGACCGCCGAGTCGGCCTCGGCGGCGGGCTGGCCGTCGACGTCCGGCAACATCGCGGGCTCGGGGGCCGCGGTCGGGCGCGGCCCGTCCGTCGCGACCGGCGGTAGGGTCCAGGTGTCCGCGGGCGCGGCGGGTACCGGGGGCGCGCCTTTTGTCCACGGATCGTCGGCGTCCACCGTCTCGGGCGCGGGCAGCTCGAAACGCGAAGGCATCGGGGCGAGCGGTGGTGGGGCGGCCCATGGGTCGACGCCCGACGCGTCGGTCAGGGCCTCGGTTGGCGGCGGAGGGGTGTAGGTCTCGGGCGCGGGCCGCGCGTGCGGCGCGGTCCAGGGATCGGCGTCCGTCCGATTCGCGGGCGCCTCGCCGAACGCCGCGCGCATCGTCTCTTGGCGGACGCGTTCGTTGTAAGCCGGCTTGGGCGCGGGCTCATCGACGCGTGAAGCCTGATCAACGGGCGCCCGGGTCCCGGCGGCGATGCCCTCGAGCGAGGCGAAGCCAGGTGCGTCCTTCAGCTGTCCTTTCGCGTAGCCCACCTCGTTCTTCGCTCGTTCCATCTCGCCGCCGTCGCGTAGCTCGCGGATGAATCGCGCGTACTCCTGCACGGCCGCCTCGAGGTCCCCGGCGAGAGCGAGCGCGGCCGCGAGCCGACGATGCGTCGCGAGATCGCGGGGATCGAGCGCGACCGCTTCGCGAAGGAGGCCGATCGCCGCCGAGCGCTCGCCGGATTTGGTGAGCGCCGCGGCACCCTCGCGTAGGATGCGGAGCGCCGCCGTGCGGTCCTCTTGCTCGAAGTGGACCTTCGCGAGGCCGCGGTACCCGCCCTCGGCGCTGGGGAACTTATCGACGAGGTACCTGAAGCTCTGCTCAGCCTGGCGCAGTCGGCCCTGCTGAAGGTTCTTGAGACCTTCTTTGAGCGCAACCTGGTAGTTGAAGTTCGTGCCGGCCACGGGCCTAGTTTGCGCTCGGCGCGCGCCTTTGGGCTAGCGTTTCGTGAACTGCGGTGCCTTTCGGGCGCGCTTGAGACCGGGTTTCTTCCGCTCCTTGGCCCGAGGGTCGCGCGTGACGAGTCCTGCCTTGCGGAGCGGGCTCGTGTGCTCCTTGTCGACCTGGATCAGAGCGCGCGCGATCCCGTGCGCGATGGCGCCGATCTGACCGCTCACGCCGCCGCCCTCGACCTTGACCATGGCGTTGAATCGGCGGGTGGTGTTGGTGACGGAAAATGGCAGGAGCGCCTGCTCGGTCGCGCCGTCCCGCGCGAAGTAGTCGTCGAGCGGTTTCCCGTTCACCACGACCGCGCCTTCACCCGGGACGAGACGGACGCGGGCGATCGAGGTCTTGCGGCGCCCGGTCCCCTGGAAGAACGGGGCTGGCTTCATGTGCTGCGCTCCCTCTGGGCGGGCTCGGTGGCCGAATGCGCGGCCTCCGGCTTCTGGGCCGCGTGCGGGTGCTCGGCCCCGGCGTAGACGTGGAGCTTGCGGATCATCTGCTCGCCCAGGCGATTCTGCGGGAGCATCCCGCGGACGGCGCGACGGATGACCTCCTCAGGCCGCCGCGAGAGCAGTCGCTCGAGCGTTTCCGAGCGCAAGCCTCCCGGATACCCGGAGTGCCGCACGTACCGTTTCGCCAGCAGCTTGTTGCCGGTGACCTTGATCTTCGCCGCGTTGACGACGATCACCGGATCGCCGGTGTCGAGGTGCGGCGAGAACGTGGGCTTGTGCTTGCCGCGGAGGATCGTCGCGACCTTCGTCGCGAGACGCCCGAGGGTAGCTCCCTCGGCGTCGACGACGCGCCAGTGGCGCGTGATCTCAGCGCTCTTCGTGGTGTATGTCTTCATCGCCTATTCATCCGCCTCGTCATGCTGATGTTCGCCTCGTCCTCCGCCGTATTCAACGGCGATGAGGCACAACCCGTTCGCCGGTGCGCTGGGACCCGCCTTGGCGCGGTCTCTCGCCGCGACGATCCGCTCAAAAGCCGCCGCGTCGATCTTGTCGCGCCCGACCCAGAGGAGCGTACCCACGATCGCCCGCACCATGCCCCGGAGGAACGCGTCGGCCGTGATCTCGAAAAGGAGGAGGCCCGCGCCCGATGCGCACCACTCGGCGCGCCGCACCGTGCGGATGGCCCCCGGGCCCGAGGCGAACGACGAGAAGTCCCGCCGCCCGACCAGGCGCGCGCTGGCCTCCCGCATGGCCGGCACGTCAAGGGGGCCGGCGATGTGGTGCTCGCGCAGGCGCTCGAGCGGATCGCGCTCGGACGCGTGCCGGATCCGGTATTCATATGTCCGTCCCGTCGCCGAGAACCGCGCGTGGAAGTCCTCCGCCGCCGGTTCGAGCGCCGAGACCGCGATGTCCTCCGGCAGGAGGGCGTTGACCCCCCGGCCGATCGTTGGTCCGTCCAGCGCGCTCGCCGTCCGGAAGTCGATCACCTGCCCGCTCGCGTGGACTCCGGCATCGGTCCGTCCCGCGCCCACCACGCGCACCGCCTCGTCGCAGACAGACGAGAGCGCCTTCTCGAGCTCCGCCTGCACGGTCGGCCCGTTCGGTTGCGCCTGGAAACCCACGTAGCTCGTGCCGTCGTACGCCACGCGCGCTTTCCAGTGCGCCGTTTAGCTCGCTGCTCCCTTCGCTGTCTTCTTCGGCGCGGTGCGTTTGGCCGCCGCCTTCGCGTTGCTCTCGGCTTTCGTCTCCGTCTTCTTCTCGGCCGAGCGGCGGCGCGGCAGCGCGAGCCTACGCCGTGGCTTCGCCTCCTCGGCGGCGTCGGCTTTGTCCGCTGCCGCCTTCTCCGGCGCCGGCACGAGCTCGAGGAGCATCTGCGGGGCTGCGTCTCCGACGCGTCGCCCGACGTGCGTCAGCCGAACGTAGCCCGATCCGCGGTCCGGCCAGCGCGCGGCCAGGTCCGTGAAGACCTTCTCGACGATCACCGGCTCGGGAAGCCACGCCAGCGCACGCCGCCGCGCTTCGAGCGAGCCGTCCTTGCCGAGATTGATCATGCGGTCCACGAAGAGCCTGACCTCCTTGGCCTTGGCCTCGGTGGTCTTGACGCGCTCATACCGGAGAACCGAGAGCGAGAGGTTGCGCAGCATCGACCGCCGGTGTCCCGTGCGACGGCCGAACTTGCGCTCGTGGACCTGATGCGGCACTAGCTCTCCTCGTTCTCGGAGACGCCGGTATCTTCCTCGACGGGCGCCTCCTCGGCGAGCTCGTCGCGCGCCGGCGCCTCGATGAGGCCTCGCGCCGCGAGACGCTCCTTGATCTCGTCGAGCGACTTCTTGCCGAAGTTGCGCATCCGGAGAAGCTCGTCGTCCGGCGTCTGCAGCAGCTGGCCAACCTTCGTGATGCCATGCCGCTTGAGCGAGTTGAACGCCCGCTGCGGGAGGTCGAGGTCCTCGATCGGCATGTCCGCGATCGCGGCCGGCAGCGCCGAGCCATTCGTCCGCTCGGGCTGCGCCAGCGCGGTCTGCGAGCGCGTCAGGCCGGCGAAGAGCGAGAACTGCTGTACGAGGATCTGCGAGCCCTGCGCGACGGCGTCGTCCGGCGTGGTCGTCCCGTCGGTCCAGACCTCGAGCACGAGACGGTCGTAGTTCGTGACCTGGCCGACGCGCGTGCTCTCCACACTGAAGTTCACCTTCCGCACCGGGCTGTAGAGCGCGTCGATCGGGATGACGCCGATCGGGAGGCCCTCGCGGCGGTCGGCCGAGTGGAAGCCACGCCCGGTCTCGACCGTGAGCTCGAGCCAGAGCGAGGCCTCGGGCTCCAGCGTCGCGATGTGCGCGTCCGGGTTGACGATCTCGATCTCGCTCGTGGTCATGATGTCGGCCGCGGTGACCTCGCCCGGGCCGGTCTTCTCGAGCGTGAGGGTCACGGGCTCGCTCGCGAACGAGCGCAGCCGGATCTGCTTCAGGTTGAGGACCATCTGGACGACGTCCTCTTTCACGCCCTGGATCGTGGAGAACTCGTGCGCGACGCCGCGCACGCGCGCGGCGGTGATCGCCGCGCCGGGCAGCGAGCTGAGGAGCACACGGCGGAGCGAATTCCCAAGGGTCGTGCCGTAGCCCGGCGGGAGCGGCTCGCACGCGAACTTCGCGTAGCGCTCGTCGCCTTCCAAGCGTTCGATCTTGGGGTACTCGAGCTCGACAAGGGTCATGCTTCGATTTCCTTCCTGCGCGGGGCTAGCGCGAGTAGTGCTCGACGATGAGCTGGGTGTTGACCTGCGCTTCGATCTGATCGCGACTGGGCCTCGCGAGGATCTTCGCCGTGTACGCGTCAGGATCGACCTCGAGCCATCCCGGACGGGTCTGCGTCTTCGCCCAGGCCGTCATCTCCTTGAAGTAGTTCGACGAGCGGCTCGACTCGGCCACGGCGAGCACGTCGCCTGCCTTCACCGAGTAGCTCGGCGTCTTGGTGACGCGCCCGTTCACCGTGATGTGCCCGTGGGAGACCAGCTGGCGCGCCTGCGAGCGCGACTTCGCGAATCCGGCGCGATACACGGTGTTGTCGAGACGCGTTTCGAGGTTGATGAGCAGCGTCTCGCCCGTCGCGCCGGTGACCTCGGCCGCGCGCTCGAATGTGTTCTTCATCTGGCGCTCGAGGACGCCGTACATGCGTCGCGCCTTCTGCTTCTCACGAAGCTGCAGCGCGAAGTCGCTGACCTTGCGCCGGCGCTGCTGATGCATGCCGGGCGGAGACGACCGCTTCTCGAACGTGCACTTCGTGAAGCACTTCTCGCCCTTGAGGAACAGCTTCATGCTCTCCCGGCGGCAGATGCGGCAGACGGGACCCGTATATCTAGCCATCGCACACCAGGTCCGAATCCCACGACCTTGCGGTCCAGCCCAGGTTCACTCCTTAGACTCTCCTTCTCTTTGGCGGCCGGCAGCCGTTGTGGGGGATCGGCGTGACGTCGGTGATCGCGGTGACCTCGAGGCCGGTCGCCTCGAGGGCGCGGATCGCCGCCTCGCGACCCGCGCCGGGACCGCGAACGAAGACCTCGACCGTCTTGAGGCCGAGATCGAGGGCCTTCCGGGCCGCGGTCTCCGCCGCGACCTGCGCGGCGTAGGGCGTGCTCTTTCGCGAGCCCTTCCATCCCGCCGCGCCGGCCGACGACCAGGCGATGACGTTTCCGGCCGGGTCGGTCAGCGAGATGATCGTGTTGTTGAACGAGGCCTTCACGTGGGCGGCGCCGCGCGGGACGACACGCTTCTCGCGGCGTCGACGCGGCGCGGCCTTCGGCTCGGCCGCGCCCTGAGCTTCGGTCTCGGGCTTCTCGGCCTGCCGCGGTTTCTCCTGCTGTTTTTCCTGCTTGGGCTCGGCCACTAGGTCTTCGACACCGCCTTCTTCCTTCCGGCTACCGTCTTCCGCTGACCGCGGCGCGTCCGCGCGTTCGTTCGCGTCCGCTGGCCGCGTGTCGGCAGATTGCGCCGGTGACGAAGACCGCGGTAGCTGCCGATCTCCTGTAAGCGCTTGATGTTGAGCGCGATCTCGCGGCGAAGGTCACCCTCGACCTTATAGCCACGATCGATGACCTCACGGATCTTCGCGACCTGAGGCTCGGTGAGATCGCGAACCCGCGTCGCGGCGTCGACGCGTGCCTGTTCGAGCACCTCGCGCGCGCTCGTCGGACCGATGCCGAAGATGTAGCGCAGGGAGACGTCGACGCGCTTCTCGCGCGGGATATCGACGCCGGCGATTCGAGCCATGCGTTCCTAACCCTGCCGCTGCTTGTGCTTCGGCTCGGAGCAGATCACGAGGATCTGCCGCTCGCGCCGGATGATCTTGCACTTGTCGCAACGCTTCTTCACGCTTGCGCGGACCTTCACTAGTACCTCACTCGCCTGGTAATGCGTCCTCGTTTAAGGTCGTATGGCGACAGCTCCACCAAGACGCGGTCGCCCGGCACGACCCGGATGAAGTTCATCCGCATCTTGCCGCTGATGTGTGCCAAGACAGCGTGCCCGTTCTGGAGCTCTACCTTGAACATCGCGTTCGGAAGGGCTTCCGAAACCGTCCCCTCCACCTCGATGACTTCCTTGTTGCTCGGCTTGCTCGCCAATTACGCTCCAGACACAGGTTGGCCCGCGGCATTGGCCCACGGGAACCGAAAGTGTACCAAGACCGGCCACTTGGAGGCAATGGGGCTCATGCCGCCACCGCCGCGCCCCTGCTGGAACCGGTGAGCACGACCGGTCCGGCGGCCGTGCAGGCGAGGGTGTGCTCGAAGTGCGCCGAGAGGCTCTTGTCGGCGGTGACGACCGTCCAGTGGTCGGCGAGGGTCATCGTCCCCGGCCCGCCGACGTTCACCATCGGCTCGATGGCGATGCAGAGCCCCTCGCTGATCGGCGGGTTGGGGTGACCCTTCGCCGGGCGGTAATTCGGGACCTGCGGCTCCTCGTGCATCGCGCGGCCGATGCCGTGCCCGACATAGTTCTGCACGACGCTGAACCCGTGGCCGCGGACGAACTCCTCGATCGCGGCACCGATGTCGCCGATCCGCCCGCCGACCTGCGCCCTGGCGATCCCGATGCGTAGGGCCTCGGACGTCACGCGGATCAGCTTCTCGGCCTGCGGAGAGACGCGGCCCACCGGAAGCGTGATCGCGGCATCGGCGTGCCACCCGTCGACGATGGCACCGGCGTCGATCCCGACGATGTCGCCTTCGCGGAGCTTGCGCTTTGGCGAGGGGATGCCATGCACGATCTCGTGGTTCACCGACGTGCAGATCGTCGCCGGGTAGGGCGGGCTGCTGTAACCGAGGAAGGAGCTTGTCGCGCCGGCCTTGCGCAGGACATCGGCGGCGACCCGGTCGAGCTCGGCGGTCGTGATCCCGGGCCTGGTCACGTCGCGGCACGCCTCGAGCATCGCGGCCACGACGCGGCCGGCTTCGCGCATCTTCGCCATCTGCGCGGGCGTCTTCAGCGTGATCACGCGACCGCCTCGCGGAGCCGCCGGGTGACATCCTCGACCCGGCCGACGCCGCTCACGCGCTTCACCAGGCCACGGTCGTCGTAGTACGAGATCAGGGGGCTCGTCTGATCCTCGTACACGTCGAGGCGCCTCGCGATGACTTGCGGCGTGTCGTCGCTGCGGCCTTCGGCTGTCGCGCGGCCGGTGAGCCTGGCGAGGAGCTCGTCCCGGGGCGCCTCGAGCAGCAGGACGCCGTCGACTCGCCGACCCATCTCGCCGAACAATCGCTCGAGCGCTTCGGCCTGCGCGACGGTGCGCGGGAATCCATCGAAGATCACACGGGTGAACGGCGAGATGTCCTCGAGGCGCGCACGCACCATGCGGACGGTCACGTCGTCGGGAACGTACGCGCCCTGATCGAGAAACGCCTTCACCCGCCGCCCGAGGTCCGTCTGCCGGCGGATGTGGTCTCGGAAGACCTCGCCGGTCGAGAGCTGCACCCAGCCGTTCTGTTGCGCCAGCGCCTTGGCTTGGGTCCCCTTCCCCACTCCGGGCGGGCCCATGACGATCAGGTCGCCCATGGCCTGCGAGAGCCGCTCAGGGCTGTCCGACTCGCTCGCCCGCGCACCGGCCACTAACGGATGAATCCCTCATAGCTGCGCTGGAGGAGCTGCGCCTCGAGCTGCTTCATGGTCTCCACCACCACGCCGACGACGATGAGGATGCTCGTACCGCCAAGGCGCAGCGTCTGCACCCCCGTGATGTCGCCGATGAGAGTCGGCATGACCGCGACGATCCCGAGGAAGAGGGCGCCGGCGATGGTGATGCGCGTCACGACCCGCTGGAGGAACTCCGCGGTCGGCCGCCCGGGCCGGATGCCCGGGATGAAGCCGCCGTAGCGCTTGATGTTGTCGGCGACGTCGTTGGGGATGAACGTGAACGCCGTGTAGAAGAACGTGAACAGGACCACCAGGACGAAGTACAAGAGGTTGTAGACGATGGGATTCTGAAACGCCGTCACGATCCCTGTCGCCACGTTGCGGATCACCTCCGTCTCGCTCGTTGTGAAGTACTGCGCGATCTGGCTCGGCAGCAGCAGGATCGAGATCGCGAAGATGATCGGGATGACCCCGGCGCTGTTCACGCGGAGCGGGATGAAGGTGCTCCCGCCCGAGTACATCCGCGTTCCGCGCACGCGCTTCGCGTACTGCACCGGGATCCGGCGCTGGCCCTCCTGGATGAAGATGATCGCGGCGATCACGATCACCGAGATGATCGCGATAGCCCCGAGCGCGATGAAGTTCTGCTGGACCAGAAGGGTCTGCTCGATGGTCTGCGGGAGCCGGCCCACGATGCCGGCGAAGATGATGAAGCTGATCCCGTTCCCGATGCCGCGCTCGCTGATCAGCTCGCCGAGCCACATCAGGACGATCGTCCCCGCGGTGAGCGACGCCAGGATCGAGAGCGTCACCGTGAGGTCGGACGGGCCGAAGACGTTCAGGACGCCCTGGCGCTGCATGAACACCGCGACGCCGATGCCCTGAAGGAGCGCGAGCGGGACCGTGAGGATGCGGGTGTACTGGTTGATCCGGTTGCGGCCGTACTCGCCCTCTTTCGACAGTCGCTCGAGGGCGGGGATGGTCTGGTTGAGCAGGGTCATGATGATCGACGCGTTGATGTAAGGGTTGACACCGAGCGCGACGATCGAGAACCGCGCCAGGCCGCCGCCCGAGAACAGATCGAGCAGGTTGATGAGCTGGTTGTTCTGGAGGAGCGCGGTGAGCTGGTCCTGGTTCACACCGGGCAATGGCACGTGGGCCAGGAACCGGAACACGAGGATCATCCCGAGCGTGAAGAGGATCTTGTTCCGGAGGTCCGGGGTGCGAAGCGCGTCGATGAGCGCCTGGAACATGCCCATACGCGCTATCCGGCGGTGATGATCACGATCGACCCGCCGGCGGACTCGATCTTCTGGCGCGCCGTCGCGGAGACCGCGTGCGCGTGCACCTCGAGCCTCGCCGAGATGGCCCCGTCACCGAGCACCTTGATGCGCGCGTCCTTCTCGATCAGCCCCTTTGCGGCGAGCGTGTCGGGAGAGACCTTTCCTTCCGCGGCATAGTCGGCGAGACGGCCGACGTTCACCGCGACGAAGCTCTGGCGGAAACGGTTCTTGAAGCCCCGCAGCTTCGGAACGCGCATGTGCAGCGGCGTCTGGCCACCCTCGAACCATCCCGGAAGGCCCGGGCCGGTCCGCGCAAGCTGCCCCTTCGTGCCGCGACCGGCGGTCTTTCCCTGGCCCTGGGCGGTCCCGCGACCGAGGCGCCGGCGTGGCTTGCGGGAGCCGCGCGGTCCGCGTACCTCGTGCTCCCGCATCAGCGCTTCCCGTTCTTCTCGTCGCTCACGACGATGAGGTGGGCGACGCGGCGGAGCATCCCGCGCAGCGTCGGCGAGTCTTCGTGCGACACGACCTGCCCGGTGCGCCGCAGACCGAGCGCGGACAGTGTGCGCCGCGCGCCCTCCTTCTCGCCGATGGCGCTCCGCCGCTGGCGGATCTCGAGGCGCGTCACGACGTCGCCCCGACCGGATCGCGGCTCTCGCGGGGCGGCTGCCCGCGCGTCTGGCGTACGGTCTCCGCCGAGCGCAGCTGCGACAGCGCCTTCATAGTCGCCATGACCACGTTGACCGGGTTCGTACTGCCCAGCGACTTCGAAAGGATGTCGCTGATCCCCGCCGACTCGACGACCGCACGGACCGAGCCGCCGGCGATGACGCCCGTGCCCTTCGACGCCGGGCGGAGGATCACGCGGGCGGCGCCGAAGTCGGCGACGACCTGGTGCGGGATGGTCCGGTCGACGAGGGGGATGAGCATGACGTGCTTCTTCGCGTCCTCGCGTCCCTTGGTGATCGCGCCGGGCACCTCGTCCGCCTTGCCGAGGCCCGCGCCGACATGGCCGCGGCCATCGCCGACGACCACGATCGCCGAGAACGAGAAGCGCCGTCCGCCCTTCACGACCTTCGAGACGCGGTTGATCTGCACCACGCGCTCGGTCAGCTCGAGTCTGTTCGCGTCAATCTTCGCCATCTAGTCCTTTAGAACCTCAATCCAGCGTTGCGGGCGGCATCGCCCAGCGCCTTCACTCGCCCGTGATAGCGGTAGCCGCCGCGGTCGAACACGGCTTCGCCGATGCCCTTGGCCTTCGCCCGTTCGCCGAGCGTCGCGCCCACGGCCTTGGCGCGCTCGATCTTCTTGCCTTTCCCGTCTTTCGCGTCGACGCTCGACGCGGCCACCAGTGTCGTACCGGCATCGTCGTCGATGAGCTGGGCGTAGATGTGCGCGAGCGAGCGGAACACCGCGAGCCGCGGGCGCTCCGCGCTGCCCCGGATCTTCTCCCGGACTCGCTCGTGGCGCCGGGACCTGCCCTCGCGTCGACTCTCTCGTGCCATTAGGTCTTCGTCGCCGCCCCGACCTTGCCGGCCTTGCCCGCCTTCCGGCGGATGTACTCCCCGGCGTACTTGACGCCCTTCGCCTTGTAGGGGTCGGGGACGCGCAGGGCGCGGATCTTGGCCGCCATCTCCCCCACGATCTCCTTGTCGACGCCCGAGACCCTGAGCTTCTGCGGCGTCTCCACGGTGAATGTGATCCCCGCGGGCGGTTCGATCTCGATCGGGTGCGAGAACCCGAGCGCGAGCTGCAGCTTCTTGCCCTGGAGCACGGCGCGGTAGCCCGTCCCGCTGATCTCGAGCTCCTTGGCGTAGCCTGTGGTGACTCCGGCGACCATGTTCGCGATCAGCGTTCGCGTCAGCCCGTGAAGCGCCCGGTTGAGCTTGCTGTCGTCAGCGCGCGACACGGTGATCTTACCGTCCTCGCGCGCGATGGAGACGTTCGGATGGAAGGTGCGCGCGAGCTGGCCCTTGGGCCCCTTCACGCTCACGGTCCGCCCGTCGATCTTCACGTCGACGCCCGCGGGGACGGTCACCGGCATGCGTCCGATGCGGCTCACGCGCTCACCAGTCCCGCACGGCAGAGCTGCTCATCGCCCGACCTACCAGACATACGCGAGGACCTCGCCGCCGAGGCCCTTCCTCTGCGCCTCGCGGCCCGTCATGAGGCCGGACGAGGTCGAGACGATGACGACGCCCAGCCCGCCGAGCACCCGCGGCATCTCGCTCTTCCGGGCATAGACCCGGAGGCCGGGCTTGCTGATGCGGCGCAGACCGGAGACCGCCGGCAGCTTGCCGACAAACTTCATCTTCAGCACGATCTCGCGCGCGTTGGGCTGCTCGTAGCCGGAGATGAAGCCCTCGTCGCGCAGGATCCGCGCGATCTCGGCCTTCATGCGGCTCGCCGGGATGGTCACCGACTCGTGGCGGGCGCCCGCCGCGTTGCGGACGCGCGTGAGCAGATCGGCGACGGGATCGTTCGGCATCCCGATGCCCTTCGGACGCGGCTTTTTCGGTTGCGCCGGCTTGCGCACCGGCCGCTCGGGACGATCAGCGCCCTCGGCCGCCGGCTCGCGGATCACGGTCGTTTCTTCGGTCAACACGCTCTCCCCATCACCAGCTCGATTTCGTGACGCCCGGCAGCTCGCCGATCAGCGCGCGCTCGCGGAAGCAGATCCGGCACAGGCCGAACTTACGGAGGAAGCCGCGCGGACGGCCGCACACCTGGCAGCGGTGATGCGTCCGTACCTTGAACTTCGGCGGACGCTGCGACTTCAAGATAAGGCTCTTCTTTGCCATCGACTCCCTCTCAGGACGCGGTGCGGAACGGCATCCCGAGGCCGCGCAACAGCGCGCGTCCCTCTTCGTCCGTCCTCGCGGTGGTACAGATCGTGATCTCCATGCCGCGCAGCCGATCGATCTTGTCGTAGTCGATCTCCGGGAACACGAGCTGCTCCTTCAGGCCGATCGAGTAGTTGCCCCGCCCGTCGAAGCTCTTGTCCGGTACCCCCTGGAAGTCCCGGATGCGGGGCAGCGCGACCGTCACGAGCTTCTCGAGGAAGTGCCACATCCGCTCGCCGCGGAGCGTCACCTTGAGCCCGATCGGCATGCCGACCCGCAGCCGGAAGTTCGAGATGGCCTTCTTCGACTTCGTGACGATCGGGCGCTGGCCGGTGATGGTGGCCAGGTCGCCCGCCGCCGCGTCCATCGCCTTCGCGTTTCCAATGGCCTCGCCCATTCCGATGTTCACCACGATCTTCTCGACCTTGGGGATCTGCATCACGTTGCCGTAGCTGAACTGCTTGCGCAGCTCGTCCCGCACGGTCTTGTCGTAGCGCTCCTTCAATACCGCGGTCACGTCGGCTCCTGTTCAATCTGTCGGCTTCGCCGACCAGACACGCTCAGGGCTGCTTGGGTTCGCTCGGTCCGGCAAAGCCGTGTCTCGCTCACGTCGGCTCCTGGACGACGATGGGCTCGCCGCACTGCTTGCAGACGCGCTCCTTCGTGTCACCGTCGTCACTCCGGTGCGCCACGCGGGTCGGCTTGCCGCAGTGCGGGCAGATCACCATGACCTTGCCGAGCCCGAGGGGCATCGGCTGCTCGACGATCCCGCCCTTCTGGTTCTTGGCGGGGTTCGGCTTGGTGTGGTGCTTCGCGATGTTCAGTCCGGCGACGATCACCGTCCGGTCACGCGGACGCACCTCCTGGACGCGCCCACGCTTGCCGCGATCCTTGCCCGTGATCACGATGACCTCGTCACCCTTGCGCAGGCGCATGCCCCCGGCCACTTACAGAACCTGCTCAATCTCGGAGCGCGTAGCGACCCGCGGAGACCCGCTCAAGGCTGGTTGGGCTCGCTCGCCCCGGCGAAGCCGTGTCTCGCTCGCGTTCATAGAACCTCCGGGGCGAGCGACACGATCTTCATGAAGTTGCGCTCGCGCAGCTCTCTCGCGACCGGGCCGAAGATGCGCGTTCCGCGGGGCTGGTTCTGCGGATTGAGCAGCACCGCCGCGTTGTCGTCGAAACGAATCATCGAGCCGTCGTCGCGGCGGTACTCCTTCGTCTGCCGAACGACGACCGCGCGCACCACCTCGCCCTTCTTCACGCCGGAGTTCGGGATCGCGTTCTTGACGGCGGCGATGAAAACGTCGCCGATCTCCGCGGTCGTGCCGGACGAAGAGCGCAGCACGCGGATCACCGAAAGCTCACGCGCTCCGGTGTTGTCCGCGCAACGGACCCGCGTGTAGGGTCGGATCACGGCTCGCTCTTCTCCTCTTCTTGGGCTTCCTGGTCCGGCTCGCGCTCGGGCGCGAGGATCTCGGTCACGCCTTCGGCCTCTTCGAGAGCCTTCTCGACGTCCGCGACGCGCGGGGCCGCGGCCCCCGCCTCGCCGGCGCGCGAGATCACCTCGACGAGCCGCCAGCGCTTGGTCGCGCTGTACGGCCGGCTTTCCTGGATCCGCACGAGGTCCCCGGCCTTCGCCTCGCCGTCCTGGTCATGCGCGGCGAAGCGCTTGCGGAGCCGGATCATCTTCTTGTAGAGGGGATGCTCCCGGAACCGGCCGACCTCGACGATGATCGTCTTGGCCATCTTCGCGGAGACAACGACGCCGACCTTCGTCTTGCGCCGGAGTCGTCGCCAGGTGAACCGCTCTTCCGCGCCAGCCGTGGGCGCGGCGCGCTTGCGGGCGACGGTGCGCTTCACGAGCGATCGCGCTGGGGCCGCAGCCGCTCGCGCGGGGGCCGCAGCCGCTCGCGCGGGGGCCGCCGGCTTGGCCGGCGCCTTCGCCCGGCTCGCCGTCGCCTTCGCGGGGGTGTTGGCGCGGCTCGTCGTCTTCGTCGGGGGGTTCGAGGACGGCGTAGCCCCCTTCGATCGCTTCTCAGCCATTGCCTTCGGTCTCCGTCTCGGTACGTTCGCGCATCACCGTGAGGAGGCGCGCGATCTTCCGACGCGTCTGCGGCAGCGACCGGAAGTTCTTGAGCTGCCGCGTCGCGAGCTTGAACTTCGCGTCGAAGAGCTCCTCGCGCGCGCCGCGCAGCTGGTCGGCGATCTCGTTATCAGACAGCCGCCGCATGTCCTTCATCAGCCATCGCCTCCTCTCGTGCCATGAATCTCGTCTTGATCGGAAGCTTGTACGCGGCGAGCCGCAGCGCTTCCTTCGCGAGCGCTCGGTCGACGCCGCCCACCTCGAAGAGGATCCGGCCCGGCCGGACGACCGCGACCCAGTGATCCGGCGCGCCCTTCCCCGAGCCCATCCGGACCTCGGCCGGCTTCTTCGTGACCGGCTTGTCGGGGTAGACCCGGATCCAGACCTTTCCACCGCGCTTGAAGTGGTGGACGATCGCGCGCCGGGCCGCTTCGATCTGCCGCGCCGTCATCCAGCAGGGCTCCTGCGCCTGGAGCGCGTAGTCGCCGTTCGCGAGCGTAGAGCCGGCGTGCGCGACGCCCTTCATCCGGCCGCGCTGGAACTTGCGGTGCTTCAGGCGCTTCGGCTGGAGCATCAGGCACCAGCCCTCGCCGGCGAGGCAGGGCCCGGCGCGACCTGGCGCGGGGCGGGCTCGATCTCACCCTTGTAGACCCAGGCCTTCACGCCGATCGTGCCGAAGGTCGTCTTGGCGATGGCGCGCCCGAACTCGATGTCGCCCCGCAGCGTGTGGAGCGGCACGCGACCTTCGCGCTCCCACTCCCGCCGGCTCATCTCGGCGCCGCCGAGACGGCCGGAGACCGCGACCCGGACGCCCTTGGCGCCGGACTTCATCGAGCGCTGAACGGTCTGCTTGAGCACCTTGCGGAACGAAACGCGCCGCTCGAGCTGCTGCGCGACGTTCTCGGCGATGAGGTAGGCATCGAGCTCCGGGTACCGGATCTCGAAGATGTTCACCTTCACCATCTTGCCGGTCATCTTGCCGAGGACCTGGCGCAGCTCCTCGACCTTCGCGCCGCCCTTGCCGATGACCACGCCCGGCTTCGCCGTCTGGATCGTCACCGTGACCTGGTTGGCGGAGCGTTCGATGTCGATGCGCGCGATCGCCGCGTCGCGCAGGCGCCCGCGGATGGCGTTGCGGATCGCGATGTCCTCTTTGAGGAGCACCGGGTAGTTCTTCCGATTCGCATACCACTTCGCGTTCCAGGTCTTCGTGAACCCGAGACGGAATCCGATCGGGTGCGTCTTCTGGCCCATGGGTTACAGCACCTCCCGGAGGAGGTGCACGTGTGAATGGTGACGAGCGAAGCGGGTCGCCATTCCTATTTCTCCTTCTCGTCCAGCACGACCTCGAGGTGCGCGAGGCGGTGCACCTTGAGATCGCGGCGGCCGCGACCGCGGTACCAGGCGCGCTTCATGCGCGGGCCCTCGTTCGCGATGGCGCGCTTCACGTAGAGGTTCTCGAGCGTCAGGTTGAAGTTGTTTTCGGCGTTCGCGATCGCCGAGCGCACCACGCGGCCGAGCGGCAGCGACGTCGACTTCGGCAGGTTCTCGAGGATGGCGATCGCCTCCTCGGCGCTCTTGCCGGTGATGAGGTCCGTCACCAGGCGCGCCTTCCGCGGGGAGAGCCGTATGAAGCGAGCCGTCGCCTTCACTTCCACGCTAGGCACCTGACCTCACGGTCGTGGCCCGCTCCGGCGTGCCGGCTGCGGCCGGTGCCGCGGGTGCGGCGCCCGGGACTGCGGTCGTCGCGGCGGCGGCCGCCTCCGCGACGGCGCGGCCATGGCCGCGGAAGATCCGTGTGGGCGCGAACTCGCCGAGACGGTGCCCGACCATGTTCTCGGTGATGAAGACCGGCACGTGACGGTGGCCATCGTGCACCGCGATGGTGTGGCCGACCATGGCCGGCAGGATCATCGACGGGCGCGACCAGGTCTTCACGACCTTCTTCTCGTTGCGCGAGTTCAAGATCTCGATCTTCTCTTTCAGAGACTTCTCGACGAAGGGACCCTTCTTTACGGAGCGGCTCATTTGGATTTCCTCTTCCGGGGACGCTCGGTGACGAACCGATCCGTCCGCGGGTTGTTCCGCGTTTTGAGGCCCATCGCCGGCTTGCCCCAGGGGGTTTGCGCCATGCCGCCGACCGGTGACTTCGCCTCGCCACCGCCGTGCGGGTGGTCACGCGGGGACATCACGACGCCGCGGACCGCGGGACGCCAGCCCATGTGGCGCTTGTGTCCCGCCCCGCCGACCTTGCGGTTCTCGTGCTCGACGTTGCCGATCTGCCCGACCGTCGCGCGGCAGCGCACGTGGACCACACGGATGCCACCCGACGGCAGCCGGATCTGCGCGTACTCGCCTTCCTTCGCGACCAGCTGCGCCGCGCCGCCGGCCGCGCGCACCATCTGCGCGCCGCGGCCGGGCTGTAATTCGACGCCGTGGATCTGCGTGCCCGTCGGCATGTGCTCCAGCGGGAGGCAGTTGCCGACGCGCGCCTCGGCGTCGGGACCCGAGACCACGGAGTCGCCGACGCGCAGGTCGTTCGGCGCGATGATGTAGCGCTTCTCGCCGTCGCGGTAGACGAGCAGCGCGAGGCGCGCCGAGCGGTTCGGGTCGTACTCGATGGCGGTCACGCGCGCCGGGATCCCGTCCTTGTCGCGCTTGAAGTCGACCTTGCGGTAGAAGCGCTTCTCGCCGCCGCCCCGGTGCCGCGTCGTCACCCGGCCCTGCGCGTTGCGGCCGGCCTGGCGGCGCTTCGGCTCGAGAAGGCGCCGCTCGGGCGCCTTCCCCTTCGTCAACTCCTCGAAGGACGCCGACTGCCGGAACCGCCGCACCGGCGACGTGGCCTTGTACTGCTTCAGCGGCATGGCCTACAGCACCTCCGAAAGGAGGTGCACGTATGAATGGTCACGAGGGAAACGAGTGGCCATTCCTATACGCCCTCCACGAAGTACTTCTCGATGCGCTGACCCTCGGCGAGAGTCACGATGGCCTTCTTCCAGTCGGGCTTGTGCCCGGTGCGCCGGCCGAGGCGACGCGTCTTTCCCGGTACGTGGATCACGTTCACCGCGATCACGTCGACCTTGAAGGAGCCCGCCACCGCGTCGGCGATATCGCGCTTGGTCGCGTCCTTCGCGACCGCGAACGTGTAGCGCCCGGTGTTCGTCTCGCTCATCGAGCGCTCGGTGATGACCGGTCGGATCAGGATCGCGCTCCCGCGAACGCTCATGAGGCCTTCCCCACGGTCGCGCGCGCGGCGAGCGCTTCCAGGGCCGGGCGATGGATCAACACCGTCTCCGCGCGGAGCACGTCCGCGAGGCGCAGCGTCCCCGCGGTCCGCGTGTCGAACTCCTTGATGTTCGCGGCGGCACGGCCGACGAGGTCGTTCGGCTCAGCCGTCACGAGGACCGCGCGCCCGGTCTGCCCCACGCGCGCGAGCCATTCGACGACGTCGCGGGCGCGCGGCCGATCACCGTCGAAGCGCAGCTCGTCCACGACGAGGACGCGGCCGTTCTCGGCGTGCGCGGCGAGCGCCTGCGCGAACGCCGCGCGGCGCATCTTCTCGGGCAGACGCTGTTCGTAGCGGCGGCCGTTCGGGCCGAACACGACGCCGCCGTGCCGCCAGTGCGGCGAGCGCGTCGAGCCCTGCCGCGCGCGGCCCGTGCCTTTCTGCCGCCAGGGCTTGGCGCCGCCGCCAGCGACGCGCGCGCGGTTCTTCGTCGCGGACGTCGCCTGCCGCGCGTTCGCCAGCGACGCGAGCATGGCTTGGAAGAGCACGCCGCGGCGCCTTGTCGGCGACGCGATGGCCGCGGGCAGTTCCACCGACCCCTCCGCCGAGCCGTCGGCCCTGATCACCGGGGCGTGCCCGGCGGGAGCGGTCGGCAGCGGACGGACCTCGATCTTCGGCCGCGGCTCCTCGCGCATCTGGGGCTCGCGCTCGCGCCGCTCCTCGCGTGGAGCCTCGGGCCTGACGACCCGCGTGAGCGGACGCGCGACCGCGCGTCGCGTCGGCGCTTTCGCCTTCGCGGCGGCGGGCGCGGCGGGCTTCGCCGCCTTCGCCGACGGCGCCTTCGCTGGCTGAGCTTTCGCGGCGGCGGTCCGCCGCGGCTCGGCCGCGGCCTTCTTCGCCGCCGGCCTGGCCTTGGTTCCCTTGTCCGAATCCTTGGTCGCCATTACGCCTTCCTGACCATCACGATCCCGTTGCGCGCGCCAGGCACCGCCCCCGCCACGACGAGCAGAGCGCGCGCCTTGTCGGTGCGGAGGATCTCGAGGTTGCGGACGGTGACACGGTCCGCGCCCTGATGTGCGGCCATCCGCAGGCCTTTCAGCACGCGGCCCGGCGTCGTGCCCGATCCGACCGAGCCCTGGCGGCGCAGGTGATCGGAGCCGTGCGACTTCGGACCGCGCGTGAAGTGGTGCAGGTGGACGGGCCCCTGGAAGCCCTTGCCCTTCGATGTGCCGACGACATGTACTTTGTCGCCCGGCTGGAACCGATCGACGCCGATCTCCTGACCGGTCGCGAAGCCCGCGACGTCATCGAGGCGCACCTCGCGCAGGACGCGCACCGGCGGCAGGTCCTTGAGGTGGCCGAGCGCCGGCTTCGTCAGGCGCTCCTTCTTCTTGGCGCGGCCGAAGCCGAGCTGGATCGCGCTGTATCCGTCGCGCTCCTTGGTGCGGACCTGCGTGACGACGTTCGCCTCCGCGGCAATCACCGTCGCCGCGACGACCGAGCCATCCTCCTTGAAGTGCTGGAGCATGCCGAGCTTGCGACCGAGCAGCACCGGCTTCTTCATCGCCGGAGCGCCCGTGTCGCTCTTTTCTTGCTCTTCGACTTTCGTCTCATCGCTCATCTCTTGGCCTTCTTAAAGCTTGATCTCGATATCGACGCCCGCCGGGAGGTTCAGCTTCATGAGGGCATCGACCGTCTTCTGGGATGGGTCGTTGATGTCGATCAGGCGCTTGTGGGTCCGGATCTCGAATTGCTCGCGCGAGTCCTTGTAGATGAAGGGGCTGCGGATGACGGTGAACTTCTCGATGCGCGTAGGCAGCGGTACCGGACCCGTCACCGTCGACCCGGTCCGCTGCGCGGTCTCGACGATCTGCGCCGCGGACTGGTCGATGAGCTTGTGGTCGTACGCCTTGAGGCGGATCCGGATGCGCTGCTTGGCCACTAGGCCAGCACCTTCGTCACCACCCCCGCGCCCACGGTGTGCCCGCCCTCGCGGATGGCGAAGCGCAGGCCCTCCTCCAGGGCGATGGGGGTGATGAGCTGGACCTCGACGTTGGTGTTGTCGCCGGGCATGACCATCTCGG
>DASYTL010000004.1:0-1662 GCA_036002305.1 Candidatus Limnocylindria bacterium
TGTTCTTCTTCCAGCGCGTGTGCATGATCCGCTTCGACGAGCCGGTCGGGGAGAACGTCGTCACGGCGCCCCACGGTGTCTGGCTCGACAGCTGGATGTCCGTGTTCGCGTACGACTCGTTGTCATACAGGAGGATCAGCGCGTTGTATTCCTTGTGCGTCAGCGTGGCGGAGATCGCGCCGATGCCCATGTCGGCCCCGCCACCGTCGCCGCAGAACGCGATGACGTTGATCTTCTCGTCCTTGATCTTGCCCTTGCGCATCAGGACCTTGAGCCCTGCCGCGGTGCCGAGCGCGGCCGATCCGGCGGCGCCGAGCTGGGTGTGCATCCACGGCACGACCCAGGGCGTCGTGTAGTACGTCGTGTTGGCGACGTACATGCATCCGGTCGAGCCGAGCACGATCGTGCGCGGGCCCGAGGCCTTGACCATGTGACGCATGACGAGCGCCGACTCGCAGCCCTGGCACGTGCGGTGCCCGGAGACGAAGAGCTCGTCATAAGGGACCTCCTTGACCCCCTTGATCTGCGGGAGCGTCCCGGTCCCGTGTCCCGTCGCGGTCTCTACTGCCATCTCATCCTCCTCAGGCCCGCACGCCGATCCAGTGGCACTGGTCGCCGACGGAGAGGTCGCCGTTCCCGGCGGCCATCGTCTTGTCGAAGATCTGCTGCGCCATCGGCTGCTCGATCTCACGCCCGCCGAGGCCGGCTATGAACCCGACCACGGTCGGACGCTTCGCCTGCGAGTACAGCGCGGACCGCACCTCGTTGTAGAGGACGCCGCCGTAGAACGGCGAGCCGAAGCTGTAGTCGCGGTCGATGACGCCGACCGCCTTGAAGCGGGACAGGCTCTTCACCACGTCCGCGGTCGGGAACGGCCGGAACCACTTGAGCCGCACGAGCCCGACCTTGTGGCCCTGCTTGCGCAGACGGCGGATCGCGACCTTCATCGGGAGGGCGAGCGTGCCCTGCCCGAAGAACACGACCTCGGCGTCGTCCGTCATGTATTCGTCGAGGAACGGGCTCTCGCCACCGCGGCCGAAAATGCGCTTGAAGTCCGCGTGCGCCTCGGCGATCACGGTGAGCGCGCTGCGCATCGCCGCGTCGTTCTGGCGCCGGATCTCCATGAGCCAGTCCTGGTCGACCTGCGGCGCGATCGTGATCGGGTTGTCCGGGTGCAGCAGCCGGTCGCCGAGGTCGTACGGCGGGAGGAACGCGTCCACCGCGGCCTTCACCGGGACCTTCACGAGCGTCTGCGAGTGGGTGAGGAACGCGCCGTCGAGCCCGATCGCGATCGGGAGCGAGACGCGCTTGTCCTCGGCGATCCGCCAGGCCATGAGCGCGAGGTCCATCGACTCCTGCGCCGTCTCCGCCCACGGGAGGAGCCAGCCGAGGTCGCGGACCGCGAGCGAGTCGTTGTGCTCGGTGCCGAACGCGCCGGGGTCGTCGAGGGCGCGGTTGCCGCAGATCGCGACGACCGGCAGGCGCAGGCCCGCGGTCACCGCGATCGCCTCGAAGGCGTAGAACCAGCCGACGCCCGAGGACCCGACGAAGACGCGCGACCCGACGGCCGACGCGTGCTTCACGATCTCGAACTGGCTGTGCTCGCCGTCGGCGACGATGTACTCGAGGTCCATCTTGCCGTTGGCAATGAGCTTCGCCGCG
>DASYTL010000005.1:0-1675 GCA_036002305.1 Candidatus Limnocylindria bacterium
GCCGCACGTGTCCGGACCCCTCTCGAAGGTGCGGCTCGACGATGACGACATGGCGGCGCAGGTCCGCGCGTACTACGCCGGGCGCGGCTGGGACGAGCAGGGCCACCCGACGCGCGAGACGCTCGAGCGTCTCGGCATCACCGAGTACGCGACCACGTAGGCTTTTCGCTGCACGTGCCGTGCAGTGCGCTAGTGCGATGATGGCCGCCGCGGGGAGGTGCGTGATGGGCGTGCTTGACGGCAAGCGTGCGCTGATCGTCGGGGTCGGCAACCAGCGGAGCATCGCGTGGGGCATCGCGACCGCGTTCCGGCGCGAGGGCGCGCGCCTCGCGTTCACGTATCTCGGCGACCGCTTCAAGGAGAACGTCGAGAAGCTCGCCGCGACGCTGCCCGGTCACGAAGAGATGCCGCTCATCGACGCGGACGTCTCGAAGCCCGACCAGCTCGCGCGCCTCATGGAGGAGGTCGGCAAGCGATGGGACGGGATCGACATCGTCGTCCACTCCATCGCCTACGCCCCGACCGAGGACCTGCGCCGGCCGTTCCACGAGATCTCGCGCGACGGCGTCCTCACGGCGGTCGACGTCAGCGCCTACACCCTCGTGTCGCTCTCGAACGCGGCGGTCCCGCTCTTCGAGAAGGCCGGCGGCGGCTCGGTGCTCGCGCTCACGTTCAACGCCGTCGAGCGCGTCGTACCGAGCTACAACGCGATGGCGGTGGCGAAGGCCGCGCTCGAGACGTGCGTGCGATACCTCGCCGTGGACCTCGGTCCGAAGAACATCCGTGTGAACGCGATCTCCGCCGGCCCGCTGAAGACGCTTTCGGCGAGCGCGGTGAAGGGGATCTCGCAGGCGCGCGATCTCTGGGAGGCGCGGTCGCCGCTCCGGCGGAACGTGACACAGGAGGAGGTCGGGAACGTCGCCGCGTTCCTCGCGAGCGAATGGTCGCGGTCGATCACCGGCGCAACGCTCTTCGCCGACAACGGCATGAACATCGTGGGGGTCGCTGAATAGGCCGCTAGCGGCTCGCGGGCCTTAGCTCGTAGAGCACCTTCCCGGTCGGGCGGTCCTCGCCGGCCCAGCGGAATCCCGCGCGCTCCGCCCACGCCGCCCCGGGCCCCATCGGCTCGGTGCGGAGCCGCACGAGCGTCGCGCGGCGCTCGTCGAGCTCCTCTCGCAGGTGCTCCCAGATCGCCGTCGCCACGCCGCGCCGGCGGTACGGCACGTCCACCGCGAGGTGGAGGAAGTAGCGGCGCGGGTCGAACTGGTCGGGCTCATGGTGCAGCTCGCCGTACCCGATGGCGACGCTCTCCTCGTCCTGGGCGACGACGCGGACCTTCTCGAAGCGCGAGTGGTCCCACTGCTCGTCGTAGCGCCGGATGTCCTCGACCGTGACGCGTTCGCCCTCGGCCTCGCACTTCATCTTCGCGATGCGCGGGTAGTCGTGGGGGTGGAAGGGGCGGACCCGGATCTCCATGTCAGTCGGCAAAGCGGAAGTCCTTCAGCCACGGCAGCTCGGCGCCGATCGTCGTCGGCGGGCCGTGCCCCGGGTACACCCGCGTCTCCGGCGGCAGCGCCGCGACCCGGCGCAGGCTGGCTTCCATCTGGCGCGCGTCGCCGCCGGGCTGGTCCACCCGGCCGACGGCGCCGGCGAAGAGCACGTCGCCCGAGAACAG
>DASYTL010000006.1:0-34015 GCA_036002305.1 Candidatus Limnocylindria bacterium
TGCCGGCGGAGGCGTCGGCGTCGGCCGAGCCCCGGCGGCGGGCGCGGGCGCGGCGGCGTCGCGGCGCACCGGGTTCATGACCATGTGCATCTGGCGACCCTCGAGGAGCGGCTGCCGCTCGATGATCCCGTGCTCTTTCAGCTTCTCGCCGATGGCCAAGAGGAGCACGCGGCCGCGATCTGGGTGGGCGAGCTCGCGCCCGCGGAACCGGACGGTCACCTTGAGCTTGTCGCCCTCGTCGAGGAACTTCGCGGCGGAGCGGATCTTCGTGTCGATGTCGTGGTCGTCGATCTTCGGAGAGACGCGGATCTCCTTCCACGTCACCGCGCGTTGTTTCTTCTTCGCTTCCTTCGCCTTCTGCTGTTGGTCGTAGCGGAACTTTCCGAAGTCGCCCATCCGCGCGACCGGTGGCTGGCTGTTGGGAGCGATCTCGATGAGGTCGTAGCCGTCCTCTTGCGCTTTCGCGAGCGCGCGCGCGGTCGGCACGATGCCCAGCGCCTCGCCGTTCGGGCCGATCAGGCGAACGTGTGGGACGCGGATCGCTTCGTTGATCCGCAGCTCAGGCGCGGCTATACGGCGACCTCGTTATTGGCGTGAGAACTCCGCTAGCAGCGCGGCCGCCCCCCGTGAGTGGACTTCAACTCGAACGAGTGTATATCACCGCTCCAGGTGACCGAGCAGGCGTCGTCGGACGCCTGGCCATTCGTTTCGCGTGATGCCGTACACGACACTCGTGCGGATGCGACCGTTCCAGGCGACGCGGTCGTCGCGGAGCTCCCCTTCCTTCGTCGCGCCGAGGCGCTCGATCGCGCGCTGCGAGCGTTCGTTGATCTTGTCGGTCTGCAGCCACACGCGATGCGCGCCGAGCTCATCGAACAGGTGACGAAGCTGTAGCAGCTTCGCTTCGGTGTTCGCCACGGTGCGACGGGCGTCCGCGCCCAGGAACGTCCAGCCGATCTCGGCGGTCTTGTTCGTCCGGTCGACGTGCAGGAAGCGCGTCGAGCCGATCGCCCGGCCATCCGCGGCTCGCCGAGTGAGGAAGACGACCTGATCGCCGAGGATCTGGCCTTCGAGCGCGTCGTCGACGTGGCGCGCGAGTTCGTTCGGGCCGCTCGGGACGGGCGCGAGGAGGTATGTCCAGATCTCGGGGTCGCGCGCGACCTCCCAGAGCTCCGCGAGGTGCTCCCGGCGCAGCGGCTCGAGCCGGACGTGACGGCCGGCGAGCGTGACCGGCCGGGGATCGAACTCCGGACGCGCGCGCCCGACCACATACGCCATCGCCACGTCATCCGCGTAGTGGCCGCGGTCGGTCATCACCGCATCGCGCTCGAGGCCTTCGACCCGGAAGCCGACGGCCTTGTACGAATTGATGGCGCGGTCGTTGTACGCGAGCACGTGCAGGGACACGCGGTGGACGCGAAGGTCCAGGACGAGGTGCCGCACGAGGAGCGCGAGCGCCTCGCGGCCCAGTGCCCTGCCCCAGAGCGCTTTCTCGCCGATGCCGATGCTCACCTCGGCGCTCCGCGCCTTCGGCTCCAGGTCGCGATAGCTCGCGAATCCGATCGGCCGGCCCTCGTGCTCGATCGCGAACGGCATCCCGGCACGCTCGCCGAAGCGGTCGATCCACTGCCGCGCGACGTCGGCGTCGCCGAACCGCCCGGGCGCGCGGCCCCACTGGTTCCAGGCGAAGTCGGCGTCGGCGGACCAGCGCACCAGACGCGGCGCGTCGTCATGGGTCATCGGCCGGAGCGTGACGCGCGTGCCGCGCAGGACCGGGCCGCTCACGCCATGGCGTCGGCCGCGCTGGGTTCGTGCGGGGCGAAGTCCCCCGGCAGCGCCTTGCTGTCCCGCTCCTTCCGGATCCGCTCGATGAACGTCCCGACCGGGACGCCTCGCTCCTCATCGCGCGAGCCCCGCCGTCGCACGGACACGGCGCTTGCCGCCGCTTCCTTGTCGCCGACGACGAGCATGTAGCTCGCCTTCCGCTGCTGCGCCTCCTTGACGCGATTGCGGAGGTCTCCGGGCTGCTCGTCGATGTGGACGCGGAAGCCCTCCGCGCGCAGCTTGGCGCTGACGTCGCGCGCGTAGTCGAGCGCGGACTCGCGCACGGGGATGACCGCCACCTGCTCCCAGCTGAGCCAGAGCGGGAAGTTGCCGGCGTAGTGCTCGATGAGCCCGCCGACGAAGCGCTCGAGGCTGCCGAACAGGACTCGGTGGATCATGACCGCGCGCTCGCGCTCGCCCTTCTCGTTCACGAACGTGACGTCGAAGCGCTCGGGCAGGTTGAGATCGATCTGGATCGTCGGGCCCTGCCACTCGCGGCCGATCGCGTCCATGACCTTGATGTCGATCTTCGGCGCGTAGAAAACGCCCCCGCCTTCGTCGATCTCGTACGGGACCTGGCGCATGCCGAGCGCGTCCGCGAGCGCCTTCTCGGCCCTGTCCCACTGCTCGTCCGTGCCGAGCCGCCGCTCCGGCCGCGTCGACAGATAGATCCGCGGATCGCGGTAGCCGAACGTCTCGAGGAATTCCATCGCGAAGTCGAACACCTTCCCGATCTCGTCCTGCGCCTGGGCCCACGAGCAGAAGATGTGCGAATCGTCCTGCGTGAATCCCCGGACACGCAGCATCCCGTGGAGCGTGCCACCGCGCTCGTAGCGGTACACGGTGCCGAGCTCGCCGATGCGCATCGGGAGCTCCCGGTAGCTGTGGACCTTCGATTGGAAGACCTTGATGTGCCCGGGGCAGTTCATCGGCTTGATCCAGAACCTTTGGGGGCTCCGCCCCACGGGGGCCCCTGCCCCCGCCTCATCCAAAAGCAACGGACCGTACATGTTCTCGCCGTACTTCTCGATGTGCCCCGAGCGCTGGTAGATCTTCTCGTGCGCGATGTGCGGCGTGTAGACGAGCGTGTAGCCGCGCTCGCGATGCACCTTCCGCCACCAGCTCTCGAGCTCCTCGCGGACGACGGACAGATTGGGTAGCCAGAGCACGAGCCCGGAGCCGAGCTCGTCGTCGACGCGGAAGAGCTCGAGGTCCTTGCCGAGGACGCGGTGATCGCGCCGCTCGATCTCCTTGAGCTTCTCGAGGTAGTCGTCGAGCTCCTTCTCCGTCGGCCAGACGGTCCCGTAGATCCGCTGAAGCTGCTGGCGGTGCTCGTCGCCGCGCCAGTACGCGCCGGCGACAGACAGCAGCCGGAAGGCGCCGAGCTCCCCCGTCCGCTTGACGTGTGGGCCCTTGCAGAGGTCGACGAAATCGGCATGCTGGTAGATCGAGACCGAGCCGTCCGAGATCTCCTCGCCTCCCAGCTTCTCGATCTGCTCGACCTTGTAGTCCTGGTGGCGGTCGCGGAAGAGCTCGAGGGCCTGCGGCACCGGCATCTCGCGGTGCTCGAACGGCACGTCGCGCTTGGCCATCGCCCGCATCCGCTCCTCGATGCGCGGCAGGTCCTCCTCGGTGAGGGCTCGAGGGAGCTCGAAGTCGTAGTAGAAGCCGTCGGCGATCGGCGGGCCGAAACCGAACTTCGCCTCGGGGAAGAGCTCGAGGACCGCGCCGGCCATGACGTGCGCGGTCGAGTGCCGCAGCGCGTGGAGCTTCTCGTCGCTCTGCTTGGGTTTGCGTTCCGTCTTCGCCATGGCCGCCCTCCAGACAAACAAAAATCGCCCCCGTCCGTGCTCTGGGACGAGAGGCGATCTCGCGGTTCCACCCAGCTTCGCCGACGCTACGCCGGCGCGCTTCGTTACGGCTGTACGGGGCCTACCCCATTCGCTCGGCGGTGGTCTCTCCTATCTAATGCCCGGCCGGCTCGCACCTGTGCCGGCTCTCTGCGGCGGTCTTTCGATGGGAGCGCTGTCCGCGTCCTCGCGAGCTCGAATACTACCTAAAGGACGGCCTCGAGCGTCTCCCAGACCTTGCGCTGGTTCTCGGCGGTGGCCGGCCAGCGATCGTCGACGCGCTGCGTGGCGACGCCGTTCTGGTGGATGAACAGAAACGCCACCTGCTGCAGCATCGCGAGGGCCTCGTTGCGCGCCTCGTGGTCGCGCCACTCGAGCACGCGCGCCCGGGCGCGAGTGAGCCGCTGATGGATGCGATCGATGACCACGTAGCCCGCTGATGGCCACCGCTGAAGGTTCACGTCGATGCCGTTCACGAACAGCACGCCGACGAGCTCCGCATCCGTGAAATCGTTGCCGGTGAACGCGTTCGTCCCCCGCACGGGGTCGATCCGCTCGGCCGCGTGGCCCCACGGCTTCCCGTGGAACGTGACGTTACGGATCGGCCCGCTGAAGCGGCACTCGACGAACTCCGCGCACGCCGACAGCCAACCGTCGATGTTCGCGCGAGCGAAGCTGCAGCGCTCGAACCGCGCCTGGCCCGGTCGCACCGCGCGGAGATCCGCGCCATCGAATCGGCACTCGCGGAAGATGCTCTGCCTCCGGCTCGCGAAGAGCGTCTGCAGACGCTCGTCGAACAGCTCGGCGCGGAAGTCGCACCGCTCGAAGATGCAGCCGTTCGGCGCGAAGCGCTCGAAGGCGGCGCGGCTGAAGTCCGCGTCGCGGACGGTGACGCGATCGAGCGCGAGGACGCCCTGCACGGCTCAGACCTCGGTGCTTGGGGTGCTTAGTCTTCTTCGGACGCCGCGCGCAGGTTGACGACGTTCGACGCCTCGAGGTTCTCCATCTTGGAGCGACCCTCGAAGATCACGCCCTTCTCGACCATGAGCGAGGGGGTCGTGATGTCGCCACGGACCTTCGCCGGACGGTGAAGCTCGACCGCGCCCGTCGCCTTGATGTTCCCGACGACCTCGCCCTCGACGATGACGGTGCCGCAGCTGATCTCGGCTGAGACCTTGGCACCCTCGCCGATGTGGAGCGTGTCGTTCGTGGAGATCTCGCCGGTGAAGCTGCCGTCGATCCGGACCTTGCCTTCGAAGGCGAGCTTCCCCTCGAACTCCGACCCGCGTCCCAGCGAGGCGTTGAGCTCGCTGCTGGTCATGTAGGCCTCCCGCTGTTGCTGCATGTCCCTTCGTGCCTCCGCTTCCTCGCCCCGCGGTGGCTCGGGCGCGTCTGCCAGCTCGTGCCGTTGGGGCACGTGCCACACCGGCTGACGGGCTTCGCCACTTGGGGTGTTTCCTCGTTTGAACGTGGGCCGGAACACTACGCTCTCAACGCGACAAGTTCGAGAACGTTGTCGTCGCAATCTGGTCGAGAACGCGCGCTCCCCGACGGCTCTGACGCGCGAAACGCGGCCAGTCCGCCGAAGCCCGGCTCGCGATCCGCTTCCGCCGGGCACGTCCCCGGGTCGAGCACCCTGCCAGGCGCTGGCCGAGCGAACGCGGTCGCGGCTCGCCGAAAGCCGAATCGGCCGCGGCCGGCAGAGCGTTACGGTCATAGGCCGAAAGGCGCCACGTCCTAGGACGGAGCCCTGTACAAGCTTCCCCCTCGTACACGCATCGGCGCGGGGGTATGCCATCCACTCGAGCACGGCAGGAAGCGGGAGGTCCGAATGAAGCCGTTGGTCGCGGTCGCTTAGATGTACGCCGCCGCGGAGACGATGGGCGCGAGGAGCCTGACGAAGGCATTCATCCGCATCGTCGCGATCGCCCTGGTCCTCGTACTCCTGCTGGTCGGGACCGGCGTCACCGTGTGGACGATCTCGCCCTCGAACCTTCCCTTCTCGTTCAAGGCGCAGCTCGTCGACCAGGGTCCCTCTCCAGCGCTGTCGCCGGGCGCGTCGGCGGCGTACACGGTGCGCTTCCGCAATATCGGACTCGTCCCCTGGCAGCGCGGGACGGACCGGCAGGTGAATCTTGGCGTGAGCGGCGATTCGCCGACGCCCGCTGAGACCGGCATCGCGATGAACTGGATGTCCCCGACCCGGCTCGCCACGACGGTGGAGGACTTCGTGTTCCCGGGCATGATCGGAACCTTCACGTTCCGAGTCCGCGCCCCGACGACGCCGGGCGTCTACCGCCTCCCGGTCGCGCTCGTCGTCGACGGCTTCCGCTGGGTCGACCACGAGCCCGTGACCGTGACGCTGACGAGCGACCTCGGGTTCCACGGGCAGCTCGTCGACCAATCCGGCCATCTCGTGCTCAAGCCAGGCGAGACGAGCGAGCCGATCGTCGTCCGGATCCGCAACACCGGCGCGCGGACCTGGAACAAGGGGGTCACCGGCCAGCAGGTCAACCTTGGCGTCGCCGGTGACGACAAGACGTTCGGTCCCTACGGCGTTGGCTGGCTCTCGGCAAACCGCGTGGCGGTGCAGGGCGAGCCGACGGTCACGCCAGGAGGGGTCGCGTCCTTCACGTTCCGCGTCAAAGCCCCCCTGACTCCGGGAACGTACCCGATCCGCCTCCGCCCGGTCGTCGAAGGAGTGCTCTGGCTCGAGGACGACGGTGCCATGAGCCTGATCACCGTGATGGACTACGCGGGCACGGCGGTCCCGCAACCCGAGGTCGCCGTCGACAAGCGGTCATTCCTCCCGAGCTTCGACCTCGCGGCGTCGGTCGATCCCACAAGCGTGGCCGCCGGGGGTGCAGTCGTCATCAACGCGAAATTCATCGCGGTGCGCCCGGGGACCGCGGTCGTCGGCGTCGAGGTTTACACGCCCGGCGGTAACACGGTCGCGTACCAGAGGTGGTTCCACAACGAAGACTTCGCGGCCGGCCAGCAGCGCACGTACCCGGTGACCTGGCAGGTCCCGTCGGGGACCGCTCCGGGCACCTACCGCCTCACGCTCAGCGCCTACTCGCAGGGGTGGAAGACCCTCTACAGCTGGAAGTCGGATGCCGCGACGTTCGCGGTCACCGCCGCGCCCGTCGCGGTCGTACCGCCGCCCGCGTCAGCGACCCCGGTGACGACCGCCGCTCCCACGCCCACCGGCGCGCCCCTGCCCACCGGCGCTCCCGCGCCCACCGCGGCACCGACGACGCCCGGGACAGCGGCGCCGACGGCGACCGGCGCGCCCACCGCGGCTCCCACCGTAGCGCCGCCGGTCACCGTTGCCCCAACGGCCACGGTCGCCCCCACGGCCACGGTCGCACCGACCGTCGCTCCTAGCAGCCCGAGCTTCACGACGAGCGCCACCGTCGTGCCGACGACCGTCGCGCGCGGAAACACGGTCGACGTGACCGCGCTGGTGCGGAGCGTCACCGCGCTGACCACGATCGTGGACATCGAGATCTACGCCCCCGGCGTGGTCGACCCGGTCTACCAGGTCTGGTTCGAGAACCAGGCGTTCACGGCCGGCCAGCAGCGCTCGTACCCGGTGAGCTGGCAGGTGCCCGCGGGCGCCGTCGTCGGGACGTACGTCGTGCAGATCGGCGTGTTCTCGCCGGGCTGGACGACGCTCTACAACTGGAACAACTCGGCGGCGTCGCTCGCCGTCACCTCGACGGTCGCCACGAGCCCGACGCCCGTGCCCGTGCCCGTGCCAACCGTGACCCCGACGCCCGTTATCACCGCGACGCCGGTGCCCGGACCGACGGCGACGGTCCCGCCGCCCGCCCCCGGGACCTATGCGCTTCCCGCCGAGCGGATGACGACGTGGAGTCCGGGCATCCCGGGCGGTATCCCCGCCCGCACGACGATCTGCGCCAACGTCAGCGCCGCGACCTACGGCAACGGCTCGGGGGACGCGACCGCCGGCATCCAGGCCGCGCTGAACGCATGCCCGGTCGGGCAGGTGGTCAAGCTCGGGGCCGGCGACTACAAGATCACGAGCGTCCTCGAGATGAACAAGGGCGTCGTTCTGCGCGGGTCGGGTCCCGGCCAGACGCGGCTCAAGATGCCCGTGGGGACGAACTCGAACCTCATTACGATCGGCATCCAGTGGCTGAAGTTCACGCAAGCCACGAACTTCGCCGGCAACGGCGTGAAGGGGAGCCGGAGCGTGGCTCTGAACGGCGTCCCCGCGGGCCTCGCGCCCGGCGAGATCGTGCTCGTCGACCAGCTGACCAACACGAGCATCACCGAGTGGTGCGCGACCTGTCCGCCCGGCGACGTGTCGCGGACCTGGTTCACGCGTCCCAACCGACCGATCGGCCAGATCATGGAAGTCCAGTCCGTCAGTGGCAACACGGTCACGTTTACGACGCCGTTCCACATCACCTTCCAGACTGCGTTCACCGCGCAGCTGGCGCGGTTCTCCGATATGGACAACGGCGCGATGGTTCCGGCGACGAGGAACGCCGGCGTCGAGGATCTCTACCTATCCGGCGGTAGCGGCGGCCAGGGCAACATCTGGCTCTCGGGCGCCGCCTACAGCTGGATCAAGAACATCGACTCCGACTTCCAGGACGGCATCAGCGTGATGCTGATCGGCACCTTCCGTTCCGTGGTCCGCGACTCATACATCCACCACACCCAGACCCCATACCCCGGCGGCGGCGGCTACGGGCTCGGCGTCTCCTGGTACTCGTCGGACAACCTCATCGAGAACAACATCATCTGGAACATGAACAAGGTCATGGTCATGCAGGCCTCGGGTGGCGGCAACGTCATCGGGTACAACTACATGGAAGACGGCTGGATCGGCAACTACACCGCCTGGGTTGAGGTCGGCCTCAACGCATCGCACATGACAACGCCGCACTACGAGCTCTTCGAGGGCAATCAGTCCTTCAACTTCGACGGCGACAACACTTGGGGAAACGCTGTCTACATCACCGTCTTCCGCAATAACCTCACCGGCAAGCGGCGCTCCGTGGCGCCGCTGTCGCTCACCGACACCGACAACCGGCGGTGCATCGGACTCATGGAAGGTCACTGGTGGTACTCGTTCGTCGGGAATGTGCTCGGATCTTCCGGGATGAGCCCGGCGCCCTATTCGGGGTTCACCTACGAGACCACGTTGCCCTGGAACGACGATCCCGTGGGCATGTGGCGCCTCGGGTACAACCCCGAGAACTGGAACGCGCCGCCCGACCAGAAGCTGCTCTCGACGATCATCCGCGATGGAAACTTCGATTACGGCACGAACCAGGTCCGCTGGACGAACCCCGCCCAGACGCTACCTGTCTCGCTCTACTTGGCCAGCAAGCCGGCGTTCTTCGGGACCAACCCCTGGCCGTGGGTCGACCCGACCGGCCCGACGAAGGTGTTCACGCTGCCCGCCCGCGCCCGCTTCGACGCGATGCCCGTCCACTAGCTCTCCGTGCGCGCGGGATGCGGGTCGTCCCACAGCGGAGGGGCGGCCCGCCGCGTCGTGTCGACAAGGAGCGCGCGGTAGCGCTCGACGAGCGGACGGAATTCGTTCTCCCAGTTGTAGCGCTCCATCGAGAGCCGCAGGCCGTTCGCGCGGATGGTCCTCCGCGCTTCCGGATCGGCCGCCATGCGGTTCACTGCGCCGGCGATCTCGTTCGGGTCTTCCGGGTTCACACAGAGGCCGACGGCTTCGCCCTCGACGAGCGCCTGCATACCCGGATAGTTCGCCGCGATGACGGGGAGACCCATCATCATGTACTCGAACAGCTTGTTCGGGGCGCAGTAGTAGTTGTTCCGGCAGTCGTTGCGGTAGAAGAGGATGCCGATGTCCGCCGAGGCCGTGTAGGGCGGCAGATCCTCGTACGCGACGCGAGGCAGCAGGACGATCCGCTCGTAGCCCGCGAGGCGCGAAGGAGCATCGGCCCACTTCCCCCACCCACCGCCGATGATGACCAGGACGATCCCTTCATCGAAGTAGCGGGTCGCCTCCGCCATCTCCTCGATGCAGCGCATCGAGTCGATGAGCCCTTGATAGAGGACTACGGTCGCGAACGCGATTCCCCGACGCTCGAGCTCGTCGCGGAGCCTCGTGCTGGCGATCGGCGACCGGTAGGGAGGGCAGTTGCGCACGGTCAGCGGCTGTCGCCTCGCCCCGAACTCCTCGCGGTAGATCCGCGAGCGGTTCTCCTCGGGCGTCACGACCTCGTCGCAGAGCGGTACGAGCGCGCGATCGATCAGCCGCCAGAAACGCGCGAACGGAACCCGGGCGTGCGTCTCGGACCACAGCTCGTGCGCGTGATAGACGACCGGCTTGCGGCGGATCTTCGCCGCGAGCACGGTCGGCAGCAGCGGCGGAAGGTCGTGAGCCACGTACAGGTCCGCGCGAGCAGCCAGCGCGTGACCGAAGGCCTTTACGACGTACTCGGCGTACGAAAGCAGACGCTGCACGGCCGCCAGGCGCCGACCGGGGGCAGCCATGCCGAAGCGGTTGTGGAACAGCCTCCTCGCGTGGACCGCGAAGCGTCGCGTGTGGAGATTCGGCACCTGCGCGTCGGGCGGGGATGACGCGCCGCTCGATGCGAGGCACAGGAACTCCACCTCGAAGCCGGCGCCCGCGAGAGACGCGCCTTCGTTGAACATCGCTGGAAGCCACGTCGGTGACTCGCAATACGCGACCATGCAGACCTTTGGTTTGTGCACGTGCGGGGCCTCAGACGCCATCGATGACCACCTCCCGCGGCTAAGCGCCCGAGGTCGGCATGTCCCCGACCAGCGGCGGCAATCCTCGTAGACGAGCGGGGCCCGATCCGTAGCTCGCCACTCTGCGCGGGCTCAAGCGGTCGAGCCCACGGGACGAGGCACACCACGCGGCAAGCGGGGCCGCGAGGCCGAGGACGACCCCGAAGACGATCATGGTCCGGTTGTAGGTGAGTCCGAGGTCGACCGACGAGAACACGACCTGGGTCACCGTGAGCACGACAGGCAGCGCCGCTGCCGCCCGCAGCAACGGATCATCGAGTCGCCGGTAGAGCTGGACGCTGAACATGACCACGTGCGCCACGAGGAACCAGAGCGCGAAGGCGCCATACGGGCCCGCCTTCAGCCACATCCACATGACGGCGTTGTGCGTGATGTATCGCCAGTACACGAAACCCGTCAGGGGCGGTGGCTCTTGCTGGAAGAGGTACTCCTGCCCGAGGCCGACACCCGTCAGCGGAAGCTGTCGCACCGTGTAGGCGATGTTCAGGTTCTCGATGTCGCGCCAATAGTTGGAGCCACGGTCACGATCGCTGACCGAGTAGGGATCGACGAACTCTCGGACGACCCGGAGCGGCTGACCCAACACACCCTCGTTCTGCCAGAACGCCGCGGCGTAGACCAGAAACGCGAACATGCCGAGGGCGGCGGCGACCGCGGTCAGGCGCGGGCGGTAGACGGCCGCGATCAATGCGACCACGACGATGTCCGCCCCGAGCGCGGCGAAACCGACTCGCCGCGTCGTCACCAGCTCGGCGAGCACGATCACCGGCTGCAGCGCCAAGAGGACGTAGAAGAGCCGGCCCCGAACGCGGAGCGCGACCATCAATAGCGCAAGCGCGATGGCGATGTTGAAGAAGATGACGTCCTCGTGCGCCGTCACGGCCTCCAGCCCGAAGGGACCGTTCAGCCGGACCTCAGTGAAGTTGCCGATGCCCTGGAAGGCCTTCACCCCGACGAGAAGGACGAGCTCCCAGAGCAACACCACGAGCTGTCGACGTTCCCGCACGAGGTTCGCGGTGAGGAAGTAGAGCAGGCACGCGTAGACGGCCCCGCGGCCCTCGGCGAGCGCGGTGATCGCGTCCCAGCCCCCGCCCCGCGCTGCGCCGACGATCCCGCCGAACGCGAACGCCAGGCCGTAGATGGCAAAGGCCCAGCCGAATGGCCCGGCGCGGACCGGTGCGTTGTCTCCGACAAGGCGCCGCAGGCCCCAGCTCGCCAGGGTCATGATCGCCAGCAGGTCGCTCGCGCTGAGACGCAGGGGCACGGTGGAGAAGCCGGAGAGGTTCTCAAAGAAGTGGGTGCGCGCCGTGAGCGGGGAGAGTCCGGTGATCTCGAACTGCTCCAGCAGGAGCGCCGCCGCGAACAGGAGGTACAGGCCGAGCATCGGCCAGACAAACACCGCGACCCCAACGAGAGCGCCGATGAGCGGAGCGATGAGGAGGGGCTCTCCCTCGAACACCAGGAGCGTCGCCGCGTACGCGCCGGCGACCACGATCGTGACACCGCCGAGCATGAGCGGTGCTCGGCGCGCCCGCGTGGCGTCCTCGGCCTGGCCCATACCGATGGCGCTCACAAGCGAAGGAGGAGCGCCAGCTGTACGCAGACCATGGCGGCGGCGAGCACCGCGCAGAGAAGGACATTCGAACCAGGCCGCGCGCGCCAGAGCCCAAGAGCGGTGCAGATGAGCAGATACGCGATCGCGAGGCCGGTGAACGTCACGTCAGAGCAACGCGGGGCGGAGCCGTCGATCCGGCGGTCCCCGCGGGCATCCGGTTCAGGACGACTTGCGGCCGCTCGAGGGCGACCTCCTCTATCGCGCGACGGACGAGAGCGAGTGGGGTCACGCCGCTACGCACCACGACGAACAGCTGCTGGAGGGACGCGGCCCACGGGAGAACGACCGAGTCGCCCGCGAGCGCCGGCGGGAGATCCGCGACGACAGCACCAAACTTCGTCAGCGCCTGATCCAGGAACGATGGGAGGCTGTCCAGCGGCGGTCTTCGGCCGTCGACCGTGCCGGCCGCCAGGAACGAGAGCTGCGCGCGTCCCGTCGGGACGAGCACCTGGTCGAGCTGGGCGTCCCCACGGAGCACCTCGGCGAGCCCAGGGCCGGATGCGACCGCCGCATCTGTCGTCAAGGATGGCCGGAGCCAGTTCGCGTCCACCAGCAGCACGGGCCCCTGATCGAGGGCCGCCAGCGAAAGCGACGTCCCGAGCGCCAGGGTGCTCGCGCCCTCGCCGAAGACAGCGCCGGTGAATCCGATCGTGCGCAGCTCGGCCGTACGGATGCGCGTCGCGACGCCGTCGAAGACGCCGCAGAGGCGGCCACTGCGATCGGTCACCGGTCCGTCCTCGCGTGGTTCGCATGGACGGGCGCGAACGCGACCGCGGCGAGCGCGGTCCGCAGCTCGCGAGTCTGCCAACTCTTCCGGTGCGCGACCTCAGGGATGGTGGCAAAGAGCGTCGCCGGCACCCGTTGACCGATGTCGGCCTCCGCTCCGACGCGGCCGGCGAGGAGAGTGCCACCGACGATGAGGGCGATTGCCAGGAATAGACCGCTGAGCACGGCGCTGCCGACGATCACGGCGGCGGGTCGGGTGCCGCCAGATGGCTTCACGTCCTCGAGCGGCCTGTCGACGACTTGGAAGTCGAGGGCGTCGGCCATCTGGAGGATGCCCGGCATCACACCCGAGCGATCGATCCGTGTCTTCACATCGGTGACGCGCGACTTGGTGTCCTCGACGGCAAGCCGAAGCTGGCGCTGCTGGTACTCATCTGGTGGCAGGAGCGGCGGCTTGTGCCCCTCGTCGAAGCGATCGAGCTCGCGTTGGGCGTCAAGGGCCTGGCTCTGCGCGAGTCCGAGCTCGCTCCGGTAGAAGCTGGCCGCCGCCTCCGTCGCGGCGGTACGCGACGCGGTCAGATGCTCCTGGCGCTGCGCGAGCGTGGCCAGCACGACTTCGGGGCCGGTGCGAGGATCCCGCGCGCGGTAGGCGACCCGGAAGAGGTTCGTCCCGAGCACGTCGATCCGGAAGCGCTTGCCGAACTCCTCGAAGAACCTCCGCTCATCCGTCGCCGAGTCCGGGACCTGAAGTGATGTGCGGCGGACGACCTCACGGAGGAAGCTCCTGGTCGCCAGGAGCTGCTTGAGCACCCCGGCCTGCTCGGAGGCCGGGGTGGAGAACGTGGTGAGCCCAGGGTCCTGCGGGCTGATCGAGGCGAACTGCTGCGAGGTGCGCTGCGTCCAGATCGTCGCGTCCGCCTCGTACGAAGTCGTGTACTCGACGTAGGCGATCGCCGCGCCGGGGATCCACGTGAGGGCGAGGACGACGAGGATGACCCAGCGGTACCGGCGTGCAGTGTCGAGGTACCGTCGCATCGCAGCAGAGCGTGGTCCGGCTGGGTTGAGGTGGTATTGAGGCGACGTTGAACGAGCCGGACCGTGGGGCGCGGAGCCGAGCGCGGGCTCACATTTCGTAACACTTTTCCTAAAGGCGTCTCAGCGGCCGCGCCGGGCACCATTCAGCGCACGGTGAAAGGACTGCTGGCTTGACGATCCTCGAGGCGAGGCCCCGCGAGGAGGACAGCACGCGGCCGCACGAGGCGGCACTGCTCGACAAGATCGAGACACGTCAGGCCGTGGTCGGCGTGTGCGGCCTGGGCTATGTGGGACTACCGCTGATCCTGACCTTCGCGGAGCAGTCATTCCCCGTCATCGGATTCGACATCGACACACGCAAGATCGATCAGCTGAGCCGCGGGGAAAGCTACATCCGGCACGTCGACGCGCGTCGCATCCAGGCGCAGCTCGCCACCGGCCATGACCGCTTCGCCGCGACGACCGACTTCCGCCGCGCGCGCGACGCCGACGCCCTCCTCCTCTGTGTTCCCACCCCACTGACGCCCGCGCGCGAGCCGGACATGACGTACATCGAAAACACGACCCGCTCGATCGCCCCCCACCTGCGACCCGGCCAGCTGGTCGTCCTAGAGAGCAGCACCTATCCCGGGACAACCGAGGAGGTGGTCAAGCCGATCCTGGAAGGCGTCTCGGGTCTTCGCGCGGGTGATGATTTCTTTCTCGCGTTCTCGCCGGAGCGGGAGGACCCCGGCAACGCGTCCTTCAACACGGCGACCATCCCCAAGGTCGTCGGCGGGTTCACCCCAAGATGCACGGCGGTGGCGTCCGCGCTCTACGCGGCAGCCATCACGCGGGTGGTGCCTGTCAAGGGAACGCGCGAAGCCGAGCTCACGAAGCTGCTCGAGAACATCTTCCGGTGCGTGAACATCGCGCTCGTCAACGAGCTGAAGCTCCTGTGCGAACGGATGGGGATCGACATCTTCGAGGTCATATCGGCCGCCGCGACCAAGCCGTTCGGCTTCATGCCCTTCTACCCCGGCCCCGGGCTTGGCGGCCACTGCATTCCGATCGATCCCTTCTATCTGACCTGGAAGGCGCGAGAGTTCGAGTTCCAGACGCGGTTCATCGAGCTGGCGGGAGAGATCAACACCTCGATGCCCTACCACGTCGTGCAGCGGACGATGGAGGCGCTGAACAGCGAGGAGAAGACGCTCAAGGGCTCGCACATCCTCGTCCTGGGCCTCGCGTACAAGAAGAACGTCGACGACCTGCGCGAGAGCCCGAGCATCCGCATCATCGAGCTCCTCCGCGAGCGGGGTGCGGAGGTGGAGTACCACGACCCGTTCTGCCCCCGCATCACCCAGATGCGCCACAAGCCGGCGTACCTCCTCGAGATGCAGAGCGTCGATCTCGAGCCGGGCCTCGCGCGGGCGGATGCGGTAGTTATCGTCACGGACCACGACTGCGTCGACTACGTCAGGGTCGTGTGCGCGGCCAAGCTCGTGATCGACACGCGAAACGCGACGCGCGACATCCTCATGGGGCGAGAGAAGATCTGGACCGCCTGAAGCGGAAGGGACGCGATCGGCGACGCGACGAGGTCAGCGGATCTTCGCGAGCGCCGAACGGCCGAAGTGGGCGGTGAGCTCCCGGAACTTCACCCAATCGAAATCCCCGGCGAGCTTCGCGCGGACTTCGTCGGGGCCGTCGATCTCCAGGAAAGAGACCCGCGGCAGCGACATCAGCTCGCGATGCGAGCTGTACGTTTCCCAGCTGGTCGTGACCGCCGCCACGAAACCGGCAGCATGGAGAGCTCGGACAGTGTTCGCGGTGTAGCTCGCGCGACCCCCGGACGGATAGGCGAACAGCGTGACCGGAGCGTTGACGAGCGACTCGAGATCGCTCTTCGAGCGACGGATCTCGGCCTCGAGCGTCTCAGCCCGTGCGCCATTCAGCGGCCGGTGGTGGACCGAGTGAGAGCCAAGGGTGACCAGTGAGCGGTCCACGTCGCGGAGGAGCCTCTCCGACGCGATCGGTATCGGCGCGCGCTCGTGGTCGTACCAATCGCTGTGCCCGCCGATGAACCCGGTCGGAACGAACAGTGTTGCCGGAAGGCGCAGCTCGCACAGCATCGGATACGCCACGGTCACGAAGTCCTCGTAGCCGTCGTCGACGGTGATGGCGGCCATGCGGTCCGTCGGCTCGCGGTTGGCGAGGGCCGCGACGAGGCGCGACAGAGGTACGACCGCGTAGTCGTCGCGTAGGAGCTCGAGATGCCAGCGCAGGGTGTCAGGAGCGATCGCGGCCCAGCCGCCCGGGGTGAAGGAGTGGTACATGACGATGACGGCCCGCTGACGCCCGCGCCGTCGGTTCAGCGCGCCGAACCAGCGGCGGAAGCCAGTCACGCGCAGGAGGGAGGTGATGCTCCGATCGAGGTCGAGACCCACGGGGGTCGCGTGGCGATGCTCCCGCGAGATACTGCCGGCGACCGCATCGGTGACGGGGCCTCCGATGGCGCTGATGGCTCGTCCGGACCGGACGTTCATTGGGCGATCGCCGGACGCCAGCGCAAGGCTTGCCGGTCCTCCAAACGTCGCGTGGCCGCGGCTTTGCCGTGCACGAGGCAATCCCACTGGTAGCTCCGCAGGAATCGGCGGAAGTCGGGCTCCTCGTAGCGCGGCCTGCGGCGCACGAGGCTCAGCACGTAGCCAATCCACATGGCGAGCCCGCCCACGACGAGCGGCGGCCGCGACATGCGGTACAGGGCGCTCGCCGTCATGTAGGCGAGACCGGTGCCCATGAAGTACTGGCCCCGGCCTGACCGGAGACGGCCGGCAACGATCCCGTGCTCACTCGAACCCATCGGCCGCAGGTGCACGAACCGCAGCGCGGGATCGTCCCAGCTCCGCGCGATCCAGCCGAGCATCCGGCAGCGGTGACAGTCGATCCCGTCCCACATCACCTCGCGAACGAAGCCCCCGATCTGCAAGAAGCATTCGATACGGTAGAACTTGGACGCGCCGATAGAGGTCTCGTCGCCGCAGGCCTCGCTGACGAGGCGGCCGCCCCTCCCCAGGTAGTACGGCTTTCCGCTGCACGTCCCAAGGCGCGGCTCCGCCTCCATGCGCCGCATGAGCAGCTCGAAGTACCGCGGCGGCAGATCCAGGTCGAGGTCGAGCTTGCAGAGGTAATCGAACTCGGTCGGATCGATCGTGTCGTAGCCGGCGTAGAAGGCCTCGATGACCCCCGGACCGACCCGCCGCCGCCCACGATCCTCGCGTCGCACGATGCGGATGAAGTCGAACCGCCGGGCATATTCGGCGAGGATGGCCGGCGTGGCGTCTCGAGATCCGTCGTCGACGATCACCCACAGAGCGGGGGGCGCGGTCTGAGCGACGACCGAGTCGAGCGTTCGGCGGGCGAACGCCGCCTCGTCGCGACAGGGGGTGATGACGACGTAACGTCGCCCCTGAGCCCGAACGCTCAATGGACACTCATCCGGTGCTGGCGGCACCACCAACCGAGGACGTAAACGGCCCAGACGCGCGACCAGTAGAGACCGGGCGCCCTCTTCAGAAAAGCGCTCCAGAGGCGACCGACGGCCCCCGCGTCGAGGCCCGCGGCCTCGCAGAAGCTCGGGTCGCGCAAGGCCGTGGTCATCTCGTCTTTGAGGACATCGCGCGCCCAGCGATCGATCGGGAGCACGAAGCCCGACTTGGGCCGGTCGAAGAGCGCCGGGTCAACGTCCTTCAGAGCGATGTCGCGCAGAAGCTGCTTCTTTCCCAGCGGCTGAAAGCGATCCGTGTCGTCGAGCGCGGCCGCGGCGGCGACGACCTCATGATCCAGGAACGGGACCCGCACCTCGAGCGAGGCGGCCATGCTTGCGGCGTCGGTATCCCGCAGCAGGCGCTCGCCGAGGAAGCACCACAGCGCGAGCGTCGAAACCGCCGCGAGCGGACGGCTGCCGGCGATGCTCTGGCGGAGCTCACGAGCAACATCCGTGGGCAGGCCCATGTAGAGCGCGCCGTCCACGTCGAGCTTGAGGAGCTGCCGGGCGAAGTCGGACGAGAACAGGGCATAGGTCACCTGGTACGTGTCCAGCAGCTCGCCGCGGGCGGCGAGTGCGTCGCCCAGCTTTCCCCAGCGCGTCTGCGCCGGCATGGCCGACCGGAAAGCCGCGACCCGAGTCAGCGAGTTCGCGAGGCGGCGGAGCAGCTCCGGCGGGAAGGCCGAGAACCGGTGGCTCCAGGCGGCTGCCCAGGGGACGTCGCGGAAGCTGTAGTACCCGCCGAACAGCTCGTCTCCCCCCGTTCCCGCGAGGGCGACGGTGAGCCCGGCCTCGCGCACCGCGCGGCTGACGAAGTAGGTGTTGATCCCGTCGAACGTCGGCTGATCGAGGCTGGCGAGCGCATCCGGGAGCTGCTGCCGGAACGTGTCCTTGCTGAGGCGGGTCTCGTGGTGCTCGGTGCCGAGCGCGCTCGCGACCGCGCGCGCATGCCTTGACTCGTCGAAGGCGGCCTCGTCGAAACCGATATTGAACGTGCGCACGTGAGCGCTGCCGGAGCGGACCGCGAGCGCGGCGATAGCGCTCGAGTCGATCCCCCCCGAAAGGAAGATTCCGAGTGGCACGTCGCTGATCAGATGCATCGACACCGCGGCGGAAAGCTGCTCCCGTACCTCTTCCTTCCTGCCCGGCGGGAAGCTTGCGGCCGGCAGGTGCCAGTAGCGCCGGCTCGCGGGCAACGCGCCGTCTTGGGTGGCGATGGCGGAGGTGGCAGCGGGGAGCAGCTCGACGCCGCGAACGATTGTCGTTGGCCCGATGACGTACCCGTTCCAGACGTAGCTCGCGAGAGCGACGGGATCGATCTCGCGCTCGATCAGCCCGCTCGCGAGAAGGGCGCGGACCTCGGACGCGAAGAGCAGCGTGCGCGACCCACCGGGCCATCCAACGCTGCAGAGGTAGAGGGGCTTTATCCCGAGGCGGTCGCGCGCGAGCAGGAGCGTCGAGCGACGCGCGTCCCAAAGGGCGAAAGCGAACATGCCCCGCAGGCGAGAAAGACTCTCCGCGCCCCATCGCGCGTAGGCCTTGAGGATGACCTCGGTGTCCGATCGAGAGCGGAAGCGGGCACCGCACTGCTCGAGCTCGCGGCGCAGGGCTCCAAAGTTGTAGATCTCGCCGTTGAACACGACCACGTTACCGGTCTCCGGATCGGTCATCGGTTGCCGGCCGTCCTCGCTGAGGTCGATGATCGCGAGCCGGCGTAGCGCGAGCACGGCGCCGACCCTGGCGTCCGACGGGCGGGAGATCCAGAGGCCGCTCGAGTCGGGCCCGCGATGGACCTGGGCGGCGCTCATCTGCCGTACCGCCTCGACGACCGTGTCGTCGACCGCACCGATGGCTCCGGCGATCCCACACATCCGCGGCTACCTCGACGCCGTCGACGCGCCCGCGGACGCGGCCCCTGCGGCCGCTGCTCCGTCCTTCACGAGGAACTCGCCGCGTGCGACGCGCTCGCCCGCCCGCGTGACCGTGAAGGCGTACGCAGTCGCGGCGAGAGCGGCGCTGCGGTGGCGCGGCTCGAGCTCGAAGGCGAGGAGATCGTCCGCGTAGAACGGTCGCTCGAACGCGATATCGAGACCGCAAAAGATCGGCGCGATCCCGCCCAGCCGACGGCCGATGATCTCCGAGAGGAAGCACACGAGGACCGCACCCTGCGCGATCGGTCGCGCGAACCCGGCGGCACGCGCCGCGGCGGTGTCGATGTGCAGCGGATTCACGTCGCCGAAGACGTTGGCGAGCGTGTCGACATGAGCGCTCGAGACGCGCCGCTCAAACCGCATCGACATTCCGCTCGAAGTCCTCATCGCCGTCGCCCGACGAGATGTACCAGCAAGAGGGGTCGTGGAGGAGCGCCTCGGGCGCGGCGCCGAGGCTGCTCTTGAGCATGAAGGACCGCTGCCGATAGGGTCGAAAGCCGACAGCGCGCAGAAGCTCCCGGGCGCGCGGGGACAGCCCGGCGGACATGATCATGTCGACCCCCATCGCGCGGAACGCCGCGATCGACGCGTTGATCGTGGCGGCGAGGGCGTCCTCGTCGGCGTAGAGGCACTCCATGAGCTTGCCGAGCCGGGCCGGGCCCTCCGCGGCTTCGGTGAGAACGCTCGCGGCCGCGAGGCTTCCGTCGGCGCGCGTCAGGGCGAGCACGCGATAGGTTCCCGCCGGCGCCTCGCGATACCGCCAGTGGAGGAACGCGCGGTCCCGCGCGCACATCACCGGACATGTCGCTCGCATCGCCGTCCAGAGATCGTCGAAGCGGTCGTCGAAATCGGACACCGGGGTGACCGCGTACTCCCCGGCGGGGAGCCTCGCTCCCCAGCGGTAGCGGACCGCGCAGGCCGGGGCGAGGAGCGCACCGGGCGCGGCGAACAGCCACCTGGGGACGAAGCGACGCCCGCGCGGGCCGAGCCGCCGGTGGGCGAGTGCGGCGAGGGCCCCAGCCGGCCGCTCCACGCGCAGCAGGATCTCGCCGATGGCCACCGTTCGCATCCCGAGGCGCTCGTAGATCTGCTTTCCGGCACCTGGCTGTCCGCCGAAGTGCAGCACGACGGGGACCTCGTCCAGGCTCTTCTTCACGAGCTGCAGGATCGAAAGGCCGGCCCGCCCCTGATCCGCCATCACGTCGCTGAGGAAGACCGCTGGGACGAGCGTGTCCCCGACGGCGAGCCGCACGCTGAGGCGTCCCACGTGCGCGACGAGGCGGTGGTCTCGCTCCGCGACGAGGTTCGCGAACCGCCGCAGCGCGGGGGGACCTTCGAACTCCCATTGCCAGCGCTGACGGAACAGCTCGCTCGTTTCCGCGCTGAAGGCCTTGGAGTAGAGCTCGAAGAGCTGATCCTCGTCGGTCGGCTCGTACTCGCGAATGGCGGTGCTCATGGGGCTTTCTCGTCCAGAAGGCGCTCCACCGCGTTACCGATGCGCCTCACCGAATCGAGGTCCGCGATCTCATCCGGCGAGAAGCTCACGCCGTACTCCTCCTCGACAGCCATCAGGAGGCGAAGGTGCGCGAGTGAGTCCCAGCCCGGAGTGCTGTCGGCGCTCGCGTCTTCCACCTGAGCCGCCGGCAGATCGAGCACTCGGGCGACGAGACCGGTCAGCCGTCCGTTGAGGGCGTTCATGCTCACGCGATCACCTCGGACGGTTCCTCCGCCGTGATCCACGACGGCGCCTCTGGTCCGCCTTCGCGCAGATCGAGCGACCAGCGATGAGGCGAGGACGCATCGGAAACGAAGCCGTGCCGGCCGTAGAAGTCCGACACCTGGGCGTTCCGCGGGCCGGGCATGTAGCTCCCTTCGAGAACGGTGGCACCGCGGGACCAAGCGGCAGCGGCGAGGTGCGCCAGCAGGAAGCTCTCGACCCCGCGCCCGAGGACTCGGCAGCTCATCAGCAGGGCCTCGATGCGCGCTGCCTTCTCGGTGTACGCGACGATGCCCAGCGCGACCCGCCCCGCGTCACCGAACCGGTCGCGAAGCGACAGGACGAAGACCTCGTGATCGGGAGACGAGGCGAGCGCCGCGATCTCGGATTCGGAATATCGCCGCAGCGTCAGGTTGAACTGATTCGTCCGCTGCGTGAGCTGAGCGGCACGCGCGACGGTCGCAGGTCCGACACGCGCGACCGCCGCCCTGAGTTCGAGCGACCGAAGGAAATCCTCGATCGATGCGCTGTGCCTGCGGTGCTCCTCGCGCCGGACCTCCGTGCGGTATAGCTCCGCTCTCTCGCGGTCCTCACCGGTGACCCGAAGGGTGTCGAGACTCGGAATGGCATGCAGCGCTTGCACGAAGTCCGCCGGCTCTCTTGGCCAGTCCGGCACCAGGACCTCCGGCAGCATCCGTGACATGAGCGCCCGCTCCGTCGGGTCGTCGTCGATGAATACGATCGCATCGAGGCCCAGGCCGAGCTCTGCGGCGATCTCAGCGACGCTCGTCGCCTTGTCGCGCCAGTCGACACGCCACGACGCGACGTGTTCGCGCTTCAGCAGCATGTCGGCGCGGTCGAAAGCGCGCTGGACGTCAGCGTCTTCGTTCTTGCTCGCGATGGCGATGAGGACGCCGCGCTGCCGTAGGTCGAGCAGCGCGCGCTGGAACGCCGAGAAGGCCGCGCCGGGGTAGTCGGCGCCAAGCTCTATGCCCTCACATCCATCCTCGCCCACCACCCCTCCCCAGAGCGTGTTGTCGAGGTCCACCACGACGCACTTTCGACGGACTCCGGCGATGAGGGCGAGGACTCGGGCGTACGCCCGCGCGAGCCCAGGGAGATGCTTTGCCGCGAACGGCGCGCGCGCGAGGAGGTCGAACCGCGGGTCCTCCCAGCACAGCTGACCGGCGCCCGCGATGTGCGCCGCCAGGTCGAAGACCTCCACGCCGGGCACCTGGTCGGCGATCCTCGCGATCCCCTGGTTCAGCAGCTCGAACGTCTCCCGCTGACCCGGCCGGAGACGGCGGTCGGCCGCGCCGGCGGCCGGGAAGGTCGGCGGGGGCACGGTGTGGATCAGGAGGGTCGCCGAGGATGACGCGCGAAACGCTTCGGCCAGCGACCTGAGGTCCGCGATCGCGTCGTCTCGTGCCGCGGCGACCTCGTCCGGCGACCGGAGCAGGAAGTCCGAGACGAGCGTGGGAACCAGGTCTTGCGCCCCGATCGCGAGCAGCACCACGTCGGGTTCGGACGCGAACAGCGAGCTCGCCGGATCGAGGATCTCCTGCCGATACGTCCCGAATTGGCCGACATGCGCCTCGACACGCACGCCGGCCAGGGCACACTCGACGCTCAGATACGGGAGCAGGAGCTCCACCGTGAATGCGCGCGCGATCGCCAGCCGAAGTGGCCGCAAGGGGCCAAGGTCATACCTGCCGTCGCGGAGCGCGCGCGCCGCGTCGAGGTACGCCGCTACGCTCGGGATCGCCACCGCCGCCGCCAGCTCCGCCCGGGTGTTCATGGCTCCGCGGTCCGGGGCGTCACGACGCCCGCGTCCAGTGGCTTCGCCTCGCGACCCGGTCGGCTGAGGAGGCCCCGCAACGCGCGGAGGTCCCTCGCCGGCACGATGCCGAGCGCGACGAGGGTGCAGACGTACACGATGCCGGCGAGCGGGATACCGATGAGGAAGGCGTCGCGAAGCGCCCAGAGGCAGGCCGCCGCCGGAGCCGCTCCAGCGAGAATCCTGAACACGGCAGCGGGGTTCGCCGCGCCGCGCAGGTCTTTCGGGGTCAGCGCAAGAACCCACCCGAGAACGATCAGCTCCGTCACGGACGTGACGAGCGCGGCGCCGTCCTGCTGGAGGATTGGGATGACGAGGATGTTCGCGATCGGGTTCAGCACCGCGAGGAAGGCGGCCATCACGAGCAGCCGGCGCTCGTACCCCATGCCCAGAAGGGCGAGGAAGAAGATCCCGTTCGTGTACATCGCCGCGAGTGCGGGTGCGAGCAGACGCAATGCGGTCGCGGCCTCGCCGTACTGGCGTGCCGGGTAGAGGAGCGCCACGATCTGATCGGCGGCAATGACGAGGGTGAGCGCCACGAACACGCCGCTCGCGAGGAGATACGTGAACGACTTCTCCATCGCCCGGCGGAGCTCCTCGCGGGGACCGACCGAAAGCCGTGCCATGACGGGATAGAGCACCGCGCCCGAGGTGAATGCCACGAGCGTCACCGCGGCGTTGAAGAGCCGATACGCAGCCGCGTACCAGGCGACGTTCTCGGGAGGAACGAGCCGCTGGAGGATCAGCATGTCGACGTTGTAGTAGAAGGTGCCGAGGATCCAGAAGCAGCCCATGATCGCCGCGCCGCGGAACATGTCCACGAGCGCCCCCCGTTCAATCGCGGTGGAAGCGGCCGGATGCCTGCGCATACCCGGGATCAGGACGAGGACCTGCACCACGCTCGCGATCACGTAGGCGACGGCGACCGCGATGATCCCGTGTCCCATCGCGAGGGCCGCGACTCCGAGCGCGGTCGCTGTTCCGCGCTGAGCGACCGAGCCGAGCGAGGGAAACAGGAATTCTTCGCGCCCCTGGAAGTAGGAGCCGAGGCTCGACGCGAAGCCACCGATGAGCAGCGAGCCGCCCAGGATGAGGATGCTCGCCTGAAGCTCGGCGTTATAGCCGAGGAGCACGGTGGTCGCCCAGACCAACGGCATGGCAAGGGTCCAGATGCCGACCCGGACGACCAGCATGGCCACGAGCGCCTGCCCCGCGGTCGCGGGCCGCTGCGCGACGTCTCGCGCGACTTTCGCGCTCAGACCGAAGTCGACCACGACCGCCAGCAGGGCGGTATACGACAGCGCGAGTGATAGCTCGCCGAAGCGAGCCGGCTCGAGGTAGCGGGCCTGCGCCAGGGTGAAAAGGAAGGTCGCCGTCCACGTGATCGCCTGAGCCGTGGCGACGACCGAGAAGTTCCGGGCGGTGTGCTGCAGCGCTCTCATGAGAGCGCCTGATCCACGCGCGTCATGACGGGCCCACCCAAGGGATCGGACCGTACGTCGCGGTCGTTGAGTCGGTATTGAGGCGTTCTGAGCCGCCCGCCGCGGTCGCGGGCGCCTGGCCACTACGCCTGAGCCTCACCACGCCGAGCGACATGAGGCGGCCAATGGCTTTTCAATGCGCGCCTGCGTCTGATGTGCTCCCTGGAGAACAGGCGGGAGTAACGCGACGGAGAGCGCGCGCGAGATCCCAATCTCCGGCAGGACGCCGGATCGGCGGGAGGGCCTGGATATGAAGGTCCTCGTCGTCGAGAACGACCGCGACCAACTGGACGTCACGGCGCACATGCTGCGTCGCGACCACTTCGCCGTGATCGAGGCGTCGGACTCGGCGCAGGCGTTGCGGCGGTTCAGGACGGCACGGCCGGATCTCGTTGTCGTCAACCTCGGTCTCCCGCCGCCTGGCGGTCTGGAGCTCCTACGCCTGATTCGGGCCGAGGCCGAGACGCCGGTGCTCGTCGTGATCGGTCCGAACGACCGCCAGGAGACGTTCCGCTGCTTCGAGCTCGGCGCCGACGATTTCATCACCAAGCCGTACGTGTTTCGGGAGCTCACTCTCAGGATGCGCGCGATCCTGAGACGTGCCAGCAGCGCGTCGCGCGAGGGGACCGAGCCGCGGCTGCACGTCGCGGACCTCGACCTCGATCCGGAGACCCACGAGGTCCAGCGCGGCTCGCTCGTTGTGCGCCTCACGCCCACGGAGTTCCGGATCTTCTACACGCTCGTGAAGAACGCGGAACATGTCGTGCCGGCGAATCGGCTCTTCGCGTACGTGTGGGGCACCGACGGTGGTGCCGCGAACTCGCTCCGCTCGCACATCTGCCATCTGCGCAAGAAGCTCGGGCTGGACGGCGGTGCGGGTGGCTCGATCGCCAGCGTCCCCGCAGTGGGGTACGTGTTCCGGGCATCGGCCTCGAGTGCGTCGCTATCCGAGGATGAGCCGTTTCCCGGACAGGTCGCTGCGGGGCCGTGACGGGGCGCGGCGGGGTGATCCGCCGAGCGCACGGCCACCTCGCGATACTCGCGGTCCTCGTGTTTGTCAGCACGTCCGTCGCGTGCCGAACCGAGGCGGAACGCATCCCTGCCGCGACTTCCGGCGCGGAAATCTCGGTCGGAGCGTCCGAGTCTCCGGGGACGTCGCCCGCGTTCAGGCTGATCCCGTCCGACCGGCTGACCACCTGGAGCCCGGGGATTCCCGGCGGGATACCGGCCCGGACCACGGTGTGCGCCGATGTCAACGCGGCCACGTACGGGAACGGCGCCGCGGACGCCACGAGCGGCATCCAGGCCGCGCTCGATACCTGCCCCACCGGGCAGGTGGTGCGGCTCTCGGCTGGAGACTTCAAGATCACGGCGGTCCTGCGGATCACCAAGGGCATCGTCCTGCGCGGCCTCGGGCCCGCCCAGACCAAGCTCAAGATGCCGGTCGGGACCAACGCCAACCTCATCACCATCGGGACGCGGTACTTCAAGTTCACCCAGCCCAACAACCTCGCCAGCGACGCCGTCCGCGGGAGCCGAAGCGTCATGCTGTCCAGCGTCCCGGGTGACCTCGCCGCGGGCGAGATCGTGCTCGTCGACGAGCTCACCGACAGTTCCATCAGCGAGTGGAGCGCGAGCTCCCCGCCCGGCGACGCGTCACGCGGCTGGTTCACGCGCCCCAACCGGCCTGTGGGCCAGGTCATGGAGATCGAGTCGATCAGCGGGAAGACGGTGACCTTCACGACGCCCTTCCATATCGCTTTCCGGACGGCGTTCACGGCGCAGCTGACGCGCTTTTCGACGGAGGAGAACGGTCCGGTGGTGCCCGCGGTGAGGTTCGCCGGCGTCGAGGACCTCTACCTCTCCGGCGGCAGCGGCGGGCAGGGGAACGTGTGGCTTTCCAACGCGGCCTACAGCTGGATCAAGAACGTCGAGTCCGATTTACAGGATGGTGCGAGCGTCTCCATCGGTGCCTCGTTCCGCTGCGTCGTCCGCGACTCGTACATCCACAGCACGCAGACCCCGTACCCGGGCGGCGGCGGCTACGGGCTCTCGGTCGCGTGGTACTCGTCGGACAACCTCGTCGAGAACAACATCGTCTGGAACATGAACAAGGTCATGGTCATGCGGGCCTCAGGCGGCGGCAACGTCATCGGCTACAACTACATGGAAGACGGCTGGATCGGGAACAATCGCGGCTGGGTCGAGACCGGGCTCAACGCCTCGCACATGACCACTCCGCACTACGAGCTCTTCGAGGGCAACGAGTCCTTCAACTTCGACGGGGACAACACCTGGGGTAACTCCGTCTACATCACCGTCTTCCGCAACCACCTGACCGCCAAGCGCCGCTCCGTTGCCCCGTTGCAGCTGACGGATTCGCAGAACATGCGTGCCATCGGCCTCATGAAGGGCCATAAGTGGTACTCCTTCGTCGGGAACGTGCTGGGGGCGGCGAACCAGAATCCTTCCCCCGCGCGAGGTTACGTGTACGACGCGCCGTTTCCGTGGACGAACAGCCCGATCGGCATGTGGCGGCTCGGATACGACCCAGAGAACTGGAAGGCGCCGCCGGACGTGAACGTAACCAGCACCGTCATTCGCCAGGGAAACTTCGACTTCGCTACCAAGCAGGTGCACTGGAGCGGCGCCCCGCAGCAGCTCCCGGCCTCGCTCTACCTCACCGGCAAGCCCGAGTTCTTCGGGACCAACCCCTGGCCATGGGTCGATCCCACAGGCGCGACGAAGGTGTTCACGCTGCCCGCTCGCGCCCGCTTCGACGCGATGCCGGGGCATTAGGTGCCGCTGATGTCGGATCGGCGTCAGGTGGGCACGAGCCTCGTCCCGGGGCGCGGCGGAAGCGTGCTCGTCCTCTCGATGCGTCGCCTGTCGGACCTCGTGGCCTTCTGCGTCCAATACGAGTTCGAGGATGTCGTCACAGAGGTGACAGGAGCGGACCGCGTCGACGTCGGCGACCGCCGTTCGCTCGAGCTCTCTCGCCGCGCGTACAAGCTCGCGCGATTCGCGACGGGGTCGAGGCGGCTCGCGCGGGCATCGGCACCCCCACCGTCGAGGGTGAAGCTCGAGCGGGACTACGAGCTCTTCTTCGCCGTCTTCAACAATGCGTACGAGCTCTTCGCGCTGGCCGCGGTGCCCGAGTGGCGGCGGCGCTCGCGCGTGGCGGCCTGCTTCATCAACGAGGTGTGGGCCCACCTGCTCCCCGGTTACCTACTGGAGCTTCTGTCAGAGTTCGATCACGTCTTCGTCGGCCTCCGCCACCCGGTCGACGAGATCGCCCGGATCGTCGGGCGGCCCTGCAGCTACCTCCCCATGGCGGTCGATGTCGTCCGCTTCGCGCCGCTCCCCGACACGCCGCGGGCGATCGACATTTGCAGCATCGGCCGGCGATCGGAGGTCACGCACGCAGCGCTCGTGCGGCTGGCCCGCGAGCGTCGGATCTTCTACCACTACGACACCGTCGCCGCGAGCGGCGCGGACCGGAAGCAGCGGACCTTCCGAGTCGGCGAGGCGAGCGAGCACCGTCTCCTGCTCGCGAGCCTCCTTCAGCGGGCGCGCTACTTCATCTCCAACCGTTCTCTCGTGAACGCTCCCGAGTTCACGCGAGGCCGGGAGGAGATCGCCCCACGCTTCTACGAGGGGGCGGCGGCAGGAGCGGTCATGCTCGGAGAGCCGCCGCGAACGGAGGAGTTCACGAGCCAGTTCGGTTGGCCAGACGCGGTGATCCGGCTCCCGTTCGACTCGCCGGACGTCGGTGATGTCATGGCCGAGCTCGACCGGGACCCGGAGCGGCTCGCGAGGATCCGTGCCGACAACGTGCGCAACTCAGCGCTCCACCATGACTGGGTCCACCGGCTTCGCACGGTCTTCCAGACCCTGGGCATCGCGCCGACCGAGTCGATGCTGGAGCGCGAGAGGCGCCTGAAGGGGCTTGCCGCGTCGGTGCTCCCGGCGTCCGCCGCTTCGGCGCCGGCATCGGTCGCAGCGCGGGCGAGCTGAGGGAGAGCTCGCTTGAAGCCAGCCCGGATCTGCGTCCTCGGTCTCTTCGGTCAGGGAAACCTGGGCAACGAGTGCACGCTGCAGGCCCTTCTCTACCACGCTCGGCGGTCGTTTCCGAGCGGTGAGCTTCTGTGCATCTGCACGGACCCCCTCGACACGTCGACCAGACACGGCGTCCGAGCGATCGCGATCTCGAGGCGCTATCTGAGAGACGCGGAGACCAAAGCGTGGCCAAGCTCGGGCGGTCGTCTGGTGAGGTGGCTCAGACGGGCGTTTATCCAGATACCGAGGGAGCTGCTCGACTGGGTCCAAGCGCTCCGTGCCCTCCTGGGGAAGGACATGCTCATCGTGTCGGGCAGCTTTCTCACCGACTTCTCGAGCTCTCTTCTCGACTGGCCCTACGACATCTTTAAATGGTCGCTGATCGCGAAGCTGTGCGGCTGCAAGCTCCTCTTCGTGAGCGTGGGGGCCGGACCCATCTACCGCCCCGTGAGCAGATGGTTCACGCGGTCAGCCCTTTCGCTGGCGGATTTTCGCTCCTATCGAGAGATTTCGACCAGGGACTACCTCGAGGACATCGGATTCCGCAGACACGGCGATCGGATATCTCCCGACCTGGCCTTCAATCTCCCGCCGGCCCTGATATCCCACTCCGCGCTCGAGGGCGGGCGACGCCGTGTCGTCGGGATCGGAGTCATGAACGACCCGGGGAAGCTGCGCGCCGCGAACGCCAGTCCCGAGATTCACCGCCGATACCTGCGGACGCTCGAGATGTTCTCGCGGTGGCTGCTCGCCCAGGGCTATGACGTGAGGCTGATCATCGGCGACTTCGAGTACGACACCGCGGTCGCGCGGAGGTTCGGGGCCGCGCTGAAGCCCGGCCTTCCGGATGGCGATGCGAGCCGGGTCGTCGACGAACCCGCGACCTCCGTCGAGGAGCTGATGTCACAGCTTGCCGCGACGGATATGGTCGTGGCGACCCGCTTCCACAACGTCCTCCTGGCGCTGGCTCTCAACAAGCCGGTCATCTCCATCTCCTTCCATCACAAGTCAGTCTCCTTGATGCGCGCGATGGAGCTCTCGGACTACTCGCTGGACATGAGCGACCTGGAGGTCGGCCAGCTGATCGAGAGATTCGGGGCGCTCGAGCGCAACGCGGAAGGTCTGAAGGGATCGATCGGGCGAAAGACCGACGAGTTCCGGAGGCAGCTTGATCAGCAGTACCGCGTCATCTTCGGTGACTCCGCAGGAGACGCGCGGAGCAGCCCGGTGAGCACGAGGACCGTGCCGCCGCGGCCGGCGGGCGATGCCTAGACGCCGATGCCCGCGTAGCGCGCGACCGCGCGTTTGTCGAGCTGGCGACGACCGTCAAGCAACAGCGGTGGAGACTTCAGGGCGCTGAGGATCCCAGGCACCGCATCGAACTGCTTCCAGCGAGTCAGAAGGACCACGGCGTCGACGTCCTCGAGGCAGTCCATCAGGCTTTCCGCATAGACGACCTCGGTCCCCAGGACCTTTCGCGCCTCATCGACGGCGACCGGATCGTAAGCTTTCACCGACGCCCCTCCATCGCGCAACAGCCGGATCACCGGGAAGGCCGGCGACTCGCGGACGTCGCTCGTGTCGGGCTTGAACGCGAGTCCGAGCACGGCGACGCGGAGTCCGGATAGCGAGGGGAAGTGCTTCTCGAGGGTGCGCAGGATTTGACGGGGCCGCGCTTCGTTGACCGCGATCACGGAGCGGAGGAGCGGCATCGCCACGCCGACGTCTTCGCCGTGGGCGATGAGCGCTTTGACGTCCTTCGGTAGGCAGCTGCCTCCGAAGCCACAGCCGGCCTGGAGGAAGGAGGTGATCGGGGCTTTCTCCCGCTTCCCCTCCGCGGAGGTCACCGTGAGGTAGGAGGAGGCGTGGACCCCGTCCATCACCTCGACGACATCGACATCGCCGAGCGCGGCGCAGATGTTCGCGATCTCGTTCGAGAAGGAGATAGCCGTCGCCAGGAGCGCGTTGGACGTGTACTTGATCATCTCCGCGGTGCTGGGATTGGTCCGGATCTTCGGCACGTTGTCGAGGAAGGCATAGAGCTCGTCGAGGCCTCCCATCGACCGGCTGTCGATCGCCCCGAGAACGATCCGGTCAGGCGCCATGAAGTCGCGGATCGCTTGTCCCTCGGTCAGGAACTCGGGGTTCATCCCGAGGCCGAAGCCCCCGCCGGCCACCTTCCCCGAAGCTTGCTCGAGGAGCGGCAAGACCTCCTTCTCGGTCGTTCCCGGAACGACGGTGCTCTTGACGACGACGACGTGATAGCCCTGCTTCCCTCTCAGGGCGGCTCCGATGGCTCGCGCGGCCTCACGGACGTAGGAGAGGTCGATCCGCGCGCCATCGAATGGCGTGCCGACTGCGATGAGCGTGACCTCCGAGTTGAGGACCGCGCCGTGAAGATCTCCCGTGACGGTGAAGCGCCGCCCGAGGTTCCGTTGCAGCAGCTCCGCGAGACCGTCCTCGTAGATGGGTGGCACACCGCCGACGATCTGCGCCACCTTGGCCGGGTCGATCTCGACGCAGGCGACCTGATGGCCGGCCTCGGCGAGGCAGACCCCGCTGACGAGTCCGACGTATCCGGCGCCGACCACCGAGACCCGCATCACGCCTCCGAAGCGGTCCGGTTGTAGCCGTACCAGACCAAGGCGCGGCGCAGGCCTTCGCCGATGTGCACGACCGGGTCGTATCCGAGCTCCGTGCGGGCCTTGTCTATGACCGGGCAGCGTCGGCTCGGGTTGTCAACGAGGTACTGGCTCTCCGCGCTCTCTCTGCGAACCACCCTGCCGCGGTAGCCGAAGAGCTCGTGGGCCAGGGAGGCAACACGCTCCGCCAGCTCGGCCATCGAGATCTCGGGTTTCTCGACACCGATGTTGTACGGCTCTCCCGGGCGCCCCTTCACGAGCACCTTGTAGTAGCCCGCGACCGCATCGGCGGAGTAGCAGAACGTCCGTCTCGGCGAGCCGTCCGAGAGCAGGACGATGTCGCGCCCGAAGAGCACGTCCCGCGCGAAGTCGGCGATCACCCGCCCATCCGTGATCTTGAGGCCCGGACCATAGTTGTTGAACGGCCGCGCGATGGTGACCGGAACCCCGTACTGCCGAGCGAAGTTCACGCAGAGCGTCTCGCCGTAGCGCTTCGATTCGTCGTAGCAGGCGCGGGGGCCCGTGCACGAGACGTTGCCCCGGTAGTCCTCGGGTGTTGGGATGTTGGCGGGCGGCGGATCGCCGTAGATCTCGCTGCTCGAGTAGTAGAGGAACCCTCTCACCGGATCCCTGGAGGCGAGCCGGGAGCGCGCGTACTCCAGCAGGTGCCGGAGCCCGTTGATGTTCGTATCCATGGTCTCGATGGGATGGCGCCGGTAGTAGGTTGGCGAAGCGATGCCCGCCGCGTGGACGATGTACTGGAATTCACGCGGTCCCGGCGGAAGCGGGCGCGAGATGTCGTGCTCCAGCAGCGTGACGTTCGGGTCGCCCCGCAGAGCGAGGAGCCACTCCGGGATCCCACGTCTGTAGTTCTCGACTACCGTGACGTGCATAGGCTCACTCGCCCCGCGCCGCTCGTTCCAGAAGAGGACGGACTGCACGAGGTAGTAGCCGAGGAACCCCCCGCCACCGGTGATGAGGAGATTCGCGCCCTCCATTTCCGCGAACTCCTCGCGTAGCGCCGTAGCGATCTGGCTCAGATCGTTGTCGAGCAGCTCCTGGAGCGTCTCTATCTGTCCTCTCTTCTCCCGAGCGCGCCGCTCCTCAGGACTTTTGGCCGTGCGTGGCCTCCATGACACAAGCGGCGGCCGGTTGAGGAGCGTTGTGGGGACCGCATGAGTTCGCTGGCCGGCCTGGCCGACACGCGCGCTCCGACGAGCTCTGCCTCAATGTCGCCTCAACGCGGGCACCACTTCGGGGCGCATCCTGAGGATCGCGGCGGGCACGTCGGCCGGGAGACAGGCGACCCCACGCGCGGAGGTGTTGCAGCGTTGCTCGCTCGGGAGAATGCGCCGCGCGTGACCGTCGATGCCGCCCGCGAGGCCGAGGTGCGCGTGGTGCTGCTCGGGATCGCAAGCGCCGCGCTTTACCTGCTCCTCTACCTCGCCGAGCGGAGGATCTTCTCGAACGGGCTGGCCGCCCCTGGCGGTGGCGCCGCGCCGGATCACGCTCAGGTGCCGTTTGACCTCGCGCTCTATTACCTCGCGATCGTCGGTCTCTTCGGCGTCTACGCTCGCGTCCTGGTCATGTGCCGGCGGGGTCATCTCGTCGGCCGCTCGCGCGCTTTGGCTCTCTCGTTCCCAGTGCTCTTCCACTTCGCGTGGTGGCTGTCACAGCCGTTCCTCTCTCGTGACCTCTTCACCTACCTCGCGCAGGGATACCTAGGGATCCTCCCCGACGGGAATCCGCAGGCGGAGCCGGTCACCAGAGTCGTAGGCAGCGCGCTCGGCGCTGCGCTCGCGCGGTTGGGGTGGAGCAGCTACGGCGAGATCTCGCCGTACGGTCCCCTCTGGACCCTTCTGGAGGTCGGCGTGATCCGGCTGACCGTTGATGTCGCCACGGCGGCAATGTTGATGAAGGGCGTGGCAGTGCTCGCGAGCATCGGCTCAGCCGCGCTGGTGTGGATGATCCTCGGCCGCGTGCGCCCGACCGATCGGCTTCTCGGCACGCTCGCGTACATCGCGAATCCCCTCATCGTCATCGAGTTCGCGGGCGAGGGACACAACGATGCCGTGATGGTGCTCTTCGTGCTCTCTTCGCTGCTCCTCGCCATCGCGCAGCGGCCGGCCGGCGCGCTCCTCGCGTTGCTGCTCGGGGCCCTCACGAAGTACCTGCCGCTCATCTTCCTTCCCGCGGAGCTCGTGTTCTTCTGGCGCCGGCGCGATCGTTCAGCTCTCGGGCGGGGCCTTGCGCTCGCGGCGAGCTCCGGACTCATCCTCGCCGCCCTCGCCTACGCGCCCTTCTGGACAGGCCTCGCCACATTCGATGGGATCGCCGTCGCCGGCCAGAGGGCCGTGCAGGCGTCCACGTCTGGCACGGTCCTGTGGATCCTCGAGCGCTGGCTCCCCGCGTCCATGGCGGCGCAGATCACGTCGCTCATCCTCATCGCGATCTTCGCGGTGATCGTGGTGGCCACACTGCGGTCGATCAGCGATGCCGAGAGCCTCATCAGATCATGTGCCCTCACCGCGCTGGCCTACCTCATGGTGGCCTCGCCCTACGTCTGGCCCTGGCATGCGGCGCTACCGGTCGCGCTCCTATGCCTCTCGCCGAGCACGCGGTTCCTGATCTTGATCTTCGCCGTGTCGCTGTGCTCCCGCCTCGTCGCCCCGCTCAACGATCTGTTCCAGAACGGCTTCATACCTTTCCGGCTGAGCGCCGCGCTCACGACGCTGGTGCTGATCGGTATCCCGCTGCTCGTGCTCGCCGGGCTCAGCCCGCGCAGGCGGGCGATCCGTGGGACGCCCGATGTCGCGAGGCCCGCGAGCGCCGGCGCCTAGCTGAGGTTCCCGGTGGTTTCTGAGACTCCAGTGAAAACGTCACTGAGCTTGAACCTATCCTCGCGGCGGGGGAGCGAGGAGGGGTTCCCATGCCGGATGAGATCCTCGTCACCCACGGGCACACCCGAGACCCGCAC
>DASYTL010000007.1:0-6103 GCA_036002305.1 Candidatus Limnocylindria bacterium
CTCGCCTGAGGTCGGTACCGCCTCACCCGCAGCCGTCGCCGGCGTCGAGACGATGCCGGAGACGATCCCCCAGGCGCCGGCCGGAACGACCCCCGTGGCGCCAGCAGGCCTCGCGGGTCTCGCCGGCCTTCCGTCGACATCTACCGCGGCGATCACGGGCTTCGGCCTACTGGTCGCCGGGGCTGCGACCCTCGCCGCGCTCGCACGCAGGCGGCGCGGCTAGATCCCCATTCGTTCCTGAGGAGGAGACCTTCGGGTCTCCTCCTCAGAGGGCCGCGACGGCCTCCTCGATCTACCGCGTCGCCTCGTTCGGATCGGTGAGCGCGGGGAAGGAGAGCTGATCGCCGGATACGACCTCGACGTCGTCAGAGTGACGAGGGCGAGCGGCGCCGGAGGCGCAAGGCCGAGTACGAAAGGACGCATACCGTCACCAGGACGATCCCGACGACCAGCCACGGCAGCGGATCGATCCCGCCGCACGCGGGAGGGCGATAGCCGGGCAGGCGCGTGACGGTCGTCGGCTCGATCGGGCATGGTGCGTAGCTGCTGTTGGCGTAGGCCACGAACAGGAGGAGGCCGGCGACACCTGCACCGATCCCCAGCACTTCCGGCCACACACGGGTCCGCAGTGCGAGCCCGACCAGTGCCGCTCCGCCGACCGGAAGCAGGAAGGCCAGCACGCCGAAGCTCCCGACCAGCCCAACGGTGAAGACGGCGCCGGCGGCCGCCCACGCTGCGAACCACGGCCAACCGCTCCGACGGCTGGCCGTGGTCGGTGTCGGTCCGGTCGGGCGCGCGTCGTCCATAAGCCCCTAGTAGTAGCTATCGGTCTGGCCCCCGCGTAGCAAGACGGTACCCCTCAGGCGCAGGGATGAAGGAAGAGCAGCGGCATGCCGCCGAGCGCGATCGCGCCGAGCGCGAGCGTGTCGAGGAGCGCGCCGAACGCGCCCAGGAAGCCCTGCCACCCGGTCTCCTCGCGCCAGACACGGAACGCGACCAGTGTCGCGAGCGCCGCGACCGCCGCGAGGACGACGGTCAGGACGACGAATGCCGTGCCGATCGTCGGCTCCGCTCCGAGAGCATCACGACCCTCGGAGCACCCGAGGCTGATGAGGACGAAGCCGAGGACGAGATGCGCGCTCCACGCGGCAAGGCCGCCGAGCACACCGAACCAGACCCCCGCGAGCCGAAGGCTCGCGATCACGGGAGTCTCACAGGGAGGAGCAGAGGGGAGACGTACAGCGTGCCGACGGTCACGGCGGCCGAGGTGGCGGTGAACCCCCACAACAGGGCGACGTTCTCGACGGCCAGGTGCCTGCGCGCATCGAAGAAGCCGAGCCACGCCTGCATCTTCACGAATGCGACCGCCGCGAGCGCGACGATCGTGAGGACGACCTGGTATCCGGCGAGGGTCGCGAACATCGCCTCGTAGGCGTTGTCGCGCGGGGTGAGGCCGAGCGAGACGAGATCGACGCCGAAGGCCGCCAGCGAGATCGCGCCACCGACGAGCGTGGCCGCGAGACCGACGCGGAGGCGGCGCTGGTCGCCGAGGCGGATCGCCCGCAGCGCCCACGCGGCCGGGACGATCGCGGCGAGCGCGACCGCGACGCTCGCCAGGACGCGGCCGAGGGGCGGCGTGCGTACGGGGAGCACGTCCGGTCCGGCGTATACGAGGTAGAGGTAGCTGAAGACCGCGAGCGCAAGCGAGACGCCGAGCGCGACGATCGTGAGCGCCATCGCCCACCAGCCGAGGGCCGCGGTGCCGGTGGTGAAGACCGGGAGATCGGCCCCTCCGAGCGTCGCGCCCGCGGTCGCGTACTCGCGCTCTTCCCGCGACGGCCACAGCCACATGAGGGCCAGCGGGACGCTCACGACCGAGATGACGACCGCGACCGGGTAGATCTCGAACAGGAGCGCGGCGGACACGACCGTCATCGTCAGCGCCAGCAGGAAGGGCATCGCGGAAGACCCGGCCATGATCGCGATGGACTGCGGCCGCGCGTCGAACGCGGTGACGAGCAGGATCTCGGGCCAGAGCCTCCCTGCCACCGGCACTTCACGCGTGCGCTCGGGCCGCCAGATGCTCGGAGGCCGCGCCGCGCTTCCGGCCGCCAGCGCGGCGAGCGGCTCGCGCGAGGTGACGAGCGGGATCTCCCCGTGGTTGAACGGCGGCGGGGCGGAGGGCACGCACCACTCGAGGGTCCCCGCGCCCCACGGATCGCTCGGGGCGGCCGCCCGCCGCCGCAGGCTCTCGACGATCGCCCAGCCGTAGAGCGCAAGGCCGCCGAGCATCACGTAGGTCCCGAGGGTCGAGGCCAGGTTGTATGGCCAGAGGACCGGGTCCGTGTATGTGTGGACGCGCCGCGGCATGCCCAGGAGACCGGCGCTGTGCTGTGGCAGGAACGTGAGGTTGAAGCCGACGAACACGACCCAGAAGCTCCATCGCCCGATCCGCTCGTCCAAGAGCCTTCCGGCGATCTTCGGCCACCAGTACCAGAGCCCTCCGAGGATGGGGAACAGGACACCGCCGGCGAGCACGTAGTGGAAGTGCGCCGTGACGAAGTAGGTGTCGTGGGCCTGCTCGTCGAACGGCACGGACGCGACCATGACGCCCGTGATCCCGCCGGCGACGAAGGAGACGAGGAAGCCGATCACCCACAGCATCGGCACCGAGATCGTTACCCGACGCGCGTTCCAGAGCGTCGCGATCCACGCGAAGACCTGCACGCCGCTCGGGAACGCGATCATCATGCTCGCCGCCCCGAACAGACCCATGGCGACGAGCGGGAGGCCGACCGTGAACATGTGGTGGACCCACAGCCCGAAGCTCATCGCGCCGGTCGCGGCGATCGCGGTCGCGACGAAGGCGTATCCGGCGATGGGACGGTGTGCGAACGCGGGGACGATCATCGAGACGATGCCGGTCGCCGGGATGAGCATGATGTAGACCTCCGGGTGGCCGAAGAACCAGAACAGGTGCTGCCATAGGAGCGGATCGCCCCCTCGCGCCGGATCGAAGAACGGCATCCCGAACTTGCGCTCGAGCTCGAGGAAGGTCGTGCCCACGATCACCGCGGGGAAGGCCAGGAGGACCGCGATGGCCATGACGAGGACGCTCCACGCGAAGAGCGGGATGCGGTCGAGCGACATCCCGGGCGCGCGGCACTTGAGGACGCTGAGGATGATCTCGATGGCCGCGGCGATGCCCGCGAACTCGGCGAAGCCGAGGCCGATGAGGTAGAAGTCGACGTTGAGCCCGGGCGAGAACTCGCGCGACGAGAGTGGCGGGTACGCGAACCACCCCACGTCCGGCACGAGATCGGGCCAGGGCGCGCCTGGGAGGATGAGGTTGACCACGTCCGGGATCGTGCTCGAGTAGAAGAGCAGTCCCCCGAAGATGAAGGTCCAGATGGTGAACGCGCTCATGCGCGGGAACGGCATGTCGCGCGATCCGAGCATGAGCGGAAGCACATACATCGCGAGCGCCTCGAGCATCGGGACCGCGAACAGGAACATCATCGCGGTCCCGTGCGTCGTGAAGAGCTGCGCGAACTGCTCGGGCGGGACGATGCCCGCGTCGGGAGCGATGAGCTGGGTCCGGAGCGCGACGGAATCGAGGCCGCTCAGGGCGAAGAAGAAGAATGTCGAGGCGAGGAAGACGACGCCGGTGAAGTTGTTGTTCACCGCCCGGAGCTTCCCGAGGATCCCGCTCGGCACCGCCCAGACCTCGGTGAGCTCCCGCTCGGTGACCGGCCTCATCGCGCGCGACCGACCAGGACGACCGCCCATGCGAGGATGATCACGACCTCGATCGCCGTGAGGATCACGACCGTGCGCATCCGCGGGCGGTGCGCGTGGAAGCGGTGCTCGCGGACCCACGAGCGGCCCGCGTCGCTCGCCTCGAGCACGAGGGTCGTGCCGATGACGAGCGCGACGAGGAGGACGAGCCAAGGGAAGAGGATCATCTCCGCTCGCTGAGCCAGCGCTCGAAGTCCTCCGGCCTCTCGGCCAGGACCTCCATCCGCATCCGCGCGTGCGCGATGCCGCAGAACTCCGCGCACGCGACGGGGTAGCGTCCCGGCGAGTCGGCCATCACCCAGTGGTCGTTGACGCGGCCGGGGATCATGTCGATCTTTCCTGTGAGGCGCGGGATCCAGAAGCTGTGGATGACGTCGGCCGACGTGATCCGCAAGGCGACGACGCGCCCGGCCGGGATGCGCATCTCGTTCACGAGCGACACGCCCTGGTCGGGGTAGCGCACCTCGTACCACCACTGGTGCCCGGTGACCTCGACCGTCAGGACCGCTGGCGACGGAGGTGTGGCCGTCGACGCGATGTCGGCCAGCGTCATCGCCCACAGCAGGGGAATGACGATCGCGGGGAGGACGATGCCGCCGGCGACGATGATCCTCGCGTCCGATGGCGCGGCGACGAGCGGCGCGCCGGAGCTCGAGCGGCGGATGGCGACGAGGAGCGCGGCCACGACGGCCACGAACACGAGCACGCCGGCGGCCGTCATGACCCAGGCCAGCCGCGCGACCGTCGCGGCGCGAGGCCCCGCCGGGTCGAGGGTCGAGGCCTCGCCCTGGCACGCGATGACCCCGAGCCCCGCCACGAGCATGGCGATGCGCAGCATGCGAGCGAGCGGATCGCAAGCGGCGTACCTTGCTCCGCCGGCGTGTCCGATCAGCTCCTGCTCGTGACGGCGATCGCGGTCGCCGCCGGCGCGGCGCCGCTCCTCGGGACCGGGCTCGGCCTCGTGCACCGGCCCTCGACGCTCCTGATGTCGATCGTGCTCGGCTTCGCCGCGGGCGCGATCATCGGCACGGCCGTCTTCGAGATGGTGCCCCGGTCGATCGAGCTCGCGCCCGCGGCCGTCGCCATCGGGGCGTTCGTCACCGGATACCTCGCGTTCTACGCCTTCGACCTCCTGCTGCATCGCGGCCAGACCGCGGGGGAGCACGCCGAGCAGCGGCAGCACGTCTCGGCCTATCGCCGGTGGCACCGGCCGGTCGGTACGGAAACGACGGTGCTCGCGGGCGGCACGCTCATCGAGGAGGTCATCGAGGGCATGACGATCGGCGCGAGCGCGTCGCTCGACCCCGCGCTCGCCGGGATCGTCGCGCTCGCGATCGCGCTCGACAGCTTCGGCGAGGGCGCGAGCATCGTCGAGCTCATGCGCGAGGAGCGCGGCAGGGGCAAGGCGTGGAGGCGCGCGCTGCCGTGGACGGGCGCGATGGGCGTCGCGATGGCCGTCTCCACGGTGGCCGGGTTCCTGTTCCTCCGCGACGTGCCGGACGTCGTGATCGGAGGACTGCTCGCGTTCGGAGCGGGCGGCTTCATGTACCTGACCATTACGAAGCTGATCCCCGAAGGCGAGGCCCGCCACTACGAGCAGTCGGCCGCGCTCGCCGCAGGCGCCGGCCTCGTGGTGGTGATGGTGCTGCAGCTCGTGCTCCTGTCGGGATGAGCGAGGCTCGCCCGGTCAGACGGCGGACCGTGCGCGCCAGATGCTCCATGTGAGGCCGGCCAGCGGGACGGCGAAGATCGCCCCGACGATCCCGCCGACCTCGGCGCCGACGAGCACCGCGAGGAGCGCCGCCAGCGGGTGGAGGCCGACCGCTGTGCCGGAGATGCGAGGCACGAGCAGGTTGTTCTCGAGCTGCTGGATCGCGATCGCCACGCCGATCACCCACAGGACGAGCGGGAAGGGCTGGGTGAGCGCGATGCTCGCGGCGACCGTGCCGGCGACGATAGGCCCGACGATCGGAACGAGCTCGAGGATCCCGGCGAGGACGCCGAGGAAGACCGCGTACGGCACGCCGAGCAGCAGGTATGCGATCCCGGAGAGCGTTCCGACGATGAGGCCGAGGAGGAGCTGGCCACGGATGTACGCGCCGAACAGGCGGCGCGCCTCCTCGCCGATGCGTTCGGCGTGCGCGCGCGCCGGGCTTGGGACCACCGCGAGGACCCAGCTGCGGATCCGCGGGCCGCTCGCGACGAGGTAGACACCGAGCACGAGGGCGACCAGCAGGTCGATGATCGCCCCGCCGACGCGCAGCGCCGCGCGCGCCGCCTGCTGCGACCACTCGCCTGCCCGGGC
>DASYTL010000008.1:0-46308 GCA_036002305.1 Candidatus Limnocylindria bacterium
CGAACGGCCGGAACTCGGCCTCGCCCTTGAGCGAGAGGGTCTTGGTGATGGCCGCGGTGAGCGTGGTCTTGCCGTGGTCGATGTGACCGATGGTGCCCACGTTCACGTGCGGCTTGGTGCGCTCGAACTTCTTCTTGGCCAACGTCCTCTCCTCTTCGTTGAGCCCACCTCGGGGATCGAACCCGAGACCTCGTCCTTACCAAGGACGTGCTCTACCAACTGAGCTAGGTGGGCGGTCTCGCTCACTTGGACACTAAAAAGAGGTTGCTCTCCGCAACCCCTTTAGGCCGCCTGGACGCAACGATTATAGGCCCCGCGTGCCCGGCTTGGGCCGGAGGCCCGAGGGACCCATCGAACGCGCTCTCTTCGCCACCGCCTTTGACGCGGGTGGCGCCGAGGTCGAGACTTGCCGCCGCTCACAAGGGGGAGAAGGAATGCGCAAGCCGATCGTGCTCGTCACGCTGCTCGCGGTCTCGCTCTTAGCGGCGCAGCCCGCGCTGGCGGAGCCTCGAGATTCCGTATCGCGGCTCTTCCCGATCTACGCGAATGGGGGCCTCGCCGACCTGACGGTCGACCCGCAGCGCTTCGTCGCGCAGATGGGGATCGTCGATCGCCTCTTCGATGCCACGAGCTGTGAGCTGATCGAAGGCTCCATCAACGCGGCCGGCTACCGTCGTTTGCTTCGCTTCGACACCGTGCTCATCAACGGAGCCCAGACGCTCATCGTTGGAAGCCCGAAGGACCCTGCGAATCCGTACCACAACGTCTTCGAGTTCTCGCCCTGCCACCAGCACTACCACATCAAGGGTTTCGCCAACTACCAGTTGCTGAACCTGAACGGGACGATCGCGGCGCAGGGTCACAAGCAGGCGTTCTGCTTCATCAGCTCCTTCAAATACTCGAACGACCTCAACGGTCAGGACAAGCCGAGCTTCAGCTGCGATGACCAGGGCATCGCGAGCGGCTACGGCGACTGGTACTACAAGCAGCTCAGCGGCCAGTGGATCGACATCACTGGAGTGGCCGAGGGCGACTACATCGTCCGGGTGACGATCAACGCCGCCGGCACGTTCGCCGAAGGCCAGAACCGCTATCCAAACGTCATCGAGACGCGCATCCACGTTCCCGATCCGCGTAACAAGGTCGCGGTCGACACATCCGCGCTCGTCTACGGCGAATAGGAGAGGCTGATGAGAAAGCTGATCGTCACGATCGTCGTGCTATCGCTCACGCTCAGCATCGGCTGGGCAAGCCAGGTGGCCGCCCGTCCGACGCTCCCCGAGGCGGGAATGGCGAAGAAGCGCTCCATCGACGCGGATGTCGCGGGGTTCGACAGGCAGCACGGCCCTCACTCGCAGATCGAGTGCACCGTGGCCGCGGGCGGCGCCGCCAACGTCAGGCTCGACTGCGACGATCCGTTCCCGAACAACGAGCCCGACCTCGAGGTCAATCCCGTCGACCCGCTACACATGATCGCGAGCTCGAACGACTTCGGGACCTGCTGCGATCAGTTCTACACGACGTTCGACGGCGGGAAGACCTGGGTCACGGGGAACATGTCGCGCGAGACGCCGCAGAAGATCGGCAGCGACCCGGTCACGGTCTTCGATCGCAAGCACGGTGTCGCGATCCATTCGTCGCTCAGCTTCTCGGTGTCGCATGCGGCGGGGACCGAGGCGTGCGACGGCGACCTCGTCGTCTCGATCTCCCGCGACGGCGGCCGGACCTGGGAGATCCCGGTGATCGTCGACGACGGCGAGGGCTGCGACTTGAGCAAGACGCAGCTGTTCGACGACAAGGAGTGGATCGTCACCGACAACTTCGCCTCGTCGCCCTTCTACGGGCGAACCTATGTGACCTGGTCGAAGTTCGAGTCGCACGAGGGCATCTACGCGTCGTCCGCCATCTGGGAGGCCCACAGCGACGACGGCGGCGACCACTGGTCGAAGCCGCAGAAGATCTCGGGCTTCAACCCGGCGCTCTGCACCTTCCAGCACACCGGCCCCGCGGGCGAGTGCGACCAGAATCAGTTCTCCGTCCCGACCGTGCGTCCGGACGGGACCGTCTTCGTCGCGTTCGAGAACGAGCAGAACCGGGCGCTGTGGGAGTCGGACCAGGAGTTCGACGACCAGTACCTCGTCGTGCGCTCGTCCGACGGCGGGGTCACCTGGTCGGCACCCAGATTCGTCGTCGGCCTCGAGGACGGCGCCAGAGACTACCCGCGCAACGTCCTCGGCCGCCAGACCCTGAGCGGCTACCAGCTCCGGGTCAACTCCGCGGGCAACATCGTCGCGAGCCCCAAGACCGGCCAGCTGTTCCTTGTGTTCTCGGACAACCGCAATGGGACCCGCGATTCTGACAACCCCGTCACCAACACCGACGTGTTCGTGACAAGCTCATGGGACGGCATCGCATGGACCAGGCCAACGCGAGTCGACACGAGCCCGAGCGACCAGTGGTTCCCCTGGGTCGAGGTCAACCCAGTCACCGGAAAGATCGGCGTGATCTACAACGACCGCTCGACCGCCGATCCCAGGCTCCACCACGTATCGCTCGCGGAGGGCATGCCGGGTGCGTTCACGAAGACCGCCGTGACGACGGCGGCCTCGCACCCGACCGAGTCCCGTTTCTTCCGTGCCCAGACGCCGGGATGCGAGAACTGCGCTACGTTCCACGGCGACTACATCGCGATCGCCTACGGCAGCGACGGCCGGGCGAACCTCGCCTGGACCGACATGCGCGATCCCAACCCGATCATCCCCACCCGTTTCGATCAGTTCATCTACTTCGCGCGGAGGTAGCAGCTCACGCGCTCGAGAGCGGGGCCGGCGCGACCGGCCCCGCTCTTGATCAAAGAGTCAGAGCGCCGAAGCTCAGCCCTCGGATGAACGCACCGGCGAGTCCCTGGACCAGCACGAAGACGAGCCAGGCCACGATCGCCACCACGATCGTTCGTCGGGTGGACACGTCGAGGGCCGCCCGGATCGCGAGGAGAGTCGTGGCGAGGACCCAGAGCGCCACGATCGCTTCGAGGCTCTGGCCGAGAATGAGCAGCGCTCGGGGTGCGCTCGCGAACCCGAGAGTGCGAGCGAGCTCACCCCAGTCGGTCTTCGTGTCGCGGCCGCGCAGGACCGTGCCGCCGACGACATACGCCGCGGCGGCGTACGCGGCCCAGCCGAGCAGACCGGCGACGACGGAGCCGACGATCCCGAGACCGCCCGGCACGCTGACCGTCGGCGCCGCCCCGATCGCGGCCGCGAGGGCCCCGAACGCCACGATGACGACAGCCTGGCCGGTGGCGGTCCGGTCGGCCTCGACCTCCTCATAGAGGGTGCGGTCGAGCTTCGCGGCGCGCAGGGCGCGCGAGAGAAGGAGGGTCGTGCCTGTGGCGAAGACGCCGGTCGCGGCCGGCCGCACCGTGGGCACCGCGAATGGCTCGGATGTGACCGGCCGCGGGGAGCGACCGGCCGCGCGGGAGCGACTCTGATGTCCTCCGCGGCGGCGGCGGTGGCGGCCGGAGAGACCGGGCCGCGTTGTGTGCGTACGCGCGCCAGCGACTCCTCCCGCTCGCGGCGCGCCGCCTCGAGACGCTCGCGTCGCTGGCGATCGTCCGCCTCGATGCGCTCTCGGCGTTCGCGGTCGCTGCGCTCGCGCTCGACCCGCCGGCGCTCGCTGTCCTGACGTAACGCCTCTTCGCGTTCGCGCCGGGCGGCCTCGGCCCGCTCGTGCTTCTCGACGGCGGTGCGCTCGAGGTCGCCCATCGTCAGGCGGATCCCATGCGACCGAGAGCCCGGTCCTGATCGGCGACGACCTTCAAGCGATCGGCGAAGCTCGCGATGAGATCAGCCCAGAGCCGCTCGCCGGCCTGTGCGGACGCGTCGCTCGGATCGCCAAGCGCTCCGGTGCTCGTCGCCTCCGTGAAAAGGAACACCTCACCGGCATCGACCCAACGGTCGGGGAACGCCCGCAGCACCGGAGCGGCTATCGCCTCCCGGCGCACCGACCGCGGCCGTCCCGCGAGGAGCAGCGAGGTCTCCATGGCCCCCGCGTGACCGCCCGGTGCGCGGGGAAGGTGTTTCTCTTTCAGCGCGCGGTACTCAGCTTCCATGGTCAGGTCGTGGATCGTCACGGTTCGGCCCGCCCGTTGCGCCTCGGCCTTGAGGTCCCAGAGCGCCCCCGGGACCACCCAGTGTCCGGTGCAACCTCGGACGACCCCGAGCCGGTCGAAGCCGCTGTCGAGCGCGCTCCCGAGCACGTGCTTCACGAGCCCGACATAGAGCTCGCTCGGCACGCTGATGGTTCCCGCGAAGCCGAGGTGCTCCGCGGCCGGACCGAACGGCATGGTCGGCAGGACAACAGACTCGACGCCATGGCGTTCTCGCGCCAGCGTCGCGCCATCGCGCACCACGCGCTCGACCTGGTACGTGTCCGCGTCGACCGGCAGATGCGCGGCGTGCTGCTCGGTGCAGCCGAGAGGCAAGATGACGAGCGGATGCGAGCGCGCCGCCTGCGACAGCTCAGTCGACGTCATCTCCGCCCAAAGCACGCCGGCGCGAAATGCTACTCGCGCGAGCGCTCGGGCAAGAACGCCGTTGTCGCGGGTTGACGCCTAGCGGCTCAACTACTCCTCGACGAGCGGGATATCGACGAGATGCTCGGCGATGAACCACACCTGCAGCTCGTTGCGCCGAAGCACGTCGCCCATGAGCAGGTCATTCGAGCCCCAGTCCTTGTTTCGCTCGGTGAGGTCGAGCGCGTGACGGGTCAGCACGATGACCTTCTCGTGCGCCCGCAGCAGCCGCGTGATCATCGCGGGGACGTCCTCGGCTCCGTCCGGCGGACGCTCGATGCTGGTGAGCTCGGCCGCGTGACGCGGATCGCCGACAGCGATGCCCCCGAGCGACTGCACGCGCTCCGCGAGAAGGTCGACGAGCTCGAGCTGCTCCCCGGCGTGCTTGTCGAACAGGAGATGGAGCTGGTAGAAGGTCGGACCCGCGACCAGCCAGTGGTGCTTCTTGTAAAGCTGGTAGAGGATCATCGAGTCGGCCAGGATGCGATTCAGCGCTTCGCAGTTCTCGCGGCGCGCATCGTCGGGCAGGCCGATCGGCAAAGCGCGAAGCGAATCGAAGCGCTGAACCTCTTCTCCAAGCTTGGCGTAGCGCGGCTCGGGAGAGAAGGTCGCGGCGCCATATCGGCTGCCGTCGTTGCCGGATGGCGTACCGCTGCGCGAGCGTCGATGAGAGATCTTTGCCATGTCGTCCTCCTGTCTATCGCCCATGCCCCGACCTTACGCCGGTTCGGTCACATCGAGGAGCGCGGCAAGCGAAACGCGGGTTGCCTGTGCGCTCGCGCCTCACGCCTAGAATCGGGCCTCGATGAGCGCGAGGATCGGCCCGCTTCAGCAGGAGATCGACCGATTGACCGCGGACCTCCGTGTGTTCGACATCGTCGGCATCGAGCGCGCGGCATGGGGTTGGGATCGGCACGAGGCGCAGGGACTGGACGGGTATCACAAGGCCGAGAAGGCGGCGCTCGCGTTCATCGAGCGCGCCGATCTCGGTCCCCGCTGGGAGGACCTCCGCCGTCAGCTATTCGGGCTGACCGAATCTCGCGTGTCGCTGATCGCGTGGCAGGCGAAACATGGCCCGGTCGGACACAAGGCGGAAAGCGCGGCGTTCGGAGCGGCGCTCGGCCTGTTCGCGCGGAGCGGCGTCAGCCACGAGCAGTACGTCGCGCTCGTCGAGCCGATGGCCGAGGCGTTGCCCTGGCTCCTGACCGAGCGTGCGCCCGCGCCTCGGGAGTGACCGCGATCTGACGATCAGTCTGCGGCGAGGGCGGCATCCGCCGCCGTGTCGATGTCCGCCTCGGATGTGGAGCTCGCACGTCGAAGCAGCACCATCACGAGGACCGCGATGCCGACCGTGCCGACGGCGCTGATCGCGGCGCTCTGCTGCAGTCCCTGAATGAACGCCGCGCGGGCGGCATCGACGAGGGCGGCGCCGAGCTGATCCGGGAGCTGGCCGGCGACGGCGACAGCCCCGCCGAGCGTGTCCCGTGCGGCTGCCGCCACTTCGTCCGGGACGCCGGCGGGAACCGTGCTGGCCATCGCGGCGCGATACACCGCGACCCCGAAGCTGCCGAACACGGCGATGCCGAACGCGCCGCCAAACTCACCCCCCGTCTCCGAGATCGCCGAAGCGGCGCCGGCGCGTTCGGGCGGCGCGGATCCCAGGATGAAGTCGGTCGTTAATGTGAACAACGGAGAAAGGCCGAGCGCGAAGGCGACCGATGCGGGCACGAAGACCGCGAAACCGGTCGTTGCATCGACCCGCGTGAACACCGCAAGGCCGGCGGCCGCGAGCGCCAGGCCGGCCGCCATCAAGTAGGCCGGACGAGCATGGCGCACGAGCGGAGGGGTCACGTTCGAACCGACGACGAAGGCGAGCGCCCAGGGCAGCGTCCAAAGACCTAATTCGAGCGGCGACAGGCCGAGCACCAATTGCAGGTATTGCGGCAGGAACAGGAAACCTCCGAAGATCACGAAGATGCTCAGGCTGTAGATGGCGAGCGATCCGCTGAACGCGCGTAGCCGGAACAGCCGGAGGTCGATGAGCGGATCGGCGAGCGCGAGCTGACGGCGCACGAACAGAATCCCGATCGCGAGACCGATCAGGATGGACAGGACCGGCAGCCACCCGACGCCATCCTGCGCGATCTGCTTGAGGCCGAAGATGCATGACAGCACCGCGGCGAGCGAGAGCACCGCGCTCTGGACATCCGGCCGGCCGGCGCTGGGGTCGCGGTACTCCGGCAGGAGCACCGGGCCGACGACGAGCAGCAACGCCATGACCGGTCCGGCCAGCAGGAAGACCGCGCCCCACCAGAAGAACTGGAGCACGAGCCCGCCGAGCAGCGGGCCGATGGCGCCGCCGACCGAATAGGCGGTGATCATCACGCCGATCGCGGCGGTGCGCTGCTCGGGATCGTGGAACATGTTGCGGATCAGCGAAAAGGTCGAGGGCGCGATCGTCGCGCCGGCGACGCCGAGCACGGCGCGGCTCGCGATGAGCATCTCGGTGCTGTTCGAGAACGCGGCGACCACGGACGCGACGCCGAAGGCGACGGCCCCGATCAGGAGCAGCCGGCGGCGGCCGATGCGGTCGCCCAGGGTGCCCATCGTGACGAGCGACCCGGCGACGAGGAACCCGTAGATGTCGATGATCCAGAGGAGCTGCGCGCTCGTCGGACGGAGGTCCTCGCTGAGCTTCGGCACCGCCAGGTGCAGCACGGTGAGGTCCATCGAGTAGAGCAGGCACGGAAGAGCGAGCACGGCCAGGCCGACCCATTCGCGGCGTGTCGCTTTGGGGAGGGTGCTGTCGTGAGAGCTCACTGGAGCGCGGGCGGGATGTTCTGGTTGAGCCGGAAGAGATTGGTCGGGTCGTACCGGCGCTTGATGGCGACGAGCCGGTCCCACGTCGGGCCGGGGTAGGCCGCGCGGACCCGCGCCTCGCCCTCGTCGCTCAGGAAGTTGACGTAGGCGCCGGTACCGCCGCGCCGTAGGGCCGCCGCGAAGCTCTCGACCCAGGGCTCGTAGATCGGCGCCTCCTCGGCGCTGGCGTAGAGCGCGGCGACGTTCACCATGATCCGGGACCGGCGATGCGCGTAGGCGGTGGCTTCAACTGGCACGCGGGCCACCGCGCCGCCGAGCACGCGTATCTGCGCCACGCGCATGTTCGCGGTCGAGGACTCGAGCCGGTCGACGATCGTCTCCGCCGAGCGACGATCGATGACATCGACGAACATCGTGCGCCCCGTCGCGATCGGGTGATAGCTCGGGTCGTCCGGCGGGTAAATCTCGGGGTAGCGCATCGGGTGGACCAGGTCGACGATCGGCGCCGCGAGCGCGCGGAACGGCGCGATGGCTCGATCCCCGGCGTCGGGGTCGCCCGCGTACACCATGAGCGCCAGGATCGCGAGCCGGCCGTGGTGCTCGGCGGGCACGAAGGGCATCGGCGGCGCCGGCATGACATTGGCGATCGTCGAGAGCTCGTCGGGCGCGGCCTCGGCCAGGGACACGAATTCCTCGATCGTCGATGCCGTAGCCGGCAGAAGCAGCATGCCGCCGACGCAGGAGCCGAGCTCGTGCAGCCGGTACTTGAACCGCGTCGCGACGCCGAAGTTGCCGCCGCCCCCGCGGATCGCCCAAAAGAGGTCCGCATGCGTGTCAGCGTCGGCGCGCAGGAGCTGCCCATCCGCGGTCACGACGTCGGCGGCGAGGAGATCGTCGATGGTGAGGCCGTGCTTTCGCGCGAGATAGCCCACCCCGCCACCCAGCGTGATCCCTCCGATCCCGACCGATCCGGTGTCGCCGAACCCGGTGGCGAGGCCGTGGGCGTCGGCCGCTTTGCTGTATTCGACCGCGGTCAGCCCCGTCTGGGCCCAGGCCGTACGACTCTCGGGATCGATGTCGAGCGCCTTCATCTCCTTGAGGTCGAGGACGATCCCGCCGTCGGTGGTGCTGTGACCAGCGTTGCTGTGGCCACCGCCGCGGACCGCGAGCTCGAGGCCGCTCTCGCGCGCGAACGAGATCGCGCGCGCGACGTCATCGGCGTCCGCGGCGCGGACGATGACCGCCGGCCGGAGGTCGGCGCCCCCGTAGAACACCGAGCGCGCGGAGTCGTACTCGGCGTCCTCCGGCGTGATGATCCGGCCGTTGATCGCGGAGAGCCCGGGCAGCGTCCTCGTGCTCATGCGAAGAACTCTTGCAGCACGGGTGCGAGGGCCTTCGGGTCGACATCGTGGGTCTGGCCCTCGAGGGTCCGCCGCTCCGCGTTCGGGAGCTGGTCCGCCAGCGCTTGCACGGCGTGGCGCGCCCACTCCGGACTCGCGCCGCCATCGATGACGAGCGTGGGCACCGTGACTCTGGCCCATCGTCCGGTCGACAACGGTTTTCCGGACATGGTGTCGCCCATCACCGTGCCGTCGTAGGCCAGCGTGTGCGCGACGCTCTCGAGCGCCGGCCACATCGGCGCGGCGCGCATCTGTGGAACGAGCTCGGCCGGAAGCCCGACCGCTTTGGTCATGAAGAGCTCCACCGCGTCGCCGCGGCGGCCCGTCGCGACAAGATCGGTGAGCCGCTTCACGTAGTCGCTCGGCAGCGGCGGACGACTGTCAGCGACGATGAAGGGCGGCTCGTAGAGGGCCAGCTTCTTGATCGGAAGGCCCCGAGCCGCGGCCTCGAGGGCGAGCACCGCACCCGAGGAGCCGCCGACCACGAACGCCGATCCACCGGCCTCGGCGATGAGGGCTTCGACGTCCTCGACCTCGCGGGCCCGATCGAACGCGATGGTCGTACCGTCTTTCGATCGGATCTTGCTCGTCGTGGTCACCGGCATGATCACTTCCCCCTTACGGCCCGCAGGTGCGCGGCGAGGTTCTCGAGGATCTGCGTCCAGCCGGTCCGCTCATCCTCTTCGGTCATCGCCATCTCGACGCTCAGCGTGAGCTTCGTCTTCCCGCGCTCGTCCGCGAACGTGGCCGTCATCACCCTGCCATCGCTGATGGACTGGACGATCCGCTCGGGCTTTACGAGTTCGCGATAGGTGCCCTCGAAAACGAACCCCTCCTCGCTATCGTCGGCCGGACGCATGCCGATGCGGAACGCGCCGCCTGGCCGGAGGTCCGTCTCCGCAAATGGCGTCTTCCAGTCCCTCGCGAACATCCACTTCACGATGTGCTTCGGATCGGTGTACGCGGTCCAGACGAGGTCGCGCGGGGCATCGAAGACACGCGTGAGGACGAGCATCCGCCCCGGACCCGTCCTCTCGGAGCCTCGCAGCAGCGCGGCGAGATTGTCGAGGCTCTGGCGCAGGCCCTCGCTCGCGCCCATCTTCACCAGCTCCTCGTAACCCGCCACCGTCTCGGCGGCCTGGTAAATGGTCAGCTTCGTCTTGCCGGCCTCGTCCTCGAAGACGACCGTCATGAGCAGCTTGGGTGGTGCCTGGCCTTCGCCCTCGCCCGCGAAGGTGAATGCGAGCCGCTCATTCGGCACGACCTCGCGGTAGGTGCCGCGGCCTGGGAAGACGACTCCATAGAAATCCGGTCCGAGGGAGGGGTCGACGCCCTTCATGTCGATGCGTAGCTCCCCGCCGGGCCGCACATCGAGCTCGCAGTGCGAGGTAATGAGCCCTTGTGGCGCGAACCACTGCGCAAGCTGCTTCGGATCGGTCCACGCCTTGAACACCATGTCGCGGGGGGCGTCGAAGACGCGGGTCGTGACGAGGGTGCGGTCCGCGGGCGCGGCGACGGAGCTACTTCTTTCGGCCATGTCTGTTTTCCTTCCTTTGCAGTTGGCTCAGGTAGTCGTCCAAACGATCGAGCCTCGCCTCCCACAACCGACGGTACCGCTCCACCCACTCGTCGACTTCCTTCAGCGGACGCGCCTCCAGGCGGCAGGGGCGCCACTGGGCGTCGCGTGCGCGGGAAATCAACCCGGCATGCTCGAGCACCTTGAGGTGCTTCGAGACGGCGGGCAGGCTCATGTCGAAGGGCTGGGCCAGCTCGGTCACGGAAGCTTGACCTTTGGCCAGGTGAGCGAGGATCGCGCGCCGTGTCGGATCGGCGAGCGCGCCAAAGGTGATGCTGAGCGGATCGGGCGCCAATGCCTACCGCACCATCCGGTTCATTTAACTAGATGGTTTAATACCTGAGCGGTCGCGACCTGTCAAATCCGAGAGGCTTGTGGACACCGGCCAAGAGGCCGCGCTCCTAGGCTGTCCCGATCGAACAGCGCAAGATCAGCGGAGGGTCGGACTCCCGGCTGCCGACCGCGTAACCGATCCGCTCGATCGTCATCGGCGGCATGGCGCCGAATCGCCGCGCCGCGGTGACGATCAACGCGGCGCCCGTCGGCGTGGTCAGCTCCATTCCGGCATCGTCGCTGCCGTACGCGGGGACGCCCTTCAGCAGCTCCGCGGTGGCCGGGGCGGGGACGCCGAACCGTCCATGGGAGAAGCGCACCTCACCACCGCCGACGTTGATCGGCGAGGCCTGAATCTCGTCGATGGCGAGCGCCTCTGCCGCGACCCAGAAACCGACGATGTCGGCGAGCGTGTCGGCCGCGGAGAGCTCATGCAGGTGGAGCTCTTCGATCGGCTTGCCGTGCAGACGGCTTTCCACCTGAGCGAGCCGGTCGACGGTGCCGCGGCTGCGCTCGCGGACCCGAGACGAGAGGCCTGAGCGGTCGATGGCCGAGAGGATCTCCGGCACGTGACGTTCGCGCGATGTCGATGCGAGGTCGACGGAGAGATGCGCCACTCGAAAGGCGCCCGCGCGCCGCTCATCGAGGCGAAGGGCGACCTCCTCGCCAACGCCGAGCGCGCCGAGCGCCTCCCTCACCGCGCCGAGCGGAGCGCCCGCATCGAGCAGGCTCCCAAGGAGCATGTCGCCGGAGACGCCGGAGGCGGCATCGAAGTAGGCGATACGCATCGGCGCGAATCTGGGGCACGAGACGAGCGGAGACAAATGGCCCGGTCCGACCGTTCCGATACGTTGATTCATGAGAAGCTCCTTGCGGCTCCTCACGTCATGTCACATCCGCTGGGTTCCGCTCGTCAGTGCTATGACGGAACGCGACGAGGGAATGTGACCGATGGACGAGCGCTGGCTGGCGGAGCGATTCGAGGCCAGCCGGACCCATCTGCGGGCGGTGGCCTACCGGATGCTCGGCTCGCCGAGCGAGGCGGAGGACGCCGTCCAGGAGGCATGGCTCCGACTCAGCCGCTCCGACACAGGCGGCGTCGAGAACCTGGGCGGATGGCTGACGACGATCGTCGCGCGGGTGTGCCTGGACATGCTGCGCTCGCGCAAGTCGCGGCGCGAGGAGCCCCTGGCCGCGCAGACGCTCGAGCCGACCATGAGCCGCCAGGACGGAGTCGACCCCGAGCGGGAGGCGCTGCTGGCCGACTCGGTCGGTCTCGCGCTGCTCGTGGTCCTCGAAACGCTCGGTCCCGCCGAGCGGGTCTCGTTCGTCCTGCACGACATGTTCGACCTGCCCTTCGACGAGATCGCCCCCATCGTCGGCCGCTCCCCGACCGCGGCAAGGCAGCTCGCGAGCCGCGCACGCCGCCGAGTGCAGGGAGCGGCCAGGACTTCCAATCCCGACCTCGCCCGCCAGCGGGCGGTCGTCGACGCCTTCCTCGCCGCCTCGCGCGGCGGTGACTTCGACGCGCTCCTTGCGGTGCTAGACCCGGATGTCGTGCTCCGAGCCGACCCCGCGGCCGTGCGGATGGGCGCATCGAGCGAGGTCCGCGGGGCGGTGGACGTGGCCAAGACCTTCGCTGGACGTGCCCAGATCGCACAACCGGCGCTCGTGAATGGAGCCGTGGGACTCGTCTGGGCTGCCGGCGGACGGCCGCGCGTCGTATTCGGCTTCACGATCACGCGCGGGAAGATCGTCGAAATCGAGCTGGTCGCCGACTCCGAGCGCCTCCGCCAGCTCGATCTGACGGTCCTCGACGACTGACGGCCGACGTTGATCGAACGGTCACCGATCAGATGAAGACTGAGTTGGCGCCCGCTCGAAGCCGCGCGCAGCGCCGGCTGACGTGTTGGCCAAACTGGAGAGCGACGTCGACCTCTGGGTCGCGTCCGCCAGCGCCGAACGCGACGCCTACGTCGTCCCGCTGTCCCTCGCCGGGGGTGGGGCTCGGTTGACGATCGCGACATCCGAATCGAGCGTGACCCCGGGCGCGATTCGCGCGTCTCCTCCGACCGAACGCGTCCCTAGCGAGCGCGCGCGCCCGGCCACCTCATGGTTCGATCGCGGGGTTCCACATGATCTCCCAGAGATGTCCGTCGGGATCGCGGAAGAAGCCCGAGTAGATTCCCCACGGCCGATCGTGAGGGCGATCCGTGACCGTCGCGCCGGCCGCCCTGGCCCGCTCGAGCAGCGCATCGACTTCGCCCCTGCTCGCGACCGCGTGACCGAGGGAGAACTCGCCGCTCTGGGCTTGCCTGGCGGGGATCCGCGCATCCTTCGCGAGCTCCGTGCGCGGATAAAGCGCCAGGATGAGGCCTCCCTGCAGATTGAACATGGCGACCGCGCCCGCGGGATTCACATCGTCTCCGACGAATTCGGTCCCGATGATTCCGGCCGACTCGAGGCCCAAGCCATCGCGGTAGAACCTGAGGGCCCGCTCGAGATCAGCGACCGCGAGCGTTACCGCGTGAATGCGCGGCCGCATGGACGGGAGGCCCGCCATGGTCACTCGATCCGGCCGCGCGCGGCGACCGTCCATACGGCTTCGATTCGATCGTCCCGGACGCCGAGGATGCGGTCCCGAAGATTGATGGCAGTGCAGACATGGTTGGGGACGATCGAGACGCGGTCGCCCACGCGAAGGCCTCCGGCGTTTTCCCCGAGTCGCAGCACGCCATGCTCCTCCCACAGGCTCGCCACTCGCGTCGTTGGATCCGACGCGAGATAGCCGAAGCCACGTCCCGGCTCCCACGGCGCGTCGGTCGAGAGCGTCTTGCTCCCGGCATCGACGATCGCGCGGTCGTCGGCGGGTCGGCTGATCACCGTCGCTCGGGCGAAGAGCGCGACGTCTTCGGCACGCATCGCTCCCTGCGCAACGACATTGGCGCAGCCGAACAAGTACTGACCGGGCCGGATCTCGGTCACGCCGCGGACGCTCCCCGCGGGAAGCGCCGTCGGCGTGGAGCCGGCGCTGACCTCGGCGATCGGCAGACCGATAGCGCGGAGATCCTCGGCAGCGGATACCAGTGCCTCACCCTCCGCACGACCGTAAGCCTCCCGTGACTCGGCTCCTTCCGCCGACGCGCGAAATCCGCGGAAGCCGTAGACCCCGACGAGCTTGAGACCGGGAAGGTCGTTGATGCGCTGCGCGAGCTCGCACGCGGGCGCGCCGGCGCGTACGCCGGTCCGCCCAATCCCAAGGTCGATCTCGAGCATGACCTCGAGCTCGAAGCCCGCATCGGTCGCCGCTCGCGACAAGAGCTCCGCTCCCTCACGGCTGTCCACGGCGCACCGGAGATGCGCTCTGCGGGCAAGTCGGACAAGCCGCTCCAGCTGCGCCGGCGCCACGACCTGATACGCGACGAATAGGTCGTCGACCCCCGCGTCCGCGAACACTTCCGCTTCCGAGACTTTCGACACCGTGATTCCGCTCGCGCCGGCCGCGATCTGAAGGCGTGCGTCTCCGGCACCTTGTGCGTCTTGGCGTGCGGCCGCAGATGTACACCCAGATCACGCGCGGCTGCCGCCATGGCGTCGATGTTGGAGCTCATCCGGTCGATATCGAGGTAGAGGAACGGCGTGGCCAGCTGGTCCAACCTTGAGGGACCGCCGCATCGGTTGCCTTTGTCATTGCACCGATCAACCTATCGCGGCCGGCCGGCGAGGGCCGGAAGGTCCCTCCCACCCAGCGTTAGGGAGCGGAAGCGAGCTCTTCGCGCGGGGCCGGCGCGACGCGGCTGCCAAGCACTTCGATGGCTTTAATTCCCCGCCCTACGCCCGTCTCGGAGCCGGCTCCCAAGGCTCTTGCGAACGACCGCTAGTCCACCTCACGCGCCGAGCCCAACTCCGTCACGGTGACTTATCGAGGTTGGTCGAGAACGGAGCGCCCTCGGGGCTGATCGAATAGACGAGCGTCCGCACCACCGCGTCCCCCGCGTTGATGAGCTGGATCGGGACCTGAGGGAGGATGTAGAAACCCTGGCCCGTTGCGAGGAACGCGGGGGAGTTCCCGCCGCTTCGGATGAGCACGCGCCCCTCCAGCACGAGGACCCCCTCGATCCCCGAGTGCATGTGGGCCGCTGAGCGCCCGCCAGGTTGGACCACGACCAGCCGCAGGCTCTCGGTGTAGCGCCCCGCGGCGAGTGGCGGTAGGTCCGGCGTGGCGTAGGCCACCACGTCGGTTGACCGCCGATCGGTCGACGACTGATACGACGCCGTGAAGCTCTCGCGTTCGGACACCACGGCGCTCACGCTGGTTCCCTCGGTGATGGCACCGGCGACGATCCAGACGTATCCCGTCGAGCTCGTCGAAAGATTCCGCGGCTTCTCGACAAGGAGCTTGCTGTTGAACCCCTCGGCGCTCGGCGCGTACGTCGGGAGCGGGGTCGCGACAGGGGCGAGTGAGGTCGACGGCGAGACTGGCGGCGTGGCCGATGACGCGGCACGCGGCGGCGCCCCTCCGCATGTGACGAGGATGAGCGCGAAGGTGATCGAGCCTATCCGCCGCATCGACGTACCTCCCTGTGCCCCTTCGGACCTCGGGGACGATCGACGCTCTGTGCGCGCGGCGGAAGACCAAAAAATGAACTTGCGGGTCGGCGGGGCGAGGCGTTGACTGTGCGGGTGCCGGAATACGGCCAGTTCTGCCCGGTGTCTCGTGGCGCGGAGATCTTCGCGGAGCGCTGGACGCCGCTCATCGTGCGCGAGCTGCTGAACGGCAGCCATCGTTTCACCGAGCTCCAGCTCGGACTTCCGCGGATCTCGCGCAACCTCCTGACCCAGCGCCTCGCCGCGCTCGTGAGCGCCGGCGTGGTCGAGCGACGACCCGCGGTGCGGGGGCGCGGCTTCAGCTATCACCTGACCTCGGCCGGCGAGGAGCTGCGTCCGGTCGTGGACGCGCTTGGCGCCTGGGGCTACCGCTGGGGCGGCGCCGACCTGCCTTCGGGGCAGCTGGACCCGGTGCTGCTGATGTGGTTCATCCGACGGCGGGTGCAGGTCCAGGCGCTCCGACGCCCTCGGACCGTGGTCCGCTTCGACTTCCGCCGACCGCGGCGGTCGTTCTGGTTGCGGATCGAACCGCCGGCCGTGGATCTCTGCTTCACCGATGAGGGTTTCGATGTGGAGCTCGCGGTCGACGCCGACCTCGGAGCATTGACCGCGGTGTGGCTCGGGCGCGTGCGCCTCGCCGAAGCGATCGCCGCGGGTTCCATTCGGCTCGACGGCGACGAAGACGCCCTCCCGCTGTTCGGGCGCTGGTTCGGGTTGAGCCCGTTCGCCAATGGAGGCGCCGAACGCATCCTGGCGGGCGTGCGATGAAGGATCGCGTTCTTTAGCTCGCGCGCTACGCCTTCTCGATGCTGACCATCCAGTTGATGCCGAACTTGTCGGTGAGCCAGCCTACGGCCGCGCCCCCCGATTGCTCGCTCAGCGGCCCCTTGATCCGCCCGCCTGCGCCGAGCTCGTTGAAGACCTTGGTGAGCCGGGCCTTGTCCGTACCGCCCACGGCGACGGCCATGTTGTCGCCGACCGTGGGTGGGTAGGTCGGATGCCCGTCCGAGCCGACGATGACCGCGCCGTCGGCCTCGAGCCGCGCGTTCGCGATGCGATCTCCCGAGCCGGCCGGCCTCGGGACGCCCTGCTCGTTCGCGCTCTGCAGGTCGAGCTTGCCGCCGAGGACCTTCTGATAGAACGTCATGGCCTCGCGCGCCTTGCCCTGAAAGTTGATGTAGGGACCTACGGAGAGGCGGGTCATCTTCGTCTCCTTGCTGTCACATATCAGCTGGCATTGGTTCGTCAGTCGTATGACGTATCAGGTCGAGGTTATGTGACCGGCGGAGCGAGGATCGGTTTCGACCCTCGCTCCACCATGAGCCCTTATGGCTTCCGCTTGACGATGAAGACCCCGTAGTCCATATCGCTCCCCGCGACGTACGTGACGCCGTCGCGGACGAATGTCTCGATGCCCCAGAACTGGTTGCCGTTCGGGTCGAGGTAGCCGCCGGTCTCGACCAGACGGCAGGTGCTTCGATCGCTCGGCCTATGGCAGCTGATCTGGAGCGCTCGTATCCCGCCCGCGTAGTACGAGAGGTACGCACGGCGCGCGTCAGTCTTGTCCGTCGCGACCTCGTGCACCGAGAGCGCTCCGAAACCCGACGCGTATGCCGGGTTCATCGCCTCGGGGATCGCGAACGTGTCGAGCTCCGTCAGCGAACCGCTGGTCGTACCGAGATCGACCCCGAACAGGTGCACATAGCCCCAGCCGTCGAACTGACTGGCGACCTTCTGTATCGGATCTCCGAACGTGCCGATCGCGATCGGGGCACGCTGGAAATTGGCGTCGCGGCAGGCTGCGTCGTCGTAACTCAAGTTGAACATCGCGAAGCCGGTGTCACGGCCAACGAAGATCGTCGGGATCGGAGCGGCGAGCGAGGGCGAGAACACGCCGGTGCAGCCATCGGCACCCTCACGGTTCATGATGAGCATGGCCTTCCAGCCGCCCGCGGCGATGACGTTCTGCGCCTTCTCCTCGAAGAGACACAGGCCGCGCTCGACGACGGCGACATCGCCGCCGGCGGTCGCCGCCGAGGGAACGGCCGGATCTCCCGGGCACGCACGACCGACAAAGACGGTCTTTCCGCTGACGGCCTCAGCCTGTTCCTTTGACGTCTGTGACCCAGGAGCCGCCCCGAAGGTGCCGTCCACCGTTGTGAGCAGCAGGCGGAACGGCCCGAAGTCCTCGTCCGTGGTGATGGCGAACTTGTTGTCGAGGGTGAACTCGGCCTCGTGCCCGTTGCCCTCGGGGGTCAGAGCGACTCCGGTCTGTGCGAGCAGCTCGGGGTCGACCGCGGCGAAGTCGCTGTCGCCCAGGAAAACGGGAGTCCTGGGGCTCGTCACGTCGACCAGGATGTAGCCCCCGTCCCAGTAGGAGAGAAGCGCGATGAAGCGGCCGCCGATCTGCTTCACCACCATGTCGTGGAGGAACGAGTCGGTGAGGCCGAGCGTCGGCTGCCACACGTCGTACTGGTTGAAGTTCGTTTCGCTGACGAGCGTTGGCTTCTTCGGATCGGTAATGTCGAAGATGTCGACATCGCGCGTCTCGTCGTCGTCGGTGGCGATGAGGTAGGCGCGGTCCCCCGCGTCCCACGCGAAGGCGCTGTGGTATTCGTTCGCAACATGAGGCCTATTGCGCAGGCCATCGGTGGTGAAATCGCCGAAGTGCTCCGAGAGCTTCACCGGCTTCAGCGGATTCGTGATGTTCCATAGCGAGAACCCGGCCTTGAAGTTCTTGCCGCAGCCTTCGTGGTTCATCACCAGGACATCGCCACTGAATGCGCTCGTCGTGAGCGTGAGCCCCTGCATCCCTTCGCCAACGAGGGTGTCCTGCGATGTGGCGATGAACCCGACCTCGCGCGGGTGGGCGATGTCGGAGATGTCGATGACGTAGGCGCCGCCGTCAGGCGTGTTCTGGCCGCCTCGCTCGGGTCCGGCGCAATCCGCGGCGCCCCACTTCGCGACGTAGATGTAGTTCTTGAATACGGTCAGGTCGGCGATCACGTCGGGCTCCGCATCGTGAACCCTCAGCTTGGACACGAGCTCGAGGTTCCCGAACGCCCCCGTGCCGATGAGATGGCCGGTAAGCGGTCCATGTTGCGCAGCGGCGGGTACGGCCAGCCCGATCAGCAGAGAAAGGCTTACCAGCAGTACGACGAGTCGATTACGTGGCATGTGCTCCCCCCAACTTTTCGTCCGCTCGACTTCGATGTCTTGAACGTCCGCCTCGAGACTTGCTGCGCTGACGGAGTGTCCCATGCGGTACCAAGACCTGTCGAACAAAAGCGCGGCTCGGCGACCAAGCGTGCCGCTGGCTAGGACGGCGGGCCCGACGACGAGCCAGCGGTACCACGGCGGTCCACATCGAGACGAACGGGCCTTGCAGCGCCCTGTCGGCTGGACGTCCGCGTGACGACCGACAACGTTCGGCTCTGGAGGAAGTCCGGTGAAGAAGGCTTCGCTCATCGCTTTGCTTTCGCTCGCATTGCTTGGTCCGGTACCCGAAGCGCAGGCGCTTGATCCGATCGATCCCGCGCATAACGTGCCGATCCCGTGTGAGCTCGTGAGCACCCCAGGAGTGGCGCCGCGCTCGGCGAAGAACATCGTGCATGTCGCGAACGTGTGCGGGTTCGTCGGAACGGACCTCGAGTTTCAGTCGCGTCGCGACGCGAAGGGCGCCGAGCACGACTACGCGTTCGTCGGAACGATGGGCGCTGGGATGCGTATCTTCGACATCACCGACCCGGCGCATCCCACATTCGTAGGTGCCTATCTCGACCCGGGATGGGAGGACGACGTCCAGGTCCGCGGTGACCTCGCCGTCGTGGCCTTCGATCCTCTCCTGGTCGGCGTGAACGTCTCGTCATGCATCCGAGCGCAGCAACCCACCGGCGTCCGCCAGGGCGGCGTGGACCTCATCCGGCTCCGCTTCGATCCAACGTTCGCGGTGTCCAAGCTCCCAGGCACCTTCCAGACCTCTCTCCTCGGCTGCTACGTCGTGCGGGAAGCCAACCGCGGCGCGCACAACGCGACGATCCACCCAAGCGGCGAGTGGCTCGCCGTCGACAACACGCGCACCGGTATCGAGGTCGTCGATCTGCGCAACAACGCCTTCACCTTCGTGCGCAAGATCGGCCCCGACGTCGTGGCGGCAGCGCACGACGTCTTCTTCGCGCGAGATGGCAACACCCTGTACAGCGCGGGCGTCAGCGCGACGAACATCGCCGACGTGACGGACATCTTCAACCGCGCGCCGGCGCTCATCGCGACGATCCCGAACAGCCCCACGCCTGACGGGCGGACGATCGAGATATCTCACCAGTCCGAGACGACGGCCGATGGCAGCATCTTCATCATCACCGACGAGCGCGGCGGCGGACTCGATAACGTCGACTGCAACGTCAACGGCGATCCCACGAGCATCATCGGCGGCGCGCACTTCTGGGCGCTGCGGGAGATCGCGGACGTGCCGGCGAGCGCTGGCGCCACGGTCGCGAAGCCGCGAAAGCTCGGCACCTGGATCTACCCGAACCCGCTCCTCGCCCTCGACCCGCTCGACCCTGTCCTCAAAACCCTGCCGCGGAGCGAGCGCGCCTGCACGATCCACATGTTCCGAGCGGGGGGCGACGGCAGCAACGTCCCGGGCGAGCTCGCGCCCGGCTTCGACGGCGTGTCGCGCCTTCCCCCGCGGCAGCTCGTGACGGCGCACTACGGCGCGGGCGTCTGGCACATCGACTTCTCCGGTCCGCCGAGCTCGGCCGATGGTGTCGCCGAGGATCCCCGCACGGGTTGGGGCAACACGCTTGGCTGGAACGTCATGCCGGGTGCAGACACGTGGTCGGCCAAGGAATACAAGGGCTTCGTCTACACGGGCGACATGGGCCGCGGCTTCGACGTCTACCGCTTCGCGCGCTGCGACGATGTTCGCTGCGTCATCCTCCCGACGAACTCACCTGGGAGCGCGAGTGGCGGCGGCGGGACGGCCGACAGCCTCGCAGAACTCGCCATCGTTCAGGGCATCAGCGCCGGGGGAAGGGCGAGCTTCAGCTTCAACGCCCAGTACGCCGCGGGGCAGGTCGCGCCGAGCGGCGGCCTCACCTTCATCGACCACGGGCTCGGCAAGAAGGTGAAAGCGACCGCGGTGGATTTGTTCCGAGTCACCGCCAACAGCGCGGAGTTCGGAGGATCCGCGACCGTGAATGGCGTGACGACCGTGCGCTTCAGCGTCGTGGCGCAAGACAACGTGCGACCGGCGACTCGTTCCGCATTGTCTTGAGCGATGGTTACCTTGCCGGTGGCACGCTGACGAACGGAAACGTGACGGTGAGCTCGCGGTAGCGCCGTGGTGTCGGGGCGGGCCGCGTTTACCGCATCATTCCGGGACCCATCATGTCCCGCGTCGCGCCCATCATCGGTGCGCACCAGGCCGCCATGGTCGTCCACATGAAGATCCACGGCAGTGCGACGAGGATCGCCAGCATTCCGATCGCGATGAGGATCACCTTGGCCGAGGTTGGCCATGGATCGCGAGCCACCTGAGAGGTCATCGTCATCCTCCTATTCCGGCGGAAGCGGTGTGCGCGTACCTGGACCGCGACCGCTCCACTTGGCGTCGACCGCGCTGCGAATCGAACGCAAGCTCATCCCTTGGGCTCGCATGTCGACCACGTCACGCGTGATCCCGGTGCAGATGTCTCAGCCAAAAGACATCGTGTCGAGCCGTATGCGCCCGTCGGGATAGACCTCGCGGACGTAGCAGTCGAAGTTCGAGGCGTGACCACCGTTCACGCAGCCGCAGAAACAGGGGATGTACTGAAGCGCTGCCCGGTTTGCCGCGGCGTACCGATACATCTCCTGCGTCTGGGCCGGGAGCTGCCGAAACTCATCCGGCCATTGGTCTTTAGCCGGGTTCGCGTACAGCTGGACCAGTGCATCCTCTGGTCTGCCCTGGCCTGCGCCTCCGCAGGCCGCGAGTAGCGCCCCGCTGGCAACAACGAGGAATCGTCGGCGCTTCATGGAGTCAATGGTAGAGATTGCGCCGCCCTAAGCACGCTCCCGGTTGCGGAACCATGCGCTCTGCGGCTCAACGAGCGCATGCGACGCGGCCGGCGGCGAGGGCTTGACGTCAAGAGCATCACGTGCGGCTGGCGCCGCGGCCAAACTCGGCCGCGGCGATGAAGGCGAATCCCCACAAGACCGCCGCGAGCGCCCACCCCAGGCTGAGACGTCCGTCGACATCCGGGAACACCAGCGACGCGAGCCCGAGCGAGGCCGGAAGGAGCCCCGCGACCCACGCCGTCAGCCTCCAGCCATCGGGCCGCGCGCTCGACAACAGGCCCACGCCGAGCACGGTGAAGCTGAGGGCGGCCATATATCCATAGTGGCCGAGGAGGGCATGGTCGGTGGGGCCGGCCCGCTGCAGGCCGATGTTGGTCCACGCGAATGCGAGCATTGGCGCGGCGGCGACGGCGACAAGCGCGAGCATCACGCGATCGAAGCGCGCGACGCTAAAGGAACGGAAGAGATGGCGACCTGTCGGGTGAAACATCATCGCGAGGACGGTCGGCACGCTCACCGCTACCCACGGCACAGAGAGGACCCACAAATTCGTGACGGCCGCCGCCAGGGCTAGCCCGGCGAATGGGATCAGTGCCATGAGCTGACCAGCGACGTTCTTCGAGGGCGCTCGCAGCTGCACGAGCATTCCCACAACAGCCGTCCCGAGAAGCAACGCGAAGGTCAGGTCGTGGATACGGTGATGCGGTTGCCTGAAGTGCTCGCTGATGTGACCCTCGGTCTGCGCACCGACGAGACTGAGAAAGAAGTCCGGCCGCAGTACGACGCCGCCGAAGAACGCCGTCAGGACAAGCGTCAGCAGCACGAGAATTGAGAAGACCCAGCGCCGCCAGCGGCTCCTGGTCATCAGTGCGCGGGGAATCCGCCGCCGGCGAGATGCGTGACGACGAAGGCCACAGCCAGGATAACGACGACGATCCCGGCCGCGTAAACCCATGGCGGCATCGGGGCGTCTTCGTCCGAATCGGGACCGCGCGGCGACTCGGTCACGGCTCCTCCTCGGTCGCGGGTCGCGAGCATCGTGAGCGGGACACTATGTCTCTGTCAAGTCATGACGTTACGCTACCGTCAGTACGTATACTTCGCCGCTGTGCCGAGGCTCTGGACGGAGACCATCGAGGCGCACCGCCGCGAGGTGCATGACGCGATCCTCCAGACCACCGCGGCTCTGGTCGACAAGCACGGCCTGTCCTCCGTGACGATGTCGCAGATCGCCGAAGAGACCGGGATCGGCCGCGCGACGCTGTACAAGTACTTCCCGGACGTCGAGGCGATCCTCGTCGCTTGGCACGACAGGCATATCGCCGATCACCTGGGACGTCTGGCCGAGGTTCGCGATCGATCCGGCGATCCCGGCGAGCGACTCGAGGCGGTGCTAGAGGCCTATGCCGTGATCTCCCGCGAGCGCTCTAGCGATCACCACGGTGACGAGAGACATTCCCACGAGCACCGCACCGACTCGAATTCTCACGTGCATCACGGCGCCGAGATCTCCGCGCTCGTTCACCGCAGTGAACACGCCGCGGGAGCGCAGCGACGGCTCGAGGGTTTCATCCGAGATCTGCTTGCCCAAGCCGTAAAGACCGGCGACGTACGGGACGATGTTCCGCCGGACGAGCTCGCCCGATACTCCCTCCACGCGCTCGCAGTAGCCGGCAGCCTTTCCTCCAATGCTGCCGTCCGCCGGCTCCTGAAGGTCACGTTGGCCGGGTTGCGTCCACCCCATTGAGCGACCTCTGAAAGAGCGACTGAAGAGCAGGACCTGGCGCGGTCGCATTCTTCGCCACCACATGCCGCTCGCCCTCGCGAGTGCCCTCGTTCTTGCCCTCTTCATGACTCTTCCGTCCTTCGACGCTGACGCCTATCCCCATGCGGTCATCCTCAGTGGGACTCTGCCCCAGGAGCGCCGTGCGGCCGGGGCGACGGAGGGCGGCAGCCATGCGCCATCAGCGGTCCACGGCGCAGGGCCGACGCCCTCGGCGGATCACGGCAGTGGCCAAACACCAGCGGGTCATCGCGGTGACCAATCGCCAGCGAGTCACGAAGGGAGCCAGACGCCAGGGTCTACGGGTCACGGCGGTGGTCAAACGGGATCACCGACGACTCATGGCGCGAGCCCGAGCCCGGCATCCGGCGAGGCCAAGACGATGGGAAGGCGCTTCCTCGAGCTGAGCAGTCGGGATCTCACCGTCGCCACGGGCTATCTCGCCCTCGGGCTCCTCGCGCTCACCCTACTCATCGGGCCGGCGAACATCCTGCGTGACAAGCGGAATCCTGTATCAAGCTATCTGCGCCGTGATGTGGGCATGTGGACCGCCATCGTGAGCGTCGCGCACGTGATGTTCGGGTTGCAGGTCCACGGACGCATCTCCGAATTCCTTAGTTACTTCTTCGCGCCTAAAGACGGCCCCTGGCTGAATAGTTTTGGCTTTGGGAATTGGACCGGGCTTGCCGCGACAGTGATCGTGGTGGGGCTGCTGGCCCTTTCCAGCGACTTCGCGCTGCGGAGACTCAAAGCCGCATCCTGGAAACGGCTTCAGCGCTTGAACTACGCCCTGTTCGCGCTGGTCCTTGCGCATGCCTTCTTCTACGGGGCGCTGCTTCGGATGACGTCGCCGTATACGCTGCTGCTCGTCCTCACGGTGATCGCGGTCTTCCTCGGGCAGGCCGTGGGGATCTGGACGTGGCGGCGTCGGTCCTCTCGCGCCGGTTAACGCCCCAGAGACGCTCGGTCGACTCACGACGCTGCTGCGCTTCCTTTGGATCATCCCCGATCGCCGTCATCCTCGCGCTCGTTTCCGGTGACCCCACTACTGTCGTAACGATCAGCGAAACGGGCGACCGTGTCCGCACCAGCGGAACCTCGATCGTCTTCTCGATCGCGGTCCGCGACGGCGCTGATACTCCTATTCCGGCAGCGCTACCCGCGCTAGTGGTTCGATTTCCAGTTGGCGCTCGCGAGGTTCAGCTATCGCGTTGGCGCGTATGCCCTCTTGCTTCGCGACGAGACCCGTCGACCGAGGACGAGCAGGCCGTGCATCTGGAGCTCGACTATCCCGACGCGAAGCTTCTCAGCAGCTGGCTGCCGCTCGTCAAGTGGATCCTCGCCACTCGCACTACATCGTCCTGGCGATCCTCTTGGTGGGCGTGGTCGTGGCGGTGGTCATCGCATGGTTCGCGATCCTGATCGGTGGTCGCTATCGCAATTGCTCTCGACTACGTCGTCGGCGTCGGACGGTGGTTCTTGCGGGTGCAGGCCTATGCGATCTATCTCGTGACCGACCGCTACCCGCCCTTCAGCTTGACCTAGCCCGGAGCCCCCGACCGATGGTGAGCGCGACGTCGCCGAGAAAACATGTACTGCGCGGCGTCACAGGTGATACATAGCGGGCTCGCGGAAGTCGGTGGGCAGAGAGGGAAGGGAACCCCACAGCCAAAGGCGGCTGACCTACAGACAGGAGAGGCCGGCGCGAAAGAGGCGCGTGCGCGCGATTTGGAATGAGCAGATGAGGCCCGCAAGGACGAGAGCATCGCGCGACGAGTGCGCTGATGTGAATGACGCTCGCCTGGTCGCGTACCTGCCGAGGGTCTACCGACCGATCACGAGGTAGTAGAAGGAGTAGGACGAACTCGCGGCGAGGGCCGCGCTGTTCGAAGTGATCGTGAACGTGGTGTTTGTGTTCGTTGCGAACGGCAGCGCGTTCGTGTTCGTTAGGCGCGCGGTGAGGGCATTGGCCGGAGCCAACACCACCACCTGCACATTGGCGTAAGCAGCGCTGTACGTGACCGTGCAGATCGTGGCGTTGGTCGCCGGTGTGGTGCCCGTCGTGATGTTGATCACACCGACCGTGTCCGACTGGTTGCCCGCAAGCGCACAAGTTCCGCCAGTGCCAGCACCAGTGCCCGCCGCCACGGCCGGCGACGTCCCATCCGAGCTCACGATGTGGACCGAGGAAGCACCCCCGAACAGAGCGGTCCCGCCGGCCACGGTCAGACCGCCGTTCAACGTGGCCAGACCCGTCACGGTCGATGTGCCGGCCACGGTCTGGTCCCCCAGCAGCGCCTGCGTCTGTCCCGAGCGCCCGAGGTCCAGGGTTGTCGCGTTCGTGCCGCCGATGCGGATCGTTTGCGCGCCCCCGGCGTCGATCGAGAACGCGGACGAGGCCGGGCCGGTCAAAGTGCCCCCGAGGGTCGTGTTGCCCGTCAGAGTCGTGGCACCTCCCACCGCTAAGGTCCCAGCCACGGTGCCGTTGCCGAGAAGCGCCTGCGTCTGACCCGCCCGGCCGAGGTTCAGCGTCGTCGCGGTCGTGCCACCGATGTTGATCGCCGCGGCGTTGCCGTTATCGATCGCGAACGTCGTCGCCGCCGCCGATGGACCGGTGAGGGCGCCAGCGATGGTGACGTTTCCGAGGAGCGCCTGGGTCTGGCCGGCCCGGCCGAGGTTCAGCGTCGTGGCGGTCGTGCCACCGATGTTGATCGCCGTGGCGTTGCCGTTATCGATCGTGAACGCCGTCGCCGCGGCGGTTGGGCCTGTGATCCCGCCGCGTAGGCTCGAGTTGCCGGCGACCGTGAGCGACCCGGCGACGGTCGCGTTGCCGAGGAGCGCCTGGGTCTGGCCGGCCCGGCCGAGACTGAGCGTCGTGGCGTTGGTGCCACCGATGTTGATGTTCTGGGCACCGCCGGAGTCGATCGCGAATGTTGCGGCCGCTGGTCCGGTCAGGGTTCCGCCGAGGGTCGTGTTGCCGAGGAGTGCCTGCGTTTCGCCCGCGCGACCGAGGTTGAGCGTCGTGGCGTTCGTCCCGCCGATGTTCATCGCTGACGCATTCCCGTTGTCGATGGAGAACCCGCCTGCACCCGGGCCGGTGATGGACGCCCCGAGCATCGTGAGACTCCCGCCGAGAGTGGTGTTGCCTGCCTGGTCGATCTTGAGCCGATCGGCGCCGCCAACCTGCAGGTCAATGAGGTTGCCGTTGTACCCGACACCGGTGTTGAGGTAGAAGCCCGTGCCGCCGGCGCCGAGGGTCACCGCGACCGCCTTGCCCGTGGTGAGCGAGGCCGCATTCACGTTCAGGACCTGGCCGGCAAGCTGGGTGCTCCTGAAGTTCGCGAGATTCGCGCTCGCGCCGCCCGCGCCGTGGGCCTCGACGTTGAAGATGTTTCCGGTGAAAGACTGCGCCCGCACGTTCACTGCGCCGACCGAGTACCCGGCGACGGAGTCCGTTGTGCCCGAGTACAGGGTGCCGAGCGAAACGTCGATCGCCTTACCGGTGGTGAGGCTCTGCGCGCTGATGCCGAGCACGGTGCCCGCGGTGGTCTGGTCCGCGGTCAGCGCTACCAGGGTCCCGGTGAAGTTGCCGCTGCTCGAGAACGTGTTCGCGCCGGCGTACGAATTCGGCCCACCGCCATAGAAGAAGCCGCGCGTCGCGTTCGCGGTGTCCTGCGTGTTCCCGGTCGTGAACGTAGATGTTCCGGTATTTACGTCGAGTGCCTGGCCGCTCGTAAGGCCGTTTCCGGTGTTGAGGCTCACGGCGGTCTGCGTAGTCAGCGTGTTGCTCGAGTTGCCCACGCTGACCGTACTGCCGTTCGAGACCGTCGAGTTGGCGAGCGTCGTGTCGCCGGTGAAGGTCTTGTTCCCACCGATCGTCTGATTGGTCGAGGTCCGAACGAAGCCGGAGGCATCGATCGTCATCTTCGTGCCGGTGTTCGTGACCGTGAGCCCATTCTGGAAGTCGATGATGTTCTGCGTGCCCTTTGATATGCCGTCCTGCTGGAAGTCAGCTACGGCACCCGCGGGGCCGGTCGCTCCGGTCGCGCCCGTCGGGCCATCGAGTCCGTTCGCGCCGGGAGCGCCCGTCGCTCCGGTCGGGCCTGTTGGACCCTGAGGTCCGGCAGATCCGGCCGCACCAGTGGCTCCGGTCGGTCCCTGCGCACCGGTATCGCCCTGAGCACCTGTCGCGCCCTGCGGTCCCGTCGCCCCGGTCGCGCCAGTGTCGCCCTGAGCTCCGGTGGGACCTTGCGGACCGGTCGGCCCGATCGCTCCAACAGGACCCTGCGCACCAGTCGCACCCTGCGGACCGGTAGCGCCAGTCGGACCTTGTGGCCCGGTCGGGCCGATCGCGCCGACAGGACCCTGCGCGCCCGTGGGACCTTGCGTGCCTGTTGGACCTGTCGCGCCCGTTGAGCCAGTCGCGCCGTTCGCGCCCGTCGCACCAGTCGGCCCGGTCGCGCCGTCAACACCATTGTTACCAGTGGCACCCGTTGCTCCGGTCGGTCCCTGTGACCCGCTCGCTCCCGTCGGACCGATCGCGCCCGTCGGACCCTGCGCGCCCGTTGGGCCCTGGGCGCCGGTCGAACCCTGAGCACCGGTCGCGCCCTCAACACCGGTCGCCCCCGTCGCACCGGTGGCGCCGACCGCGCCCGCCGCACCAGTCGGCCCGGTCGCGCCGTCAACACCATTGTTACCGGTGGCACCGGTCGCACCGGTTGGGCCCTGAGGCCCGGTGGGGCCTACCGCGCCCGCGGCGCCCGTCGCGCCGGTCGCACCGTCGAGTCCGTTCGCGCCTGCAGGGCCCGTCGCTCCGGTCGCGCCTGTTGGACCCTGAGGCCCGGTAGGTCCGACCGCGCCGGTTGCTCCTTGAGCACCTGTCGCACCGGCCGCGCCCGTCGCACCCGTCGGGCCTTGAGGACCCGTGTCACCCTGTGCTCCGGTGGCGCCTTGCGCGCCTGTGTCACCCTGCGCACCCGTCGCGCCCTGAGCTCCGGTCGCACCGGTCGCGCCAGTGTCGCCCTGAGCTCCGGTGGGACCTTGCGGACCGGTCGGCCCGATCGCTCCGACAGGACCCTGAGCGCCCGTCGCGCCTTGCGCGCCCGTCGCGCCTTGTGCGCCGGTCGGACCCAGAGGACCCGTCGGGCCGATCGCGCCAACTGGACCCTGCGCGCCGGTCGGACCCGTGACGCCCTGCGCACCGGTCGCGCCCTGAGGTCCAGTCGCGCCCTCAGCTCCGGTCGCACCGGTCGCGCCGGTGTCGCCCTGGGCGCCGGTCGGACCCTGCGGGCCGGTCGGACCCTGCGGGCCGGTCGGACCTAGCGGACCGACGGGACCCTGAGCGCCGGTCGGACCCTGCGCGCCCGTGGCGCCCTGTGCACCGGTCGCGCCCTGGACACCCGTGGGCCCCTGAACACCCGTCGCGCCCGTCGCACCGGTGGCACCCTCCGCGCCCGTCGCACCAGTCGCACCGGTCGCGCCGTCAACACCATTGTTACCGGTCGCACCCGTCGCGCCGATCGCGCCGGTCGGACCCTGCGCTCCGGTCGGTCCGATCGCGCCCGTCGGGCCGGTCGCCCCATCGAGACCGTTCGCGCCAGCCGCACCGGTTGCGCCGGTCGCGCCCACAGCGCCGGTCGCGCCATCGGCGCCGGTCGGACCCTGCGCTCCGGTCGGTCCGATCGCGCCAGCCGGTCCCACGCCCGCGGGGCCGGCAACGCCAGGCGCGCCAGAAGCGCCCGGCGCGCCCGCGGCACCAGTCGGGCCCGCGGGGCCCGGAGGACCTTGCGGGCCGGGATCGCCGTTCACACCCGCCGGACCCGCGGGTCCGAGATCGCCCTGCGAGCCGCGCGAGATGAGGGTCAAGGGATTCAACGGCGTCGGCGACGGCGGCGGGCTCGCGATGATCGCTGCGGCCGCGGCCTTCGCGGCCGAGTCGCTCATGATCACGATCGTCGTACCGCTGACGGTGACACCACCCTTCGCCGTGCCGGCCTCGACCGGACGAGTTTCGGTCACGGACGTCGTCTCTTCGCCCTTCGTGAGGTCAGTCGCGATCCGCACTTGCGGCGCGTCGCTCTTCGGGGCGACCGTCGAGCCGAACCGTCCGGCGGCCGCGGGAACCGTGACGACGACATGGTCGTCGTCGCGGGCCACGGTCGAGCCAGGAATGAATCGAAGGACTGAGCCTTCCTTCGTGCCCGCGGCCTGCCCGACCGAGTTGACCACGAAGGCCTGGCTCGCATCGTCAAACGTGAAGCTGAGCTTCGGCTCGTCGATGGGCCGGACCGCCGAGGGGCCGGTCTGCGACACGATGCTCTGCATCCCGGCGCTGACGAGGACCGGCGGGACCGCCGCGTCGACCCCGAAGGTGCGGACCGTTCCGTCGGTCGTGCTCACGATCGTCCGGCCGAGCGCATCGATCCGGATCTGGAAGGCGGTTCCCTGGACGGTGTTCGTCGAGGTCGAGGTCAGGACGGCGTAGCGACCGGAGTCGCCGATCGTGTGCCCGACCACGTGCCAGGACCTTCCGGTGACCTGTCGAAGGACGAGATCGATATCGCCGTCGCCGACCGCGCGCAGCGTCTCGAGGACGACCTGGGTGTCGGATTCGAGAACGACGAGGGACTCGTCGAAGAAGGTGAGCGCGGCGTGACCGCCGGAGGCCGTGCGGATGGTGTCGCCCTCGGCGACGAGGTCGTTGGTCGAGGCCGCGGCGAAGGCGCCGGCCCCATGACGCACTTCGACCGAGCCCTGGAACACGGTGAGATTCGCGCGCGCCGCGACGACGGTGCTCTGGGTCACGACGATCCCCGTCCCGGTGGCGATGACGAGGAGCGCGGCGGCGAGCGCGGCGGCGAGTGCGAGCGGACGACGCCGACTCTGCTGCTTGGGCAGCGGCGGCACCGCGACGAGCGGGACGAGCGCGGGCGCGTGGGCCCCCTGGATCGCCTCGCGCACCTCGGAGAGGGTCGCGGTCACGACCTTGAGCTCGACGCCGCCGAGCATGTCCTTGGCTTCGCGCTCGCTGGCCTCATCCAGCGGATCGGCCATCGCCAGGGTGGCGCTGGTGCGTCCGAACTCGATGAGGGCCACGGCCCGGAGCTCGCAGAAGCGGCGCGGCAGCTGACGCACCACGGCCGCCTCGGGGGCCACCCGCACCGAGCTCACGGGGTGGCCGCTCACCCTGGCGACGGCGCTCGCGAAGGCCTCCTCGGCGAGGAGCCCGGAGCGCAGGATGGCGTTCGAGAGGGTCTGCCGGCCGGTGCGCATGCGGTCGAGGTCCTGGATCTGACGCGCGCTAAGGAGCTTCTCGGAGATGAGAAGCTCCGCGAGCTTGGCCTGCGCGCTGGTCGGCTGGTCGGCCAGCTGCTTCGGGGCGGCGACGCCGGCGGCGGCGCGCACCACGCGCATGATCTCCTGTGGGGGCTGGTCCTTGGAGATGTGGGCGGCCGCGCCCGTCGCCAGGGCCAGGTCGCGGATACCGGGGTCCAGCGTGAGGAAGACGATCTTGGTCGCGGGGAGGTTGTCGCGGAGCATCCGCGCGACCTCGAGGCCGGTCATCCCGGGCATCGAGTTGTCGAGGACGATCAGGTCGGGACGGAGCTCGAGCGCCTTTCGCGCGGCCTCGTTCCCGTCCGCCGCTTCGCCCACGACCTTGAAGTCAGGGTCGGGGTCGATGAGCGAGCGGAGGCCCTCGCGTACCGCGTGGTGGTCGTCCGCGATAAGGATGCTTTTCGGCACGTGCGGAGAGTCGGTTCTCCGGCTCATACCGACATCGGACCAGAGAGGGAGTTTTGGGGGCAGTTGTGTACAGAATTCTGACGCTCGGACAGTTCAGGAACATTGCTTCGCAATACAAAGCATTCGTTTCGTTCTGCGAAGCATGTCGGTTCGTCCTACGAAGTAATGGCCGCGCTGGCTGAACGCCCTTCGCCTAGCCGCCTTTCGGACGGCTGCGCGAACGTGGGCGCCCTCCCAGCACGATGCCTGGCGTCCTCAACGCGGGCGCGTGCGAGGCAGGGGTCCAGTCGCCTAGATAGAAGTGCAAGTAATCGTCAAGCTCCGAACCGAGTGCAACCAGTTCCGCGCGGTGCTGTGCGCGTTGCATCTCGCGCCTGATCGAACCGAGAGATGCGCGGAAGACAGCCCACCCTTTGGACGTGAAGCTGATGTTCGCGGCACGGCGGTCTTTCGCGGAATCACGTGCGACGAGCCGGGCGGCGACCAGTTTGGCGAGGATCTCACTGGCGGTCGCCTGGTCCATCTCCAACTCTTCACGGATATCTGAGAGGAGGACGTCCCGGCGCTTGTACGCGGCCAGCGCCAGGAGGAACGCCTGCTGTTGCATCGTGAGGCCCGCAGCCTCGGCCCCGCGGGTCAGGGCATTGTTCAGAGCGCGAAGGGAGCGGCGCACGCGCGCCAGTGCGAGATAGTCGGGAGATGGTGCCTTTCGCCTCAATTCGTGGGGGAGCGTAGCGCGTAAGCGATCACCGGAATGGACGCCTTTCGAAGGCGGGCGCGGTTCATTAGTGGGGTCGGGAGAAGGCGATGTCGTCGAGGTCCGGAGCCGGGGCCAAGCCACGCGAACGCGTGCGATGAAGGTCGCGTCGTTGTCGAGGCGCGCCTCAGCTCGTTCCTCGACGTTGCCGCCCCTCGAGCGTCGTGTTGCCTCTCTCGCTCAAGCGGGCTCGCGAAAACGAAAAGACAGTGGGCAGAGGGGATCGACCACCACAGCCAGCGGCGGCTGATAAGCCGCTCAGGGGACTTCACACACGGATACGGACCTCCCTACGACGAATGCGTTCCGTTCTTCGGCGCTGGGTACGGCTGTCGCTTATCGTGCGGCGCGGACCTTCATGGGCAGGTCGCCCGTCAACGGCGCCAGAGAGAGAAGGGAACACGAATGCCCGTCGTGAATTTCGTGTTCGCGGCCACGTTCGTAGGCATCATGGGCATCGGGTTCCCTGTGGTGGTGGGGCTGGGCAAGGGCGGACCGGAACGGATCGCGCCGCAACGGACCATTGCGGTTGCCGTACTGACTCTCGCCGCTGAGGTCGCGGCCCTATTCGCTGCGCTCATCGCCGACCAGCCCTGGGACCAACCCTGGTACGGCGACGTACGTCACCACGATCGCGTCCCAGCGCTCGCCCGGCGCCACATTCAACGTGTCGCAGCGGAACGCCGTCGGGAGCGGGTAGCCGTCGCGTGCGAACACCTCGAGCGTCAGCCCGTGCAGGTGCGCGGGATGGATCTGCATGCCCTCGTTCATGAACCGGAAGCGGATGCGCTCCCCGAGCTTTGCGGTGTACGGGAAGGTGGCGGGGAAGCCCTTCCCGTTCACAGTCAGCCCGCCCAGTGAGTCGTTGAAGATGAAGAGCTCTTCCTTGTCGTAAGCAGGGTCGACCCGCGGGTTGCGCGGTGCGATGAGGAGTGGTCCGAGCATCCCGCGACCGACCTGCTCGGTCGCGTTGTGGTGCGAGTGGTACATATGACTGCCGAACGGCCCGGCGGTGAATTCGTAGGTGAAGGTCTCGCCCGGTTTGATCGGAGGCTGCGTGATGAAAGGCACGCCGTCCATCGAGTTCGGCACGCGCTGGCCGTGCCAGTGCACCGCCGTGCTGTCAGCGAGCTGGTTCTTGACCCGAACGCGAACGCGCTCGCCCTCCGTCGCCCGAATGATCGGTCCGGGCACCTGGCCGTTGTACGCCTCGGCGTCGACGAACTGACCCGGCGTCACTTCCCAACGAACGTTCCCGCACGTGAGATCGAATTCGCGCACGCCGTCGACCACGCGCGACGGCAGCTCCTGCAAGCCTTGCCCTGGGTCTTCGCCGGGAAGGCCGCGGTCACCGCCTTGTGCACGGCCTCGCGATCGGTCGCCGCGGGCGCGGCAGTCTTGGCGGGCGCTAGCGACGGCGTGGGACTCGCGCCGCTATGAACATGGCCAGGGGTAGCCGGCGGGCCTGATAGGCCGCGGCGCACCGCCCGGTGAGCGCGAGTCCGGCGACCACCAGCGAGCCTGCGGCCGCGACGCCGACATTCGTGAGGAGGACGCGCCGCGCGATCCGACCGCTGCGGTCGTCGTCTTCCTTGTCGGCAACTACGGGCTTCGTCGGTTCCATTGGGGACGAACGTACGGAAGCGTTGATGCGACGAGGAGGGCCAGATGGCCCATCTCCTCCGACATTCGGCCCTTAGGTTGGTGCGCTAGTACTTTGGTCGGTGCTTCGCTACGTAGGCGGCCGCCTCCGCACGCCGTGATAGTCCGAGCTTGTCGAGGATGCGGCTCACGTAGTTCTTCACTGTCTTCTCGGAGAGAGAAAGAGGGCCCTGCCGATTTTTTGCGGTTCGTTTTCCCCTCGGCCAGCTGCTAGTGGCCCGGGCCCGAGAGCGCGCCGTCGAAAATCGTTGGGTCGGATTCGCCCTCGACCTCCAGGTAACCCGCGGCCCCGCGGTTCAGGGCCCGTGGCAGAGCGTGGTCGACGAGCGTGTAGCGGCCGGGCACATTGACCTTGAACTCGACCGCCATCGCGCCTCCGGCCGGGACCAACGTCGTCTGCACATTCTCCAGCGGCTGCGCGAGTGCGCCGTCGGGATAGACGCGGTCGAAGATCTCGCCGATCAGGTGGAAGTTCGAGTCGACGAATCCGCCAACGCCGAAGTAGATGCGCACGGTCTCGCCGACCTTGGCCTTCAGTGCCCCCGCTCCGGTGAGTGCGCCAACGCGCCCGTTGAATAGCACGTAGTCGGGTGTCTCCGCGAGGAGCTTGTCGTTGGAGAATTCGTGGTGACCCGGGGTACCGAACGGTGTGGTCGTGTAGAGCTCGCTCTGCATGACGTAGTACTCGTGGTCCACCTTGGGAAGGCCGCCCCTCGGCTCGACCAGGATCATGCCGAACATTCCGTTGATGATGTGCATGGGAATGGGCCCCGTCGCGCAGTGGTAGACGTAGAGCCCGGGATTCAGTGCTTTGAATGTGAACTTCGCCTCTTGACCGGGCGAGACCATTGTCGCGGTCGCACCGCCGCCTGGGCCGTTCACCGCGTGAAGGTCGATCGAGTGCGCCATGACGCTGCCCTGAGCGTTTTTGAGGTGCAGCTCGACGGTGTCGCCAACCAAGACACGCAGCATCGGCCCGGGGACGGTCCCGCCGAAGGTCCAGTAGGTATAGGTCTGGCCTTCGTCGAGCTTGGCCGTCACTTCCTTCGTCTCGAGGTTGACGACGATGGTGGTCGGCGTGGAGCGTGTGATCGGCGCAGGCACGTCGGCCGCCGCGCGGGAGATCTCGGCGGCCGTCACCGGCTTCGCCGGAATCGACGCCGCGGTTGATGTCGTTGCGGTCTGAGTCGCTCCCATACCTGGCATCGGGGCCATCGTTGGGACCGCCGACTGAACGACCTGCGTCTGGGGCCGGCTCGCGGCGCCCAGAACGAGGACGGTAGAGGTCAAGAGCACGGCGATCGTGATGATGGTGAGAAGGAGGTAGCGGTACCCCTCGCCCACCGGGTTGAAGGGCGGCGGGATGCGCTCCATTGCGGATCGTCCAGCACTCACGGCGAGAACGTAATGGCGCGCCCTATGGGAATGCCCGTGCCGAAAGGCCCAAACCGCTGGGCCGGAAGTCCCGGACCGTGCGGGTCAGGCCCGCCAGCCGCCCGGTTAGTACTTCGGCCTACGCTCGGCCATGTACGCGGCTGCCTGCGCGCGGCGCGACAGGCCGAGCTTGTCGAGGATCCGGCTTACGTAGTTCTTCACGGTCTTCTCAGAGAGAAAGAGGGCCGTGCCGATTTCGCGGTTCGTTTTCCCCTCGGCCAGCTGCTCGAGGACTTTGCGCTCCTGATCGGTGAGCGATGCGATATTGGGATCTTCCTGCTCGCGCCCTTTGCGGACGCGTTCGAGCACCTTGCCGGTCACGTCCGGATCGAGCAATGAACGGCCCGCCGCGACCGCTTGGATCGCGTCGACCACGGCCTGGCCGCGTGTCTGCTTGAGGAGGTACCCCGATGCCCCCGCGACGATCGAGGCGAACAGTGCCTCATCGTCGGCGTACGACGTGAGCATGATCACTCGCGTTTCCGACCGCGCTTCGCGGATCGCGCGGCAGGCCTCGACGCCGCTTCCGTCGGGAAGCCGCACGTCCATGATCACGACATCGGGCTTGGCCTTCGCCGCCGCCTCGATCGCCTCGGCCATCGTGCCAGCCTCGCCAACGACGGCGATGTTCTGATGTCGCGAGAGGAGCGTCCGCAGTCCCTCGCGGACGACCTCATGGTCATCGCAGAGGAGCACTCTCGTCGCGTTCGTGGCGGTCATGCGTGGGCTTCTCTGCGCATCGGCAGCGCGAAGCGGACCCGGGAGCCCTGTCCGGGAGCGGTTGCGACACTCAGCCGACCTCCGACTGAGAACGCGCGCTCGCGCATGTTCCGCAGACCGTGGCCGTCCACAGCGCGCTCGTAGTCGAACCCCACGCCGTCATCTTTGACTTCGAGGACGACCGTCGAATCCTCCGCAAACAGGCGCAGCCACGCGCGGCGCGCGCGCGCATGCCGCTGGACGTTCCCGAGCGCATCGGCAGCGATGTAGAAAGCGGCTTCCCGACGGTTCGCATCCAGCGCCGCAGCGGCGTCCGGCGAGACCGAGACTTCGATGTCGAGCAGCGCGTTGGTTCGCGCCTGGGCCGCGAGATTCGGAAGCGATTCCGTGAGCGGCCGCTCGCTTCCGCGGACCGGCCGCAGGCCGAGTACGTAGTTGCGGAGGTCCGCGATCGAGGCGTTGAGCCGGTCGACGGCGCGCCCCACGACCTTCGCCGACGCCGCGGGCTCGCTGGCGACTCGCTCCGCGGCATCCTCGAGCTGGAGGCTCACACCGTAGAGGGATTGGATGACGCCGTCGTGAAGCTCCATGCCGATGCGGTGGCGTTCTTCATCGACCGACACGCGCCCGAGCTGCTCGTAGAGCCGGGCGTTCTCGATGGCGATCGCCGCCTGCGCCGCAAGCGTGCGGATCGCCTCCTCGTCGTCGGGGCCGAACTCAGTGGCGCCTTGCTTTTCGGTGAGGTAGAGGTTGCCGAGCGAGACGCCGCGGAAGAGGATCGGCGTCCCGAGGAAGCTCGTCATCGGCGGGTGGTCTTTCGGAAAACCGACGGATTTCGGGTGGTCGCTGATCCGACGCAGGCGAAGCGTCGTCTGCTCGTGCTGCAGCACGCCGAGTAGCCCACGGCCTTTCGGGAGGGGTCCGATGCGCGTGCGCTCCTCCGCGGTGATACCCGACGTGATGAACTGCTCGACGTCGCCGTGCTCGTCGAACACCCCGAGTGCCGCATATTTGGCGTCCGCGACCGCGCACGCCTGATCGACAACACGCTGGAGGACCGTCGCCGCATCGAGCTCCGAGGCGAGCGCCATGCCGGCGACGTTCAACGCCCGCAGCCGGGCGGCCTGCCCGGCGTCACGTCGATAGAGCTCAGTCAGGCGGGAGAAGATCGCTGTGGAGAACGCGAGCACGCCGGCGACCCCGACGATCAGCAGCACGAGATGGGCGTACGCGGGCTCGAGGATCGGCTCGAGCACATAGTCGAGGGCAACGAGCAGCGCGATGAGCACAGAGGGAAGGACGAAGCCCGCGACGCGCAGCCTCGTGGGGAGCGTGGGCGAGCCTCCGAGATCGCTCAGACCATCGATTATCGGGAAGGTCGCATGGGGCGGGCAGCGGGACGCACTCGCTCGGTCACCGGATACTCGTCTCCCTGTCGCGTCCGCATGGTCCGTGCGTACGCCACCGGAGTCGAGAGCGGGATCAGGTCGAGCTGCTCCTCGAGTGCCGGGGTGATGCTCTCTCCGTCGTAGAAGATGAGGTCGGCGTGCTCGTGAAGCGGGCAGCGGTTCGAGAGCTCGAGCGCGCAGCTCGTTGCTTGCGGACCGCCGCAGCGGATCGTCTGCATTCCCTGATCCTCGAAGAATTTCGCCCAGTCCTCGCGACGCTTCCCATCGGCGCTCATGACGAGAACGGACAGCGGGCGGGAAGAGCGATCCGTCTCGCCCCTCTCGCGTCGCTGTGGCGCGGAGCGGGTCACGCGAGCTGCGGCGTTTGGACCGCCGCGCTGCCCGTTTTGATCGCTACTCGCGGAGCCTTCCACGGCGTACCGAGGATTGGGAGCAGGTACCGGTCGAGTCCGATGTAGCCGGCCGTCTTCCAGGCGAGGACCAGCAGGAAGCCGAGGAGCAGCAAGACCGGGTTGGTGCTGGCGCTGCCGGCGAGCATGAAGTTGAGGTTCATGAACGCGCCGCCGACCGCGGCGATGCCGACGAACGCGCCGAAGATGAGGCCGATCCCGACAGCGGTCTCGCCGAAGGCGATGACCTTGCCGAAGAAGACCTCCCAGTGGTTGTCGATCATGAACTGGATGAAGCCGCGATACCAGTCGTAGGTGATGATTGGCTTGGCGGGCGCGGCGGGGATCGCCGCGATCCTCTGCCAGAAGGCGAGGATGCCTTTGCCGTCATAGATGTAGTTCGTTGCGGCCCCGGTGTCGAGCACCTTTTGCAGTCCGGCGTCGAGCCAGCTATAGCCGACGTAGATGCGGACGATCAGCCAGACGACGGCCATGCGGGTGTCCGAGAAGAGGAACTTCGCGAACGGCGGGTCCGCGATCTGGGTGGACGGAGTGACGAGTGCCTTCATTCTTTGTGACCTCCTTTTGCCCCGCCACTGTGCCGCCCCGAGATTCGCGTCAACAGGGCCGTCCGGCCCATGTCCGGGGGCCACCCGACCCCCTACGAGGGCCCAAGGGGAAGCGCGTCTGGGCCCAAGGACGGGCCCCACTTTCGAGTCTCGCGACTCTCGGCACTATGTGCCGTTCGGCACTACCGGTCGGCAGCCTCGCGTCCAACGATGCGGCCATGACCGCTGCCTCCCCCGAGCTGCTCGTCGTCGTTGCCGTGCTCGTCCTCATTGCCGTCGCCGCAGGGACCTTCGCGGCTTGGCTATTCATGGCCGCGAGCCGAGCGCACTCCGGTGGGACCGGCGCGGATCAGGACCTCTAGAGCGCGGCCACCCTCTCCTGCGCCTCGATCGCTGGGACACGTCGTTCGGTTCGTGGTCCGCAAGCACCTAAGGCAAGTCCGGACAAGCCGGTTAGGGCGCGTCTGCGTCTACCGAACAGACCTTCATCGCGCCCCACGATAGAACTGGAGCGCTGAGCTTCGCTCGAGGCGTAGCGAAGAGACGGCACTGCGTGAGGGTCGTCAAGTTCGCGCCGATGAGTGAGTTCGTGTCCCTGGACGCAGCGCCTGCTGCTTGGCCTGACGAGGGTCGACTGACCCCATCCAACGGGCCGTCTTGCACTATCCGGCCCGGGCGGGCGAGAGCTACGGTCCTGCCGAAGGGAGGACGTCATGACCACGCTCATTCGTCCCCGCGTGGAGGCCGAACGGCCTCGGCCCGAGCCTCGGCAAGAAGAGACCATCTTCATCTGCGCCAATCCGGACCATCACCTACTAGCCGCACACCGCGAGCGGATGCGACTCCGCGATCATCGCTTCATCGCGCCCGCCGGAAGGATCCCGGAGCACGACTACTGCGGCGCTGAGGCGATGCGGGAGGCCATCCACATCGCGGGACGGCCAGCATTCTGCGCGCTCGATGGTGACGTCGACGACCACGAGTGGCGGGCGGCGCCCGTGCGGCCTAGCTGATCGCGGTCCCCAACAGCCGGCCGATCCCGAACGTGATCGCGGCGGCGGCCACGCCGATCGCGAGCTGGCGAACTCCCGCGCGAAGGGCCGACTGGCCGGTGATGACCGTGACGAGCGCCCCGACTGCAAAGAGGGCGAGGGCGCTCAAGACCGCCGCCGCGACGATCGCGAACGAAACGAGCGGGACGAGCGCACCAGCGGCGAACATGGCGAACGATGTTCCGGCCGCCACGTGCGCGGAGCCGCCGAACTCGTCCGGATCGAGGGCGAGCTCCTCTCGAGGGAGCGCCTCGATGGCCGCCCGCGTATCGCCACCGACGATCTGCCGCGCGATGACTCGCGCCTGTTCAGCGGATATGCCCTTGGCCTGATAAATGAGGCAGAGCTCCTCCTCTTCCTCGTCCGGCGCGGCCGCGAGTCCTCGCACTCGATCGCGATCTGCCGCGAGTACAGCTCGCGGGCGGTCTGGACCGAAAGCCACTCACCGAGCGCCATCGAGAGCGAGCCCGCGATAAGGCCAGCAAGACCGGCGAGGACGATCGCACGCTGGTCCGAGGTCGCGCCGGCCACACCCATCACGAGGCAAAAGTTCGAGACGAGGCCGTCATCGATCCCAAGGACAGCGACACGAAGCGCGTTCCCACCGGTCCGGTGACGGCCCTCGAGGCGCGCGATACCCCGACCCGAAAGACCCGTGCCGCCGATCTCACGGAGGAGTCGCGCGTGCGAGCGCTCGTCGCGAGGGAGGGAGGTCCCGCGGCTTCGGGCTGCGCGTCGTAAGCGGTCTGGTCTTTCGCCTCGCGACCCGCGATCGTCGCAGCCACGACGCCCGCGCCGAAGCGCTGCGCTACCGCCGCCAGGATCCGCGTGCGCCAAGACGGCGCGGGCATGCCGCGCAACGCCTCGGCCGCGCGCGGCTTCGCCTCCCATATCGCCGCGTGTCGCCGCTCGGCATCGGCGAGCCGCCGGCAAACGGTCGCGAGCGTGCCGTCACGCTCGGACTCGGCCATCGCGAGATACGCGGCGATGCCGTCGACCTCGCCTTGAAGATTCGCGCGCCAGCGCGCGACATGCGAGGCGGTGGCGCGCGCGTCCGGCCCGCTCACAGCCGGGAGCTCAACCAGCCCGCAATGAGTGACCGCCGGCGGATCCCGCCGGCGGTCATGGCTCGCGCGAACTGCAAGGTCAGGCGGCCCTGGTCGTAACGGTCAGGTTGCGAGTCCCGACGTACGCGACGAGCGCGACGATCGCGCCGAACACGACCCCCGGGATTACGTAGAAGCCATCCACCTGCGGACCGAAGTCCTTGAGGGCCTGGAAGAGTGTGCTCCCGGGGAACGTCTCGCTCGCGAAGTACGCGCCGAAGATTCCCGTCACGGCGATGATGAGCCAGTCGTAGCTGATCTTCTTCTCGAGGAGTTGCACCGCCACGCCGACGACGACCGCGACGATCAAGATCCCCGCGAACGCTGCGAATCCCATTTCGTCCTCCTTCCGCGACGGATCTGTGGTCTTGACGATGCACCGCTCGAAACTCCGCAAACAGGGCCGTTCGGACGACCGTCACAGGACCTTTGGCAACGCGACACGGCAAGCTCGCGGTCGACTCGGCGATCTGAGCCCTACCTCTCGGGCCGCGGGCGCTAGACAAGCGTGCGGCGGCTCAGACTCGTGGTAGATCACGTTCCGAGCCCGGGAAAACTGCTCGAGAACGGGAGCAAGTGCGGGAACGGCGACCCCAACATCGGCGAGGCCAAGACGTTCACCCTCGACCTGGAGCCCGGCAACTATGTGCTCAATGAGAGGAGGCGCCGCTCAGACCGGCTCCGGTCGCGGCACCGCACAGCTCAACGCTCGGCCCAGGCAGGGCCGGGCGGCCCACTCCAGACAGTCCATCCGACCCTGGGCATCGAGTGGCCAGCGGAGTACGCACATGCCAAGCGGCCGCCGACAGCGTCCAGCCGCCGGATGAAGGAGTGTGCGCCATGACCATCGCACCTCGGTCAACTGAGATAACAACGGCCCCGCGCCGCAAGGGCTTGGGCGCGGTGATCGAGGACCAGTTCGCGCTGAGACAGCTCATCCGGGAGTACCTCATCCCGGCCGAGACGAACAACCTGTGGTACACGCTCGGCGGCGTCCTCGCGATCGCGCTCGTGGTCGAGGTCCTGACCGGCTTCTTGCTCACTCTCGTGTACGCCCCGGACGCGGGCCGGGCCTATGGCATCACGAAGGATCTTCTGAGCGACGGGCTCTGGGCCGTGGTCATCAACTTCCACTTCTGGACCGCGTACGTGATCTTCGGCCTCGTGATGCTGCACATGATGCGGGTCTTCCTTACCGGCGGGTACCGCGGCGGCAAGCAGGGACTGTGGCTCGGCGGGGTCATCCTCGCGGCCTGCGTCTTCCTCGCCTTCATCACCGGCGAGAGCCTGCACTGGGACGAGGTCGGGTTCGCCGTACCCTGGCACATCTCCGAGTTCTTCCAGGCCATCGGGCTCGCGACCGCGGCGAGCTACACCTTCGTGCAGCTCCGCGACATCGCCGGCGCGACCGAGAAGCTCGGACAGATTTACGCCCTGCACATCTCGATCGCGCCGCTGCTGCTCCTCCTCTTCGTCGTCCTGCACTACTACCTCATCAAGGTGAAGGGCATCTCGCTGCCGTTCTGGCTGAAGGAAAGCGGGAGGAGGATCGCGTTCAGCACGCACATCTTCGAGTGGATCAAGTACAGCGGTGTCATCCTCGGCGCGGTCCTGCTCCTTTCGATCTTCGTGGAGCGCGACGCCGGGATCGCGCCGCAGCTCATCCCGAGCTCGCCGCTCTTCGGCTCGCCGCATGGACCGGGCGGGAACGGCGCGAAGCCGACCTTCCCGATCGGCTGGACTCACGGGATGAACGTCGTCTTCGGTCAGTTCCTCCACATCGATCCGGACATCTGGGGGACGGTCGTCGGCATGGTCATCATCGCCGGCGCGATGATCTCGGTACCGTTCCTCGACCGCGCCGATCGAGCCCCGCAGGGCTGGAAGGCCGCGTTCGACTGGCGGAGGCGCGGCTGGGCGTTCCTCGTGGTGGGGCTGATGTGGTTCACGATGATCCTGGGCTTCCTGGTGAACTTCCTCGCGGTGCCGGACTAGGAACGCGCGCTCGCGCCAACAACTGCGAACTCACGACGACGTGCCCCTTTACGGGACGGGCGGCGCGTCGGGCGGCTTCGGTGTGGCGGACTTACGCGGTGAGGGAGGGCTCGGGGGTGTTGAGGTCGACCCGCGCATCGGCCGGGGCGATGAGCAACGAGCAGCGCGCCTGCAAGACGAGATCATCCGCGAGGTCGCCGTGCAGCACGCGATCCAGGCCATGCGCCGCCGCCGACCCGAGGACGATGAGATCGGATTCCTCGAGTGCTGCCGCAGTCAGGATCTGAGTCGTCGCGGGACCCGGGGCGGTGGAGGCGACCGAGAACATCCGAACGGCCGCGTGCGAGAACATCGGCCACGATCCGACCAGGCGAACCGCGGTACGCGCCGCGTCGGTGCCGTCGTGAGCAAGGAGGACGCGGTCGAGGTGCTCCCCGCGGGCGATGAGAACCGACCATTCGCCCCGCCCCACGAGCTCGCGGCCGACCGACCCGAGCACGGCAGAGCGAACCGGGCCGCGATTGCGACTGCCGAGGACGACGAGGTCCGCGTCGTAAGCCTCCGCCTCGGCGATGATCGCGGGCACGGTCTGGCCGCGACGCACGCGCTGCTCGACGGAGACGCCGGTAGGGAGCCGTGCCGAGAGTCGCTTCGCGTAGCTAGCGACGTCTCGCTCGAGCTCGCAGAGGAGCATGTCGTCCACAAGTGGTCGTAGGAAGCGAATGTGGGCGTCTCGCACGGCGAGGATGCGGATCCGTGTGCGCGCCGGCCAGTCGACACAGGCCATGGCTTCGAGCGCCGTTGCCGCATGGTCCGATCCGTCGTACGCGACGAGCACCCTGGGCGCTCTCATGAACCACAGCCTGCAGGGCGGTGAGTCGCGCGCCTAAGTCCGGACGACCCGGGGACGCCGGGACCTCCGGCCCTACTCCTCAACTTCCCATTCGGAAGCGTTATCGCAGGTGCGGGAAGATCGTCGCCGCGCCGCGATGGTCCAAGACGCGAGTGAACTTCGCGTGGTGCCGACCGTCCCTCGGAACGTCGCGAGCGAATAGCACGGTGGGGCGCAGCCGGGCGCGCACGAGGGCCAGGAACAGCTCAGGATCGAGGGGTCTCTTCGTCGTAAACAGCGACGTCTGCCCCGGGGAGAACATCGCAGACGCCCCCGCCAAGCAGCGGACAGTTTCGTGCCGCGCAGCGGACCACTCGGACGCCCTCGCGCTCGAGCTCGCGTCCCCAGTCGCGCACTCGGCTTCGATCGCGCGACACGACGAGGCTCGTGCGGCCCTCAGCCGCCGGCACGTGTCACGACCTCGGACTCGACTACGACCTCGCGCAGCTCGCCGCACTCGGCGCCGGTCAGGACCGCCAGCTCGGGTCGGCCGGTCGAGACGCGGACCTTCAGGACGCCGTCGGCCTCGGCGACGGCGAGCTCGCGTGTCCAGGGCAGCCGCTTCGTAAGGAGCTGGCGAACCGCGACCGCGCTCCCCCGAGGCTCCACGACGATGAACTCGACGAGATAGCTCTTCACAGTGGACTCGCGCCGATCCTGCGACTGCGGCGCCGTCGGCGACGAGGGCCGTCCGGTCCCAATTGAGAGGCCGTTCGGCCCTCCGGTGCGCCGAAGGTCATCCGGACCTCGGACCGCGCAGGTCACGGCGCGCGCTGCGGTCGCCACGCTGGAATCCGCCACGAATGGTCGGAGAAAGCGCAGATGCGCGTTCTGACCCCGAACATCCAAAACCGCGTGTCAGTGGACCACGGCAGGGCGCTCACGGCCGCAAGGGGCCGCATCAGCCCCGATCGAGCTGTCGTAGGCGCACAGAACGCAAAGCGGCTCACTGTGGCAAGACTCGCCCGCATTGGCGATTCAAGGTAGGTCCGCATGGCTTCCGGACCGGGGACCTTCGGCCCTGGGCGGGTTGGGTAAGTCCGTCCACGATCCCGGGGTAATGAAATGCGGAGGCGATCTCGGCCTTCAGGTGCGCCGTCCCCTTCCACGCCTGCTGTGGAGCAGTGCGGATTGCGCAGGCCAGGTCTTCTGTGCCTATGAGCAGCGACACGTGGCTCTCAAACGATGTGTCGGATGCCCGCACGCGGGTGAGGTCGATCTCTCGCCCCTGACGGGTGGGGTCAGATGCGAAGCGCCCTACGCCGGACAATCACTTCGCGGAGCGACCGAGTGATGGCGGTCGTCTTCGCCCACAAATTGGATCTCAGAGGACTTCAGCGTCCGCAGCCGCTCTTGGAGCTCGCGGAGGCACTGATCCACGCTCACCGAGGCGACTTGTTGGAGGTCCTCACAACAGATCCGTCGAGCGTGCAGGACTTCGCGCTCTGGAGCGTGTCGACTTGCAACGACTTGATTGAATCGAGCCAGTTTGGCAATGCGTTCCGCTTCGTTGTGCGGAAGGGCGCCGATTGATCTTCTTCTTGAGGGTCGCATCGAGGTGCTGCCGAGGGCGGGCGGTCGTCGACAGGCCGAACCCTGGTGCTCGTCGCCGGTCTCGCGGGATGGAATCTCAGGATGTTCATACCCAAAGCACTGACCGGGTTCGTCCGTCGCGTCCGCGACGCGGCCTAACTGACTGCGTTGTGCCGGACGCAGCGATCGTAGGCATCTGATCGGGAGTCACACGACGTCCCAGCTCGGCACTCGTCGGCCAATCGGTGGGTGACAGAGACAGGCACCTAGTTGCGCGGCCCGACTCACAGCCCCGCGACGCTACATCGTGACGACCACTTTGCCTCTGGGTCGACCCTCGTCGACGTAGCGAAGCGCTTCGACGATCTGAGTCAGTGTGAAGCGCCGATCGATAATGGGCGTCACCTTGCCCGCGGCGATCAGTTTCTTGAGCGTCTCGACGTCCTCCGCCTTGAACGGCTGCCACCACAGCATGAGGCCCATGCGATTGCCAACAGTCGCCGAGATGACGGCCATAAGCACGAGTCCCTGGAAGAGCCACGCTGTCGATCCGCCGAGTGCGACGTACACACCCTTCGGCCGGAGCGCGTGCCGCCAGCTGAGGAGAGATTGGTGAGCATCGACGTCGAGGATCCAGTCATAGCGCTCCCCCGTCATGGTCGGGTCGATCTTCGTGTAGTCGACCACCCGGTCGGCACCGAGCGACCGCACGAACTCCACCTTCTCCGTGCTGCAGACGCCGGTGACATCGGCACCCATCGATTTCGCGATCTGAACGGCGAACGGACCGACGTTGCCGGAGGCGCCGACGACCAGGACTCGGCCGCCGGGCTGGACGGTGCGGCCGTCCCGAAGCCGAAGCCCCTGGAGCGCCAGGACCGCCGAGTGCGGCAGGGTCGCAGCGTCTTCGAACGTGATCCCTGTCGGCATCGCTGCGAGAGCCCGTTCCCGGACAGACACGTATTCGGCGAACGCGCCCTGGCCGAAGGCGAAGAGGTCACCGAAGACGTGATCACCCGGTTGGAACCGCATCACGCTTGGTCCGATCGACTCGACGAGGCCGGCGACATCGAGGCCCAGGCGACGAGTCCTTGGTCTCCGGAGCCCGAGGAAGAGTCGGGTGAACTGCCATCGCGGGTAGAGGCCGTCGAGGTCGGCCCGGTTGATTGAGGCTGCGCGGACGCGGACGAGCACCTCATCGCCATAGGCGACCGGCAGCTCGAGGTCTTCGACCTTGACGACCTCTGGCGGGCCGTATCGATCCCTGACCGCCGCCTTCATGCCTGCACCGTTGTCGGCATCGACGTCTCCTCGGTACGAGCGTAGCGAGCTCACACAACTCGACAACGCTGGGAGGAAGCGTGCGTGGTTCCTCGACCGCGGCGTGCATCGACCCGATCTGCGCGGTCATGGCCACTCGGGTGAAACGGCGAGGTACGGCGCGAACTGCCTGCCCTCGACTGTGAGCCCGAGGATGCCGGACGGAGGGGCGAAAGCTACGGTAAGGAGCAGCCGTACCGGGTCAGCAGGACATAGGACGATTTGCTGCAGAAAGCCGGACATCCTCGCTCACGGCCACGAAGCGTTTCGGCTAAGCGGGCTCGCAAAATGTGCGAGCCAAAGGGTGACCGAGTCCCGACTGGCGAAGGGCGGCTGATTGTGAGGCTGACGGGAAAGCACATCGGCAGGACGGACCGCCGACCTCGCCGAACCAAGCAAAATCGGTGGGCAGAGAGGGGTGTGGTTTCACCACATAGCGGACAGCTGTCTCAGGACATCGTGGACACCCAAGCTGACGAGGGGGTGCCGCGATGGGCTTGGGACGCTACGTGGTGGACGCGATCGTGCTCGAGGGGCGCAGCCCGAGCGAGCTCGCCCGGAGCCATCACCTCTCCCG
>DASYTL010000009.1:0-1504 GCA_036002305.1 Candidatus Limnocylindria bacterium
CATTCGCCGAACGCTGGGTCGGCACCATCCGCCGCGACTGCCTCGACTGGATCATGATCACGAGCCGGCGCCAGCTCGAACACGTCCTCCGCGTCTACGTCAACCATTACAACAGTCACAGGCCGCATCGAGCGCTCGACCTAGCACCACCAAGCCCAGAGCAGCGGCTACGCGTCGTCACTCTCACTCACCGGATCACGTCCAGCGACGCGGCCGACTCGGCGGACTCATCCGCGAATACGCCCTAGCAGCGTGACGGACGGATTTACGCACCCCACAGGTCCTACGCTCCGGTTGCCGGGTTGAGTCGAGCAAAGGGGGCGGGTGATGGCGATGGGGGTGGTGAAGGGGCAGGAGACGACGCGCCAGGTGGCGATGGTCTGTCTCGATGAGTTGGTTCCCGAAGACGATCGCTACCGCAAGCTCGATCGGCTGGTCGACTGGTCGTTCGTGCGCGAGTTGGCGGCGAACGCTTCGACCAGCGAACCGTCACGGATCGCGGTCGCGACCGCTTCGATGTCGGCTGAGAGTGGACGATCGTCGTCGAGCCGCGGCGACAGCGTCCTGATGTGCGCACGGGTGGCTGCAACGCCGAGGCCCGGCTGCAGCGGCGCGAGGAACTCGACGGCCTGTGCGCCTGCGAGCAGCTCGATCGCGAGTGCACGCTCGACGTTCGCCAGCACCTGCCAGCCCTTCAGTCCCGACGCGTTCCCCATCGAGACGTGGTCCCTCCTGCCCGGCGCTCGTGGGAATCGAGTCGACGCTCGCCGGGTGGCAGAGCACCTTGTTCTCGCTGACGAGCGACGCGGCCACGTACTGCGGGATCATGAACCCGGAGTTGAGGCCGCCGTCGGCGGTCAGGAACGCGGGCAGCCCGGCGGACAGGTTCGGGTTCACGAGCCGCTCGACCCGCCGCTCCGAGATGCTCGCGAGCTCCGAAACGGCCATCGCCAGCGCGTCAAGTGCGAATGCGAGCGGCTGGCCGTGGAAGTTGCCGTTCGACACGAGCACCTCGTCCTCCACAAGCACGAGCGGGTTGTCCGTCGCCGCGTTCAGCTCCACCGACACGGTGTAGTCGACGTAGTCAAGGAGGTCGCGCGCCGCGCCGTGCACCTGCGGCGCGCAGCGGAGCGAGTTCGCGTCCTGCACCTTGTCGCACCACCGGTGCGCTTCGATGATCGCCGATCCCTCGAGCAGACGCAGGACGTTCGCAGCGGAGTCGGCCTGCCCGCGCAGCGGCCGCAGGGTGTGGATCTGCGGCATGAAGCTCGTGCGCGAGCCCTGCAGCGCCTCGACCGAGAGCGCGCACGCAAGATCCGCAGCGTGCGCAAGCCGGCGCGCGCGCACGAGCCGGCGTTCAGGGACGCGAGGATCGCTTCCACAAGCCCGACGCGCGCGCCGGACGTCCCCTTCGCGAGCGCGTTCGCGCGGAGGAGCATCGCCGCGCGGACGACCTCGTCGGGATAGGGCTCGCCGACCCCGCACGCATGACTGCGGAGTAACC
>DASYTL010000010.1:0-199816 GCA_036002305.1 Candidatus Limnocylindria bacterium
CAGGCTCACGGGTTGGAACTGGCCGAGGTCCTCGGACCACTTGCTCTGCCGGAGCTCGGCGAGTCCGACGTCGACCACTGCGCACCCCGCCGGAATGCGTGGCTTCTTCTCGTTCGTGAGGCGATCGAGCTCGTTCAGGGCGCGGAACGGATCGCCGACGTCCATGAGCATGACGACGTCGGCGTCAGCGAGCGCGTCGCCGCCGGTGAGGTTCTGTTCGTGGCGGTTCGGGAAGTTGACGCGTCCGTTGAGGTCGATGACCGCGGAGGCCGTCTCCTCGGCGAGCGCGATGAGTTCCGCGACGGCTTCGGGATGCCGACCGGTGAACTCGGTCACGATGACCGGCCGCTCGGCGGCCGCGACGATCTCGGCCGCTCGCGCGATCGCCGCGGGGTCGGCCTGCACGGGGCTCGGGCGCGCGCCCGCCGCGATGTCGGCCACGTCGATCGGTCGCGCGAGCTTCTCCTCCTGCAGTCCCGCGTCGTAGCAGAGATAGACCGGGCCACACGGTTCGGTCGTCGCGATGCGGTAAGCGCGCGCGAACGACGCGGGGAAGTCGGCCACGGTCGCGGGCTGGTCGTCCCACTTCGTGTAGTCGCGTACCGCGTTGCCGTTCACGAGCGCAGTGTGGATCCAGTCGATGTACGGGCGGCGCTTGCTCCGATCGACCGGCCCCGTCCCGCCGAGGACGAGCACGGGCGCACGGTCGACGTGGGCGTAGTAGATGGTCATCGTCGCGTGGAGGAGACCGACGACGTCGTGGACGGCCGCGGCCATCGGCCGGCCGGTCGCCTTGGCGTACCCGTGCGCGATGGACACCGCGATCTCTTCGTGGGTGCAGAGGATGATCTCCGGCTTGTTCCCGCCGTAGTTGACGAGGGAGTCGTGAAGACCTCGGTAGGACGCTCCGGGGTTCAGGGCGACGTACTCGACCCCGAACGCCCGGAGCAGGTCGACGATGACGTCGGACCCGTACCGCTGCTCGGCTATTTGTTCCCGACCCCGCGCTTCTCCGCGTCGGCGACGAACGAGTCATCGATGGCCCTCGTCACATCGAGGTTCTTCACTACCGGGTTCGTCGCGGCCAGCGCATCCCTCGCGTAATTGAAGGTGTCCAGGGTGACGTGCGGATAGATCGGGATGATCTGCGTGACGTAGAAGTCGTAGGCCTGGCCGAGCGCTTCCTGGTCGTCAAGGTTGAGGAGCTTGCCGAGCGCTTTCATCGTGGTGGGCTTGTCTTTCTTCGCCACCGCGATCGCCTCGATCTCCGCGTCGATGTACGCCTGAACGGTCTGGCGGTTCGAGGCCATATAGGACTTGCGCACGATCGTGCAGTTGTCGGTCGCCGGGATCTTCTCCGCGGCGAGGTCCACGATGACCTTGAAGCCGCTCTTGAGCAGAAGCACTGTGTCTGGAGGGTGACCCGGCCCGGCGTACACGGCGCCGCCGAGCATCGCCTTGGTGAGGTTCGCGACCGATCCGAGCGCGGTCTTGGTGACGTCCTTGTTCGGATCGAGCTTGAGTCGCTGCAGCGAAAGATCGGCGGCGACCTCGCTCGAGCCGCCCTTGGACGCGACCCCGACGACCTTGCCCCGGAGGTCATCGGGTGTCTTGTAGTCGGTCTTCGCGAGCAGCTGCCAAGGCGAGACCGGCACGAAGAGGGCGATCGCCGCGATGTCCGCGCCGCCGGCGACGCCGCTCATTGTCTCGGTGCCGCCGAAGTTCGCGAACTGCACCTGGCCCGCGATGAGCGCCGCGGCCGAGGGCGCGCCACCGTCGATGAGCAGGAGGTCGACGTCGAGGCCGCGTTTGGCGAAGAGGCCGAGCTCCTTGGCGAGGAACGGAGCGATGTTCGCCGGGGTGACATTGCCGTAGGAGGCCTTGATCTTGATGAGGTCCGGCGCGACGCTCGCGCCGGCCGATGCCGATGGCCCCGGGGTCGTCGTCGTGGCCCCGCAGGCCGCGAGGATCAGCGATAGGACCGTGATCGGAACGAGCGCGCGTGAAACCCTGCGCATCTCCCGCCACCTCCGCGCCGCCGACGCACCGGGTGGCGGCGGCCAAAGGTTATACCATTCGACCGTCCTCTCAGATCAATGAAAACAGGGGTGCGCCGGTGGCCGACGAAGAAGGCCGCGTCTTCCTACGCGGTATCAGCTCCGAGACCTACGGGCTCTCCGAGTTCCGCCGCCGCCAGCGAGCCGCGCCGCGCGTCCGGCGTGCCGGGACGGTCACCGACGACGCGACGGTCGGCCACTCCGGCGACTCCGACGAAGGGCTCTCGCGGACCTGGTGGATGCTCGGCCCAGGAGACGAGCCCTTCCTTACTCAGACGCTCCAGGTGCATTTCGTCGAGCTGAAGCCCGCCGGTTCGAACCACGGCCACGGCCATCAGAACGAGGCACAGTTCTACATCCTCGAGGGCAAGTGCTACGAGATCCACGACGGGAAGCGCTACGACTGGGAGAAGGACGACTTCGTCATCGTCCACACCGATTCGGTGCACCGCCACTTCAACGCGAGCCAAACCGAGCGCGCGCTGGCCCTCGTGATCAAGGCCAAGGCGACGTGGATGACGCTCGGCATGATCCAGCAGGGACGTAGCAAACCGTTCGAAGATGGCGCGAGCTACGAGCCGCCGCGCGACTGGACGCAGCTCTGGACGCCGGGCGCGACCGACAAGAAGAAGGTCGTGAAAAAGGCCGACACGAAGTGGGAGACCACGCGCGACGGCCGGGTGCGGGTGATCAGCTCGCCGCAGCGCACCGACGTCCGCACAAGCAGCGTCGATGTCTACGAGCAGGAGATCGCGCGCGGCTCGCGCTCCGCTAAGCATTGGCATATGGCCGACGAGGTTGCGTTCGTTCTGTCAGGGCGGGGCGAGTGCCTGCAGTGGGACGTCGAGGCGGAGATCGGCGAGCGCTATCAGGCGCGGATCGCGAAGGAGCCGACGCGCTGGAAGTTCTCGGCGGGCGATCTGGTCTACGTCCCGCAGAACACGGTGCACGAGTACGCCGCCACCGGCGACGAGGCGCTGCGGCTGCTCGTCGCGCAGAACAGGCTTTTCAAGCTGCTCGGGTACGACTCGGTCGTCTACCTCGACGACGCGCGCGAGCCGGATCGCGACGTGATGGCGCGTTCGAGCGCGCCTTCGAGGTAGACGGGCTCGAGGCCGCTCGCCCAGTAGTCGAGCGCGGCACGGTTCGGCTGCGTTGTCTCCACCGGGCTCTTCCGGACCATCCCGCCGGTGCCGCGCGGGGTGAACTCGATCCAGCCGACCCAGGTGCCGTTCTTTCGCGCGCGCCCGACCGCTCGCGCGACGTAGAAGTGGCCATCGGCGTCAGCTATCTCGCTTTTGAAGACGTGGATCACCGGGTTCATGCTAGGAAATTACCAGCAAGCCGGCGGCCATAGCGCTACGGCAAGTCCTTGGGCTTGTCTCCTTTGCCGACGAGCCAGCCCCAGCGCGCGAGTGCCTTGCGCTTGGTCTCGGGCGTCGGAAGCTGCGAGACGGGAAACCGGTCGCGCCACTCCCATGGCTTCGTCGCGTCGATGATCGCCCGCGAGCTGAAGCCCTTCTTGTCCGGATGGATGCGCGGGTCGAGCGGGCCAGACCAGGCGCGGGGGATGATGTCGATCGACTCGGCGGGTTCGCTCCGCGTGCACATCGCCCAGAGCACCTGCTCGAGGTCCATCACGTCGATGTCGTCGTCGACGACCACCGTGTAGCGGCCGAGGTACGCCCCGGTGTGGACGCTCGCCGCGGCGTGTCCCACCTGGCGCGCGTGACCCGCGTAGCGCTGGTTGATCGAAATCGCGTTGAAGAGCCGCGACCCGCCGACCTCGTGGCACCACACGCCGACGATGCCGGGGATCGACGCGGCCTCGATGTCGCCGCGGAGACGCGCGCTCCGCATGAACGCGCGGTAGAAGGACTGCTCGTCCGGAGGCACGTTCGGCGGCGATGCCAGGATGATCGGGTCATTCCGGTGGTAGATCGCCTCGACACGGAAGACCGGCTCGGCGCGCTCGCCCGAGGCGTAATACCCGGTCCACTCGCCGAACGGCCCTTCGACCTCGCGTTCTTCGGGATCGACCCAGCCTTCCATCACGATCTCCGCGTCCGCCGGGATCGGGAGGCCGGTGATCGGTCCCTTGACCACGCGATACGGCGCGCCGCGCACCCCGCCAGCCCAGTCGTACTCGGTCGTGCCGTACGGGATCTCGGTGCAGGCCGCGAGGAACAGCAGGGGATCGCCCCCCGGGCAGAAGGCCAGCGGCATGCGCTCCTTGCGCGCGAACCATTTGTCGCGATGTTGCCGGCCGTGCTTGCCCGGCGAGATGTAGAAGCCGAGGCGCGTCTTGTCGTGAACCATCACGCGGTAGGTGCCGAGGTTCACCCAGCCCTCGTCGGGGTCGCGCGTGATGTCGAAGCTCCCGGTGCCGAGGTAGCGGCCGCCGTCGAACTCGTGCCACTTCGGCGAGGGGAAGATCGTGCAGTCGACCTGGTCGCCGCGCAGCACGTTCTCGAAGACCGGGCCGTCCTTCACGACCTCCGCCGGGATCGTCTGGATGCCCTTGCGCACACGTTCCTGCCACATGCGGACAAGCTCGTGAGGAGACGCCTTCGGGTCGAGCCCTAGGGTGACCGCGATGCGGCTGAACGACCCAAGGCCGTTGGAGAGGACGCGGAAGCCCTTCCTATAACCCTTGATCTCATCGAAGACCGTCGCCTTCGAAGGGCGTGTCCGGCCGAGCAGCTCCGTCGCCATGCCGATGTCCTCTTCGGTGTTCGCGCCGCGGACGGTCTGGAGCTCGCCCAGCGCGTCGACACGCCGCAGCCAGTCCCGCAGATCTGTCGGCGTCGAGACTTTGGTGGGAATGGTCGTGGCCATGTCCGCCTCCTAGCCCTCGTCCTCGTCAAAAGTACGCGTCAGCGCGCGGGGCCGCCATCCGTCGTCGGGGATGGCGAGGCAGTACTCAGGCGGAAGCTCGACCCAGACGCGCTGCTCCCGCCGGAGCTCCGCGGTGGGATGCGCGCGGGCACGCAGCTCGGTGCCCTCGACATCGACGATGCAGTCGAGGTGATCGCCGAGGAACGCAGCGACGCGGAGCGTGCCGACGAACTCGTTCGCCGCTCCCGCCGGCGCCCCGTGAACGACGATCCGCTCAGGGCGCATCACGAGGAGCGCCTTCGCCCCTGGAGCGAGCGCTTCGCTCAGCGTGCACCGCACGATCCCGCCGAGCGCACGCACCCCGCCTTCGACGACCTCACCCGGCAGAAACGTCGCGTCGCCCACGAAGTCCGCTACGAAGCCCGACGCCGGCGACGCGTACAGGTCGCGCGGCCGTCCTTCCTGCACGATGCGGCCGTTCTGCATCACGGCGACGCGATGCGAAAGGAACAGCGCCTCGGCCTGGTCGTGCGTGACGTAGACCGTCGTGATCCGCAGGCGCCGTTGAAGCTCGCGCAGCTCGATGCGCATGCGCTGCCGCAGCTTGGCGTCGAGGTTCGAGAGCGGCTCGTCCAGGAGGAGGAGCTTTGGTTTGCGCACAAGTGCGCGCGCGAGCGCGAGGCGCTGTTGCTGGCCGCCGGAGAGCTGCGGCGCCGGCCGCGCTTCAAGTCCCTCGAGCCCGACGAGTGCGAGCGCCTCCGCGACCATCCGGCGCGTCTCATCTCGCGACGGGGCGTGCTCACTCACGCGGAGCGGGAACGCGACGTTTTCGAACACGGTCATGTGCGGCCAGATCGCGTAGGACTGGAAGACCATCCCGATGTCGCGAGCGTGCGTCGGCACGAAGTTCCCGGGATCCGACAACATCCGGTCGTCAAGCTTGATGGTGCCGTCCTCGGGCCGCTCGAGGCCCGCCAGACAGCGGAGCGTCGTCGTTTTCCCGCATCCGGATGGACCGAGCAGCGTGTAGAAGCGGCCGTCCTCGACACTGAACGAGACGTCTTCCACAGCGCGCACCCCGCCGCGATCCGTGGCGAACGTCTTTCGCAGACCTTCGACTTGGAGCACCGCTAGGCCTCGCGGACGGTCCGTCCGCCGACGCGCTGCAAGATCGCGACGAGCGCCACGAGCATGATGATGAGGATGACCGAGAGAGCCGCGATCGTCGTGTAGTTGCCGGAGTCTCGCAGGTCGAAGATGCGGACGGCCAGCACGACGTTGTCGCTCGAGGCGAGCAGGATGCTGCTCCCAAGCTCGCGAAGTGAGACGATGAATACGTAGACCCACGCGCCGACGAGCGTTGGGCGCAGCAGCGGCAGGAGGACGCGCTGGAAGGTGGGCCACCACCGCGCGCCGGCGGTCGCCGCGGCCTCCTCGAGCTCCTTGTGGAGCTGCGCCAAACCCGCGGTCGTGGCCCGGATGCCGTAGGGCAGGTAGCGGGTGACGTACGCGACCAGCAGGATCCAGATCGTCCCGTAGATCCGGATCGGGATGGTGAAATAGACCCACAGCAGGCTTATCCCCAGCACGATGCCCGGGATCGTTATCGGCACGAACGCCAGGAAATCGAGGAGGCCACGGCCGGGGATGCGTGTGCGCAGCGTGACCCAGGCGATGACCGATGTAAGGGCGACCACGACGCTGGCGGCAAGGACGCCCAGCACCACGCTGTTGACGAACGATCGGCGAGTGAGCTCGTCGGTGAAGATGAACGCGTAGTTCCGCAGCGTCAGCTCGCTGAATGAATCCAGCGACGGGACCGAGTAGACACGCACGAGGCTCGCGTAGATCAGCACCAGGAAGGGGAGGACGATCGCGAGGGCGCCGTACAGCCCGAGCGCGGCGACGGCGATGTAGCGGTAGCGTCCGAGCGCGACGCGTCGCGGCCGGTACGCCTTCCCAGTCACGGTGGTGTACCGCTCCGTCCGGCGCGTCGCGCGGTTGTGCAGGACGAGGCCCACCACCGAGATCGCGAGCAGCACCGACGCATACGCGGCGGATAGTCCGAAATTCGGCGGGTACTGATTGAGCGAGGTATAGATCCGCGACGTGTACACGTAGATGCGCCCCGGGAGACCGATGATCGCCGGGACCTCGAACCCTTCGAGGGCGCGCACGAACAGGATGAGGAGCACCGACGCGATGGCCGGAAGCAGGAGCGGCAGCGTTATTCGGCGGAACGTGCTCCACGGATTCGCCCGGCTCGCCGCCGCGGCCTCCTCGAGGCTCGGATCCATCGCCCGCAGGGCGGCGCTCATGAGCACGAACGCGAATGGCGCGGTGTGCAAGCCTTCGACCCAGATCATCCCGGGCAGGCTGTATATGGAGAGAGGCACCCCGAAGACCGCTTTGAGCGGCGCGTTGATCCAACCGATCTCGGGGCTGAGAAGGAAGAGCCACGCGATCGTGTGGACGATCCCGGGGATGATGATCGGGACAAGGGCGATCCCGTACCAGAGGCTGCGACCGGGGACGTCGGTCCGCTCGACCGCCCAGGCGACCGCCGTCCCGATCACGAACGCGAGCGTCGCCGCGCCGGCTCCGTAGAGGAGCGAGTTCGCAAGGAGCTCGAGGGACGCCTGATCGGTGAGGACGCGCTGGAAGTTACGGAGCGTGAGCTGGAAGTCGAGGACGCTCGCGCCGCCTGACACGCTGCCGAGCAGGAGCATCGCGAGCGGAACGAGCGTGAGATAGCTGAGGAGAACCGCGGCGGCCCCGACGACCACGACCTCGGCGCGCCACGCCGGAAATCGAATCCCAGCGCGGCGCGCGACGGTGGTCGTCGCCATTAGGTGGTTACTTGATGCCGAAGGTGCTGCGCCAGAACTCAGCGTCCTTGTCGAAGTCCGCGCGCAGCGCGGGAGTCACGTAGAAGATCTTCGCGAAGTTGTTGAGGTCCGGGTACTTCCCGGGAACCTTTCCGGAGCCCGGCACGCGCCCGGTCGACGCGATCGCCTTCTGGCCGTCGGGCGAGGTGATCCACTCGAGGAAGAGCTTCGCGGCGTTCGGGTTCTTCGGCTTGTTCGAGAGGGCGATCCCCTGGACGTCGGTGATGATCGGGTCGGTCCTGGCCCAATCGATCGGCTTGTTCTCCTCGTACTTGAGCTGGGCGAGCCGGTGACCGTTCGAGGACAGCGTCACCGCGAACTCACCGGCCGCGAGGAGGTTGGCCATGTCGGTGTGGCCGCTGCGCAGCGAGGGCTTGTTCGCCGCGATGCACTTCAGCACCCGCTGGGCCTCGGCATCGCCGAGGATCTTTCGCAGCGCAGAGTAGACGACGACATCCGACTGCTCCACCGCGATCTTGCCGGAGAGTTCGGGCCTGCAGAGGTCGGCCCACGTCTTCACCGTGACGCCCGCCGGCATTTTGGTCGTGTTGATGCCGGGCAGGTCGTTGTTCAAGCGCGCGGCGATCCACGCGCCGTCCGGCGCCTTCGCCTCGGCCGCGTAGTCGCTGGCGGAGGCCGTGACGTACTTCTGCGTGTAGCCCTGCTCGATGACAAACACGACCTCGAAGAGGTTCGCCTCGACGAGGTCGAAGAGGTCCTGCCCGGCCTTCTTCTCGGTCACGAGCTGCTGAACGAGCGCCTCGCCGGACTTGCGCGTATGCACGGCCTTGACGCCGGGGAACTTCGCTTCGAAGAGCGGCTTCACCTTGTTGAAGTCGTCCGTGTTCATCGACGAGTAGAACGCGACCGTCCCTTCGGCCTTGGCGAGCTCGTAGAGCCGAGCCATCGTCTGTTCGGCCGACTCGGCCTGCGTGGGTTTCGCGGTGGGGGCCACGCTCGCGGCGGGCGAGGGGGCGGCTCCGCCGCCACACGCTCCGAGGAGGATCGCTCCGACCGCTACCGCCGCCAAATACCGCCGCATGGCCCACACCTCCAGCGCAGGGCGTACAGGAACGCGAACGGCGAATGATCATACCATTGGACCAACGGGGGTTACGCGACGAGACTGTGACCGTGAAGCTCGAGGCACGTCGGGTCGGGATCCGTTATCACCGCCAGCGCACAGGCGACGAGCTCGTCGCCGTCGACGGCGTCGATCTGAATGTCTCACAAGGCGAGTTCGTCTCCATCGTCGGCCCTTCCGGCTGCGGGAAGACCACATTCCTCAACGCCGTCGATGGACTCATCCCGATCGCGTCAGGCTCGCTCCTCCTCAATGACCGCGAGATCACCGCGCCCGGGCCCGATCGCGCGATGGTGTTTCAGCAGCCGAGCCTCCTTCCATGGCGCACGGTCACCGGGAACGTCATCTACGGCCTCGAGATGCAGCGCCGCGCCGGTCGCGAGTCGCGTGATACCGCAAAGCGTTTGATCGACCTCGTCGGTCTGGGCGGTTTCGCTGACAGCTGGCCCTCCGAGCTTTCCGGAGGCATGCAGCAACGCGTGAACCTCGCACGCGCGCTCGCGACCGACCCGGAGCTGCTCCTCCTCGACGAACCGTTCGCGTCCCTGGACGCGCAGACCCGCGAAACGATGCAGCAGGAGCTCACACGCATCTGGGGGGAGACGCGAAAGACGGCGATCTTCATCACCCACGACATCGCGGAGGCGGTGTATCTCGCGGATCGGGTCATCGTCTTCACCGCCCGACCCGGCAGAGTGAAGCTCGACGTGAAGATCGATCTCCCCAGGCCGCGTGATCTGCGGCTGAAGCGCGAACTGGAGTTCGTTGCGTACGAGCGAACGATCTGGGAGACGATCCGCGAAGAAGTGATCCGATCCGAGACGCTGCGTCCCCGAGCGGTCGCCTGATGACGGGGACCGGGCAGGCGGATCCGTACGAGACGATCGCGACGCCCGCGGAGCCCGAGTGGCTCACGCGGAAGCCGGCCGACGCACGGACCGGGGAGGGCCGCCTTCGCGGTTACGAATCCAAGCTCGTGGGTCTCGCGGCGGTCGTCATTTTCCTCGCCGTGTGGCAGGGCATCGGTGTGATCCGGGCCGTCTGGCCGGAGGGCGTCGTCATCGGCCCATTCACATACGTCGCACCCACGCAGCTCTTCCTCCCCTCGCCGGTCGAGGTCGGCCAAGCATTCGGCACGTACGCTCGCGACCCGAAGTTCGGCAGAGACATCCTGACCAGCGGCCAGGAGCTCTCCTTTGGTTATCTGCTGGCCGCCTTTACGGCGATCCCGCTCGGTCTGCTCATGGGCTGGTACAGCCGCATCCGCTATGCCCTCGACCCGTTCGTCACGTTCCTCTACGCGACGCCCCGGATCGTGCTGCTCCCGTTGCTCATCATCTGGTTCGGCATCGGCGTCGAATCGAAGGTGGCCGTCGTCTTCCTCGGAGCCTTCTTCGCGATGGTCATCAACACGACCGCGGGCGTTCGCAACCTAGACGTGAACCTGATCAAGGTCGCGCGATCGTTCGGCGCGTCGGATATTCAGCTCTTCCGGACGGTCGCGTTGCCCGGTTCGGTGCCGTTCATCCTCACCGGGCTTCGTCTCGGGATCGGACACGCTTTGACGGGCGTAGTCGTCGGCGAGGCGATCGCGGCGCAGTTCGGGGTGGGGCAGATGATGTTCGTCGCGGGGGCCACGTTCCAGAGCTCGAAGGTGTTCGCCGGGCTCATGCTCATCGCCGGGGCCGGCATGCTGATGACCTTCACCTTGCAGTGGCTCGAGCGGCGGTTCGACGCCTGGCGGCCGCGCCCTAACTAGGCCGACGGGGTTTAATCTCCTCGGTACCTACGACTGGGGAGGATTCATCATGGCGGGGAAGATCGTCCACTTCGAGATGAACGCGAAGGACGCCGCGCGCGCGAAACGCTTCTACACCGCGATCTTCGGCTGGAAGTACAAGGACTCGGAGATTCCAGGGGTCGAGTACTACCTTATCGACGGCATCGAGCCTGGCGGAGCCATCAACCCGCTGCAGACGGAGCCGGGTCCGGTCGTGTACTTCGACACCGACGACATCGACGCGTCGATCCGCAAGGTCCGTGAAGCCGGTGGAAAGGCCGACGAGAAACTGCCGATCCCGTTCCAGGGCTGGTTCGCCGGCTGCACCGACACCGAGGGCAACCGGTTCTCGCTCTTCCAGAACGACCCGAGTGTCACCATGGAGACCGAGCAGCAGCAGCAGTCAGCCCGCGCCTAAAGCCGTAGCGGCCGCCGGGACGAGTTGTCCCGGCGGCCTCAATGGTCATACCATTCGAGGCGCATGTTCCAGCCGATCCACCAGGCCCGCGCATCGGGCGAGATCGTCTCCCAGATCGAGCGAGCGATCTTCTCCGCGCAGCTCTCGCCGGGCGATCGCCTTCAGTCGGAGCGGGAGCTCGCGGAGCAGTTCGGCGTCTCACGCATCACGGTGCGTGATGCGCTGCGGGTCCTCGAGGCGCGCGGTCTCATCCGTGTGAAGGTCGGAGCGACGGGCGGGGCGTTCGTCGCCGACGCGAACACCGATCACGTGGCGGAATCGCTCTCGACGATGATCCGGCTGAAGCGCATGACGCTCTCCGAGCTCGCCGAGGCGCGCACCGTGGTCGAGGCGGCCACGGCCGCCCTCGCCGCGCAGCGCGCTGACGCCGCGGCGGTTTCGCGTCTCGCGCAGAACGTGCAGCAGGGTCGCGCGGTCATACGCGACAGCGTCACGCACGCCGAGGCGAGCATGGATTTCCATGTCGAGCTCGCTCGGGCCGCCGACAATGAGGTGCTCTACGCCACCGTGGCCGCCTACCGTGAGCTGCTCGTGCCCGCGCTTCGCGAAGTGCGGAATCCGAGCACGGTGCGGACGACGCAGAAGGCGCACGAGGAGCTCGTCGAGGCAGTCCGGCGTCATGACGCCGGAGGGGCGCGCGAGCTGATGGTGGCCCACCTCGAGGACTTCGAGAAGCGTCTGCGCAAGCGGCTCGCCGAACGCGAGGAGGAGCGCCTCCCGACCGGGAACGTCCACCGCCTCGTGCGACCGCAGGGAAGGCGCTAGATGGCCGTCGCCACGCGTCCGACGACCCGAAGCGGCCGAGGCTACCCCGACCTGCGCGAGCACCTCGAGGCGCTCGATCGCGCGGGGCTGCTGGTGAGGGTCCGCCGTCCGATGCTCGCCGAGACCGAGATCCATCCGCTGGTTCGGTGGCAATATCGCGGCGGTCTCCCCGAGGAAGACTGGCGGGCATTCCTCTTCGAAGACGTCCGCACCGTGAAGGGAGGCGCATCGCCCTTCCGCGTCGGGGTCGGTGTCCTTGCCGCGTCGAAGTACGTGTACGCGACCGGGCTTGGCTGCAAGCCCGAGGAGATCGCGCCACGATGGGAGAGCGCGCTGGCCAACCGGATCGCCCCCACGATCGTCGAGGACGGTCCGGTGCACGAAGAGGTACACGTGGGCGACGCCCTCCTGGCAAAGGGCGGGACCGCCGAGTTCCCGATACCGATTTCGACGCCGGGCTTCGATAACGGGCCGTACACGACGTGCACGCACTGGTTCACGAAGGACCCCGAGACCGGCGTCCGCAACCAGGGCAACTACCGCGGCCAGATCAAGAGCCCGACCCGGATCGGCATCTTTCCGTCCGGCCTGGGCCAGGACGTGTACATCCACTGGCAGAAGGCGCGAAAGAAAGGCCAGCACCTGCCCGCCGCGCTGGTCATCGGCGGTCCGCCGGTGGTGAGCTACGCGGCGGTCCAGAAGGTCCCGTACGGGATCGACGAGCTCTCGATCGCGGGCGGTCTCGCCGGAGCGCCGATCCGCTTGGTGCGGTGCAAGACCGTGCCCCTCGAGGTGCCAGCAGACGCCGAGATCGTGTTCGAGGGCTACATCAACACGCAGGAGCTCGAAGAGGAAGGTCCCTTCGGCGAGTCGCATGGCTATATGCACCCGCGGCAGCTGAATCCGTTCTTCGAGATCACTGCGATCACGCACCGCAAGGACGCGATCTGGGTCTCGTTCATCAGCCAGGTCACTCCGTCCGAATCGAGCGTGATCAAGAAGGTCGCCTACGAGCCGATCTTCACCCAGCATCTCCGTCACACGTGCAACATCCGGAGCGTGAAGCGGGTGGTGATGCACGAGCCGCTCACCAATCTCCGCAAGCTCATCGTCGTCCAGATGGCGAAGGGCGCCCGCGAAGCCGAGATCTGGCGTGCCCTACGCGCGGCGTCCTCGTTCAACCAGGGAGTGGGGAAGATCTGCGTCGCGGTGGACGAGGACATCGACCCGGAGGACGCCACGGCCCTCTGGTGGGCGGTCTGCTACCGCTCGCGCCCGGCGCAGGACGTGGAGATCACTGGGCACCTCGAGAAGGGCCACGCGCCGCCGTTCCGCGGCACCGGCATAGAGGAGGCCGCCGAGGGACGCGACGTCGTCGGGCACGGCGATCCGGCCGACGACAGCGGGATGCTCATCAACGCATGCCTCAAGGAGCCCTGGCCGCCGATCTCGCTGCCGACGAAGGAGCACATGGAGAACGCCCTCGCCATCTGGAACGAGCTCGGCCTGCCGAAGGTGCGGCCGCAGCGGCCGTGGTACGGGTATTCGCTCGGGCAATGGGATGCGGAGCTCGAGGAGGAGGCTCGGCTCGCGATCGCGGGCGAGCACTTCAAGACCGGAGAGAAGACCGCGCGCCGCCGAGTGAAGCTGTCCGACACGCGGGCCGCGCATCCCGACGCGTTCATCGGGACCGACCCGGTCCCGGGCACCCCGGTCGACCGGCGTGCCGCGGAGCACGGGCCCGGAGGGCCCGGCTACGACGAAGAGGCGCCGCGCGAAGTCCCGAACGACGACGGCATGTGACGGATGGCCGCGCGCGTCGAGCCCGGCACTGATCGGTACGCGGTAGCGAAGAACGTCCTTTCGCGCATCGCGCATCCCGTCGCGATCATCGGCGCGGCCCACGAGGGCGAGCGCTCGTGCGGAACCGGCACCGTCATGTACGTGTCGCATGCGCCGGCGATGGTCGCCATCTCCGAGCACCCTGGGTCGCGGACGACGCGGCTGATCCAGGCGTCGGGAGAGTTCAGCGTGTCGATCCTCCATGACGCCCAGCAGGACCTCGCGATCGCGGCAGGTAAATCAGCTGAAGGGCCGGACAAGTTCGCGACGCTCAGGATCCCGGTGGCGACGCGGCCAGGGTCGAACACGCCGGCGGTCGACGGCAGCATTGCCATTCTTTGGTGCAAGGTCGTTGACTCCCGACCGACGGGTGACCACATCCTTTTCGTCGGCGAGCTGACGGACTCGATCGTGAACGATCGCAAATTCGACGCGCTCCTTCGCTACCGCCGCCGCTACCTGCGGATGGGCCACTGGACTTCCGAGGAGGCCCCAGAGGGATACCCGACCTGATCGATCCGGCGCGTCGTCCGGCGAGCGACATGTCCGAGCGGGTCCTGTCCCGGGGACCGGCCCGCCCGCGCTCGCGCACCCTCCCCGTCCGCCGTAGAGCTCGTCGTGCGGCGGTCGCGGCGCGGACGGGGCCCCGTGGGGCCCGCGCGTCGCGCGGGCAGGCCGGTCCCCGTGCCACCCGCCGCGCCGCGGCCATCCGATGACTCGCCGGATCGTCGTCGGCATCTCCGGGGCTTCCGGAGCCATATACGGCATCCGCATGCTCGAGGCGCTGGCGAAGGCGAAGGACGTGGAGACGCATCTCATCGTGTCGGCCGGCGCGAAAGCGACCATCGCGTACGAGACCGACCGGAAGATCGACGACGTCCTCGCGCTGGCGGACGTGGTCCACGACGAGCGCGATCTCGCCGCCACGCTCGCCAGCGGAAGCTTCCTCACGCACGGCATGGTCGTGGCGCCGTGCAGCATCCGCACGATGTCGTCGATCGCGAACTCGCTGAACGACAACTTGATCGTCCGCGCGGCGGACGTGCACCTCAAGGAGCGGCGCACGCTCGTCCTCATGGTGCGCGAGACGCCCCTGCACGCGGGGCATCTGCGCCTGATGCACGAGCTTGCGCTCACCGGCGCGGTCATCCTCCCGCCGGCGCCCGGCTTCTACCACCTGCCGAAGACCGTCGACGACATCGTCGCCCACAGCGTCGGGAAGGCGCTCGACCAGCTCGGCGTCGAGCACACGCTCTTCAAGCGGTGGGCGGGACCGCCGCGGGCCGAATGAGCGTCCGCAGCCCGGCGCGCGCCGCGACGCTCGTGGCGACCGCGAGCCGTGCGCTCGCCGTCGCCGGCCTCTTTGACATGCACGGACATGTGAGCGTGCGCGAGGGCGAGCTCGCGTATGTCAACTCGCACGGCGCGAGCCGGATCGCGATCCGGCCCGACGAGGTGGCGATCGTCCGGATCGCCGACGGCGATGAGGTCGAGCGCACGCCGCCGAGCGAGATACCGCTGCATCTCGAGATCTACCGTGCGCGTCCTGACGTCGGCGCCGTCGCGCACTTTCACCCGCTGTATGCGACCACCTTCGCCGTCGCGGGGAAGCCGCTCGTAACGGCGTTCAACGCCGGGACCTGGTTCGGACGGGAGGTCCCGGTATTCGACCATCCCGAGCTCGTCCGTGATGACGCGCAGGGCCGGCACCTCGTGGACGTGCTCGGGCGCGGACGCGCCGCTCTCCTGCGCGGGCACGGCGTGGTCGTCGTCGGCGAGAACATTCCCGCATGCGTCGCCGCTTCGCTCGCGCTCGAGGAGAGTGCCCGGAGGTTGTGGCACGCGTACGCGATCGGCGAGCCGCGCCGCTTCAGCGAGCAGGAGGTTGCGCGGGTCGCGGAGCAGACCCTCGAGCCTCGCGTCTTCCGTAAGATCTGGCTCGACGCGCTGGAGCGCGCGCGTCTCGCGGGCGTGCTGGGAGACATCGATCCAGAGACGCTGAGCTGAGCCGCGCCGTCCTCTTTCAGTACGTGCTCGCCACCGCGGTCACCACCGCGGAGGGCACGCTCGGTCTCCTCTACGCGCCCTACCTCGACCGCCACGGCTACGCGGTGCCCGCGATCGGATCACTCTCCGCACTCTTCGCGATCTTCCGGTTGATCTCACGTGTCCCGAGCGGCGCCGCCTATCAGCCTGAGCGGGCGAAGCGGCAGCTCGTCTTCTGGCTCCTCGTCTTCGCCGCCTCGACCAGCGGGTTCGCGTTCGCCGCGGGATCCTTCCCGCTCGTCGCCGGGCTCACCATCCTGCACGGCTACGCGTTCGGCGCGCTCGGGACGTACAACCTCGCTGTCACCATCGACCTCACCGGCGGACAGCGGGCGGGCGCGGTGATGGGCTGGTACACGGCCGCGCTCTCGACCGGCTACGCGATCGGCGCCTTCGCCGGCGGCGCGCTCGCCGACCGCATCGGCCTCGAGCCGACTCTCGCGGTCATCGGTGCGCTCCCCGTGACCGCCACCGCGCGCGTGCTTTTCCGGCCGGGGATGGTCACGTCCCCGCACGCCGAGCGCAGGGCGCCCGGGTTGCGCGGTCTTTTCGCCGCGCACCGCGGGGTGGATCCGCGCGTCTGGCTCGCGTTCCTGATCGGCCTGTACATCAACCTGGTCTCCGATGCGCTGGACACCTTCTTCCCCCTGTTTGGCCTTTCGGTGGGCATCCCGCTGGCGACGTCGGGGGCGCTCCAGGGTGTCAAGTCGGGAGCGGCGACGTTCATCCGCTTCATCTCCGGTGCGGTCTTCCGGTATGTCGACCACCGGTCCGTGAACTTCTGGAGCGTCTTGTTGCTCGGAGCGTCGACGATCGCGATCGGTTTCGTGTCATCGCTCGGCCTCTTCTTCGTGCTTTTCCTGGCGTGCGGCATCGCGCGGGGCCTGCTGCGGGTGACGAGCGCCGCCGCGATCGCGGACGTGCGCGCCGACGGCCGCGATGTGGGGATCGCGTCCGGCGTCTACAACATGGGTCTCGATCTGGGCGCCATCGCGGGTCCGGCGATCGCCGGGCTCGTCGGCGACCTGGTCGGGCTGCGCGCGATGTTCCAGCTCGTCGCCTTTGGAAGCCTGGCGGTGTACTTCACCGTGGCCCTCGCCACGCCTCAAGGCCGCGCGACGCTCGCGATCGGGAGGTCTCGACCGGCGCGGGCCGGCTGGTGATACTCCCGCCGTGACTCCGACCGACGAGAACGCCCGTGAGGTGGAGGAGAGCCGCGAGAGCTATCGCGAGTGGCTCTCCGGACCGGAGTCCTTCCTCGCCGCGGTCGCGCGGCACGAGCTCCCCGTCGGTCATGCGCTGCGCTTCGGCGTGAAGGGAGACGTGGATCTGCCCGACGCCGGTGCCGCGGTCACGATCGCGGCGAGCGAAGACGGGTTCCGCGTCGACGGCTTGCGGCGCGGGCCGGGCATCGTGCGCCTGGGCCGCTACCGCCTTCGCCTATCGCATCAGAACGCGCCGGCGATCGTAGTCATCGACCCGGACGCTCCGCGGGAGCGGCTCGTTCCGCGATGGTTCCCGTACGCGCCGAGCCTGCGGTTCATCCTCGCGCTCGAGCCCGATACCGAGAAGATCGCCCTTGAATCCACGCGCGAGCGCGATCGCGCGGCCGAGCGCGTCGGCTGGGTCTCCTTCCCGGTGGACGGCACGACGTGCCGGCTCGCGGCAACGCGCCTGCTCGAGCCCGGCGTGCCCGAGGATTCGCTTCAGATCTTCTTCAAGGATCTGACGAGCGGGCGCGAGACGTACTTCCTGGGCCGCTACCTCGACCTCGAGCCGCTCGACGACGGCGGCTACCTCGTCGACTTCAACCGCGCGTACAACCCGGCATGCGCGTTCTCGCCTCACTACAACTGCCCGGTGCCGCCTCCGGAGAACCGCCTTCAGGTCGCGATCAAAGCCGGGGAGATGAGTCCCGGTTAGCGGCACGCGGCGAGCCTGGGCGCTCGCGTACAGCTGGTACGCGATTCGGGTACCGCGTACACGTACTTTCCACGGTCACACTGACCGTCGGCTGACGGAAAGTGCGGACATCTCAGCGAAGGGAGGCAGAGATGTCCAAGATCAAGAGCACGAACCGGCGGTCGCGCGCGGTCCTAACGCTCACACTCGTGGCGAGCTTCGCTTTTGCGGCGTGCGGCGCGGTGGCCGAGTCCTCGGTGATGTCGGGCAAGGCCGCCGAGCGGCAGCACGTGGTCAGCGACCCGGAGAACCCGTACTGGGCCGGGAACCGGATCACCTCGGAGGAGCAGCCGGAAGTTCACCGCGTCGATTCCGGCGCGCTCTGCGCTAAGGGGCCGGCTGTGACAACGAGCGCGGCGGCGGGAGGGTCACCCCACCCTCCCGGCCCGCCGCCGGGAGCCGCCGAGCGAGCCGATACAGGGATGCCTCTCGAGCTTCTCGAGCTCGTGCGCCGCACAGCCAGCCGAACGGGCAAGGGCCACGTGGTACCTGGGCGAGCTCGAGCGCTGGGCGGCCGAGCGCGGGCTCAGGATCGCCGAACCGGAAGACGCGAAAGGTGAAGCCGCTCACCGAGCGAGAGCGCGAGGTCGCGCGCCTCGTCGCGGAGGGTCTCTCCAATCGCGAGATCGCCGAACGCCTTGTCGTCAGCGAGCGCACGGCGGAATGGCGCGTCCAACGGAGCCTTCAGAAGCTCGACTTCCGCTCGCGTGCGCAGATCGCAGCCTGGACCGCCGAGCGGCGCCCGGAGGTCGCGCGCTGATTCAGCCGGCCGGGGTTGATTCCCGCGCGAGCGATGGAAGAACCACGGCGCGCAGCCAGTTGACGACGACCGCGGCCACCTTGTCTTCGTGCCCGACGTACATGTGGTTGGCGCCGTCGATGAGGTGCGTGCTGAAGGGTCCGCGGACGAGTTTCCCTATACGCTCGAGCTCCGCCTGGCCACCGACTTCCGGCTCGGCGGTGCCGTAGAACGCCAGGATCGGACACGAGATCGCGCTCAGCCGCGGCGCTGCTTCGTCCCACGGGTTCGCTCGGCCAGTGGCGTAGTCGATGAGCGTCGCGGCGCTCATGCGCCGGAATGCCACCTCGTGCGGCGCGTCGATGAGCGCGTCCGGCCGTCCGTCTGCGACCGCGGCTTGCGCTGGGGCGACCGCCTCCGGGTCCACCTGCCGTGAGACGAGGTGGAACGCCGGTGACGCGAGGACAAGGCTCGCGAGACGCTGATCGCGTCGCTCGCTCGCGTAAAGGACCGCCTTGGCGGCGCCCAGGCTGTGACCAAGGAGCACCAGGCGCGAGGCTCCACCCGAAGCGGCGACGTCCATCCAGGCGGCGATGTCGATCGCGGCGTCGCCGAGCCGCTCGAACCACGATCCCGCCAGTGCGCGTGATCCGTCGCGTCTGGGGAATACCGTCGCGAGACCGGTCCCGCGGTTGTTCCCGGCGATGACGGTGCAACCGTCTCGTTCGAGCGCGCGACCGACCCCGACGTGAGTCGGCCTGAAAACGCTGCTCGTGATCCCATGCGTGTACACGATCGCGAGATCGTTCGCCGCCGGGCCGTACCGCACCCCGTCGAGCCGAAGGCCGTCTTCGGTGAAGGTGTGAAGCAGCGTCTCCGTATCCGCTACTCGGCGGGGGCCGCCGCCTCCTCGCGCATCGCGTCGGTCATGGCCTGCTGGAGGATCCAGCCCCACTTCTTTCGCGTCTCGCGCTTCGTCTCGGCGTCGGGTCCGATCGCGATGGGGAAGCGGTCGCGCCACTCCCAGGGCTTCGTGGCGTCGATGATGAGGCGCGAGTTGAAGCCCTTCTCCTCGGGCGGGATCGCCGGATCGAGCGGGCCGGACCATGCACGATGGATGATGTCGAGCGAGCGCTCGGGGTCCGAGCGCGTGAGGATCGCCCACATGACGTCGTTCAGATCGGTCACGTCGATGTCCTCGTCGACCACGACGACGATGCGCCCGAGGTAGGCGCCGACGCGGCACATCGCCGCGACGTGACCGGCCTGTCGCGCATGCCCCGCATAGCGCTGCTCGATCGAGATGGCGTTGAAGAGGCGACAGCCGCCGACGCCGAAGCAGTGCGCGTCGACGATGCCCGGAACGCCCGCGGCCTTGAGCTCGCGCAGGAGGAGCGCGCTGCGGAGGTACTCGCGGTAGCGGTGCGGCTCATACGGCGGCTTGTTGGGCGGCACGCCGAGCAGGATCGGGTCGTCGCGGTGGTAGATGGCCTCGACTTCGAGGACGGGCTCCTCGCGCTCGAGCGATGCGTAGTACCCCGTCCACTCCCCGAACGGTCCTTCCGGCGCCCGCTTGTCGTGGTGGAGGAAGCCGACGAGCACGACCTCGGCGGCCGCCGGGATCGGCAGCTTGGTGATCGGATCGACGATCACCTCGTACGGCTCGCCTCGGATCCCGCCGGTCCAGTCGTACTCGGAGACGTCCTGCGGTACCTCGAGGGTCGACGCGATGAAGAGGAGCGGCTCGACGCCGCAGACCACGGCGATCGGGCACGGCTCGCGACGCTTGAAGTACGCGTCACGGAACTGCCGGCCGTGCTTGCCCGGCGAGATGTAGACGCCGACGCGCTTTCGGTCGTGGACCATCACCCGGTACGTCCCGAGGTTGACCCAGTCGCTGTCCGGATCCTTCATCACGTCGACGACCCCCGTGCCCAGATAACGACCGCCATCGAGCGGGTGCCACTTTGGGGACGGGAACTTGAGCACGTCGATATCGTCGCCTTTGAGGACGTTCTCCATCACTGGGCCGTCTTTCACGACTCGGGGCTTGAGGGCGCGACCCTCCTCGGTGAGGCGGAGGAACTCGTCCATGAGCGGCCGGCGCTCGATGTCCAGCGGTAGGCCGAAGGTCATCGCGAGGCGACGGCGTGTGGCGTTCGCGTTCGCCAGGATGCGGTAGCCGCGCGGATATCCGGGGATGTCGTCGAACAGCACGGCGGGCGAATCGTCGGTGTGGTGGAGCATCTCGGTGATCCGGCCGATGTCCTCCTGCCACGAAGCACCGCGGACGTCGCGCACTTCACCCATCGCGCGCGCCGCCTCGATCCAGCCGCGGAGGTCGCGGTACTTCATCTAGGGCCCAAAAGTAATTCCTTCGGTGACGCTGAGCGTCACCCGCGTTGCCGTGAGCGGGAGGTTCCCCACGTTTGCGAAGCCGGGCTGGTTCAGGAGCTGCCACTTCGTCCCGAGGAGCCCGAACTCCTCGCCCGGGCCGACGGAGATCCCGTCCTCCGGCACGACGACCGTGTAGCCGCGCAGGTTCGCGCCGAAGCTCGTGTAGAGGACGGCGCCGTGCGCGGCAGTCCCGACGATGACCAGGTTGGTCACGCCCTTCGACTTGAGGAAGAGGTCGAGGGTGGTGTTGAAGAACTTGTCCGCGGGCCCGATGACGATCGTCTCTCCGGACGCCGGCGCCACCTCCGGGCGGATGGCGGCGTCGGGCGCGGTGGTGAGCGAGTAGGCGACGGTGGCGTTCGCGGCGCGGGCCCGCTTCAGAAGGTCGGCGATCTTCGGAAGCGACGACACGCATTGCGGACGCTGGCCGCACGTCGGGTTGATCAGGTCGAGCGCGAGGACCGCGGTCTTGCCCGCCGGCAGCGTGACCGCGTTGAGGGCGGGCAACGAGACCGAGGTCGGAACGGGCGTGGCCGCCCCGCCGCCGCTCGCGGTCGGCGGGGTCCCAAAGCCGATGAGATCGCTGCGGCTGAGGGTGACGCGTCCCTTTTCCAGCGGCTTGTTATCGGGGTTCGTGAAGCCCGGCTGGCGGAGGACCTGCCATCGCGCGATGGTGAGGCCGAGCTCCTCGCCCGGGCCGACGGAGATCCCGTCGTCCGCGACGACCGCGGTGAAGCCGCGGGCGTTCGCGCCGAACGTCGTGTAGAGGACCGCGCCGTGCGCGGCCGACCCGACCACGACGACCGTCTGGATGCCCTTGTCCTTGAGGATCTTCTCGAGATCGGTGCCGAAGAACTTGTCGGCGCGTCCGGTGACCTTGGGCTCGCCGGACTGCGGCGCGACCTCGGGGAGGATCGTCGATCCCGCCGTGGGCGTGTCCGAGTACACGACGAGTGCCTTCGCGTCTCGCGCCGCCTTCAGCAGGCTCGCGATCTTCGGGACCGTTCCGACGCACTGCGGCCGCGGCGTGCAGATGACGCTCGTGATGTCGAGGACGAGGAGCGCGGTCGTCTTCGGGTCGACCGCCACCGCCACCGGCGCGGGGATCCCCGCCGGCGCGGCCGAGGCGCTTCCCGCCGCGGGGGCCGTCGGCGAGGAGCCGGCCGGCGCGGGTTGCGTGCACGCGACGAGCAGTGCCGTGATCAGGGCCGCCGCGCGACCCATCGATGCCGTTTTCATCCGTCCCTCCCGCGCGCTCAGTACGTGCCGGCCAGGATCTGCTTGAGCTTGTCGCGCTGTGCCTGCGGCGTCTGGAAGATCTTCTCGACGATCGCCTGGATCTCCTTGCCGCTCTTCGGGTTCAGCTCCTGCTTGGCTTTCTTGGCGTCCTCGAGGAACGCGGAGTCCTTCATGGTCTTGTCGAAGGCGTCGCGCAGGGCCTGAACGCGCTCGGCCGGAACGCCCGGCGGGATCGCGTACGGGCGGCCCATGGTCTGCCGTGAGAAGACCACCTCGGCGAGCTGCTTCTGCTCGGCGTTCGTGATGAAGTCCATGATCAGCGGCACGTTGCTCGGGATGTCGGGATGCTTGTTCAGCGACATCTGCACGAGGATGTTGATGAACTTCGTGTCGAGCCAGTTCTGGCGCGTGCTCACCAGCGACGACCAGGAGAAGCCGCAGCGGCCCTCGACCTCGCCTCGGTCGATCGCGAGGTTGACGTCGTTGCCGCCGGGATATCCGATCTTCAGGTCGAACTTCGTCCCGATGAGGCCGTTGAGGAAGCGCGGGAAGAAGCCGGTGTCGTCGTCGGGGCCGGTCGCCCCGATGCGCACCGTGTTCGTGAGCGCGTCCTGGAGGGTCTTCGTCCTGGAGTCGCTGCGCACGACGCAGACGCTCACCTCGTCGTTCATCGAGCCCATCCAGTTGAACTGCGTCGACTTGAACGAGACGTCCGCATCGCCGAGGAGCTCGCTCGCCGGGAGCCCACGGCCGAAGGTGCCGAACACCGTGCCGTCCTTCGGAGCGGTCGTGAAGAGGTGGTTCGCGGCCTTGAGGCTGCCGGCCCCGTCCATGTTCTCGACGATGACGGTCGGCGTGCCGGGGATGTACTTGCCGATGTGCGCCGCGAGCAACCGGGCGTACGTGTCATACCCGCCGCCGGGGGTGTAGCCGACGATGAGCCGCACCGTCTTGCCGGAATAGAACGACGCCAGCGCCGCGGCTGGATCGCTGGTCGGCGCGGTGGTCGCCGCCGGCGAGGCACCGGGCTGACCACCGCAGGCCGCCGCCACGAAGAGCAGGGTCGCGAGCACGGAGATGGCACGCATGTCTTTCTCCTCCTAGGGCGTGATGACCGGCAGCGGGATCGCGCCGGCGGGCAACGGGACGTGCAGGAGCCGGACGAAGATGATCTCGACGAACAGCCACGAAGCCAACCCGTACGCCGCCGCGAAGAGCCAGCGCTCGCTCGCGGCGAACCGCAGGTAAACGAACGCGAAGAGCGGGACGGTCACGATGAGTCCGAGCACCCAGAGTGATACGAAGAAGGCCACCGCCCAGACGAGGGCGGAGCGGGTGACCGCGGCTTCGGCGGGCACGATCCTCGGAAGGGCGAGCGAGCGGACCTCACGGACCACCTGAGCGGCCGCCAGCGCGATCGCCGGGATGGCGATGGTCGTGGCGAAGAGGCGCGAGCGCGTCGACCAGGTCTGCGTTTCGTACGCCACGTAGGCGAAGATCGCGAGGGCGGCGACCGCGACCAGCAACGCCCCCCGCCCTCGGACCAGCGCTCCGGCGCGGGTGGCAAGCAGAGTCATGCGGCGAGCCCTTCGACGCGGGCCGTCCGACGGTTGCGGCGCTCCTGCCGGATCGAATACCCGAGCCCAAAGAGCGCGATGGCGATGAGCGCCATGACCCCGGGCCGGAGGAGCCAGCCGTAGTCGTAGAGCTGCTGGGAGAGGAAGAGATACCTCTCGATCGTCTTGCCGAGAACGACCGCGAGGAGAAAGGGCGCGCGCGGCCACCCCCAACGGATCGCTGCCCACCCCACGGCGCCGAAGACCAGCATGACCACGACGTCGAGGGTGTCGTTGTTCGTGGTGTACGCGCCGATCGTGACGAGCACCAGGAGGAAGGGCACGAGCCAGGTCCCCTTCACGAACGTGAGCTTCACGAGCTGGCTGAGGAAGAGGAAGCTGACGGCGACGGCGACGATGTTGGAGAGGACGATGATCCACACCATCGCGAAGGTGACGTTGAGATTCTTCGTCAGCATGTCCGGTCCGGGCACGAGCCCGAGGATGAGAAAGGCGCCGAGGAGGATCGCCGTCGAGGTGCTTCCGGGAACGCCGAACGCGACGGTGGGGATGATGCTCCCGCCCTCCTTCGAGTTGTTCACCGAACCCGCGGCGAGGACCCCTTCGATCGAGCCCTTCCCAAATTCCTCCGGATGTCGGGACGTCTGCTGCGCGTGCGCGTAGGCGAGGAACTGGGCGGTCGCCCCACCCATCCCCGGGATGATGCCGATGAAGACGCCGATCAGGCTGCAGCGGAGCGTCAGCCACCAATGGTGGATCGTATCCACCACGCCATCCATGACTCTCGTGATCGGTCCAGTGCTCGCGCTCGCAATCGCGCCGCGGCTGCTCATGAGCATGAGCGTCTCGGGTAGCGCGAAGAGGCCGATGACCACCGGGATGATGCTGATGCCATCCCACAAGTAGAGCTGGCCGAACGCGAACCGCGGCCGTCCGGCGAAGGGATCGAGACCGACCATCGCCACGATGAAGCCGAGCAACGCCATGAGGAATCCCTTGATGAGGTTGCCGGTCGAGAGCGCGACCACGAAGGTGAGGCCGACGACCGCGAGCATCAGGAACTCCGGAGGGCCGAACGCCAGGACGAGCGGACGCATGATCGGGACCGAAATCGCGAGGACGGCCGCGCCGATGATCGCCCCGACGAGCGAGCTGAACAGGACCGCCCCGAGCGCGCGCCCGGCCTCGCCGCGGCGCGCCATCGGGTGGCCGTCGAAGATCGTCGCGACCGTCGTCGCCTCGCCGGGGATGCCGAAGAGCACGGAGGTGATGTCGCCCGTCGTCGCGACGACGGCGTGCATTCCGAGGAGGAAGGCGAACGCCGGGATCGGGTCCATGTCGTAGATGAAGGGGAGCATCAGCGCGAGCGTCACGGCTCCCCCGAGGCCCGGGAGGATCCCTACGACGAACCCGATCGCCACGCCGACAAGTAGCAGTCCGACGTTCGGCCACTGCAGGACCGTGAACAGGCTCCCGACGAAGACGTCGATATCGCCCTCCGTCCCCCGCCGCCGGAATCGTTCCGGCGAATGGTATTACCATTCCTGAGGCTTCGTGGTTCGGCGGGGCGGCCCCTCGAATAAGGAGTCGGTGATGGCAACAGCGCAGGCTGATCTCAAGCGCAAGGCCCGAAAGGCCGAGCTTCGCGAGCCCAAGGGCGGGCCGCGAGCGCCCAAGGAGGCTCTGCGGTCCCTGCCCGCCACCATCGAGTGGCTCCGGCGGGAGGGCCTGCTGATGGAGACCGAGGTCCCCGTCTCGGGCGACCTCGAGCTCACCGGCATCCAGAAGCATTTCGACGGGAGCTATCCGATGCTCTTCGACCAGGTGAAGGGGTACCCGCACGTGCGGGCCATCACCAACCTCTTCGCGAACATGGATGTCGTCGACCGCTTCTTCGGCTACGAGAGCGCGACCGACCGGACGCGAAAGCTCTCGCATGCGCTGACGCACCCGATCCCGAACGAAGTCGTCTCGCAGGACGAGGCGCCGTGCCAGCAGGAGGTCATCACCGACGACCTCGACGTCAACAAGGTCATCCTCCCCATCCGGCACACGCACCTCGAATCGGAGGTCACGATCGGGTCAGGCAACTCGGTCGTGGTCGGCGAGCACTTCTGGGGCGGTAGCCACATCGGCTACAACCGGATGAACTTCCGCTGGGGCAACGTCGGCACGTTCCAGATCTCACCGGGCTCCCACATGTGGCAGGTGATGACCAAGTACTACAAGGACGAGCCGGTCCCGCTCACCGTGTGCTTCGGTCTCCCGGTCGCGGCGACGCTGCTCGCCGGAGGCGGCTTCGACTATGTGGTCCTGCCGCGCGGCGGCGAGGAGCTGGGCGCCGCCGGCGCGGTCCAGGGCTTCCCGATGCGTCTGGTGAAGGCGCGCACCGTCGACGCGTACGCAGTCGCCGATTCCGAGTACGTGCTCGAGGGATACCTGCATCCGCGCGACAAGCGCTACGAGACGGCGGAGTCGGAGAAGGCCGACGTGCAGGGCCGCTACCACTTCCACCCGGAGTGGGCCGGCTACATGGGCAAGGCCTACAAGGCGCCGACGTTCCACGTCACCGCGATCACGATGCGCAGGCGCAGCGAGCGGCCGTACATCTACCCCATGGGCGTGCACATGTACGACTGCAACAACATCGACACGACGGTGCGCGAGGCCGCGTTCTACGAGCTCTGCGAGCGCATACAGCCCGGGCTCATCCAGGACGTGAACATCCCGTTCCCGATGACCGACTGGGCGGGGGCCATCCTGCAGGTCAAGAAGCGGCTGAAGACTGACGACGGCTTCACGCGAAACTTCCTCGCGGCCGCCATGGCCTGCAGCTCCGGCATGCGCCTCTGCATCGCCGTGGACACCGACGTCGACATCTACTCGATGGACGACATCATCTGGGCGCTCACCACGCGCGTGAACCCGCGCGACGACATCCTCAACCCGGTCCCGGGCGGCGCCGGCCAGACCTTCATCCCGTCCGAACGGCTCACGGCGGGCGGCGCGCAATGGACCGCGATGAACACGCGGTTCGAGGGCGGGATGGCGATCGACGCGACCGTGCCCTACGGATTCGAGAATGACTTCATGCGGCCCGTCTATCCGATCGACCGCGTCGATCCGTCGGGGTGGTTCGACGCGGACCAGATCGAGAAGGGCAAGGCGGCGATGAAGACGTCGTCGTGGGCGGAGGTCCTCGCGCGCAGCGGCCGCTAGCGGTGCCTTGATGCTCGAGGGCCTGCGTGTCTTCGACTTCACGGCTACGCCGAGCGCGTTCTGCGGGCGCATCCTCGCCGACCTCGGCGCCGACGTCGTGCGCGGGCCGCGGTCCGATGACCGGCCGCCACGGCCTCCGCTCGTCGGCGACCGGTCTGCGTACGCGCTCGCGATGAACGCCAACAAGCGCATCGTCGACATCCAGCAGGTCGGCCTCTGGCGGGTGATATCGAACGCGGACGTGGTGATCACGGATCAGGGTCTGGCGTACGGGGATGTCGCACGGGCGAATCGGCGCGCCATCCTCGTCACGATCACGGCGTACGGGACAAGCGGCCCTCTGGCATGGGTTCCCGCGTCCGACATCGAGGTCGCCGCAGCCAGCGGATGCCTCTGGCTCGCCGGCGAGCCGGGTCGCACGCCGGTGCGAACGACCCTTCCCCAGTCGCCGTTCTGGACCGGGATGTACGCGGCGATGGGCGCGCTCGTCGCACTCGCGGCGCGGGGGCGCACGGGGGTTGGCCAGCACGTCGACGTCTCCGCGCAAGCCGCGATGACGACGGTGCACCCGCCGGCGATCGTCTTCTGGGACACGCTGCGCGAGGAGCACCGCCGTCTCGGGCCGTACCTCATCGGCCGGAGCATCGTCGGTGCGAAGTTCCGGAACATCTGGCCCTGCGCCGATGGCCACGTCGCTTTCGCGGTGCAGGGCGGTCCGATCGGGCGCCACACCGGACGGATGCTCGCGGAGTGGATGCGTGAAAAGGGCGCGCTCGACGGCGTGGTCGGAGCGATCGACTGGGATACGTTCGACAACCGCCTGCTCACGCAGGCCGAGGTCGATCGGCTGGAGGCGTCGATCGCGACGTTCCTGGCGACGCTGACCAAGCGGGAGTTCTTCGCCGGTGTCATCGCCCGGAACATGCTCGGGTATCCCGTGGCGGACGCGCGGGACGTCTTCGCCGACGAGCAGCTCAAGGCGCGCGAGTTCTGGCAGGAGATCGAGGTCGCCGCCCGCCGCATGAAGTTCCCTGGCGGCTTCGCCCTCTTCGACGGTGCGCGGCCGCGGGTGACCGCGCCGCTCGAGACGAACGACGATCCGCAGCGCGCCCTGGCCACCTGGTCCAAAGCCCACGCCCCGGAGTGCACCTTGACACCTGTCCCTCCGGCGACGATCACCTCGAGCAAGGCCGCGCTCGGCGATATCCGGGTGGTGGAGCTTGGCTGGGCCGCGGCCGGTCCTCTCGTGGGCAAGTACCTCGCGAACCACGGTGCCGAGGTCATCCACCTCGAATCGGGCACGGCCCTCGACGCCTTCCGCTCCACCTATCCGCCGTTCAAGGGCGAGCCCGCCCCGGACACCGCGGCGATGTTCGCCTTCTACAACGACGGCAAGAGGGGCGTGACGCTCAATCTCAAGCACCCGAACGCGGTGAAGCTCGCGCTCGCGCTCATCGAAAAGGCTGACGTCGTCATCGAGAGCTTCCCGGCCGGGACGCTCGCGCGCCGCGGTCTCACGAACGCGGCGATGCGCGCCGTGCGCAAGGACCTCATCATCCTGTCGAGCTGCAATCAGGGCCAGACGGGTCCGCACGCGCGGCATCCCGGCTATGGCAGCCAGCTCACGGCGCTCGCGGGCTTCAACGAGCTCCTCGGCGAGCGAGGCCGGACCCCGGTGATCCTGTACGGGCCGTATATCGACTACATCGCGGTGGGATACGGTGTCATCGCGGTCCTCGCCGCCCTCGAGCGCCGTCGCCGGACCGGCGACGGATGCGACATCGACCTCTCGCAGTACGAGGCCGGGCTGCAGTTCATGGCGCCGGCGCTGCTCGAGCACTCGGCGAACCGCACGATCCCCACCCGTGACGGGAATGCCGATCCGATCGCTCGGCCCCACGGCGTGTACCGCTGCGAGGGCGACGATCGCTGGGTCGCGCTCAGCGTGTGGTCGGACGAGGAGTGGGAGAGCTTTCGAGACGCCGCCGGCCACACCGAGTGGTCGCGAGGCGATCCCGCGCTGGACGCGGCGATCGAGCGCTGGACGTGCGAGCGATCGCGCGAGTACGTGGTGCGGGCCCTCCGTGCGCGGGGTCTCCGGGTGGCGCCGGTCCAGACGATCGCGGAGCTCGCCGATGACCCCCAGCTCCGGCACCGCGGCTTCTGGCGGCCGACTGCGCATCCGGTGCTCGGCCGCGTGACCGCCATGGCGCCCCCGTTCACGCTGTCCGACACTCCCGCGGTGCTCGAGCGCGCCGGACCTACCCTCGGCGAGCACAACGACGAGGTCTGGCGCGGTCTTCTCGGGCTTGGCGAGTCCGAGTACCGCGCGCTCGCGGCGGAGGGGGTGTTCGACTGAGCGAAGCGGAGGACATCGCGCGGCGCAAGGCCGAGCACCTGAAGCTCGCCGCGGAGGCCGACGTCGAGGCGAGAACGCCCGCCGGCTGGGACGACATCGCCATCGTCCACGACGCGCTCCCCACCGTCGATGCGGCGGAGATCGATCTCGGCGTCACGTTCCTCCGCCGCAGGCTCTCGCTGCCGCTCGTGATCTCCGGCATGACCGGTGGACATGGTCGAGCGCTCGCGGTGAACGAGCTCCTCGCGAGGGTCGCGCAGAGACGCGGGATCGCCATGGGGGTGGGGAGCCAGCGCGCCGCGCTCCGCGATCCGCTCCTCGTTCCGACGTACTCGGTCGTGCGCGAGAGCGCGCCGAGCGCGTTCGTCATCGCGAACGTGGGGATCTCGCAGCTGGTCCGGCAGGACCGGGAGCCCCCGCTCGGAGCACGCGACGTGTCGCAGATCGTCTCGATGGTGAGGGCGGACGCCCTGGCGGTGCATCTCAACTACCTCGAGGAGTCCGTGCAGCCCGAAGGACAGACCCGCGCCCGCGGCGCGCTCGCCGCGATCCGTGCCCTGGTGCGCCGCTGTCGGGTGCCGGTGATCGCGAAGGAGACCGGCGCCGGCATCACGAGGGAAGTTGCGCTCCGGCTGCGACGCGCCGGCGTGAAGGCCATCGACGTCGGCGGCGTGGGGGGTACGTCGTTCGCCGCCATCGAGGCGATGCGCGCCGCCGCGCAATCGGACGCGGCTCGGATGAGCCTGGGGAATCGCTTCCGTAACTGGGGCGTGCCGACAGCGGTCGCCGTCGTTGGTTGCGCGTCCGCCGGCTTGCCGGTGATCGCGACCGGCGGCGTGCGCACTGGGCTGGACGCCGCGAAAGCGATCGCGCTCGGCGCGACCCTGGTCGGCGTCGGCCGGCCGCTCCTCCAGGCTGCGCTGCGCGGCGAGCAGAGCGTGGAACGGTGGATCGACGACTTCGAGCTCGAGCTTCGGACGGCCGTCTTCCTGGCAGGCGTGCGGCGAGTCGCGGACCTGCCCCGTGCCGCCCTGGTCATCACCGGCCCGACCAGGGAGTGGCTCGAGCAGCTCGGCTACCGGCACACTGGCGTGCGCAAAGCGCGGCGCGCCTAACAACATCTTCAAATTTAACGACGTCCAGGCCGCTCTGAGCACGCGACCCCGCTCGTCCGTCGGCCACTCCGGCGACCGGTAATTGAGGGTCTTCGTGCAGCCTCTGTGGCGACTTGGCGCTGAGACCGGTACTCACCGCGGTCTTCGGCCTGGCCGCTACGGCCTGGGTCTTTGCCTCACCGGCGAACGCGGACGACCGCACCCCGACGCCACCCGCGTCGCCGACTTCGTCGCCCGCGGCGACGCCATCGTCGTCGGCCACCGCCGCGCCGAGCGTCAGCCCTTCGTCCAAGGCGACCTCGAGTCCGTCGCCCTCGCCATCGGATTCGTCGGCATCCAGCTCGGCCGCCCCCGCGCCGACTCAAACCCCGGGAGCGACGGCATCACCCTCCGCGCAGCCCTCGCCGTCGGCGACGCCGGATCTCGCCGCAGCGCGGGCACGCGACGCCGCGCTTCTCGCGAATGCGCGCTCGCTGACGCAGATCATCGAGGCACAGGCGCGTGTCGCGCAGGACGAGCTCTCGGCGCTCGAAGCGCAGATCGCCCAGGTCGGTGACGATCTGAACGTCGTCACCGCGGACCTCGCCGATCTGCATGCGCGCTCGAGCGATCGTCGTGGCGTGCACGACCGAGCGACCCGCGACGCGCTTCGCCTGCTCGAGCTTCCGCCGGCGTCGGTGCCGGCGGATCTCACGGAAGCGCAACAGGACGCGCTCGCCGAGCTCCGATCGCTCGAGGCGTCGCTCGTCGCTGGCCAGGCCGCGCTCTCCGAGCGCGCCGAAACACTTGCGCGCCTCAAGGACTCGGTGGCCGCGAAGCAGGCGCACCTCACTCGACTTCGCGACCGCGCGCGGATCCTCGCGGCGGCCGCCGCCCTCGGCGACACCGAAGCGCGCGCCGCCCAGGTCGCCGTCCTGCGGGGTCTCGCCCAGGACGCGACCGCCGCGCAGACGGCGCTCGCGCAGCTCGTCGCGTCGGCGCTGATCCGCGATGCGAAGACCGAGACCACGTGGTCGCTGCCGGTGCGCGGACCGATCACGCAGCCGTTCGGGCCGAGCGCGTTGACGCTCGAGCCGGCGCGGAGCTACGAGGGCGTCACCTTCGCGCACTTCCACGACGCGATCGACATCGCGGCGCCGCTCGGCACGCCGGTCGCCGCCGCGGCCGACGGAAAGGTCACCTTTGTCGGCCACCTGCCCGATGGCGCGATGATCGTGCTGGTCGCGCACCCGGGTGGCCTCGTCTCGCTCTACGCCCATCTCGACGATGCGTTCGCGCTGCCGCCCGTGAAGGCCGGGCAGGCCGTGAAGGCGGGCCAGGTGATCGGGTTCATCGGCCTGACCGGCATGACGACCGGGCCGCATCTTCACTTCGCGGTGATGCGAAACGGTCAGCCGATCGATCCCCTCTCGCTCATCGCCGGGTAGCCGACCTGCAGACCACCGCTCGCTCCCGAGGTCCCCGCACAGGCCAACGTCCGCCGAGATGACCGCCCCATCCGTCAGCTTCGACGATTCGACGAGCTGAATCGTGTCGAGCCCGGTATGAACGGCGGCTGGGTCCAGATCATGGGTCCCGTCTCGCGGATCTCCCAGTAAGTCCATCGAGGTCAATGAGTTCGGCCGGAGCCTCCAGCAGATCCGGTGGCCACCGTCGAACATCGCGGGACACGCCGGAGGCGGCACTCTCGCGGCTCTTCACGCTCCCCGGATCGCGCTACAGCGATCCCGAGTTCAGCTGGAAGTACGCTGTCCCGCCCGCCGGGATCGGGTTCATGTCGAGCCGCGCGCTCGGCCGCAGTTCTACGGCGACCTCTTCGTCGGTGCGGCGACGCCTCTCTCGGTCGGCGGCTATCTCTTCCGCTTCCAGCTCACCGGCAACCGCAACAAGGTCGCGGTGGAGGATCCGCGTCTCGAGGATCGCGTGGCCGACAACACCACAAAGCACGACCTCACCGAGAGCGAGAGCCTTCCCATCGGTCGAGACTTCGGCGTGGTCACCGACATCCAGACCGGACCGAATGGCAACCTGTTCGTGGTCTCGATCACGGGGCGGCGCCATCTACGAGATCTTCCGGACGAAATCGAAGTAGCGAAGAAGGAGGGCGGACGCGGGTCCGCCCTCCCCTTCCGCAAGCGCGCCGCCGTGTCAGGCACGGATCAAGACAGCTTGAATTTCTCGAGCTTCTTGCGATCCAGCGTCAGCCCCAGCCCAGGCCGTTCAGGAACGGACAGCTCGCCGTTAACGGGCTGTGGCAACGGCGTGGTGAAGATTTCCGCCAGAGGGTTGTCGATCCACATCCATTCGAGACGGCTCAGATTCGTAACGGCCGCGGAGAGATGTAACGAGGCGAGTTGCGCCACGCCGCACGAGAAACCGGTATGAGGCGCGACCCTGACGTTGTGCGTCTGCGCGAGCGCGCCGAGCCGCATGGCGGCGGTGAAGCCGCCGATGCGCGCGATCTCCGGCTGGACCACGTCGAGAGCGCGACGCTTCAGCAGCTCGCGAAACCCGAACAGGCCGAACTCGGATTCGCCCGCGGCGACGGGAATCGGCTGCGAGCGGCGGATGAGCTCGTAGCCGTCGACGTCATCGGGAAAGACGGGCTCCTCGATGAACCAGAGGTCGTACTTGGCGACCCTGTGACAGATCCGGATCGCGGTCGCCGCGTCGTATGCCGAGTTCACGTCGACGCCCATCTCGATCGCGGCGCCGATCGCCTCACGCACGACACGGCATACGTCAACATCGGCGCTCGGACCGCCCCACTCCGCCGATCGCCCGATCTGGACCTTGATCGCCCGATGGCCGCGGTCGACCGCGGCGCGCGCTTCCCTTGCCATGTGATCGAGATCGGCGGTGTAGACCTTCGACCCGTATATGGGAACCTTCGAGCGCGAGGCGCCGCCGAGCGCCTTGTACAGCGGCACACCCTGCGACTGCGCGACGATGTCCCAGAGCGCCTGGTCGATGCCGCTCATCCCTTCCTGCACGAAGCCGCGGTAGTGTCCCCACGGTCGGAGCGTCGCGAACATCGCGTCGTGCAGGCCGGCGACGTCGCGCGCGTCCCTTCCCTGGACGACCGGCCAGAGCAGGTCGCGCACGACGGTCTCGACCACCCGTGGCGCACGGCGCGCGATGCACTCGCCGACGCCGGTGAGGCCGTCGTCCGTCGTGATTTCGACCAGGGTGGCGGTGAAGGTGTCGTAGGAGCCCGCGCCAAAGTGGATGGTCCGCTCGGCCTTCGCCGAGAGGGCCCAGGTGGCGAGCTTGGCGATCTTCAACTTTGCTTACTCCGGGGGATTCGCAGGGGGGCAAAGCCCCCTTCGGCCGCGACAGGCTAGCCGAGTTGTCCCACCATGTCCGCTGAAATGGTGGTCGGTGACCCGCGCGCGCGGGCGTCCTACGAGCGTCGGATACGCCTCGCGTCGGAGGCGGCGAGCTGGGGCATAGGCGCCGCGCTGCTCGGCACTGCGGCGCTCCCGACGACTGACCAGGCGTCGCGGATCGGGCTCGTGGCGAGCTCGCTCCTCCTGTTCCTCTTCGCGACGCTCTGGTTCCACGTCTTGCCCGACTCATGGCTCGGCCGGAGCCGGTTCGCGGTCGGCACGGCGATCACGCAGGTCATCGCGGCGATCCTTCTCGTCCTGACGGGCGGCGTCGATTCCCGGTACTTCCCCTATTACGTCCTGCCGATCCTCGCGACCGTGTTCGGCATGCGCATCTCGGGGACGCTCTTCACCGGGATCATCGCGACGGTCGCGTTTGTCGCGACGCTGCTCGCGGAGATCATCCTCGTCGGCGAGCGCACGGAGATCGACACCGGGGTCATCCGCTTCTTCGCGCTCCTCTCGGTGATCGCCATGACCGCGCTCATCTCCCGCACGATCCAGGAGACGCGCTTCGCGTTGCGCCAGCGTACCGAGGAGCTCGCCACGCAGAACGCCGAGCTCTCGGTGGCGCGGAACACGGCGGTCAGTCTCGCGCGGGTGCGCGAGCTTCATGAGCTCGTGAAGGTCGTTCACGAGTCCGCGAAGAACGCGCTCGCGGTCGACCGCCTCTATCTGTTCGCGTCCAAGCCGGACTTCGCCGACGGTTTCACCGTTGGGCCGGACGGCGCGATCGAGGAGTTCCACGCCGACCCCACCCTTCCCGAGGACCCGCCGCGCCGGCGCGCCGTACGCGAGAAGCGGATCATCGCCGTGAACGACGCGCGCGACGAGAGCGGCTCGCAGCAGCCGCGCGACCACGAGGACTTCGCCGCCGGGCTCTTCGTGCCCCTGATACACCGCAGCGAGGTCATCGGCCTCATGGCGGTGTCGAGCAACGAGCCGCGCGAGTGGTCAGCGCACGAGGTCCGTGTCGCGGAGGTCATCGCCGACGCCTCCGCCGCCGCGGTCGCCTCTTTCCTTGCGCTCGAGGAGGTGCGCACGCAGAGCGAGCGCCTCGAGGCACGGATGAAGGTCCTCGTGAGCATGGACAACCTCGTCGACGCCCTTGCCCTCGCCACCGACGAGTCCAACCTCGCGCAGACGGCCGCGCGCAGCCTCGCGCAGGGCTTCCATCTGCCGGCGGCCACCGTGCTCTTCACGGATCCGTCGGTCGCGATCCTCGAGCCGGTCGGAAGCGCGGGCCGCGGGACCCCCCATCCGGTGGTGAACGGGCCGACGAGCTGTCCCGCCATCCGCAGTGGCCGCTTCTTCGAGGTCAAGTCCGCGGAGGACCCCGTCGTCTGCCCGTACATGCCCTTCCGGTCGCACTACTCCTGCCTACCGCTGGTCGCGGGCGGGGACACTGTCGGAGCGCTTTTCCTCGAGCCGGATGGCGACTCGATCGTCGACGTGACCGTCATGCGCGCGGCGGCCGACCGCGTCGCGCTCAGCCTCGCCACGCGCCGCGTGCTCGAGACCGCCCAGCGCCAGGCGACGACCGACGGCCTGACGGGACTGCACAACCGCCACTTCCTCGGCGAGCAGCTGAAGCTGATGCACTCGCTCGCCGCTCGCCACGGCCAGCCCTATAGCGTGCTGGTGGTCGACGTCGACGCCCTCAAGAACGTGAACGACACCTTCGGCCACGAGCAAGGCGACATGGCGCTCCGGGGGCTCGCGAACACCATGCGGAAGACCCTCCGCGCCTCGGACGTGAGCGTCCGCACCGGCGGCGACGAGTTCCTGGTGCTCATGCCGCAGTCGGGTCTGGAGGAGGCGCGGATCGCCGCCGAGCGGGTACGGGAGGCCGTCGAGCTCCACGGCCGCGCCGACCCCAAGATCGCCATCACCGTCAGCATCGGGGTGGCCGCGTGGCGCCCCGGGCGGAGCTCCGAGCAGGTCCTCGAGGCCGCCGACGCCATGCTCTACGCCGCAAAGCGCGCCGGCAGGGACCGGGTGGCGGCCGAGACCGGCCTCGCCGTCGCCGGCGACAGCGGCGGCGCGGCTTGACACGCTTTCCGGCCCTCTCGTAGAGTCTTAGCAGTCAAGCCTGGCGAGTGCTAATCCAGACGCGTCGCCTTCGGCGGGCCTCGCCGCGCCCAAAACCCACCAATGGAGGGGAGAAAGTGGCAGTCGCAACAGCACCCAAGCCCTCGCAAAAGCTCAGGCTCAGGCCGCTCGGCTCCCGCGTCGTGATCAAGGCCCTCGAGCGCGAGGAGATCACGAAGAGCGGGATCGTCCTTCCGGACACCGCGAAGGAGAAGCCCCAGGAGGGCAAGGTTCTCGCGGTCGGACCCGGCGACCGGCACCCCGACACGGGCCAGCGCATCCCAGTGGAGCTCAAGGAGGGCGATCGCGTCCTCTTCCAGAAGTACGCGGGAACGGAATTCAAGCTCGACGACGAGGAGCTTCTCATCTTGAGTGAGAAAGACGTCCTCGCCAAGATCGACGACTAGCGGGAGGTAAGGATGGCAAAGCAGCTCGCATTCACGGAAGACGCACGCAGGAAGCTCAAGCAAGGCATCGACACCATGGCGAACGCGGTCAAGACGACGCTCGGCCCGAAGGGGCGCAACGTCGCGGTGGACAAGAAGTTCGGCGCCCCGACCGTCACGCACGACGGTGTGACCGTGGCCCGCGAGATCGAGCTCGAGGATCCCTTCGAGAACATGGGCGCGCAGCTCCTCAAGGAAGCGGCGACCAAGACGAACGACATCGCCGGCGATGGCACCACGACGTCGGTCGTGGTCGCCCAGGCGATCGTCCACGAGGGCCTCAGGAACATCGCGGCCGGCGCGAACCCGATGCTCCTCAAGCGCGGCCTCGAGAAGGGCGTCATCGCCGTCGTCGAAGAGATGAAGGCGCAGTCCACGAAGGTGGAGGGTGAGCACCAGAAGGAGCAGATCGCACAGATCGCGACGATCTCCGCGGCCGACAAGCAAATCGGCGACCTCATCGCCGAGGTCATGGACAAGGTCGGCAAGGAAGGTGTGATCACAGTCGAGGAGTCCAAGGGCCTGCAGTTCGAGACGGAGTACGTCGAGGGCATGCAGATCGACCGCGGCTACATCTCGGCGTACTTCGTGACCAACGCGGACCGGATGGAAGCGGTCATCGAGGACCCGTACATCCTGATCACCGACAAGAAGATCTCCGCGATCACCGACATCCTGCCCGTGCTTGAGAAGCTCGTGCAGGTCACGAAGAACCTCGTGATCGTGGCCGAGGACATCGACGGCGAGGCGCTCGCCACGCTCGTCGTGAACAAGCTCCGCGGCACCCTGAACGTCCTCGGGGTGAAGGCGCCGGGCTTCGGCGACCGCCGCAAGGCGATGCTCGAGGACATCGCGATCCTCACCGGCGGGCAGGTCATCACCGAGGAGGCCGGCCGCAAGCTCGACGCGACCACGATCCAGGACCTCGGCCGCGCACGCCGCGTCACGGCGGACAAGGACGAGACCACGTTCGTCGAGGGCCGCGGCTCGCAAGACAAGATCATGGCCCGCGTGAAGCAGATCAAGGCGCAGATCGAGGAGACCACCAGCGACTTCGACAAGGAGAAGCTCCAGGAGCGTCTCGCGAAGCTCGCCGGCGGCGTCGCCATCATCAAGGTCGGCGCGGCCACCGAGGTGGAGCTCAAGGAGAAGAAGCACCGCGTCGAGGACGCGCTCTCGGCCGCCCGCGCGGGCATCGAGGAGGGCATGGTCCCAGGCGGCGAGATCACGCTCATCAACGCGATCAAGGCGCTCGACAATGTGAAAGCCGAGGGCGACGAACTGACCGGCGTCAACATCCTCCGCCGCGCGCTCGAGGAGCCCTTCCGCCAGCTCATCGCGAACGCCGGCCAGGACGGATCGGTCATGCTCGACGCCGTCCGCCGCAAGCAGGTCGAGGCCAAGTCTTTCAGCTGGGGCTACGAGGTCATCAGCGGCAAGATTGTGGACCTGCCCAAAGCCGGGATCATCGACCCGGTCAAGGTCGTCCGATCTGCGGTCGAGAACGGCGCGTCCATCGCCGCGATGATCCTCACGACCGAGGCGCTCATCACCGACCTTCCCGAGAAGGAGAAGGCGCCGGCGATGCCGCCCGGAGGCATGGACTACTGAGCGAGGAGCTGAGCCGCGGGAGCTTGCTCACGCGGGCGAGGCGACGACGCTCAGACGAGCGAAGTGAGTACTAGTCAGGCCGTTACCAGCGGCGGCGTAATCTCGGAGCCCGGCGGGTAAACCGCCGGGCTCCTTTCTTTCGTAGAGAAGGAGCGAGAGGAGGGATCAGTCTTTGAATCCCAAGCAGTTCTTGCTCATCGGCGGCATCGTTCTCTTGGCTCTGGGTCTTGTCGGTTTCGCGGGGCTGTTCAGTCAGATGGACAGCTTTTTCTATCTCGACAACGCTGAAAACGTCGCGCACACGGGTCTGGGCATCGTAGCCATCGGGGCGGCGTACCTCTTGAAGGACGCGAATCTCCAGAAGTGGCTAGTGGTGGCAGTCGGGGTGCTCGCACTCTTCTTCACGGTCTACGGGTTCGCGGTCGCCGGGGCGGCCTCGCCAAACACGTTCGGCATCGCGAATCTCGAGAGCCCGGCGGACGACATCCTGCATCTCGTCGTGGGCGTGTGGGCCCTCGCGGCCGCCTTCCTCGGTGGTCGGGTGGCGATGCCCGCGAAAGCGATGTAGCGGCGCGCGCGCGTGCCATGATCGACTGGCCGCCTCGCAGAGGCGGCCGGTCTCTTTATGGCGCGGGCGGCGGTGGCGCGATGCGCGACTCCATGACCACCGAGCCCTTGCGCGGACCCCAGGAGGAATCTTCGACGGTCACCGCGCAGCGGTCGAAACCGGAGACGTTCATGGTGATCATCACCGCCTGCAGGCTCTGGCCGTCTGGACGGAAGGCGGCGGCGCGCGCCCACGTGCTGTCGGGGCTGACGAACCACACCGTGAGGATCTTTCCGGCGGGAAGCCGCGGGAGGTCATGGAAGAGCACGAACGGAGCGTGGCCCTCCGCGCGCGGGTCGACGAGCACCCCGCCGGAGCCAGCGAAGCCGTCCTTTCCCACCATGTACCACCAGCGCCCGCCCTGCCGGAAGCTGTCCAGGGTCGCGGAGAGCTTGTCGCGCTCGGCGCTGGTCGCGTCGAGGCGTCTGGATGCCTCGAGGTCGGCGGCACCGAGGACGATCACCGCCGCGGTGAGGCCGGCGAGGAGGATCGGCCAGGGCCGTACCCGACCGACGGACCAGGTCCTGCGCACCGTCTCGGGTCGACTCGTGTTCCCGCGCGCCGCGGCCAGGACACGCTCGCGAAGCCCCGCGCGCGGCTCGCGGAGCGGGACCACGTCCGGCAACGTGCCCACGACCTCGGCGAGCGCGGCGGCCGCGCCGCGACACGAGGCGCAGGAACCGAGGTGTGCCGCGATCCGCTCGGCCTCGGCCCGGTCGACCGCCCCGAGCGCGTATGCCTCGAGCTCCTCCTGGACGTGGTCGTTCATCGCGAGCGCTCCAACACGCGGCGCATCTTCTGGAGGCCGATGCGCATGCGTCCCTTCACCGTCCCGAGCGGCACTCCCATCAGCTCGGAGAGCTCGACGTGCGTGTACCCGCCGAAGTAGGCGAGCTCGATGGTCCGCCGCTGGGCCTGCGGCAGCGTCTCGAGCGCCTGCCGGACAGTGCGGTGCTCGACGTTCTTCTCGGCCGCGAGCGCGGTGTCCTCGTCCGCCGGCTGCGCCTCGGCGACCTCGAGCGGCGCCGGCCGGAAGGTCGTCTTTCGGCGGAGGATGTCGACGGCGCGGTGGTGCACGATCGAGAGCAGCCAGGCTCGCGGGTTGCCGCGGTCGCGGCGGTATCCGCCGGCGCCACGCCAGGCCGAGAGGAACGCGTCCTGAACGACGTCCTCGGCCGCCTCGCTCTCGCCGAGGATCCGGTACGCGAGCGAATAGGCGAGCCGGCCATAGCGGTCGTAGAGCGAGGCGAGCGCGCCGAGATCGCGCGCCGCGAGGGAGCTCAGGAGGGCGTCGTCGGACGGCTGCTGATCAGGCACTCCGGAAAATGTACGGTGGGGGAACAGATACGGATGAAACGAAGGTGTCTAAGTAAACGAACATGGGCCGGAACTCCGGGCGTTGAGGGGCGGACCGGGTTCACGAAAACAAACAAAAAGCGTCCCGAGCGACCTGCCTCCGTGCCCTACCGCAGCTTCGAAGCTCTGCGGCCTGGCCGTGGAGCCGATCCTCGATATCCTCTCGGACCGCCTTTGATGCTATCTCCGGTTGCGCTCCCGGGGAACGATGCCCTTGATGGAATCTCGGACTCGTTCCCTTTAGCAGACCCCTCGGGACAGCGAGAAATCTACGGGCTGCTCACCTGTCGGAGCAATCCAGTTATCCACCAAACCGACACCGGGCCGCTCGATCTTTTCCACGACTTGTCGCGCTTATCCACGGTCCATCAACAAGCGCCGGCTCTCCATACGATGGGTAGCGGTGCCCGACCCGATCCTCGATCCGCTGAACCCCGAGCAGCGCGCCGCCGTCACGCACGGCGACGGCCCGCTGCTCATCCTGGCCGGCGCCGGATCCGGGAAGACGCGAGTTCTCACGCACCGGATCGCCTACCTCGTCCGCGATCTGGCCGTGCCGGCGAGCTCCATCCTGGCGGTCACCTTCACCAACAAAGCGGCGCGGGAGATGCGCGAGCGCCTCGATCGCCTGGTCGGTAAGGAGCGGCTCGGCGAGCTCACGGTCGGCACCTTCCACGCCTTTTGCGCGCGCCTGCTCCGCCGTGAGGGGCCATCCGTCGGCATCGACCGTTCGTTCGCCATCTATGACGAGACCGACCAGCGCGCCGTGCTCCGCCAGGCGATGGCGGAGACGAATGCAAGCGAGCGGATATTCGCTCCGGGCGCGATCGCCGCGGTCATCTCCGGGGCGAAGAACGAGCTCCGCGGACCCGCCGACCTGGCCGCGAGCCCGAAAGGGCAGCTCGATCGGATCGCGGCGATCGTGTGGAAGCGGTACGACGAGCTGCTCCGGGAGAACAACGCGGTCGACTTCGACGACCTTCTGCTCCTCGCCTGCCGGCTGTTCGAGACGAGTGACCGCGCGCTCGAGCGGTGGCAGGACCGCTATCAGCACATCCTCGTCGACGAGTACCAGGACACGAACCGCGCGCAATACGTTCTCCTCCGATATCTCGCCGGCTACCGGCAGAACCTCGCCGTCGTCGGCGACGACGACCAGTCGGTCTTCAGCTGGCGGGGCGCCGACGTGCGGAACATCCTCGATTTCGAGCGCGACTACCCGAACGCGAAGGTGGTAAAGCTCGAGCAGAACTACCGCTCCACGCAGCGGATCCTCGACGCGGCCCATTCCGTCGTGCGCAACAACGCGGCGCGCAAGGAGAAGAAGCTCTGGACCGACCGGCAGGGCGGAGCCGACGTCGTGGTCATGCAGGCGTACGACGAGTCGCACGAAGCGGAGCTCCTCGCGCGGGAGGTCGAACGGCTCCAGCGCGAGGGTGAGGCTCACGGCCCCCGCGACGTCGCGGTCCTCTACCGGACGAACGCGCAGTCGCGCGCGATCGAAGACACGTTCCGGGCGTTCGGTCTCGCGTACCAGATCGTCGGCGGCGTGTCCTTCTATCAGCGCCGTGAGGTCAAGGACACGCTCGCGTACCTGCGCCTCATCCGGAATCCGCACGACGCCTTCGCGCTCGCGCGCGTGCTGAATACGCCGCCGCGCGGTCTCGGCGACAAGACACGGGCCGCGCTCCTCGCCAACGCCCGGGAGCACGAGCTCGGCGTCGGGGACGCGCTCACCAAGGCCGAGCTCATCACCTCGATCCCCAGGCGCCAGCAGGACGCGCTCATCGCGTTCGGGAAGCTGATGGCCAAGCTCCGGGCCGCGGGCGAGCAGCTCCCCCTGGCGCGTCTCCTCGACGAGGTCACGGCGCTCACCGGCTACGAGACCTATCTGAAGGATGGGACCGAGGAGGGGGAGGAGCGCTGGGCGAACGTCCAGGAGCTCCGCACTCTCGCGGAGGACTACACCGCGCTGCCGCAGGAGGAGCAGCTGCCGAGCTTCCTCGAGGAGATCGCGCTCGTATCGGACGTCGACGAGTACGCGGATGCGAAGCCGGCCGCCACGCTCATCACGATGCACGCCGTCAAGGGTCTTGAATTCCCGGTGGTGTTCATGACCGGGATGGAGGAAGGCGTCTTTCCGCACGCTCGCGCGATCGAGAGCGGCAGCGAGGCAGAGCTTGAGGAGGAGCGCAGGCTTTGCTACGTGGGCATCACGCGTGGCAAGGATCGCGTCTATCTCACCCGCGCGCGCCGCCGGTCGCTCTTCGGCCATACGAATATGAACCCGCCCTCGCGATTCCTCGGGGAGCTTCCGACCGATGGCGTCGAAATGCGCGGCGCGATCGAGACGGAGGAACGCGACGCGTGGGCTGAGCTCGACTGGGAGCGCGACCGCGCCCGCTACGAGGAACGGAAGCAGAGCCGGCGCGACGAGATGCTCGCGGGTCTTCCGGCTGCGTGGGCCGGGCGCGCGACGCGCCGGCGGACCGTGACCACGGCCGAGACCCGCTTTCGGGCCGGGGACAAGGTGCGCCATCCCTCGCTCGGTGAGGGGATGGTCGTCTCGAGCGTCGCGCGCGACGACGACGAAGAGGTCACCGTCGCCTTCCCGGACAGAGGCGTGAAGAAGCTCATGGCCAGCTTCGCCAAGCTGGCGCGCGTCTAGAGTCCCTCAGCGACGCTAGCGAGAGGCCAGTAGGGTGTTTACCTCCTCGCAAAACGCGACCGCCCTATTTCGGTCCATCACGGACAGCTTTAGAGGAATCGTTCCGCCGCCGCTGTTTTGAACCACGATCTCGGCGCCGAAGGCGCTCGCGAAGATCAGCGCCCCGACGATGAGGATGACGACGGCGCCCACTCCTTGATTCAGGCTCGCGATCGCGGCGACGGTCAGCAGAGCACCGAGGAGCAGTCCCGGAACCGACACGCTCGTCCGTGTTCGTACACCGGCGACGCTCGGAAGCGGAAAGCTCACCCGCTCAGTCCCCGTCGGGATCAGGCCGAGAATGGTGTTTCGCTTGTCTCCCACGACGCGTCTTGATGTGAGCACGAGCTTGGTTCGAAGGAATGGCATGATGTTCGAGCTCGAAAGTTCCGTCGTGCGGATCGCAGACTCGTCCTTCGCGAGTACGACGCCAGTAGGAAGCGCGATCTCCATTGCCATCGAAAACCCCTCCCCGTTACGGTCGGAGAGGATAGTCCGGCTGTCAAAAGAACAAGCGCCCTTGTGATTGCTCAGCGCCCTGGTCCTCACCCGGCTGATCGCCGGGAAGCTCGCGGCCGAGGAGGCAGCGACGCTCCTCGGTGTCTCGGAGCGGCAGGTCTGGCGCCTGAAGTGGCGCTTCGTCGCTCTGAGCCCCGGTGTGCTCGGCCATCGCAACCGCGGCAGGATCCCCGCGCACCGGCTCGACCCCGCGCTCGGCGCGTGTCGTGGCGGCGGGAGCGCTACGCCGGACTGCGGCCACTTCGCGGCCCTGTTGGGGAGCGTGCGGGGACGGAGTCGCCCGACCCTCCCTAGCTTGTCTGTCAAGCGAGAGAAGGGTCCAGCTCTTTCTGTCCTGGGTGCTCTATACACAACCGGCACGCTGCTTGCCTGCGCGAAGAGGCGTGGCGCAAGGGGGAGCGGGCCGCCGTTCGCGGCGCATCGAGATACGCGTGCGCCTGTTCGGTTCGACCGACGTCGCATTCGGGATCGCGTTGCGCAGGCCGCGCCGGCGCCGTCGCGCGCGCGACACGATACGGCAGTGGACGAGGGCGGTGATGATCGCCGGGTGCTGCGTGGTCGCGGCCTGCGCGCCGGCGGCGACCGTCGCCGCCGCGCCCGAGCTCCGACTGCTCGGCGCGCTCGTCTGGCCGCCGCCCAAGGCACCGGACCTCGCTCGAGCCACATTCGAGCTCGCGCCGCGAGCGGCGGTGCGCGCGCGCGTCGCGCTCGTGACGGCAGTGCGTGAGGAGCCGCCCGCTCTTCGCGCGCACGTCGTCGAACGCGGCGACACGCTGCTCTCCATCGCGGCGCGCTACGGCATCACGCCGCAGACGCTCGCGTACAACAACGGACTCGCGGACAGCGCCGACCTGCGCGTCGGGCAGTCGCTCGTCGTGCCGCCGATCGACGCCGCGATCCACGTCGTTCGCGAAGGCGAGGCGCTCGAGGAGATCGCCGCCCGGTTCGGTCTCGACGCCGATGCCGTGCGCGCCGCCAACCGGGTCGCGTTCGACCCGGCCGACGTCACCTCCGGCCGGCCGTTGCTTCTGCCGGTACCCGACAGCCGCTACCCGGGCTTCCGGCTCCGGGTGAGCGACCCGCCGCGGGTGTTCGCCCCTCGCGTGCGCTGGCCGACGGCGGGCATCGTCACGCAGCTCTACTCATCCGGTCACAGCGGCGTCGACATCGCGGCGCCCTATGGATCGCCGATCGTGGCGGGCGATTCGGGAACGGTCAGCGCGGTCGGCTGGCGCGGCCCCGGCGGCCTCGCGGTGTGCGTGATGCACGACTGGGGGCTCGAGACCTGCTACTACCACACCGCGTCGGTGAGTGTGGAGCTCGGCGAGCGAGTGGTCGCGGGCCAGCAGGTCGCGTCGGTCGGCTCGAGCGGTCTCTCGACCGGCGCGCATGTGCACTGGGAGGCGCGCACGAACGGTGCGCTCGTGGATCCGTTGACCTACGTCCCCGCGATCGCGACGGTCACGAGGGTTGGAGGCGCGACCGGCTCGCCCTGACGCTGTCGGCCTAGTTGAGGACGACCCTCCAGGACTTTCCGCCGTCGTCGGTGCGCCAGATCCTCGCGCCGCCGATCCCCGCCGAGCCGGAATGCGACCGCGTCGTGACCCAACCGTGACTCCGATCGGAGAACCACACCGAGTCAACGTTCTCGCGCGGTAAGCCAGGCGCGCACGACCAGGTCTGACCGCCGTCGACCGTTGCGATGAGTCCCGCCGGGTTGAATCCGGAAAGCCCGCCCACGCCGGGCTGCAGACCGATCCAGCCGTGCAGCGCATCGACGAAGGCCGGCTCGCCCAGGAACCCGCCGCAGCCGGGCGCGGCCCACCAGCCCGTTGTCGACGTTTCGTGCACCGTCTCGAGATCGCCGCCCACGATCCGAAACAGGCCGTACCTGCCGCAGAGGCTCGCGGTGCAGTAGCCGTCGCCAGCGAGCGCGATCGCGACGTCGACCCGCGGGACCGAGATCCCCCAGACCTGCTCGCCGGCGATCTGGCGATGCCATGTCGCGCCCCCGTCGGCGGTCGCGGTCAGGTCGATCGTCCCTTCCTGGTCGTCGTGCGGCACGCGGGCCCACCCGTGAAGCCGATCGATGAAGTGCAGATCGGAGAGCGCGGTGTCGGCGAGCACGGTGCGCCATGCGTCCCCGCCATCCGCGGTCGCGAGCAGGTTGAAGCACGGCTTTCCCGTTTGGCAGGGGAGCGGACCGCTGCGCTCCAGCATCCACCCGTTCGTCGCGTCGACGAACTGAAGCTCCTTGAGCGCGCTTCCACCGGCGGGCGCGATCGCCGTCACTCGAAGGCTCGTCCAGGTGCGCCCGCCATCTCGGCTCCGGAACAGGATCTCGCGACACCTTGGGACATCGGGTGGCGCGGCATGGTCGCACCCGTACTGTCCGCCGCGCGGCGCGAATCCAATGAGCCACCCATTCCGCTCGTCGACGAAGCGCAGCCCGGCGACGTAGTTGATCTCGGCGGGCAGAGCGTTCTCCTCCCACGTGCGACCGCCGTCACGCGTGCGGAACAGCGCGCGCCCGTCCGTCCAGCGCGCTGCCACAAAGGCAAGGTCCTGACCGACGAAGCTCGTCGCCATCACCTCGAAAAGGCGAGTCGGGTCGGCGGTCGACACGGCGAGCGCGCAGTCGGTCGTGATCCGGTCGGCGCGAACGATGAAGCCCTCCCCGGGAGCTCCCGAGCCCTCGGCGATCACGACCTGGACCTCGCCCTTCGCCCACGTCGCGCTCGCGAGGCCCGAAGCGCACAGACGCCAGCCCTGCCCCATGAGCCCGGGGCCAAGCGTTCCGCGCGCGTTGCGGTTCCTCTCCTCGCCACAGTCGAGCCGCCACTCCCGCTCCGCGATCGGGGTGACGGCGCAGTCGGCGGGCGTCACGAACGGCCGCGCTACGGGTGCCGCGGCGGACGTCCCAGGCGTGGGAGCCGCCGAGAGCGACGGCGACGGGGGCTCGGTCGGCGCCGAGCCGGTGGGGACCGGAACGCACGTCGGCAGCAGGAGCATGAGCCCGGCGACGAGTCGTCCAGCGGGAAGGGACATGACCGAAGGCTACCGATGCACCCCTGCCACGGGCGCCTGAGTGGCGGCGGCTAACTCATACGTGTGGGATAGGACCTACGCGCGCTGCTGGACGACCTCGAGGCCGGCGCGCACCCGATCGACACGCACGAGCACGGCCTGCCCCTTTTTCTCCTTGTCGGTGTCCTTCTCGACCTGGACGACACGGTCCCAAACGCGCTCACGCAGCTCGGGATCGGTGACGATCGACGCGTCGCCGTACAGGCGGATGGTCCGCCGGTCGCGGGTCGGGTTGCGCACCATGACCGCCACGTGCGGGTTCGCCTGGATGGCGGCGTAGGTCTCGCGGAGTGTCCGCTCCCACCAGGCGAGGTGGTCGCGATCCCACACCATGACGCTGCCCTTGAGCCCAAGGTCGGGATGCGTGCCGTTGGCCGACGCCACAACCGCGGTGTTGTTGTCCATCCGCGCGTTGTCGATGATCTCGGCGAACTGCGAGAGGTCGATCGGGGTGACCGGCGGCGCGCTGCTCATGAGCTCCTCCGATGCGGGCAGAATCGTGAGGTGACCTCCGCCAGGCCCGACCAGAAATCCAGCGTAGAGCGGCGCGTCGCCGACCTGCGTCAGCGCCTCGAGACCGCGAACTACGAGTACCACGTCCTCGACCGCCCGACGATCGCGGACGAGGCATACGACGCGCTCCTGCGCGAGCTGCAATCGCTCGAGGAGGCGCACCCCGAGCTCGTGACGCCCGAGTCGCCGACGCAGCGCGTGGGGGCGCCCGCCTCCACGCGATTCGCTCCGGTGCAGCACGCGGCGCCGATGCTCTCGCTGTCGAACGCCTTCGACGAGGACGAGCTGCGCGCCTTCGATCAGCGCGTGCGAAAGCTGCTCGGCCGCGACGATGTCGGTTACGTGTGCGAGCTCAAGATCGACGGTCTCGCGATCAATCTCACGTACCAGGACGGCAAGTTCGTCCAGGGCGCGACCCGCGGTGATGGCTTGGTCGGTGAGGACGTGACCGCGAACCTCCGCACGATCCGTTCGATCCCGCTCACGCTCCGCGACGAGGCGAAGGGCCGCGTCGACGTACGCGGGGAGGTCTACCTCCCGACGGCGTCGTTCGAGGCGACGAACAAGGAGCGCGGCGACCGTGGCGAGCCGCTCTTCGCCAACCCGCGCAACGCCGCCGCCGGAGCGGTCCGACAGCTCGATCCGAAGGCGACGGCGAAGCGCAACCTCGCGATGTGGGCGTACAGCGCGGCCGGCCTCGACGTGGAGTCGCAACGCGAGCTGCTGGACCGTCTGAAGGAGCTCGGCGTGCGCGTAAACCCGCACTGGCGCACCGCCGGGACCCTCGACGACGTCCTTACCTTCATCGCGGAATGGAGGGAGAAGCGCCACTCGCTCGACTACGGGACCGACGGCGTCGTCGTGAAGGTCGATCGCATCGCTGACCAGGAGCGCCTCGGCTACGTCGCGCGAAGCCCGCGCTGGGCGATCGCGTTCAAGTTCCCCGCGGAGCAGGCGACGACGACGGTCGAGGACATCCTCGTGTACGTCGGGCGCATGGGCACGCTGACCCCGGTGGCCGCGCTCGCGCCGGTGCTGGTGGGCGGCACCACCGTCCGCCGCGCGACGCTGCACAACCTCGACGAGGTCCGCCGGCTGGACGTGCGCAAGGGCGACCGCGTCGTGATCCAGCGCGCCGGCGACGTCATCCCCGAGGTCGTCCGCGTTGAAGCGGACGCGCGGGAGAAGGGCAAGGACTATCCGGTGTTCGATATGCCCGACCGCTGCCCGGTCTGCGGCGGCGAGGTGATCCATCCCGAGGGCGAGGTCGCCTACTACTGCGGCAATCCCGCGTGCCCCGCGAAGAGCGGGCAGCGCATCGGCCATTTCGTTTCGCGCGGCGGCATGGACATCGAGGGAGTGGGCTGGGCACTCGTGACCCAACTCATGGAGCGAGGGCTGGTCAGCGACCCTGCCGATCTGTTCTTCATCACCAAGGAGCGTCTCCTCGAGCTCGACCGATTCGCCGAGAAGAGCGCGACGAACATCTACGAGCGGATCCAGGCCGCGAAAGAGCGGCCGCTCACGTGCATCCTGCTCGCGCTCGGCATTCGCCACGTCGGCGAGTCCACCGCCGACGACCTGGCGCGATGGCTCGCCGCACGACTCCCGCACGACGCGACGATCGGCGCGGTGTTCGAGGCGCTCCGCGATGTGACCCTCGACGAGCTGCAGTCGATCGAAGGCATCGGCGGCGTCGTCGCCGAGAGCATCAAGGAGTATTTCGCGCGACCCGAAGAACAGGAGTTCCTGAACAAGCTGGTGCGCGCGGGAGTCAGACCCGTGATGCCGAAGCCGCGTCCCGAGACTCGAAGCGGGCCATTCGCGGGCAAGACCGTCGTCTTCACCGGAGCGCTCGAACGCCGCTCTCGCGAAGAAGGTGAAGCGCTCGTGCGCTCTCTCGGTGGCAAGGTCACGTCGTCCGTCAGCGCGAAGACCGATCTCGTCGTGGCCGGTCCCGGTGCGGGATCAAAGCTCGAAAAGGCGCAGAAATTGGGTGTCAGAGTGGTCGACGAGGCGACCTTCGAAGGTATGCTGCGTTAGCTCTAGCGAAGGGAAAGGGGCCACATGTACCAAACGCCGACGCAGACCAGGGCGCCTGCGCCTGCCGCCTCAGCCCAGCCACCCGCGCCGGAGATCCCTCTTCCCCCTGAGCCGCAATCGCTCGAGCAGACCGGCCTCACGCTCGGGTTCCTCTCCGACCTCGCGCTGAAGACCCTGTATCTGCGCGGCCAGATGACCATGGCGGAGATCGCGAGCGCGCTCGGACTCCCCATCGCGAACATCACCGAGCGCGTCATGGAGTTCCTCAAGAACGAGCGGCTCGTCGAGATCCGCGGTGGGGCCGGTCTCTCTTCCGCGAACTACCAGTTCGTCATCATCGATCGGGGCTCCGAGAAGGCGCAGGAGGCGCTCGCGCGCAGCCAGTACGTCGGAAAGGCGCCTGTGCCGCTCGCGACGTACGTCCAGGCCGTGCAGCGCCAGTCGATCGCGAACCTGCACGTCACGCAGGACGACCTCATCCGCGCGTTCGCGCACATGGTCATCCCGCGCGAGACCCTCGCCCAGCTCGGCCCCGCCGTGAACTCCGGTAAGTCGATCTTCCTGTTCGGCCCTCCCGGCAACGGCAAGACGACCATCGCGGAGGTCCTCGCGTCCCTCATGAAGGGCGACGTGGTCCTTCCGTACGCGGTCGAGGTCGACCAGCAGGTCGTGAAGGTCTACGACCAGGTCTACCACCGGGTCGCCCTCGATCCCGTCGTCGCCGAGCGTCTCCGGTTCGACCATCGCTGGGTCGTCTCGAAGCGGCCGATCGTGATGACCGGTGGCGAGCTCACGCTCGAGACGCTCGACCTCATCTACGACGAGACCTCGAAGTTCTACGAGGCGCCCTTCCAGATGAAGGCGAACGGCGGCATCTTCATGGTCGACGACTTCGGGCGCCAGCGCGTCTCGCCGAAGGACCTTCTGAATCGCTGGATCGTCCCGCTCGAGAAGCGCGTCGACTACCTCACGCTGCACACCGGTAAGAAGATCGAGATCCCGTTCGACATGCTCATCATCTTCTCGACGAACCTCGATCCCGCGGACCTCGTGGACGAGGCGTTCCTCCGGCGCATCCGCTACAAGATCGGCATCGAGGCACCGTCGGTCGAGCAGTACGACGAGATCTTCAAGCGGATCTGCACGCGCAAGGGGATCGAGTACAAGACCGAGGCGATGAGCCAGATCCTCGCGCACTACCGCAAGAAGAACCTCGGCCTGCGCAGCTGCCATCCCAGAGACATCGTCGAGCAGCTCATCGACACAGCGCGCTTCCTCGGGCGCCCCGCGCAGCTCACGCCGGACCTCATCGAGATGGCCTGCGACAGCTACTTCGTGTCCCTCGACCCGAGCGGCAACCCCGCGGGGGCGTGATCTAAGGCAGGAGGCTGTCGCCCGGGCGATCGGGATCGATCAGCACGCGCACCGCGCCACCGACGGTGTACCGCGCCGCCTCGCTCGGGTACATGAGCGGCCCGCGGCCGCGGCGCCGACGCCCATAGGGATCGTCGTACTCGTACTCGAGTGTCACGGCTGTGCCGACACCACGCACCTGTGACTTTTTCAGCTTGGTGACGGTCGCGCTCACGGGCTGACCGGACGATCCGATTCTCTTCGCCGCGGCGAGGCGGCGGTGACTGCTGACGAACAGGAAGACGCCCAAGGCAAGACCGAAAAGCGAGCCGGCCATGAGTCCGGCGATCGGCAGGATGTCGTCGTGACCAAGCACGCGGTTCGTGTCTGGCTCATCGGGGAGGTACTGGATGGTGTAGCGGCTCCCGACGCGCGCCTGGTCGTAAGTCGCGCGTGAGACCTCGCCGCGGCCGGTGCGCGTGACGCCACCGCGGTCGACGAACGCATAGGTCAGCCGGTAGGTGTCTGAGTAACGCCCGCTCGAGACCCGCTTGTCCTGGACGGTCCCGGTCGCCGTCGCGCTCGCCGTCTGGTAGCGGTACTCGTCGTAGGCGCCCTTCACGGTGAACGCGAGGAGGGGAACCGCGAGCACCGCGAGGAGCGCGCCGGTGAGTCGCACTGTGCTCGGGCCGCCTCGGCCGGGTCGCGCGATTCCCGTCGCGGCCGGCCCGCTGACGGAGCGGCCGTCGACCACGAGGTCATAGAAGTACTTGAAGCCATTCGTGGAGATGCGCAGGCGGGCGTCGTGCGTCCCGAGCGGGAACCGGTACTCGCCGGAGTGGTCCGTCAGCGGCGTGCCGCCCTGGGTCGTGGTCACGCCGTCCGCCGTGATCGTGCGCTTCCCAAAGAAGTAGCCGTGGACGAGGTCGACCACGTGATGGCCGTCCTCGAGGTCGAACTCCCAGTGACGGCGCGCCATCTAGTACCCCGGTGGCCAGACATATGGCGCGACGGTCGGGAACGGCGGACCAAGTTCAACGACGATGTCCTCGCGATCGCGGAGCACGATCGTCTCCGGCGAGTCGGCGTACGGCTGCTGGTTCACCGTCGTCTGGGTAGACTCGCCGCTTCCCGCGCGCTCGCCCTCGAGCACATTTCGGCCGAGCGGCTGCCCCCACACGCCGAAGAAGCTCCCGAGCGTGAACGTTCGATCGTCGCCTGCTTCGATGTGGATGATCCCGCTGGTGTCGTGCGTGTGCAGCCAGCAGATCGACGTCGCGGTGATGCCGATGTTCGCGGGCACGGCGCGCAGCTGGCCGCGGATCACGATGGTGAGATGCGCGTGCTCGTGACGGGTGAGGACCTCGGTCGGTCCGCATGGCAGCGTCGATCGCGGGCTCTCCGTCGCGGGCGCGCCGCCGCCCGAGCACGACGCGCCGATGACGACCAGAGCAAGGGCAACGGCGACGAGTCTCATCCGGTCTCACCCCGCCGGTCCATTGCGGCTTCGTATCGACGTGCCTGCGGGACGACGGTGAGCCGCCGCGGGAGCAGCCGTCGCAGCGCGCGTATCGCCAGTATCACGCCGCGATGGAAGACCCGCTCGGGTGTCCCGTACCGCAGCCCGAGCGCCTCGCGCAGCGGCCGCGGCACGAGCGCGGCGGTCAGCGCATCGGTGGGCCAGTAGACGAGATCAGGGAGCGAGCGATAGGGGCGGAGCACGTCTCGCGCTACCGCGACGGCCGTGTTGTCGGGGGCGACATCCGTCCGCAGCATCTCGGTCTCGTAGCGCTCGAGATCCTCGATCGTCGGCGGAAACAGCCGCTCCGGCACACCGAGCTCGTGCGCGAAGAGCTTTCCTTCGTCCCAGTACGCCTGGCGTTCGGCATCGGAGAGACGGCCCATGACGGCCTCGTACCAGCGCAGCGAGGTCAGCACGAGCGTCGCCTGCACCCAGAGCATGAGCTCGGGATCGCGAGCTCGATAGGCGCGACCGTCCGCGGCACGTCCGTGGATCGGCGCGTGGCTGCGATCGATCCGCCTCAGCGCGCGTTCGGCCGCGGCGCGGTCGCCGAACACGATCGCCAGCGTGGTGTCGACCGTGCGAAGAAGGCGCCGGTGTGGCGACCGGCGGAAGTCGGAATGCCTGTCGACGCCCGCGGCCACGAGCGGATGGGCGATCTGCATGAGCAACGCGGCGCCGCCGCCAAGCAGAAGAAAGCTTTCGCGGTTGATCCGGCGGGCGACGCTGTTCGTCGCGAGGATGCCAGTGTCGCGCACACTACGAGTGTGCGGGCTCGCGCCTCTACCACGAACGGAATTCAGGATCTTACTCGTGGGTTCCATTTGCTCTGATGGGCCGTGAGAGGGGTCCCCTCGCATGGATGCCACTCGTCAGCGAAATGGGCGCACTGGTGGCCGCGGTTGGTGGCGTCCGATCCAGCCTCGGGGCTCGACGGCAATCCATGCCGGGAAGCCCGGAGCATCGGACCGGTTCCCGCGGTCTGGTCTTGTCCGCGGGTGTCATCGTGCTCGTCCTGGGCTTGAATCTCGTGGGTCTCGTGCCGGCGCGCGCCGGATAGACGCGTCGACGCAGACTACGACTGTGCTCCTCCGCTCGTTTGGCTATGCGCTCGCGGGCATCGCGTACATCGTCCGCACTCAGCGCAACTCGCGCATCGAGCTCGCGATCGGCCTGGGCGCCGTCGCGCTCGCGGCGTGGCTTGGGCTCACGGGGGTCGAGTGGGCGGTGCTGGTGGTGACGATCGCGATGGTCTTGGCGCTCGAGTGGCTCAACACTTCTCTCGAGCTCGCGATCGGTCTGGCGTCGCCCGACGTGCATCCCTCCGCGAAAGCGGCGAAGGACGTGGCGGCCGCATGCGTTCTGCTGAGCGCCCTCGCGTCGGTCGTCGTCGGCGTCATCCTCTTCGGTCCGCGGCTCGTCGCGCGCCTCGTCGGAACTTAGACTTCAACACATGGCCATCGATCGCTCCGTGGTCGAAAAGGCCGCTGGACTGGCGCGCATCGCGCTGACCGAGGAAGAGATCGAGCGCTTCACCGGACAGCTCTCGGTGGTGCTGCAGGCGGTCGAGCGGCTCAAGGACGTCGACACCGAGAAGGTGTCGCCGACCGCATCCGTCCTGCCGGTCTTGAACATCACCCGGGAGGACGAGGTCCGGCCGAGCCTGACCCGCGAGGAGGCGCTCGCGAACGCTCTGCGGGGCGGCCCCGAAGCCGAGTTCTTCCGGGTGCAGCAGGTATTGGAGGAGAGGCCGTGAGCGAGGAGCGGCTAAGGGGTAGGGGCCCCTGGCAGTGAGCGAAGCGAGCGTGCGCGACGAGCGAATCCGGGCTGCCGCAGGCGCGTCTGCCCCGCGTCGCCGCGAGATTAAGCAGGGGCGCCCGTGAGGGAGCTGCCGCGTTCGATCCGGGAGGCGGCGGCGCTCCTTCGTGGCCGCAAGACGAGCGCGCTCGAGCTGGCCGAGATCGCGCTCGAGCGCTCGCACGCCGATCGGCACAACGCGTGGCTCCACTGGAGCGACGAACATGCCCGCGCACAAGCCCGCGCGGCCGACGAGCGCCTCAAGTCAGGAGTCGCATCCCTCCTCGCCGGGATCCCATGGGCGTGCAAGGACATCATCGGGACCAGGGCGATCCCGACCACCGCGGGGTCCCGGATCCTCGAGGGCTATCTGCCGCCCTACTCGGCGACCGTCGTCGAGCGCCTCGATGCGAAGGGCGCGGTGATGGTCGGCAAGACGAACCTCGACGAATTCGCGATGGGGAGCTCGAACGAGAACTCGGCCTTCGGTCCGGTCAAGAACCCGTGGTGCGCGAAGCGCGTCCCCGGCGGCTCGTCCGGCGGCTCCGCCGTCGCGGTGGCGGCGGGCGAGGTGCTCTTCTCGCTCGGCACCGACACCGGTGGCTCGATCCGCCAGCCGGCGGCGCTCTGTGGTGTCGTCGGAATGAAGCCCACCTATGGCCGGGTCCCACGTTGGGGCGTGGTCGCGTTCGCGTCGTCGCTCGACCAGGTCGGTCCGTTCGCGAACACGGTCGAGGACGCGGCGATCGTGTGCGAGGCGCTGTTCGGGAAGGATCCGAACGACGCCACGATGGTCGACCTGCCAGCCGACGATCTCCGTCGCGACCTCGAGCGCGGCGTGAGAGGAATGCGGATCGGGGTTCCCAAGGAGTACTTCTCCGTCAAGGGCATGGAGCCCGGCGTCGAGCGCGCGGTGCGCGACGCGCTGAAGGTGCTGGAGCGCGAGGGTGCCAAGCTGGAGGAGGTCTCGCTCTCGCTCACCGACCACGGCCTCGCGGTCTACTACATCATCCAGCCGGCCGAAGCCTCATCGAACCTCGCGCGCTACGACGGAGTCCGCTACGGACTGCGCGTGGAGGGACGAGATCTCACCGAGACCTATCGGCTGACGCGAGGCAGGGGGTTCGGTCCCGAGGTGAAACGCCGGATGATCCTCGGCACGTACGCGCTCTCGGCGGGCTACAGGGACGCGTACTACGTGAAGGCGCAGAAGGTACGAACGCTGATCAAAGACGAATACGACAAGGTCTTTGAGAAAGTGGACGCGCTGGTCACGCCGACGTCACCCACCGTCGCGTTCCCGATCGGCGCGAAGGTGAACGATCCCCTGTCGATGTATCTCAACGACGTCTTCACGCTTCCGGTGAACATCTCCGGGCTCCCGGGCATCTCGATCCCGTGCGGGCTGTCTGAAGATCTCCCCGTGGGTCTGCAGGTCATCGCGAACTCCTACCAGGAGCGCACGATGTTCCGCGTGGCCGCCGCGTACGAGCGCGCGACGCCGCACCACCGCGAACGACCGAAGGAGAAGGCCGCATGACCACGACCCGCCGTTCGCTCACGAACGCGAAGGTAGAGCGCATTCCGGCGAGCGGGATCCGCCGCTTCTTCGACTTGGTCTCTGGCGCGGAAGGCGTCATCTCGCTCGGGGTGGGTGAGCCCGACTTCGTCACGCCGGAGCGCTTCCGCGAGGCCGCGATCCGCTCCATCAAGGACGGCCGGACGAAGTACACCTCGAACTACGGCATCCGCCCGCTCCGCGAGGCGATCAGCGAGCACACCGCGCGGCTGCGTGGCGTCCGCTACGACGTCGACGCCGAGATCCTCGTGACCGTCGGCGTGTCGGAGGCCGTCGATCTCGCGCTCCGCGCGACGCTCAACGACGGCGACGAGGTCGTCATCGCCGATCCCTCGTACGTCGCCTACGTGCCCGGGATCGTCCTCGCGGGCGGCGTCCCGGTCCCCGTCCCGACCGACGAGGCCCACGACTTCCGTCTGCGGCCCGAGGACGTCCAGCGCGCGATCACGCCGCGGACCCGGGCAATCCTGCTCGGCTTCCCGAACAACCCGACCGGCGCCGTGCTCAGCGAGAGCGACCTGTCCGGGATCGCGAAGCTCGCGGAAGAGCACGACCTGCTCGTCTATGCCGACGAGATCTACGACCGGCTGGTGTACGGAGGCGAGCACCACTCGATCGTCTCGTTGCCGCGCATGAAGGAGCGGACGATCTACCTCGCGGGCTTCTCCAAGTCGTACGCGATGACCGGATGGCGCGTCGGCTACGCCTGCGCGCCGGCCGAGGTCATCGAGCAGATGATGAAGATCCATCAGTACACGGTGATGTGCGTGCCGACGGCGGGCCAGTACGCCGCGCTCGAGGCGCTGCGGAGCGGCGAGGACGAGGTCCGTCGCATGGTCGGCGAGTACGACCGTCGCCGGAAGGTGATGCTGCGTCGCTTCAACGAGCTCGGCCTCCATTGCTTCGAGCCGAAGGGCGCTTTCTACTGCTTCCCAAATATCACCTCGACCGGACTCAACGACGAGCAGTTCGCCGAGCGGCTCCTGATGCAAGAGAAGGTCGTCACCGTCCCAGGCAGCGCGTTCGGAGAACGCGGCCGCGGACACGTCCGCGCGTGCTACGCGACGAGCCTCGAGAAGATCGAAGAAGCGTGCGACCGCATCGCTCGTTTCGTCGAGCGAGTGTGACGGTCACCGAGACCGCCCCGCCCGCCACCGAGTGGCTCCTGCGGTTCGAGCGAGCACTGGCATCGGGTGATCCGCTTGGCGCCTCCGACGCCCTGCGGAAATCAGGCGTGAACGGCTGGGTGCGAAAGGATCACTACGACCGAGCCGTCGAGGTCGTCGATCGGCTCGGGCCGGCGACCGTCGTCCGGCTGAACTGGGCCGACCGCTTGCTGGCCCACCCACGCCGGGTCGACAAGGAGCTCGCGGCGCTGATCGTGGCGCCGCTCGCCACGACCCATCCGCGAGAGCTCGCACGGATGGCGCACCGCCTGGCGCGGGACGACGACTGGGGGGTGCGCGAGACCGCGGCGACCCTCCTCGGGCGCCTGCTCGTCGACGCGTGGGACGAGACACTGCCGCACGCGCGTGAGTGGGTGAGCGGCCCCGACAGCAGGCTGCGGCGTGCCGTGGTCGTCGCCGCGAAGTACGCGGCGCGCACCCGCAAGAGCGAGTGGGCCGAGCCGCTCCTCGATCTCATCGAGCCCGCGCTCCGGGACCACGACGAGTACGTGCGGAAGAACCTCGGGCCGTTCGCGATCGGCGATCAGTTCGTCCGTTCGTACCCCGATGCGACGCTCGCGCGGCTGCGAAGGTGGATGCTGGACGAAGACGAGAACCTCCGGTGGAACGTCGCGATGGCGTTCTCCGCGGCGAGCGGGGCGCGCCTGGCGCAGCGGGCTCCGGACATCCTCGAGTTCCTGTCCACAGATGAGCGGCCCCTCGTCCGCGGCGCGGTGCGCGCGGCCCAGCGACGCGTACGCACGCTGGTCGCCTAGATGGGTACACGCATCGAGGACCAGCCGCCCGAGCATTGGGCGGGGCCGGAGTCGCTCGACCCCACGCCGGTGTGGAAGCAGTTCCTGCTCATCGGGCTCTTCCTGGTGATCGGCCTCGTCCTGGTCGGCGGCGTGGCCGCGTTCGCGATCGCGCCGCAGGTCGTCACGCCGCCAGCGCTCGTGCCCGGCGATCGCCTGGTGCTGCCGCTCAGCGCGTTGCCACCCGACGTTGGCGGGGCGGGAGCTCCCCCGAACGGCATCGGTCCGCCGCTCATCGACGAGCCGCGCAGCTTCCTGCTCGGGCGCGTCGACCGCACCGAAGTGATCGCTGTCCGCGCGCTGTGGTCGCCCGGTGAAGGCCAGCCCGAGTGCCCGGTCGGCCCCGGCATCGTCGATGGAAAGATCGGCTACATGGCGTCCTGCGATCGGACAGCGGGGCGCCGATACATGTTCGACGCGCGAGGCAACCCGAGCGACGGGGCTTCCCGGGGCCTCGACCGATATCTTGTCTCGGTGACCGCGGATCGCGTCATAGTCAATCTCGGTCGCTTGATCGTGTCGCTCGAGCGCACGTCCGCGCCGCCAACGCCACCGGTCGAGCCGCCAGGACCATGACCGTGAGCGCTCCGCCGTACGAGCTGGTCATCGGCATCGAGACGCACGTCGAGCTCAAGACGGAGTCGAAGATGTTCTGCGGGTGCAAGGCCCGGTGGTTCGGCGCGCCGCCGAACACGCTGGTGTGCCCCGTTTGCCTCGGGCTCCCGGGTGCCCTTCCCGTTCCGAACCGCCGCGCCATCGAGCTCGCGATCACCGCCGGGCTCGCGCTCCACTGCGAGACGCCCGACCACACGAAGTTCGACCGCAAGAACTACATGTACCCCGACCTGCCCAAGGGCTACCAGATCTCGCAGTTCGACCTGCCGCTCACGGTGAACGGCTGGCTCGACCTGCCGAGTGGAAAGCGGGTGAAGATCCGCCGCGCGCATCTCGAAGAGGACACCGGAACGCTCAAGCACGGGGATGAGGGCGGGAGGCGCTACACGCTCATCGACTTCAACCGCTCCGGCGTTCCGCTCCTCGAGATCGTGAGCGACCCTGATCTGAGCTCGGCCGAGGAGGCGGAGACCTACGTCAGGGCGTTGCGCGAGATCCTCATCTTCGCCGGCGTCTCCGAGATGCGCTTGGAGGAGGGCGCCGGCCGCTTCGACGTGAACGTGTCCATCCGCTTCCCGGAAGGCGGCAAGACGGTGTGGCCGCCGCAGAGCGAGATCAAGAACCTGAACAGCTACGAAGCCCTTCGCGAAGCCGTCGCCTACGAGTCGGACCGCCTGTGGCAGGACTGGCAGGCCGGCGGAGAGATCCGCCGGCGCACGGGGAAGATCACGGTCGGGTGGAGCCCCGAGCGGCGGCGCACGTACCTGCAGCGGAGCAAGGAGGATGTCGAGGACTACCGCTACTTCCCGGAGCCCGACCTCGTCGCGCTCGAGCCCGACGCCGCCGCCGTCGAGGCCCTCCGAAACGCGCTACCCGAGATGCCATCCGAACGACGCGCGCGGTTCGCCGCCAGCTACGGACTCTCGGACTATGACGCTGGGGTCCTCGTCGCCGACCGCGCGCTCGCCGACTATTACGAAGCCGTCGCGAGGGCCGTCCCCGCCCAGGCGAAGCCGGCGGCGAATTGGGTCATGGGCGAGCTCCTCGGCGCCCTCAAACGTGAAGGCGCGACGCCTGGGGCGGCCAGGGTCTCCCCTGACCAGCTCGCGGGTCTCCTTCGCCTGGTCGGGGCCGGCACCGTCAGCGCCACGGCCGCGAAGACCGTATTCGCGGAGATGTGGAAGAGCGGCGGCGATCCGGAGGCGATCGTGAACACGCTCGGTCTCGCGCAGGTGAGCGACGAGGCCGCTATCGCGGCGGCGGTCGAGGCGGTGATCAAGGAGAGCCCCGAGGTCATCAAGGCGTACCGCAGCGGGAAAGCGCGGGCCCTGGACGGGCTGGTCGGCCCGGTCATGGGTCGCATGAAGGGCAAGGCGAACGGCGCCGTCGTCCGACGCATCATCCTGGAGAAGGTCGGCTGAGCGCGCCGCTCGACGACGTCGTCCGCTTCCTGGACGAGCGCCTCGAGGTCGCGAAGTTCGACGAGCCGGAGTCGAACGGTCTCATCGTCCGCGGGTCGGACGTGGTGACGAGCGTCGCGGCCGCCGTGAACACGTCGCTGCACGTCATCTCGCGCGCGAAGGCCGCGCAGGCGGATCTTCTCGTCGTGCACCACCGCAGCTGGCCCGCCATCGACCTCGAGCTCGTCGAGCAGAAGCACGCGCGGCTCCGCGACAACGGGATGTCGCTCTACTGCGCGCACTCGGCGCTCGACGGCGCGGCCGGGATCTCCAACGGCGACGGTCTGGCGCAGGCCGTGGGAGTCATCGTTCAGGAGCGCTTTCTTCCGTCTCACGGTGGCATGGCGGGGGTCATCGGCACGACCGGCGGTTCGTTCGCGGAGTTCGTCGATCGCCTGCGGTCGGCCCTCGGGACGGAGGTCGAGGCCCACGAGAACAGCGCTCGTTTCGGGACCGTGGCGATCGCGACCGGCGGGGCGATGTTCACGAACTTCGTGCAGGATGCGGCCGCGCGCGGCGCGGACACGTACGTGACGGGCGAGATCACGATGTACACGCGCATCTACGCGAAGGAGCGGAAGGTCAACCTGGTCGCCGGAACGCACTACGCCACCGAGACGTTCGGCGTGAGGGCCCTCGCCAGGTTGATCGAGGAGCGGTTCGGGATCGGGTGCGCGTTCATTCCCGAATCGCCGGACGTGCGCTGAACCGAGCGGCTCGCTAGGTGATGATCCTGACGACGTTCGCGAGGGTCCGGGCCGCTCCGACGAACACCGCCCCGGCCAGCAGCGCGTAGGTCGCGCGCATCCACGAGGGCGATGCCATGGCCCTCGGTGCGAGCGCCCGCACAGCGAGACCCGCGATGGTCATCCCGAGAAGCATGAGCCCCACGAGATCGGCGGTCGTCGGACCCGAGGCGAGCGCGCTCAAGCCCGACACAAGCCCGAGGCCAAGGAACAACGCGGCGAAGAGAGAAGCGAGGAGCGCGGCCACTCCGGACGTTCGCGGGCCGCGGGCGAGGAGCCGCAAGACGCCGTCGAACGTGGGAGCAAGCACCATTCCGAAGATCGGGAAGAGCAGGGCGAACGCCGCCACGTTGAACACGGGTGGTCGCAGCACGATGAAGTCGCTGTTGTCCGCGTCGAGGATCAGCGAGCCACCGAGGCCGAGGACGCCGACGCCGAAGATGAGACCGCGCCAGCGTCCGAGAGGCTCCAGCCAGGGGCGAAGCGCCGCATAGAGCAGACCGCCGAACAGTCCCGCGAAGACGCCGCCGAACAGGATGAGAGCGACCGTGCCGCCGAGCGTGATCTCACCGACGACGTTCCCGTTCTCGGTGGTCATACCCTGCGCCGTGCTCCCGGCCACCATTGCGGAGAGCCGCATCACGAGACGCGAGCCGAGCCCGCCCACGATGATCCCAACGACGATCCCCGCGAGAGTTCCCGCCGCGACCTCGCGAACGAGCTCCCGGCGATCTCCCTCGCCGCTGTTCAGTCGATCCGCTCGTACGCCGGGATCGTGAGGAAGTCGTGGAACTCTTTCGAGAGCGCCACCGATTCGAAGATCCGCCGCGCGTCCTCGTAGCGGCCTTTCGCGAAGAAATCGGCGCCCACCGCGGACTCGATCTTCCCGAGCTCCTCGCGCTCGACGTCATGGACCAGCTCGGCGGTGACGCGCGGACCTTCGGCGAGGGATACGCCGTGGTGGATCCATTGCCAGACCTGCGACCGCGAGATCTCGGCCGTCGCCGCATCCTCCATGAGGTTGTTGATGGCCGCCGCGCCCGTTCCGCGCAGCCAGGACGCGATGTACTGCATGCCGACGCTCACGTTCGTCCGCAGGCCGGCCTCGGTGATCGTGCCGCCGGGCACGCGCACGTCGAGGAGCTGCTTCGCGGTCACCTTCACTTCGGGCCGCTGCCGGTCGAGCTGGTTCTCCTTCTTCCCGAGAGCGCGGTCGAACTCGTCCATCGCCGTCTCGACGAGGTCGGGGTGCGCGACCCAGGTGCCGTCGAAGCCGTCGGTCGCCTCGCGCTTCTTGTCGTCGCGGACCTTCGCGAGCGCGGTCTCGGTCACGGCGGGATCACGGCGATTGGGGATGAACGCCGCCATACCGCCGAGCGCGAACGCGCCGCGCTTGTGCGTCGTCTTGACCAGCAGCTCCGTGTATGCCCGCATGAACGGCACGGTCATCGTGACCTGCGCGCGATCCGGCAGGATGAACTCCTTCCGGTCGCCGAGCTTCTTGATGATGCTGAACATGTAATCCCAGCGACCGGCGTTGAGACCGCCGCTGTGCTCGTGCAGCTCGTACAGGGTCTCCTCCATCTCGAACGCCATCGGCAGCACCTCGACGAGGACGGTCGCCTTGATCCGGCCGCGCCCGATGTCGAGCTCCTTCTCAGTCCAGGTGAAGATGTCGTTCCAGAGGCGCGCTTCGCGATGGCTCTCGAGCTTCGGGAGGTAGAAGTACGGTCCGGTGCCGCGCTTCAGAAGCCGCTCGGCGTTGTGGAAGACGTAGAGACCGAAGTCGAGGACCGCACCGGAGATCGGGACACCGTCGGCGCGGACATGCTTCTCGACGAGGTGCCATCCCCGCGGACGGACGACGAGCGTCGCGGTCTCGTCCTTGAGCTCGTACTTCCTGCCGTCGGGATTTGTGAACGAGATCGTTCGCTCGATCGCGTCGATGAGGTTCTGCTGACCCTCCATGAGGTTCCGCCAGGTCGGGGTGTTCGCGTCCTCGAAGTCGGCCATGTAGATCGACGCACCCGAATTCAGGGCGTTGATGACCATCTTCCGATCGGTCGGTCCGGTGATCTCGACCTTCCGCACCCGCAGGTCCTTCGGGACCTCGGCTACTTTCCAGTCGCCCTCACGCACGTGGAGAGTGTCCGGGCGGAAGTCGAGGGCCCCGCCGCTCCGCAGATGTTCGCTGACCTCGGCGCGTTTCTCGAGGAGTGACCGGCGCACCGGCTCGACCTCGCCATGGAGCCGCGCGAGGAAATCGAGCGCTTCGGGTGTGAGCAGCTCGGGGAAGCCCTGACCAGGCGGGGCTACCAGCTCCGCGGCGGCCGTCCGCATCGCCCGTATCCTGCCACGCGGTGACGGGCATCGAGAGGCCATTCGACCTGCAGGGCAAGTGCGCCCTCGTGACCGGCGGGGCCCGCGGTATCGGCCGCGCGATCGCGCTCGCCCTCGCCGACGCGGGCGCGGACGTGGCTATCACATCGCGGAAGGGCGACGACGCCGAGCCGGTGGCGCGCGAGGTCCGCGGGAAGGGGCGCCGTTCGATCGCGCTCCTGCTGGAGGTGCGCCACGCCCCGTCGATCCGTGTCTGCTTCGAGCGGCTTCAGCGTGAGTGGGGGACGCTCGACATCCTGGTGAACAACGCGGGGACGAACATCCCCACCGATCTCGTCTCGCTCGACGAGTCGAGCTGGGAAACGGTCGTCGGCACCGACCTCAAGGGCGTCGCGTTCGTGACCCAGGCGGCGCTGCCGCTCCTGGGCGACGGCGGCCGCATCGTGAACGTCGCGTCCATCTACGGCGTGCTCGGCCGGGTGGAGCGCGTCGCCTACAGCGCGGCGAAGGGCGGTGTCGTGATGTTGACCAAGTCTCTTGCTCTCGAGCTCGCTTCGCGCGGCATCACCGTGAACGCGGTCGGCCCGAGCCTCATCGAGACCGATCTCACCCGTGAGCGGATGCGCAAGGACCCGCGGTTCCGCGAGGTCGAGGTCGCCCGGACCCCGCTCGGGCGGCTCGGAACGCCTGAGGACGTCGCGGCCGCAGTCGTCTACTTCGCGTCGCGAGAGGCGGCATTCGTGACCGGCCAGGTGTTGCTCGTCGACGGAGGCACTTCCGCCCACTAGCTCGGTCATCTCGCCGACATCCCCCGCCCGTACCTCAGTACTCCCCCGGCGGCGATATCCCCCGTCCGGTGATGGGGGTCGACCCCGCCTACGCCTACAAAACACAGCAGAGGACGGGAGGAGACATTGGCGGGATTGAGGCGGGTGAAGACCCAGGTGGGCGCGGCGGAGGAACGGCAGATCGAGCCGCGGCAGGCCGAGCCGGCGATGGCCGAGCCGGCCACGGCCGAGCCCGCCCCGCTCCGGGTCGTGCGGATGACGCCGCCGGTCGAGGCGACCCTGCGCATCCTCCTGAACAGCGTGCCGTACCTCATCGGCGCTGCGGTGGTGCGCCAGCCCCCCGTGGGCGACAGCGTCGAGGCGCAGGTGGGGCGCATGCCCTGGCTTCACGACCGGCGTCTCATGACGCTCCAGCTCCCCGATGACTCCCTCCCGGCGAACCGCGCGATCCTCCTCGACTGGCCGGTTCCCTACCAGGCGGAATGGGTCGGAGTCCCGCCGCGGCTGCTCATCTCACGCCTCGTGGTGCAGGACCGCACGGTCGGCGTGCTTCTGGGCACCCTCATCACGCGCGAGCAGATCACCGCGCCGGCGCGCGAAGCGCTCGATCTCTCGTGCGAGCTCATCGCCGCGGCGGTCGGAAGCGACTCGCTCGCGACGTTCGCCGCGGCCGCCGGACCGCGACAGCAGCGGCATCTCGTGGTGGTGCCGGACGAGCTCGAGCGCGAGCCGGAGCCGCAGCCGATGCCCGTCGCCGTCGAGCCCGAGCCCGAGCCCGTTCTCGACACCAGGAGCGAGCAGGACGAGCGCGACCGGCAGGTCATCGAGGAGGTCGCGCGCGCTCTCGACGAGCTCACCGACGCGCGCTCCATCGGTCGCGTGCTCCGCGACGCCGTCACCGCCGTCGCGGGCGTCGACGGATTCTCGGTGTCGCTCTTCAACAGCGTGCGCCGCGAGGTCGCCTACCGCTACAAGGTCGTCGGCGCGGACCCGGAATCCGCGGAGATGGGGCGCCAGGCCGTGGACGACGGCCCGGACTGCTACGCGGCGCGGCACGATCGCCGCTGGCACGCGTACCTCCGGGAGATCGGCGTGCGCGGTCCGGAGGGAGTCGAGGCGCGCAAGATCTCCGTCCTCCAGTTCCCGCTCGTCGCCGCAGATGAGGTCTTCGGCGTCACGACCCTCCAGGTCTTCGGCGAGGGCGGCTTCTCGGATCACGCCACGCGCCTCGTGCTGCGCGTCATCGAGGTCTCGAGCGATCGGCTCGCGGCGGTGCGGCGCGCCACGCGCTTCCAACCAAGTCTTTCCCCTCATGAGTCCGCGGCGGCCGCCGTCCTCCCGCCGGCCGCCGCGGCTCCCTCCTCCGCCCCCGCGGAGCCGGAGATCCCGACGACGGACCAGATCCTCAACAAGCTCGTCGAGAGCTGCACCGAGATCGGTCTGCCAACGACGTTCCTCGTGGGTGTGGACCCGGCCGCCGGGCTCCTGCGTGGCGAGCTCATCAGCAGCTCGTCCGCCGCGCGCGAGCTCGACTACGCGCTCGGCATCTCGGTCGGCCGATTCACCATTGAGCTCGCCGACCGCTACAACGCGATCGCGCGCGCCTGCCGCGAGGGTCGCATCGTCACGTCGCCCACGCTCGATGAGCTCGTGCACCCGCTCCGCGATGCGGATGGGTCCGCGACGCTCGAGCGCCTCGTGCAGGGCGGCCGTTCCACGATCATCCCGATCAGCGTTTCCGGCGACGTCGTCGGCGCGCTGGTCGTCGGCCCGATGGCGGACGAACCGGGCTTCAGCACCATCGTGAAGGTCCGCGATCTGGTCAATGAGACCGCGTCGCGACTCGCGGAGGCCTGGCGCACGAAGCGCTAGCCCTAAACTCCCTCGCCAGTGGTCGGCGAGGTGACCTTCGCGGTCATCGGCCTCCTCCTTCTCATCGCCGACGTGCGGACATTCGCGTCGACATTTCAGCTGACGTACTTCGGGCAGTCGAACACGCAGCTCGCGCTCATGGCGACCGCCGTGTTCGCGACCTCATTCATCGCGCCGCTCGTGGGCTGGCAGCTCGGTCCGCGCCGCTCAGTCGCTCTCAGCGGCGCGATCCTCGGCATCGCCACGCTCCTCGCGACCGTCGCGCGGTACAACTGGGCCGATCTCGGGCTCTCCATCGCCGGTCTCGCTGGCGGCATGTGGTGGCTCGCGTTGCTCCACGCGTCTCGTCCGCCGGAACGTCCGTCACCCTTCCCGATCGCTATCCCGATCGCGTTCGTGGGAGACGTCACGCTGCGCGCCCTCTTTCGGACCGTGCCCTTCGTCGATATCAACATCGCCCTCGCCGCGCCGGGCGTGCTGGTCGCCACGCTCCTCTTCCTCGCCGCCGGGGTCGCCGCGCTGGGCGGCCCGCGCGCGTGGGCCCGACCGAACGCCCGCGGCGCGCTTGCGCTCATCGCGCTGCCCGCGCTCTTCTTCGTCGCCGAGACCGGCGGCACGAACGGCGCGCAGACCGCGCTCGCGAGCGGCATCGGCCTCGGGCCCGAGCCGGCCCGCAGCACGCAGCTTGGGATGCTGCTGACCGGTCTGGGGTTGGCCGCGGGCACGCTCACGCTCTCGCGCGACCTTCCGCGTGGCATCGCGGCAGCTGTCGCGTGCGTCGCCGGCGCGGTGCTCCTCTGGTACGTGCACTCGCCGGTCGTGTCGCTCGTGGGTGGCCTTCTTCTCGCCGCGGGCGTCGCGCTTGCGGCCGCCTCCATCCCAGCCGCGCCACTCGTCGCGGCGCGCTCGCCCGTCGTCGTCTCGCTCACGCTCGCGCTCGGCTGGCTCGTCTTCGTTGGGACGGCTTTCGGCTTCTACGCGTACTGGGCGTATCTCCCCGCGGTGTACGCGGCAACGGCCCTGGTCGCCGTCGCGGGGCTGCTCGTCCCCGGGAGGGGACTGGCCCCGTGGCGCCTGCTGCCCATCGCGCTCGTCCCGATCGTGGTGGGCGTACCGCTGCTCGCGCTGCTCCTCACGCCCGCGCCGCCGACCCTGGCCGAGACACGCAACTCCTTTCGGATCATGACCTTCAACATCCACCAGGGCTTCAGCGCCGGTCAGGTGCCGTCACTCGACCAGATCGTCAACGTGATCTCGAGCGAGTCGCCGGACGTCCTCGTCCTCCAGGAAGTTGCGCGCGGATGGATGATCGACGAGCAGCACGACGCGCTTGGCGTCCTCGCGGAGCGGCTCGGCATGCAGTACGTGTTCGGTCCGAACATCGGCGACCTGTACGGGAACGCGATCCTCTCGCGCTCGCCGATGACCGATGTCCGCCGGATCCGCTTCGCTCCGCAGCCGTCGGCGCGGCACCAGCCGCGAGGCGCCGTCGGCGTCCGGATCGGCGACATCGTGGTGGTCACCACACACCTCGACGAGATCCCCGACTCGAGCGCGATCCGCCAGGAGCAGGTGCGCGCGATCCTGCGCGAGTGGGCCGCAGAAAGGGTCGCCGTCATCGCCGGCGACATGAACGCGGACCCTTCCGACCCCGAGATGGGACTGTTCAGCCTGGCCGGCTACGAGGACCTCGCCGAGCCGGCCGGATCCACGACGACGATGGACGATCCCCAGCGGCGGATCGACTACGTGTGGGGCATCGGCGTCACCGGCTCGAGCCCGCACACGGTGATGGCACTCGGCGCGTCGGACCATCGGGCGGTCGTCGTAAACGTGAGGTCGGGCGGGCCCTGACGATGAGCGCCGCGCCATGAACGAGCGCGCGCCCAGGCGAGCGTCTGCATGTTGAACCGGAGGGGGCGGCAGGGCGTTGTGGGACTGGTGCGGCCGCTCTCTTTAGGGCTCGCGGTCTTTCTCGTCGCGGGCTGCGGCGCATTGCACGCGGAGGAGTCGGCGGTCCTGGCGCCCGGCGCCGGCACCGGCGACTGCAGCTCCGTCGAGATGCCCACCGGGCAGACCGCTCTGTTCGACGCTAGCGCGTACCCAGCGCCGGCTGCCGGATACGCCCGGCTGGCCGAGCCGTACGGCGGCTGGCTCCTGGACCACCCAGCTTCCTGGTCCGTCCTCGACTTCCGACTTCGCGGGAAGCAGCTCATGAGCTTCACGCCCGACCCGCGGAGCATGCTCTCGCCGCTGCGTCCCGACGATCAGGTGATGCTCCACATCGAAGCGTGGCCGAACGACGACCGGCTCACGGTCGACAGCTGGCTTTCGAAGAACTTCCCCGCGGGCGGCACCAACGACATCCATTCGCGGGCCACGCTGACGATCTCTGGCCAGCCCGCGGTGACGATGGCCGCGTTCGAGCGGATCGGCCCCGGCCCGTACACCGAGACCCGACTCTGGTGGGTTTCCTCGCCGTTCTTCGGTCGCGTCTACCGCATCCAGATGTGGCCGGCCGAACACCCGCTCCTCGGCGAGGTCCAGCGGATCGTTGGCTCATTCCGGATCTTCGCGCCGGAGGTCGTCGCGCGGCCGGTGCGGGTGAGCCCGGCCCTCGCGGCCGACCTCGGCGGTCGCGCCAACCCGCCGATGACGCGCGTCACGCGCACAGCGACGAAGCTCGTGCGGTTCTGGGACTACGAGAACGTGACCGGCGCGTTCACGTTCGGTACGCCGGGAACAGATCCCGACACGCTCCTCTGGGTCACGGTGCAAAGCGGTGACATGGATCCGTCCGTCCTGTCGACCCTCCGCGGTCTCGGTCCGCCGCCATCGCTCCAGCCTGGTGGCGCGTACGTCATCTCGTCGGTCGACGCGTACAGCGGTTCGCCGTCCGCCGCAGGCGGCCTGGGATTCGGCGGCGGATGGCCGGCGTTCTTCGACACCCTGCGCGATCGCTGCCTCCGCGCCGGTGCCAGGGCGAGCGCTGCGCCATGGCGGTCGGCCACCACGGCGGACGAGGCGCTCGCGCGCGTGCAGGCGCGTTCCGCGGAGCTCGTTCGCGTCGACCGCAGCGTCGTCCGTCTGCGACATGGCGCCGAGGTCGCGGCGTTGCTCGGCTCCACATCGCCTCCGGGCTCGGCGCCGATCTGGGCGGTCGCGGTGTGGGGTCAGATCCGTCCCGCGTCCGAGCCCACGCGCGATCGTCCGTGCGCCGTCTACTTCATAGGCGCGCTCGGCGGTGCCGTGCTCGGCACGATCGCGGGCGAGGAGGCCACCTGCGTGCCGTTTCTCAAGTAGCGCCGTAGACTCGGTCTAACCGCCGCGCGCTTCCGCGAGCGGGACGTGGGGCAGGTCGATCGCCAAGCAGTTCGTCCATCTGCACACCCATAGCGAGTACAGCCTGCTCGACGGGCTGTCCCGCCTTTCCGACCTCGTCGCGCGAGCGAAGGCGCTGGACATGCCCGCGCTCGCGCTCACCGATCACGGAGCGCTCTACGGCGCCATCGACTTCTACACGCTCTGCCGCGACGCGGGCATCAAGCCGATCGTCGGGATCGAGTCCTACCTCGCCCGAAAGAGCCGATTCGACCGCGACGCGCGGGTCGAGGGTCACGGCAAGCCATTCCATCTCGTGCTGCTGGCGAAGGACTTCGCCGGCTACCAGAACCTCGTCGCCCTGGTGACCGCCGCCCACCTCGAGGGCTACTACTACCGCCCCCGGATGGACAAGGAGCTCCTCCGCGAACGTGGCCAGGGGCTGCTCGCGCTCTCCGCCTGCCTCCAGGGCGAGCTCGCCCGCGCGCTGACGGACGAGGGGCTGGACGCCGCGTGCGCGGTCGCCGAGGAGCACCGCGACATCTTCGGCGAGGGCAACTACTACCTCGAGCTGATGTCGCACGGGATCGAGGAGCAGGAGCGTGTCAACGAGGGCGTGCGGGAGGTCTCGCGCCGCACCGGCATCCCGCTCGTCGTGACCAACGACATCCACTACGTGAACGCCGAGGACGCCGAGGCGCAGGATGTGATGGTCTGCATCCAGAGCGGCAAGACGATCGACACGCCCGACCGCCTCAAGATGATCGATCACCCCGAGCTCTACATGCGCAGCGCCGCGCAGATGGCCGAGCTTTTCCCGAACGACCCGGAGGCCCTCGAGAACACGCTCCGCATCGCCGAGAAGATCGACCTGCGCCTGCCGCTGGGCGAGCTCCGCCTCCCGCACTTCGAGGTCCCCGCCGGCAAGACCCCCGATGCGCAGCTCCGCGCGCTCGCCGATACCGGAGCGGTCACGAGGTACGGCGCGATCACCCCGGAGCTGCGCGAGCGGATCGACAAGGAGCTCGCGGTGATCGCGAAGACGGGCTACACCGGCTACATCCTCATCGTGCAGGACTTCATCCGCTTCGCCCAGGAGCGGGGCATCCTCACCGCGGTCCGCGGCTCGGCCGGCGGCTCCCTCGTGAACTACGCGATCGGCCTCACCGACATCGATCCACTGAGGTACGGGCTCATCTTCGAGCGGTTCCTCAATCTCGAGCGCTTCACGCCACCGGACATCGACGTGGACTTCATGGGCGACCGGCGGGACGAGGTAATCCAGTACGTGACGCAGAAGTACGGCGCCGATCGCGTCGCCCAGATCGGGACGTTCAACACGATGCTCGCCCGCGCCGCGGTCCGCGATGTCGCGCGCGTGCTCGGGATGCCGTACGGCGAGGCCGACCGCGTCGCGAAGACGATCCCGTTCGGTACCACACTCGCGGATTCCCGGCGCATGTCGGGCGAGCTACGCGACCTCGAGCAGGAGGCGCACGTCCAGCGGCTCCTCGACCTGGCCGAGAAGGTCGAGGGCCTCGTGCGCTCGACGGGCACGCATGCGGCGGGAGTCGTGATCTCGCGCGAGCCGATCACGCAGCTCGTGCCCCTCGAGCGGTCGAAGGGCAACGTGAACGCGCTCCAGACCCAGTACGAGGACAAGCAGCTCGAGAAGCTCGGGGTCCTGAAGTTCGACTTCCTCGGGCTCGGGAACCTCACCATCCTCGAACACGCGCTTCGCCTCATCGAGCGCCACCGTGGCGTGCGGATCCGGCGAGAGGACATACCCCTCGACGACCGCAAGACCTTCGAGCTCCTGGGCTCGGGCGAGACCACCGGCATGTTCCAGCTGGAATCGGCGGGGATGCGCCGGTACATCCGAGAGCTGAAGCCGGACCGCGTCGAGGACGTCATGGCCATGGTCGCGCTCTTTCGGCCAGGCCCGATGGACTACATCCCGACGTACATCAAACGTAAGCACGGCGAGGAGCCCGTGACCTACGCGCACCCGACGCTCGAGCCGGTCCTCAAGCAGACGTACGGCGTCATGGTCTACCAGGAGGACGTGATGGCGGTGACGCAGGCGCTCGCCGGCTTCACGCTCGCCGAGGCCGACGTCCTCTGCTACGCGGTCCGCAAGAAGATCCGCGAGAAGCTCGACGCGCAGAAGGTGAAGTTCGTATCGGGCGCGATCCGCAACGGCGTACACGCCGACGTGATCGAGGCGGTCTGGAAGGACTTCGAGCCGTTCGCGCGTTATGGGTTCAACCGGGCGCACGCGGCGATCTACGGGATCATCGCCTACCACACCGCTTTCTTGAAGGCGAACTACACGACCGAGTACATGACCGCGGTGCTCTCTGCGGAAATGGGGAATCCCGAGCGCGTGGCGATCGCGGTCGCCGAATGCCGGCGCATGGGCATCCCGGTGCTGCCCCCCGACGTGAACGAATCGGAGCTCGACTTCGCCATCACCCCGAAGGGCATCCGGTTCGGGCTCGGCGCGGTGAAGAACGTCGGGGAGGGCGCGGTCGAGGGGCTCATCGAAGCGCGGCGCGCCGGCGGACCGTTCCGCTCGCTCGACGATCTCTGCGCGCGGATCGACCTGGTGCGCGCGAACAAGCGCGTGCTCGAGTCGCTGATCAAGTGCGGAGCCTGCGACGCGTTCGGCCCGCGACAGGCGCAGCTCGGCGCCCTCGACCTGACCCTCGGGACCGCGCAGCGCGAGCAGCGCGATCGGGCGAGCGGCCAGGTCGGCCTCTTCGACGATCTGGGGGGCAGCGTCTCGCTGAGCGGACCGCTCGTCGGCGGCGAGGCACCGCGGCGCGAGCTGCTCGGCTGGGAGAAGGAGCTCCTCGGGATCTACCTCTCGGAGCATCCGCTGCAGGCGCTCGCGCCGAAGATGGGTGATGTCGTCACCGCTTACCTCGCCGAGCTGCGCGAAGCGGGTGAGGACCTCGTGACGATCGCGTGCGTCGTGACGAACGCGCGCAAGCACATCACCAAGAACAAGCAGCTCATGATGTTCGCGCAGGTGGAGGACCTGACCGGGAGCGTCGAGGTCACTGTGTTCCCTCGGACGTACGAGGCGACGGCGCCGCTCTGGAGCACGGACGAGATCCTCCTCGTGCTGGCCCGGGTCGAGCAGCGCGACGAGGATCCGAAGCTCCTCTGCGAGCACGCCGTCCGCTTCGACGAGGCGGGGATCGCCGAGATCAGGCGCGTCGCCGACGAGCGACGCGAGTTCCTCGCCAAGCGGGCCAAGTTCGGGCCCCGGAATGGGAACGGATCGGGAGCGCAGGCGCGCGGGTTCGTTCGTCGCGCTAACGGGCCGTCGCCAGTCGGCGCAGAGGAGCCTCCGCCCGGCCCGGGGCTACCTGCTGAGCCGGCCGACGAGCCGCCGGCGCTTGTCATCCGCTTCCGCGAGGTGCTCGACTACGACCGCTCCATAGCCCTTTTCCAGAAGATCCAGGAGGTCCTCAAGGACCACGCGGGCGTATCTCAGGTCGTCCTCGAGCTCCCCCGGAACGGCGGCGGGATCCGCCGCGTTCAGACTTCCTTCCGCGCCAGGCCGTCGCGCGAGCTTGCCGAAGCGGTCGCGCGCGAGGTGGGCGGCGACGTCGTGGAGGTCGTCCTTCCGCGCTGACGAGGTCGGCGTTACCGCCGCCGAGCGGGGGATGGCACAGGGCGTGCCTCGGCTGACCGGCGAGATGGCAAGTAAAGACCGGCTCCGGGAGCTCCACGACGCGAACGCCGAAATACTCAAGTCGCTGGATCTCGCCCACCGCATGCGGGAGACGGTCCGCGCCGCGCGGAAGCTCGAGTCCGCCGACGCGGCGGCGATCACCCTGCTGAATGAGGCTGGCGACGCCCTGGTCATCCGGGCGCAGGAGGGCCTCTCGGAGACGTACGTGGCTCGCCAGCGGATCCCCATGGCGCAGGCGCGCACCGCGTATCGGGAGGCGGGCGAGCACCGGCTCGTCGAGTTCAGCGAAGGCTCGCTCGGCGACGCCGACCTGATCCAGTCGGAGGGGCTCGTGCGGGCCCTGGCGGTCCCACTCATGTTCCAGGGCAACCTCATGGGCGCGCTCACGATCTTCACGAAGGACCCGCAGCGCTCGTTCGACGCCGAGGACATCGAAGTCGCTCACATCCTCGCCGCCACCGCGGCGACCGGCATCACGAACTCACGCCTGTATGCCGAAGCACTCGCGCAGCGCGAGCTGCAGCGGCAGCTCCTCCACGCCCTCGGAGACGGCGTGATCATCGCCTGGCCGGACGGAAGCTACGAAACGAACCCGCGGGCGCGCGAGATCCTGGGCGTCGGCAAGCTGGAGTCGCTCGCGAAGCTCCGGACGGCGGTCGACGTACGCGACATGGGCACGGGCAAGCCGACAGCTCTCGGCCAGTACCCGATGGACCGGGCGCTCCGCGGCGAGCTGTCCGTCGGGGAGTACCTCGTGACGCGTCCGGACACCGGCGCGCAGCGGGAGCTTCACGTGAGCGCGGCGCCCGTCCGGGGCCCCGAGGGCGCCGTGCTCGCCGCGATCATGACGCTCCACGACATCACCGATCTGCGCCTGGCGGAGCGCGAGCGTGAGCAATTCCTCTCCATCGTCTCGCACGAGCTGCGCACGCCGCTCACGCCGCTCAAGGCGCTGGCCCAGCTCGTCCGGGCGCGCATGCGGCGCGCGCGCCAGCAGGCCACGGCGCTCGACATGGAGTCGCTCGACCGCAACCTCGCCGCCATCGAGCGGCAGGTCGATCGGATGAACGGGCTGGTCAACGACCTGCTGTCGGTGGCGCGCGCGGAGAAGGGGTCGCTGCGCATGGAGCGCGTGCCGTTCGACCTCGCGGGACTGGTGCGCGACGTGGTGCAGCGCTACGTCGATGCGACGGCCGACGAGGGCCGGCACAGCTTCACCGTCGACGCGCCGCCGAGCTTTCCGGCCCACGGCGATCAGTCGCGCATCGAGCAGCTGCTGATGAACCTCGTCGGCAACGCGGTCAAATACACGCCGACCGGCGGCGAGGTCAAGGTCGCGGTCACCAGCGAGGACGGCGAGGTCGAGATCGCGATCTCCGACGATGGCATCGGCATCCCGCCCGAGGACGTCCCGCGGCTCGCGCACCCCTTCGTCCGCGGCACAGGAAGGGCCGGCACGTTCGCAGGGATGGGCGTCGGCCTCTACGTCGCGCGGATCGTCGCCGAGGCGCATTCCGGTTCGCTCGCGCTTGAGAGCGAAGGTGACGGCAAGGGAACGACCGTGCGCGTGAGGTTGCCGCTCTAAGCGCTCGGTGCCGGAGGAGGGATTTGAACCCTCACGGACCTTTCGGCCCAAGAGATTTTGAGTCTCTAATGTCTGCCAGTTTCATCACTCCGGCGCACATCACATTCTAAGTTTCGCCAGCAGCTTGATCGCGTCCTTCGCGAGGGTCGGGTTCGCGATGACGACCTGCCGTTCGTCCCAGGCCGCATCGCGTCCGGTCCTGAGCGACAGCACCGCGGCGCCGGCTTCGCGGGCGATGAGCGCCGGGCCGGCGATGTCCCAGGGCGACAACGCCTCGTGGACGAAGAGATCGAACCGCCCCATGGCGAGGTAAGCGATCTCCATGCCCGCCGAGCCGATCACCCGCAGCCGGGCGCAGGTGGAATTGAGGGTGACGAACCGCGAATCTTTCCGCTTCGTCTCACCGAACCGGAGGCTCGCCACGGCGAAGGCCTCCGCGAGCCGCGCGACGCGTGACACGTGGATCGGCTCGCCGTTGTGCGTCGCGCCCGCGCCGGACGATGCGACGAACGTGTCGCGCGTCCGCGGAGCGTGCAGTGCCGCCGCCCGTGCGACGCCATCCTCGACATAGCCGATCAGGACGCAGTAGAAGGGAAGGCCGCGACTGAAGTTGAGCGTCCCGTCGATCGGATCGACCACCCACAGCCGTTCGGCCGCCGCGATCCCTTTCCGCGCGCTCTCCTCGGCGAGGACCGGAATGGCCGGGTCGTGCGCGGCGAGGCGCGCGAGGATCGTCCGCTCGGCGGTATGGTCGGCGGCGGTCGCGAAGTTCGCCCGCCCGCGCTTCCGCGTGACGATGGCCGTGTCGCCGATCGCGATCGCATCGCCGACGGCGACGGCCGTCTCCGCCGCGAGGCGGGCGAGTTCCTCGTAGCGGCTACGGTCGCTGCGCTTTGGCGCTGCCTCCGGCATCGGTCGGGCAGAGTACCCGTACCCGGTCGAGAAGATCGTTCAGGTCGAAAGGCTTCGAGATCACGTCCTTGATTCGGCGCTCGGTGAACTCGGCTTCGAATTGCGGCGTCGCCGCGCTTACGAATAGCACGGGCATGTCGCGGATGTCGGTATCGGCTCGAACGCGATCAAAGACCTCGAAGCCGCTCAGGCCCGGCATCATGATGTCGAGGATGAGGAGGTCGGCGTGCACCTGACGAACCGTCTCGAGCACGAGGGCGCCATCCGACACGACCACCGCCTGGTACCCGGCTTCGTCGTTGATCGAATCCCGCAGGAGCGTCGCGATCGGTTCGTCGTCCTCGCCAATGACGACGACCTTCTTTTTCACGTCCTCTGGCATGACCACGCGGGAATCTACAGAAACCGCGTTGAGGCGGCGAGCGCCCGCTGATGCATGGTGCATCCGATGAAGCGAGCGGTGGGCTCCTCGACCGCGCACGGCACGGCGATGCCCGCGCGTTCGAGCAGCTTGCCCGCGACGTCGAACGGCCTCTGTATCGCCATGCGGTGCGGATGCTCGGACACGACGACGCCGAGGACGTCGTCCAAGATGCGCTCCTCTCGGCGTGGAAGTCGATGTCCTCGTTCGAGGGTGGCTCGTTCCGTGCGTGGATCTTCCGGATCGCGACGAACCGCGCGCTCGATCGTCTTCGCACGCGCCGCAGGCATCCCGAGCTGCCGCTCGACCCGCCCACCGACGACGACGATGCCGTCGGCTGGGCAGAGCCTGCTGCGCCCGGGCCCGAGCCCGCTGATATCGCCGGGGATCGCGAGGCCCTGCGCGTCGTCGAGGAGGCGCTGGAGACGCTCCCCGCGGAGCAGCGCGCGGCGCTACTCCTCCGTGATGTCGAAGGCTTCGCGTACGACGAGATCGCAACGATCACCTCGACCGAGATCGGCACCGTGAAATCCCGTATCCATCGCGGTCGTCTCGCCGTGCGGAACACCCTGATCGCGCGGGGCTGGAAGGGGCCGGCGGGATGAGGGAACCGATCGCCGCGCTGGACGTCCTAAGGACAGAAGGCTAGGCCGTGCACCTGTCCGCCGATCTTTCCGCGTATCTCGACGGCGCCCTCGGAAGCGAGGCCCGCGCCGGGGTCGAGGCGCACCTCGCCGGCTGCGCGCTCTGCCGCGTGCGGCTCGCCGAGCTGCGCGAGACGGTCCGCCTCCTCGCGGCTTTGCCGGTACCCTCGCCGACCCGCTCGCTCGTTCCGCGTGTCGCGGTCCCGGTGTGGCTCGCGCCGCTGCGCACTCTTTCGACCATCGCGAGCGGCGCCGCGATCTTCCTTTTCGTCGCGTCCGCCATGCTCTCGAACGCACCGTTCCCGCTGACCACGACTCAAGGCGCGCCCGCCGCGGCACCAGCCCCCAACACGGTGCCTGCCGCGACCGGAGCGGCCGCCGAGCGGGCCGGGGCTGGCGCGGCGACGGCGTCACCGGACCCGGCGAAGCTCGCGGTCGTCACACCGTCGCCGACGCCTGCCCCGGCGCGTTCGGTTCAGGACGCCAGTCGCGAGCCACCGCGAGTGGATCAGGCGACCGCCGCGCCCGCAACACCGGCGGCCGCCGACAGTCAGGCGGAGTTCCGCACGCAGGGCGCTCCGAGCCGTCCGCAGCTCGGTCCCTCGCCATGGCTCTGGCTGGCGCTCGCGATCGGCTTCGGCGCCCTGGCCCTCGTCCTCCAGGGGAGGCTCCGCTCGCCCTAGCGGCGATACTCGTTCTCATGGCCGAGCGACTCGTCCTCATCGACTCCAACAGCCTGATCTACCGGGCGTTCTTCGCGGTGCCCCCGCTGACCACGACGAAGGGCGAGCTCGCGAACGCCACGTTCGGCTTCGCGTCCATCCTGCTCAAGTCCCTCGAGCAGACCACGCCGCAGCACATCGCGGCCGCGTTCGACCTGCCCGTGCCCACCTTCAGACACGAGCGCGACGCGGCATACAAGGCGACGCGGCGGCCGATGCCCGACGAGCTCCGCCCGCAGTTCGAGCGCGTGAAGCAGCTGCTCGACGCGTTCGGCGTTCCCATGTATTCGCTGCCGGGCTACGAGGCTGACGACGTCATCGGGGCGCTTTCCCGGCAGGCCGAGGCGAAGGATCTCGAGACGATCATCGTCTCCGGGGACCTCGACCCGCTCCAGCTGGTCACAGCGCGCGTGAAGCTGATGACCACGCGGCAAGGTTTCCAGAACACGGTGATCTACGACGAGGAGCTGATCAGGCAGCGCTACGGGCTGCGGCCGGACCAGATGGTCGACTTCAAGGCGCTCAAGGGCGACGCCACCGACAACATTCCCGGCGTCCCCGGCGTCGGCGAGAAGACCGCGGCGAAGCTCATCGTGGAGCACGGCAATCTCGAGGGCGTATACGCGGACCTCAGCGGCTACACGCCGCGCCTGCGCGAGGAGCTCGCGGCGAACAGGGAGCAGGTCTTCCGGAGCCGCGAGCTCGCGACGATCGTAACCGACCTGCCGGTGACGCTCGATCTCGAGCGGACCCGCCGCAGCACGTACGACCGCGCCGCCGTCCTCGAGCTCTTCCGCGATCTCGAGTTCCGCAGCCTCGTGCCACGGCTCCCGCCTGCCGACCAGAACATCGCGGCGCCGGCACCGACGTCATTCGCGCCGAGCGTCCCGCGCGGCGGTCAGATGCAGCTCGGGCTCGAAGCGGCGCCCGCGGCGGCTGCGCTCGTCGAGACGACGCTCGTCGCTGACGCGGACGAAGCTGCCCGAGAGCTGCGAAAGGCGACGGCGCTCGCGGTCCACGCGGACGTTGACGCGACCACTGGTCAACCGCTCCTCGTCGGGATCGGGCTTGCGGCCGGCGAGCGCGCCTGGTACGTACCGACGCCGGACGGCGTGCCAGGCGCGATCGCCGCGGTGCTCCGGGACGAGAACATCCCAAAGACGGCGCACGACGGGAAGACCGCGCGTCGGGCGCTCCGGCGGGCCGGCACCGACCTGGGCGGGCTGGCGATGGACACGATGATCGCGAGCTACCTCGTCAACGCGAGCCGTCGTTACCACGCCCTCGAGGATCTCGCCGCGGAGCGGCTCCGCCTCGAGGTGCCGGTGCTCCCGGTCCCGGACCGCAAGGATCCCTATCGCACGTCCAGCCTCGAGGAGCGGCGCGCCCGCGCTGGCGCTGGGGCGGTCGCGGCCGCGCGTCTCGGCGAGCTCTTCGCCGCCGAGCTCGAGCGTCTGAATCTCGTCCGTCTGTACCGCGACGTCGAGCTCCCGCTCGTCGACGTCCTCGTGGAGATGGAGGAGGCCGGCATCGCCGTCGATCTCCTGTACCTGCGCTCGCTCGGCGAGGAGTTCGCTCGTGAGGTCGCGCGCATCGAGCAGGAGGCGTACACGGCGGTTGGTCACGACTTCGGGATCAATTCACCAAAGCAGCTTCAGTCGCTGCTCTTCGAGGAGCTCAAGCTGCCCCGCGGCCGCCGCACCGGGACCGGCTATTCAACGGACGCGACGGTGCTCGACGAGCTGCGCGGGGCGCATCCGGTGGTCGACAAGATCCTCGAGTACCGCGAGATAGAGAAGCTGCGCTCGACCTACGCCGAGGGCCTCGGCGGTCTCGTGGATCCCGAGACACGCCGCGTGCACACAACCTTCGAGCAGACCGTAGCCGCGACCGGACGGCTATCGAGCCGCGCGCCGAACCTCCAGAACATCCCCATCCGCACACCGCTGGGGCGTCGCATTCGACGCGCGTTCGTGGCCGGCTCGCCGGACCTGGTCCTCGTCGCCGCGGACTATTCGCAGATCGAGCTGCGCGTGCTCGCGCACGTCTCTCAGGATCCTGCGCTGCTCGACGCCTTCCGCTCCGGCGCCGACATCCACCGCCGGACGGCCGCGGCGGGCTTCGGCGTCGCGGAGAGCGCGGTGACCCGCGAGCAGCGCGACGTGGCGAAGATGCTCAACTTCGGGATCGTGTACGGCATGAGCGACTTCGGTCTCGCGTGGCGGATGAAGATGCCTCGCGAGGAGGCCGAGCGCTTCATCGACGAGTACTTCAAGCGCTACGGACAGGTCCGCCGGTACGTGCTCGAGACGAAGGCCTTCTGCATCGAGCAGGGCTATGTCGAGACGCTCCTCGGACGGCGTCGTTACATACCCGACATGACCAGCCGCGTGAACGCAGTGCGCAACGCGGCCGAGCGCATGGCGATCAACATGCCGATCCAGGGCACCGCGGCGGACATCATGAAGATCGCGATGTCGCGGGTGCATCGCGCGTTGCACGAAAGCGGCATGCACGCGCGAGTCCTGCTGCAGGTGCACGACGAGCTCGTCGCGGAGGTGCCGCGCGCCGAGGTCGACCGGATGGCACGCCTGCTCGGCGATGAGATGAGCGCGTCCTACGAGCTGGACGTGCCGCTCGTCGTCGACGTGCGCGTCGGTCCGAACTGGGACGAGATGCAGAGGCTCGAGGTCCCCGCTGCCGCGAATGCCTGAACTACCCGAGGTCGAGACGATCGCGCGTCAGCTCCGGGCGCTCGTGGTCGACAGGACGATCAGCGACTTCGAGTCGCGCTGGCTCCGCCTCACGGAGCCCGAGCCGGCTGAGGTCGTCGCGGCGCGCCTGCGCGGCCGGCGGATCAGCGGCGTGCGGCGGCGCGGCAAGTTCGTGGTCTTCGACCTCGACGGCGGCGAGGCGCTGGTGGTGTCGCTCCGCATGACCGGCAAGCTCCTCTATGGGGTCGAGGACGTCGACGAGCGGTACGTGCGGGGCCAGATCTCTTTCGCGGACGGGACGGCGCTGCGCTTCTCGGATACGCGGAAGTTCGGACGCATGGCGGTCGTTGACGCGACGACGCTCGACAGTCGGGGGGCTCTGCCCCCCGGCCCCCGCAACGCTCGCCCGTTGCACGCTTCGCTCGGTCAGGAGCCGCTCGCCCGCGGGTTCACCGTGGCGTGGCTGCGCGACCTCCTCCGCCGACGACCACGAATCGCGATCAAGGTGCTCCTCCTCGATCAGCGGGCGATCGCCGGCATCGGGAACATCTATGCCATCGAGGCGCTGTGGCGCGCGCGTATCCATCCGCTGCGCGCGGCGGGCTCGCTCCGTCCGGACGAGATCGCCCGGCTGCACGAGGCCGTCCGCTGGGCGCTCCGCAAGGGCATCCGGCTTGGTGGCGCGTCGCGTCGCGACTACGTCGATGCGCGGGGCAACGAAGGTCGCATGCAGCGAGAGTTCCAGGTTTACGCACGCGCCGGCGAGCCGTGCCCGCGGTGCGGGCGGCCGATCGTCCGTACGGTCGTCGCCGGCCGTGGGACGTTCCGCTGCCCGCGCTGCCAGCGTGCGCCGCGGCCGCGCCGGTAGGGACGGGCCGTTGATGCTGTTCCGCGCGATCGTGTCGGTGCTTCCGGGGGTGGCGGCCGTGCTCGTGCCGTGGCTTCTCCTTCGGCAGAGCCTCGAGCTCACGTATCTGACGTGGCTCGGTCTCGTCCCGATCGCGTTCGGCCTCGCGCTTTTCGTCTGGTGCGTCGCGATCTTCGCCGGACGAGGCCGTGGCACCCTCGCGCCCTGGGATCCCCCGCGGCGGTTCGTGGCGACCGGTCCCTACCGGGTCGTGCGAAACCCGATGTACCTCGGAGTGGGTTCGATCATCGTGGGAGAGAGCGTCGCGTTCGGCTCCTGGGCGCTCGCGGTCTATCTGGCCGTCATCGCGACGCTGTGGCATCTGTTCGTCGTCGCCTACGAGGAGCCGGCACTCGACCGGCAGTTCGGCGAAGAGTACCGAGCGTACCGCTCGCGCGTGCCGCGCTGGCTGCCGAATCTCGGTGGGGGCGGTCGTCCGTGAGCGTGCTGTCGGTGCAGGCCGCGGCCAGGCGCTTCGGGGAGCGTCTCCTGTTCAGCGATGTCTCGTTCCGGCTCGCGCACGGCGATCGGGTCGGGCTCGTCGGACCGAACGGGGTGGGGAAGACGACCCTTCTGCGGATGGCGGCCGGCCTCGACACCGCCGACGATGGGAACATCGCCCTCGCGCGCGGGACGCGGATCGGATTTCTGGAGCAGGAGGTCCTTCTTGCGGCCGCCGGCACGGTTGACGCTCACGCCCGCGGAGCCGCGGCGCATCTCCGCGACGTGGAGGCCGAGATGCGCGAGCTCGAGCCACGGCTTGCTTCCGGCGACCAGGACCTGCTCGAGCGGTATGCGGATGCTCAGCATCGCTTCGAGCACGCCGGCGGCTATGACTTCGAGGCGACGGTGCGTCGGGTGCTCGGCGGGCTCGGGCTGGATGCGCTCCGCGACCGCGACGTCGCGACGCTCTCCGGGGGCGAGCGGACCCGTCTCGGTCTCGCCCGGCTGCTCCTCGACGATCCCGATCTGCTGCTGCTGGACGAGCCGACGAACCATCTCGACGTCGCGGCGCTCGAATGGCTGGAGCGCTTTCTCCTCGAGCAGGACGCGACCCTGCTCGTGTCCTCGCACGACCGCTGGTTCCTCGACCGTGTGACGAGCCGCACGCTCTCGTTCGAGCGCGGGAGCGTCGTCGAGTACCGCGGTGGCTACTCTTCCTACGCCCGTCAGCGAGCGGATCGCGATGCCGCGACCGAGAAGGCCGCGTCGCGACAGGCCGAAGACATCGCGCGGACCGAGGAGTTCATCCGCCGTTACGGCGCCGGCCAGCGGTCGAAGGAAGCGCGCGGGCGCGCGAAGAAGCTCGCGCGGGTCGAGCGCATCGAGGCCCCGGAACGCACAGAGCGGCACGCATGGCGCCTCGAGGCGGCTCACCTCGCCGGCGACACCGTCGTGCAGACCACGCCGCTCGCCGTCGGCTACGGAGCGCCGCTCGTGCGGACCGGGATGCTGCGCGTGGCCCGCGACGCGCGGATCGCGGTGGTCGGTCCGAACGGCGCGGGAAAGACGACGCTCGTGCGCACGCTCGTCGGCGACCTCGGCGCGCTCGAGGGCTATGTGCAGTCCGCGCCGACCGCACGGGTCGCCTTCCTCGTACAGGCGCAGCTCGAGCTGGCGGGCGAGGAGACCGTGCTCGACGCGATGCGCCTCGCCAGCGGAATGACCGACGCCGAGGCGCGCGACCATCTCGCGCGCTTTCTTTTCAGAGGAGAGGACGTCTTCAGGAGCGTCGGTGTGCTGTCCGGCGGAGAACGCTCGCGGCTCGCGCTGGCTCGACTCGCGGCGCGTCACGCGAACCTGCTCGTGCTCGACGAACCGACGAACCATCTCGATCTTCTCGCCCGCGAGCAGCTCGAAAGCGTGCTCCAGGAGTTCGAGGGCGCGCTGCTGTTCGTGTCGCACGACCGCTACTTCATCGACAAGCTCGCGACGGAAATTTGGCCGATCGAAGCTGGCGTGCTGAAGCGCTTCGAAGGGAACTGGTCCGGCCTCCAGCGCCTGCGCGCCTCGGGCACCGAGCTGCCGATGCCCGACACGGCGGGCGCCGGGGGTGGCACGGGCGAGCGGGTTGTCCGCGAGCCGCGGGTGCCCCGGGGCCCCAGTCCCGCGACCGTGACGCGGTCGCGGAAGACTGGGGAGGGTGCGGCGAGCGGACGGCCCCGAGCCCCCGACAGGACCCCCGGCGCCGTCCGGGGGAGCAGCAGGGCGTCGGCGCCGAGGAAGGTCGAGGGCATGCGAGCGCTGGAGGCCCGGATCGAGGCGATGGAGCTTCAGCTCCGCCAGCTTCAGGAGAAGGTGAGCCAGATCGCGCAGAGCGGGAATTACATGGAGACGCGTCGTGTGGGCGAGGAGTACGCGTCCCTCGAGCGCGATCTGCGGACGCTGTACGACGAGTGGGCGAAAGAAAGCGAGAAGAGCGAGTGACGGCGTTCGTCATCGGCCTGACGGGGCCGATGGGCTCGGGGAAGTCGACGGTCGCCGCGATGCTGCGCGAGCTTGGCGCGAAGGTGCTCGACGCCGACGCGATCGTTCACGACGAGCAGCTGCGCGGAACGGTCGGCTACAGCGCGATCGTGCAGGCATTCGGCACGAAGATCCTCGGCGAGGACAAGGAGATCGATCGCGCCAAGCTGGCGGCCGAGGTCTTCGGCGATCCCATCAAGCTCCGGCGGCTCGAGCAGATCCTGCACCCGCGGGTCATAGCCCGCGTCCTCGAGGCGCGGTCGATGCTGCCCGCCGACGCGGTGCTGGTCGTCGAGGCGATCAAGCTGCTTGAGGGAGAGCTCGCGAAGGCCTGCGATCGGATCTGGGTCGTCGTCGCGCCGCAGGAGGCGATGATCGAGCGCCTCGAGGCCCGCGGAATGCGCCGTCGTGAGGCGGAGCTGCGGCTGGCGCAGCAGCTCGACGAGGCCCGGTTCCGGGGGGCCGCGGATACCGTCATCGAGAACGACGGCGACCGCGATCGGACGCGCCAGCGCGTGCGCGAGGCCTGGGACGAGCTCCGCCGTGCTAGGGCTGGATCTTCTCCGGGATCTGGATCTTGAACTCCGGTTGGATCGTCCGGAAGGTCGCGCCTTGCGTCCCGCTCGCGCGGTCATCCTTGGGGCCACGCAGCAGGAGCTGCAGCGTGCCTCCCGAGGCCGTGAGGTAGCCGATGCGCTCGGCCGTGGCGGCGTCGGTGCGGATGACGTAGACGGTCAGGTTCCGCGCGAGGATCGGCACACGCTCGAGAACGATGCGCGCGGAGATGTCCGTGCTGTTCCGCTGCGGGTTCGGGTTCGTGAAGAGCTTGTTCGGGTCGACGTTGAAGGTGAAGAGGATGTCCACCACGTCGCCCGCGAGGATGTTGCCGCCGGCCGCCTGCGGGTCAGCGACGGTGATCGACATCGCGCGGTAGTTCGGCGAGCCCGGGTTCGGCGCCCCGTTCGCGCCAAGCGCCTCGGCCGGGAAGACGACGAACGGCGTGCCGGTGGGACCGGCGAGCTTCGTCGGCATGATCGGCTCGCCAACGGAGATGGCGGTGATCGTGATCCGTCCGACGACGTCCTCCTGCCGGCGGAGGGCGGCCGGCGGAACCACTTCGCTGTTCATCTTTACCTTGTTCAGGTCGGCGACTGTGATCTGCGTCTTGGCCGGGATCTCCCGCGCCGCGACGATCACCTCGGTCGTCGGGATCGGAGCCGGGGCCTCAGATTTCGCCGTATTCGCGAGGAAGAAGGTGGTCGCCGCGGCACCGACCGCGAACAGGAACCCCACGATGAGTACGAGCCGCGCACGACGCCGCGAACGATCTTCCACTCTTTTCCTTCCTCTACCCGCGAACTTCGGCCGCGAACTGTAGCAAGCCGTGACAACTGAACGGGAGTCGAACGGGTGTTGATGCGCGACAATGGGACTACGCGGGGGCGGCGCGATCGTACCAGAACGTCCGTTCTAGAATGAGGCACCATGGGCGAGACCCTACAAATTCCGCTCGACCGGCCCGGCGCGAAAGCGCCGTTTCGGCTCGCGCTGCCGTGGGGTCTCGCCGGGGATCAGCCGAAGGCATCCGCCGGGCTCCTCGAGGCTCTCGCGGCGGGGGAGCGCCATGTAACGCTCCGCGGCGTCACCGGCTCGGGCAAGACCGTAACGATGGCCAAGATCATCGCCGAGGCGGGACGGCCGGCCCTCGTCCTCGCGCACAACAAGACCCTCGCCGCCCAGCTGTACGGCGAGTTCAAGGAATTCTTCCCGGAGAACGCGGTCCAGTACTTCGTCTCGTACTACGACTACTACCAGCCCGAGGCGTACATCCCCCGGAGCGACACCTACATCGAGAAGGACAGCTCCCGGAACGACGAGATCGACAGGATGCGCCACGCGGCGACCCGGGCGCTGTTCGAGCGGCGCGACGTGATCATCGTCGCTTCGGTCTCGTGCATCTACGGCCTCGGCGCCCCGGTGGACTACGGCGCCGTGACCGTTCGTCTCAAAAAGGGCGAGCGGGTGCGACGGGACACCGTACTTCGGCACCTCGTCGACATCCAATACGAGCGCACCAACACCGACCTGGTGCGCGGCAAGTTCCGCGTCCGCGGCGACACGCTCGAGGTGCAGCCCGCATACGAGGACCTTGCCGTGCGAATCGAGTTCTTCGGCGACGACGTCGAGCGCATCACCGAGCTCGATCCCCTCACCGGCGAGGTGCTCGCCGAGCGAGACAAGATGGACATCTATCCGGCGCGGCACTTCGTCACGCCGCGCGAAAAGCTGATGGAGGCGATCAAGGACATCGAAGCCGAGCTCGTCGATCGCGTGAAGGAGCTCGAGGACGCCGGCAGGCTGCTCGAAGCGCAGCGGCTCTCGCAGCGGACACGCTTCGACCTCGAGATGCTCCGCGAGACCGGCACCGCGCACGGCGTCGAGAACTACTCCCGCCACCTCTCGCGCCGCCCCGCGGGGAGCCGGCCGTGGACGCTTCTCGACTACTTCCCGCCGGACTTCCTGGCCTTCATCGACGAGTCGCACATGTCGATCCCCCAGGTCCGTGGGATGTACTTCGGCGACCGGTCGCGCAAGGAGATCCTCGTCGACTACGGGTTCCGCCTCCCGAGCGCGCTCGACAACCGGCCGCTCACCTTTGCGGAGTTCGAGCAGCGCCTGGATCAGGCGATCTACGTGTCGGCGACACCTGGGCCCTATGAGCTCGAGCACTCGCCGCGCGTCGTCGAGCAGATCATCCGGCCCACCGGGCTCATCGACCCCGAGATCGACGTGCGCAAGACCGAGGGCCAGATCGACGATCTGCTGGCGGAGCTCAACGCGCGCGTCGCGAAGGGCCAGCGGGCCCTGGTCACGACGCTCACCAAGAAGATGGCCGAGGACCTCGCGGACTACCTTCGCGAGATGGGCATCAAGGTCCACTACCTCCACTCGGAGATCGAGACGCTGCAGCGCGTCGAGATCCTGCGCGACCTGCGTCTCGGCGTGTACGACGTCGTAGTCGGCGTGAACCTCCTGCGGGAGGGCATCGACCTTCCGGAGGTCACGCTCGTCGCCATCCTCGACGCCGACAAGGAGGGATATCTCCGGTCGGAGGGCTCGCTGATCCAGGTCATCGGCCGCGCCGCCCGCCACGTCGAGGGTCGCGTGATCATGTACGCCGACCGCGTTACCGCCTCGATGCGGGCGGCGATCGACGAGACCGATCGCCGGCGAGAGCTCCAGCTCGCGTACAACCGCGAGCACGGCATCGAGCCGCAGACCGTGGTGAAGGCGATCCGCGACATCGGCCTCAGGCTGCGGGACGTGGCCGAAGGCGAAGGTCTCGAGGAGAAGGCGCGTCGACCGATCGCCGCCGGCTCGCTGCCCAAGGACGAGCTGGTGCGCCTGATCAAGGACCTCGAGTCGCAGATGAAGCAGGCGGCCAAGGACCTCGAGTTCGAGCGCGCCGCCGCGCTCCGCGACGAGGTCGTCGAGCTGCGCGGTCAGCTCGTCCTCGAGCGGGGCCCGGAGAGCCTGGAGGCGGCTGCCGAGCCGGTGCGCACCACTTCGCGTGTCGTGCGCGCGGGCGATCGGCGGCGCCGGCCCGGACGGGCATGACCCTCCTGGGCGTCCTCGCCGCGCTCGCGGTGCTCGGCGGGCTCGTGCTCCTCGCCGTCCTCTTTGCGCAGCGCGGACGTGAAGGACTCGATCTCTCGCCCGCGGGTCTGCTGCGCATCTACCTGTATCTCGGATCGCTCGCCGGAGTGGTGGTGTTCTCGGTTGGTCTGGCCGGCATCCTTGCGTACGTCCTCGCCGCCGGTTTCGGCCTCGACGTGATGTACGGCGGCGCACCGCCCCAGCCACTCCCGGCCGTCGTCGCCCCGTGTCCGCCGAACCAGGCCGCCTGCACACCGGCGCCCGTCCCAGTCCTGCCACCCGACTTCAAAGACGATCGCCTGCGGAGGCAGGGCGAGGATCTCGTGCGCGGCGTCACCTTCGGTGTGTTCGGCGCCGTTTTCTGGGGTGCGCACTGGTGGGCGCGGCGGGCCCTGGCACGCTCCGACGAGCAGCGCAGTGGTCTTTACCGTGCCTACCTGATGCTCGGCACAGCGATCTTCGGGATCGCGACCATCGCCCTCCTGCCGATGGGCGTCTATCAGGCGCTTTCACTGGCGATCGTCCCCTCGGGCCCCTACGGATACCGCCCCGGCGCGGGTGACGCGCTCTCCGGCGGTCTCGGGGCGCTTCCGCTCTGGCTCGCATATCTCTGGTTCGCGCTGCGCACGCTTCGATCGACGCCTCCCCCCGCGAGCGTCTGATGGCGACCGGCGTGCTCATCCCGCTCGCGGGTGCCGCGCTGCTCCTCTTTCTCGTCGTGCTCTTCGTGCAGCGCGGCCGTGAGGGTGTGGACTTCTCATCCGAGACCCTGTTCCGTGCCTATCTCTACATCGCCTCATTCGCCGGGGTCATCGTCCTGGCGTTTGGGCTCGCCGCGTTGCTCAACTCCGGCCTTGCCGCCGCCTTCGGCAACGAGTTTGTGTATGGGGGCGCTCCCGAGTTCAGGCCGCCCGCGGGCGTCTGCCCGCCCGGAATCGAGTGTCCGCAGCTGCCCGATGTGGCGGAGCTGCGAGCCCAGCAGGCCGCGGAGCTCGACCGCCGCCGCGCCGAGGATCTCGTCCGGGGCGTCACCTTCGTGGCGTTCGCGATTCCGTTCTGGCTCGTGCACTGGCTCGCCCGAAATCGCCTCGGGCGCGAGGATCAAGGCCCGCTCCAGCGCGCGTACCTCCTCATGGGGACGGCGGTCTTCGGGGTCGCGACGGTGGTGCTTGTCCCATTGGGCGTCTACCAGGCGCTTTCGGGCTGGCTGGTCTCGCGGCCGCCAACCTTCTACCGGCAGGGCATCAGCGAATCGCTCACAGCGGGGATCGTGTCGCTCGTTCTGTGGCTCGTCTACCTTCGGATCGTGACCTGGGATATCGATATGGGGAGAGGCGGGCGGGTCGACTACCTCCGTCCCGGACCGCCGCCCGAGCCCGCCCCGGTCGGGGCGCCGATCGCACCGAGCCCGAGCGCGCGATCCGCCGGCGCCGAGGCCCGACCGCCCGAGGGCAGCCGGTAGATGCCGCTCGACCACATCCACGTCAAGGGCGCGCGCGAGCACAACCTCAAGAACATCGACGTGCGCATCCCGCGCGACAAGCTCGTCGTCATCACGGGCCTCTCGGGCTCGGGAAAGTCATCGCTCGCCTTCGACACCATCTATGCGGAAGGGCAGCGCCGCTACGTTGAGTCGCTCTCCGCCTACGCCCGGCAGTTCCTCGGCCAGATGGAGAAGCCGGACGTCGATTTCATCGAAGGGCTCTCACCGGCCGTCTCGATCGATCAAAAGGGGTCGACGCGAAACCCGCGGTCCACCGTCGGCACGGTCACCGAGATCTACGACCACCTTCGCCTGCTCTTCGCCCGGGTGGGCGTCCCGCATTGCCCGACCCACGGCATCCCGATCGTCGCGCAGACGGTGCAGGAGATCGTCGACCAGATCGCCGCGCTACCCGAGGGCTCCCGCATCCTCGTGCTCGCGCCGCTCGTCCGCGACCGCAAGGGCGAGCATCAGCAGCTCTTCGCGACCGCGCGCCGCGGCGGCTTCGCGCGCGTGCGGGTGGATGGCGTGGTCCGCGACCTCTCTGAGGACATCACGCTCGACAAAATGAAGAAGCACAGCGTCGAGGTCGTCGTCGACCGGCTGGTGGTGCGGCGGGGCGCCGAGGCCGAAGCCGAGCGGGCTCGGCTCACGGACTCGGTCGAGACCGCCCTCCGTCTCGGCGAGGGACTCGTGCTCGTCGCCGACGCGGAGGGCAAGGGGTTGGAGCGTCTCTTCTCGGAGCGCCTCGCCTGCCCGGAGGGGGACTTCTCCATCGGCGAGATCGAGCCGCGCACGTTCTCGTTCAACTCGCCGCACGGCGCCTGCCCGGCCTGCACCGGCCTCGGCACGAAGCTCGAGCCCGACCCGGACCTCGTTCTCGGCAATCCCGACCTGTCGCTCAGGAGCGGCGGTGTGCTGCCATGGCAGAAGTCGAGCGGGACGGCGCAGTACCGCGTGGCCATCCTCGAAGGACTGGCGCGCAAGTTCAAGTTCTCGCTCGAAACGCCGGTGAAGTCGCTGCCGAAGAAAGCGATCGAGGCGGTGCTCAGCGGCACGGAAGAACCGCTCCGCCTCACGTACGAGAACCGCAGCGGGCAACGTCGCTCATACGAATACGAGTGGGAGGGCGTCCTTCCGTGGCTCGACCGCCAGTATCGCGAGACGACATCGGACTACATCCGCGCGGACATCGAGCGCTACATGAGCGAGCGCCCGTGCCCGGTCTGCAAAGGCAAGCGCCTGAAGCCGGAGGCGCTCGCCGTGACGGTCGCGGGGCGGAACATCGCCGAGGTGACCGCGCTCACCGTCAGCGAGGCGCTCGACTGGGTCGCGTCGCTCGACAAAGACCGCGGCGGGCTCGGCGTGCGCGAGCGGAAGATCGCGCGTCAGGTCCTGAAGGAGATCCGTACGCGCCTCGGGTTCCTCGTCGACGTCGGCCTCGACGACCTGACCGTCGACCGTTCCGCGACAACGCTCTCGGGCGGTGAGGCGCAGCGCATCCGCCTCGCGACGCAGATCGGGTCGGGCCTCATGGGCGTCCTCTACATTCTGGACGAGCCTTCGATCGGCCTGCACCAGCGCGACAACGCCCGGCTCATCCGAACGCTCCTGGGCATGCGCGACCTCGGGAACACGATCCTCGTCGTCGAGCACGACGAAGAGACCATCCGCACCGCGGACTGGATCGTGGACATCGGTCCCGGCGCAGGCGAGCACGGCGGCGAGATCGTCGCCGAGGGGCGGATCGAGGACATCATGAAGCAGCCGCGATCGATCACCGGGGCGTACCTGTCAGGCCGCCGGCGCATCCCGGTCCCGACGCGCCGCCGCAAGCCCAAGCCCGACGCGATCGTGGTCCGCGGCGCGCGCGAGCACAACTTGAAGAACATCGACGTCCGTATCCCGCTCGGACTTTTCGTGGCGATCACGGGTGTCTCCGGATCGGGGAAGAGCACGCTGGTGAACGAGATCCTCTACCGGCGGCTGGCGCAGATCATCTCGCGCGCGAAGGATCGCCCGGGCGCTCACCAGCGCATCGAGGGCGTGGAGAACATCGACAAGGTCATCGAGATCGATCAGTCGCCGATCGGCCGCACCCCGCGGTCGAACCCCGCGACGTACACGGGGCTCTTCACGCCGATCCGCGAGCTGTTCGCGGCGGTGCCCGAGGCGCGCCTCCGTGGGTACACCGCCGGACGGTTCTCCTTCAATGTCAAGGGCGGCCGGTGCGAAGCGTGTGCCGGCGACGGGATCATCAAGATCGAGATGCAGTTCCTGCCCGACGTCTACGTGGCGTGCGAGGTCTGCGGCGGCAAGCGTTACAACCGCGAAGCGCTCGAGATCCACTACAAGGGCAAGAGCATCGCCGACGTTCTCGACATGACCGTCGAGGAGGCGCTCGAGTTCTTCAAGAACGTCCCGATCGCCGAGGCGAAGCTGCGAACGCTGAACGATGTTGGCCTCGGGTACATCCACCTCGGTCAGCCCGCGACGACGCTGTCCGGCGGCGAGGCGCAGCGCATCAAGCTCGCGACCGAGCTCTCCCGGCGCGCGACCGGGCGGACCCTGTACATCCTCGACGAGCCCACGACCGGACTGCACTTCGCCGACGTCGAGCGCCTCCTCGAGGTGCTCCACCGCCTCGTCGACACCGGGAACACCGTCGTGGTGATCGAGCACAACCTCGACGTCGTCAAGACAGCGGACCATGTCATCGATCTGGGCCCGGAGGGCGGGAAAGCCGGGGGCGAGGTCATCGCGGAAGGGACCCCGGAGGCCGTCGCCCGGATCCGGCGCTCCTTCACCGGCCGCTACCTGCGCGACTTGCTCGCGACCGGCGAGGTGCGCGGCATCGCCTGACGCCCGTTCGCCGTCTAGCATCGAGGGCGCGTGACCGACCTGGCCTTCAATCCCGTCGACGCCGCGGTCATAGCGCTCGTCGGCCTCGCTGCCTGGTTCGGCTACCGCGCCGGCTTCATCTCGACGATGTACAGCCTCGCGTCCTGGATCATCGCCGTCGCTGCCGGACTCGTCTTCCAGGGCGCTGCCGGGAGCGCGATCGAGATGCTCGTGCGACTGCCGGGGCCGCTCGCGTCGACGCTCGGGTTCGTCGCGGTCGTCATCGCCGTCGAGTCGCTCTTCTCGATGGCCGGGCATCTCGCCATCCGGCCGGTCGTCGCGCTCATCCGCCGCGGCCCGCTGAGCACCACCGAGCGATTGCTCGGGACGATCCCCGCCGCGATCCGCTCGCTCTTCATCGTCGTGATCGCGATCGTCGCGCTCACGGCGCTGCCGGTGGGCAGCGAGATCAAAGCCGCCGTCGAGACCAGCCGAACCGGCCGGATCGTCAACGACCAGGTCGCGGCATATCAGCGCAAGCTCGGCGTGCCCGTGATCGGCGTCACGAGGATCGGCGAGGACCAGACCGAGCGGCTCGAGTTTCCGGACGGACTCGAGCTCAGCGCGGACCCGATCGCGGAGCGCCAGCTCTTCGACCTCGTCAACGAGGAACGCACCAAGCGAGGACGGGCCGCGCTCGCGTGGGACGAGCGTCTCGTCGCGGTCGCGCGCGAGCACTCGCAGGAGATGTTCCGGCTCAAGTACTTCAGCCACGAATCGCCGGTCGCTGGGTCGTTCGCCGATCGGATCAGGGCGGCCCGCATCGGCTACTCGCGCGCGGGCGAGAACCTCGCGTACGCGCAGTCCGTCGGGGTAGCCCACCAGGCGCTCATGGACTCGGAGGGCCATCGCGACAACATCCTCCGCCCAGAGTTCACCCGCATCGGCATCGGCGTCATCAGCGCCGGCGTGTACGGTCGGATGATCACGCAGCTGTTCATCACGCCCTAGGCTTCGAGCGCATGATCGATCCGCGCGAGATAGGCCCGCAGGCTGATCACGATGTCGTCCTCCCGGTCATCGGAAAGCTCCGCTTCGCGGCGCTCTCGGTCCCTGGTTTCCGCTGGTACTGGGTCGCCAGCTGGATCTCGGGCACCGGCGACGGGATGGAGAATGTCATCCGGAACCTTCTCATCATCAGCCTCATCGGCGCGGAGCGCGCGCCATTCTGGCTCGGGATGATGGTGTTCGCCCACTGGGTGCCATTCACGGTGTTCTCGCTCTACGGCGGGACGCTCGCCGACCGCTACGACAACCGGAAGGTGCAGATCGTCAGCCAGCTCATCCTCATGGGGGCCGCGGCCGGTACGGCGGTGGCGACGCTCACCGGCTTCGTGACGTTGTGGTGGCTCTTCGGGATGCTCCTCCTGCACGGCTTCGCCGGCGCGATCGGCAATCCGGCCCAGCAGACGCTCATCCACGCGCTCGTGGGGCGCGACAAGCTCCTCTCCGCGGTGAGCCTCAACTCGATGGCGCGCCAGTTCTCGCAGGTGATCGGCCCGGCGATCGCCGGCGTCATCTACCTCGCCTTCGGCGCCGGATGGGGCTTCGTGGTGAACGCGCTCACCTTCATTCCTCTGCTCATCGTGCTCAGCCTCGTGCGTGTTCCCCGACTGCACGAGTGGTCGCCGCAGCCGATCCTCCGCTCGCTGCGCGAAGGTGTCGACTTCCTCCGACGCCGGCCACAGCTGGCGGCGCTCATCTCGGTCGAGGCCCTCCCGGTCGTCTTCCTCGGCCATACCTTCACATCGCTCGTCCCCGTCTTCGCGGTCGCTGTGCTTGGCGCAGGAGAGCTTGGTTACGCGTTCCTTCTCGTGGCCAGCGGTCTCGGCGCCATCGCCGCGGTCGTTTACCTCGGTCTGGGACGGGAACCACGAAGAGCGGCGGCGTTCATCGTGGGCGCCGCCTTCGTGGAGATGGCGGCGATCATGGTCTTCTCGTTCTCTCGCAGCTACGTGCTCTCGCTGGGGCTGATGTTCGTCATCGGCGCGGCGGCCGTGATAACGCAGGCGCTCACGAATACGACGCTCCAGCTCTCCGCGCCCGACCGTTTGCGTGGACGCGTGATGGGCACGTACTCCTTCGCGACGCAGGGTCTCCGCGTGATCAACGGACCGCTGCTCGGCGGCGCGGCGACCGTTCTCGGGGCCCCGGCAGCCGTTGCCTCGGCGGCCGCGATCGTGCTTGCGGGCCTGGGCGGGATCGTCGCGCGAGTGCCCGAGCTTCGGCCGTCCATCGGCGCCGCCGCTTCGCTCTCGGGAAGCGGTGACGTTGGCGAAGACGTGCGCGGTGGAAGCTAGGCCGTTGTCACCGGTGTCCTAGCCTTCGGCCTTGCGCCGTCGCGCGAGAGCGGCGTTCCGGGCACGTAGTCCTTGAGGACCTTCTCCGGCTCGACGCGCTTCACGACCTCCGGTGGTACGCGGCAGATCGGGGGGAAGGTCGCGGGGGGCGCCGGCTTGGTGCAGTCGAAGATCATCTTCGTCTCCATCGGCCCTTTCTCCTCGCGATGGAACCCGTAGGTGATCGGGTTGAGGTGGCCACCGAGGAAGTTCGGCAGGATGGCCAGGTCACGGTCGGCCTGGAAGCGGGTGGCGAACATCCACAGGACGTCGACCTCGTTGAACACGTCGACGTCGTCGTCGACCACGAAGATGTGCTTGAGGAGCGGGTCGACCGCGAAGGCAGCGCACGCGGCGATCTTGGGCTCGCCGTCCACACGCTTCTTCATGCTGATGTAGAGATGGCTGCGCGCCATACCCGAGAGCGGCAGGTTGATCGCCGTGACCGTGGGCATCGCCTCCTTCACGCGACGAAGGATGCTGCCCATCCGCGGTAGGCCGCCGAGCATGCTGTGCTCGGCGTGCGCGTTGAAGACGTCCACGTAGATGGGGTCGCGGCGCATCGTGATCGCGGTGACCTTCACCCACGGCATCGGGCCGATGCGCGTGTAGTAGCGCGGGTACTCGCCGAAGGGCCCCTCGTTGCGCTGGGCCTCCGGATCCGTGTCGACGATCCCCTCGATCACGATCTCCGCTCGGGCGGGTACGTCGAGGTCAACGGTCTTGGCCTTGACCACCTCGAGGGGTTCGCCGAGGAGACCACCCATCACGTCCAGCTCGCCACCGATGCCGGCGAGCTTCGAGACGGCGCCCATCAGCATCGCGGGGTGGTGTCCCAGGACGAGCGCGACCTCCATCGGCTTCTTCATCTCGCGGAGCGCTCGCAAGACGTACGATGTGTGGTGGGCCGGGTTCGTCATGAAACCGAGCTCCTTCGGCCCCTGCAGCTGGTGGCGGAAGATGCCGGCGTTGAGGCGTCCGCTCTCCGGATCGCGGCAGATCGTGGCGGCCGAGGTGACGTATCTCCCCGCGTCGAGCTCCTGGTGGACGAGGAGCGGGAACTTCGTGAGGTCGATGTCGTCGCCGGTGAGCACAACCTCCTGCACCGGAGCCTTCTCGGCGGGCACGCGCGTCGGAGGGAACGTCTTGCCTTCGCGTTTCGAGTACTCCGCCACCATGCCGTGAACGTCAGAGCCGATCGAAAGCGCGAGCCGTTCGTACGTTCCGTGGAGGTTGAGGAGGCAGGGCATGGTCGAGCCCTTGATGTTCCGGAAGAGCACGGCGGGGAAGCCCGGATAGCGGCTATCGTTCTGCATCTTGTGGACGATCGCGGCGGCCTCGAACACCGGGTCGACCTCCGCGTCGACGACTTTCATCTGCTCGGGGTGCGCGCTCACCAGCGTGTCGAGGTACGTGCGGAGATCCTGTGCCATCTGCCTCCCCTTTCTTTCGCGTCACGGTGGATCGATATCTCGGTCAACGCGTACGAGTATCGCGAAAGGAAACGTAGCGCTAGAGCACGATCACGCCTCCGGTGACGGCGACGACGCCGAGCGCGAGACGCCAGGTCATGGCCTCGGTCCCTCGGAGGAACAGCCAGGCGAACGCGAGCGTGAAGAGCGGTGCCGTGGACGTGATCGGGTAGACGATGCTCACCGCGTCGGTGGCCAAGCCCAACGTGAGCGCCAGGAACCCCAGGGCCTGCGCGATGCCGGCGCCGACGAACAGCGAGAACGCCATCGGGCGCTCCGTCGCGATCGACAGGCTGCCGCGCATCGCGCCCGGACCTTCGGGCAGGCGCCTGGTCCGCCAGGGTCGCGACATGAGGACCGCGTAGGCCAGCGCCGAGATGGCGCCGACGAGCACGGCGGTCATCGGCAGGTTCGCCTCGGTCAGGCCGAATTTCAGGATGAGCGGCCTCACACCGTACGAGAGGGCCGACCCGAGCGCGGCGATCACGCCGAGGTCCAGCAGCTGCTTGGCGCCGCCGCTGCCGCGCCAGGATACGAGCGTGATGCCGGCGATGATGGCGAGGACCGCGGCCCACTGCGTCACGCCGACGCGCTCGCCAAGGATGGGGATCGCGAGCGCCGTCGTGAACAGGGGCGCGCTGTTCTTGATGGCGGTCGCCGGCGCCGCGCCGATGCGCGAGATCGCGGTGAACAGCCATCGTCGGCCGATCCCCGCGCCGAACAGCCCGGCGAGCGCGAAGGCGACGAGCGCCGTGGCGCTCACCTCGCTCCAGTGAAGCCCTCCGGCGAACGGCAGCAGGGCGACGTAGACGGGGATCGCGACGACGAGCCCGATGATCACCGCGGCGTCGACGCTCCCGGCGTGCGTGAACCCGATGCGCACCATCACCGGGTTGAGCCCGAAGCAAACGGCGCACGCGAGCGCCAGGATCTTCCCCTCCACGAGCACGGAATCAGCGCGCTGGCGCCGTTGTATGCGGTAGCATTCCGCGCGCATTCTAGGCGGCGAGGACGGAAGGCGCATGACCGACGACCCGCGCCGCGTGGCGCTCATCGTCACCGGCGGAACGATCGACTCGGTCGGCGTCGACCGTCTCGACCTGGCGTGGTACATCGAGGCCGACAGGCGCCTCGGACCGGGCGAGCTGCTCGCCCAGATCCCCGAGGTCGCGAAGATCGCGGACGTCACCGAGGTCCCCTTTCGCCGTCTGCCGAGCCACGGCCTCACGGTGAAGGACTGGCTCGACCTCGTGCGGCTTATCCACGAGACCTTCGACGGCGATCGCGCCGACGGCCTGGTCATCACGCACGGGACGAACACGCTCGAGGAGACGGCGTATTTCCTCAACCTGGTGCTGAAGACCGACCGCCCCGTCGTGCTGGTCGGCGCGATGCGCCCGTCGTCCGGCCTCTCCGCGGACGGGCCGCTCAACCTGCTCAACGCGGTCCGCGTGGCCGCCGACCCGAATTCACGCGGGCGGGGCGTCCTCGCCGTGCTCAACGACACGATCCACGGCGGGCGCGACATCAAGAAGACCGCGACCTACCGAGTGCAGACGTTCGAGGGCGGCGACCTCGGTCCGCTGGGCTACGCCGACGCGGACGGCCGCGTCGTCTTCTATCACCGCACGGCACGGCGCCACACGGTCGACACCGAGTTCGATGTCCGCGGTCTCGAGACGCTCCCGCGGGTCGACGTCGTGGTCTCGTACGTGGGCGCCGACGGCGCGCTGATCGACGCCGCGGTCGCCGCCGGAGCCAAAGGGATCGTGAGCGCGGGCACCGGAGCCGGCCGCCCGACCCCACTCGAGGACAAGGCCCTGACCCGCGCGCACGAAGCCGGGGTGATCGTCTGCCAGAGCACCCGGGTCGGCTCCGGGCGGGTGGTGCGCGCGCCCGCGCTCATCCGCCGCGGGTTCGTCGCCGCGGACAACCTCGTGCCCTGGAAGGCCCGTGCGCTTCTCTCCCTCGCGCTCGCGCGCACCACCGACCCGGCGGACATCCAGCGGATGTTCGACGAGTATTAGCGCGTGATCATCGAGCAGCGCATCACCGTCGACGCCCCACCGGAACGGGTGTGGGACTTCCTCATGGATGTGCCCGCGGTCGGAAAGTGCGTGCCCGGTGTGGAGAGCGTCACCCCGCAGTCGGACGACCGCTACACGGGCGTCCTGCGCGTGAAGATCGGCCCGATCAGCGCTCGCCTCGAGGGCACGATGACCCTCGCCGAGCGGGACCGGGAGGCCTGGCGGGCACGTATGGACGCGCAGGGCTCCGACCGCCGCGTGGGGGGCGCCGTCAACGCGAAGATGACCATGCGCCTCGAGCCCCGCTCCGACGGGGGTACGGACATCGCGGTGCACACCGATGCCTCGGTCCTCGGCAAGCTCGGCCAGTTCGGGCAGGCGATCATCAAGCGGCAGGCCGACCAGATGCTGGCGGAGTTCGGGCGCAACGTGTCTCGCGCGCTCGCGTCGCCGACGGGATCGGTGCCGTGATCGACCTGAACGGCATTCGCCTCCGGAACCGGGTGCTCACGTCGGCGAGCCTGCTCGGCTACGGCGCCGCGAAAAGCAAGCTCATCCTCTACGGACTGAGCCCCATCGCCCAATGGGTACCGCTCGAGCGGTTCGGTGCGGTCACGACGCGAACCCTCACCTACGAGCCGCGCGAAGGTCACTTCTCGTTGCGCGACGATTGGCGGCTCGCCGAATTCCCGGCGATGCTCCGTCTGTACGCGGGGGCGCTGCGCCGCGTCGACTCCGGATGGATCAACGCGTTCGGCTGGTGCAACATCGGCATCGAGGCGTACTTCCGCGACTACTACCCGCGCACGGCGCACCTGAATCGCATCATCTCGCTGGGCGGCTTTTCCGCCGAGGAGTTCTGCCGTCTCGTCGACTACGTGGACGAGCATGCGGCCCCGGGCGAGATCGCCGCCGTCGAGTTCAACGTCTCCTGCCACAACGTGAACTTCCCCTTCGAGACGATCCTCGAGGATGTGCTCGCGCAGGCGGTGCGGCGGAGCCGCCATCCCGTCATCCTCAAGCTGTCACCCGACTACGACTACGTCGCGCACGCGCGGCTCGCGGAGCGCTACGGCGTGTCGGCGCTGACGGCGATGAATACGGTGAAGGCGCTGCGGCTCGATCCCGAGACGGGGGAGGCGCTCCTCCGGAACCGGTACGGCGGCCTGTCGGGGCGAGCGATCAAGCCGATCGGCCTCCGCGTGGTCGCTGAGCTACGCGACGCCGGGATCCGCCTACCGATCATCGCGAGCGCCGGGATCCGCACCTTCGACGACTGCCGCGAGTTCTTCTGGGCCGGCGCGGACGCGGTCAGCTTGGGGAGCGAGGTCTGGCTCGCGCCGCTGTGGGGCTACGCACTCGGCCCGCTCCGGGGGCTCGCGATCCAGAGGCTGATCCGTCAGGTCGAACGCTCGCCACTGCCGCTGCGCCCGATCGGGCCTGCCTCGCCGGAGACCGCCACGGCCGTCCGCTGAGCCGCATCGGCGGTCGCGCTAGCTCGCCCGCACCGCCTGCCGGCCGAATCCCTCGCTGACGGCGAGCGTCCCTTCGTCGTAGATCGGCTCGCCGCGCAAGAACGTGTAGAGCGGCACGCCCCGCACCTCACGGCCCGCGTACGGGGTCCATCCGCACTTGCTCAGGACGTCGACGTCCTGGATCGTCCGCCGCTTCGCGGGGTCGACGAGGACGACGTCGGCATCCGCGCCGACGCGGATCGCGCCCTTGCGCGGGTAGAGGCCGAACAGCTTCGCCGGCCGGGTCGCGGTCGCGTCGGCGAGGCGCTCGTAGCCGAGCTTTCCCGCGGCCACGTCGGTCAGGAGAAGGGAAAGGTAGAACTGCGTCGACGGCGTTCCCGTGTGCGCCTTCCACCCGTCCGTCCAGCCGGGCTCTTTCTCCTCGCGCAGGTGGGGCGCGTGGTCGGTCGCCATGATGTCCACGGTCCCGTCGCGAAAGCCCGCATACACCGCGTCGGCATGGTGCGGCGCGACGTAGTACGACAGGGCGTAGGAACCGAGCCGCTCGATGCTCGCCCAGTCGTTCCCGAGCCAGAAGCACCACGGATTCACCTCGGACGAGACCGCGCGACCGGCGGCTTTCGCCGAACGAAGCAGCTCGACGACGCGCGCGGTCTGGGTGTGGAGAAGGTGCAGCCGGACGCCCGTCGCCTCCTGCAGCCTCAGCAGGACGCCGACCGCGGTGTCCCATATCACGCCATCGTCGTGCGCGTACGCACGCGCGTACGCGCGGAAATCGCGCTCTCCCCTGGCCCAGTACTCGCGCTCGATGGCATCCATCAAGGACTGATCGTGCGGGTGCACCATGAGCGGGAGACCGGTCGCCTGGATCGCCCGCATCGCGCGATAGAGCGCGCCATGCTCGTGAAGGCCGATGCCCGGCATGTGCGGATACGACCGACCGGTGTCGACGACCATGAAGATCTTGAACGCCAGGATGCCGCGCTTCGCGAGCTCCGGGATCTCGTCGATCTCCACACCCGACGCGTTGACGTTGTAGTCGATCATCGCCCGCGACCGGTAAAGAGCGAGCATCTCGTCGAGCCGCGCGGCGGTCGTCGGCGGCGGGCTCACGTTCGGCATCGCTACCGACACCGTCACGCCGCCGGCCGCGCATTGGCGGCCGATGGCGGCGAGGTCTTCCTTGTGGCTGAACCCTGGCTCGCGATGGTGGGAGTGCATGTCGATGAGCCCCGGAAGCGCGACGAGGCCGTGGGCTTTGATCTCGCGCTTGCCTTTCGCCGCCGTCCCGGCTCCCGAGATCGCGTTGATCCGACCGGCCTCTACGGAGATGTCCACGTCACGGACGCCGTCCTCGAGCACCGCTTTCGCGCCGCGGATCACGATGTCGTGAGTCACTGTGCTCGAGCGCCGGTCGTCGCCGCGCCGACGTGCACGGTCTCGTGGCTGGCGACATGATCAGGAGCGCCGGTCCCTCCCTCTGACAGGACCAGGCCGCGCAGCCAGTCGACCATCAGCGGGATGACCTCTGAGGCGTACTGGCGGTACGCGGCGTAGTGCGTCGTCCCGTGCTGGAGGACGAGCTTCTTCGGTGCCGCCGCGGCGTGGTAGAGACGCTCTGCGTGATCGGTCGGAGTGACCTCGTCGTTCTCGACGCCGATCACCATGAGCCCGCGAACACGACCCGCGGCATCGGCAGGCCGGTACTCGAGGATCGCGTCCGCGCAGCTGAGCGGCACGGTGGTCGGAAAGCGGGCGTCGACGTCAGCCTTCAGGGTCGTTGTCCTGCGCTCGGCGGTCTCGACCATGATCCCGCTCCGCGGATGGACGAGGGCGCCTTTGCCCGTGGTCGCCCGGCGGCGCCGATCGGCGTCGACGCCGGCGAGAAACGCGCTCCACTCGTCTTCGGAGCGCATGCGACGAAGCCAATCGCGGCCATCCGCGACCGGCACCTGGCTGATCGTCGCCCTGACGTGAGGCTCGGCCGCGGCCACCATCACCGCGTTCCCGCCACCCGTCCCGCCGCTCCCGAAGACCGCCGCCCGATCCGGGTCGACGTCGCCGCGACCCTGCATGTAGGCGATCGCGTTGCGCCAGTCCTCGACCTGCCATGCGGGGGAGATCACATCCCTCGGCCCCTCGCTGTCGCCGAAGCCGCGGTAGTCGAAGATGAGGACGGCAAAGCCGGCGCCCGTGAAGGCCTCGTGATACGGCTCGTAGAGCTTCGCGTCCGCGAGGCCGAGCCAGCCAGGACCCTGGACGACGAACGGCAGCCGATCGGTCGAAGCGTTCGGTCGACGAAGAAAGCCGCGAAGCCGCGAGCCCTCGCTGTAGAACCAGAGCGGGGTTGTCCGCACCATCGGCAGCATGCCAGATGAGAAACGATGAGGCTGATAGGCTCAGCCGCACCCCCATTCGCCGAGGGAGAGGTCAGGTGAGGTGAGCGAGGCCGCGGGGACGTTCCGCACGATCCACCCGCGGGTGCGCCGGCGAAGGTCCCCACCCGCTCGCTGGTACCGTCGCAACGAGCGCACGATCCTCGGCACGGTCGGCGTTGGCACGTTCATCGCCCTCTGGCAGGCCGGCTCCGACGCGGGCGTCATCGACGTCTTCTTTTTCAGCTCACCGCTCGCCGTCCTCGCCGCGGGCGTGAACGAGGTCCAGCTACCGCGGTTCTGGAACGACGTGCGTGTGAGCGTGATCGAGCTTACCGCCGGCTCCGCGCTGGCGATCGGCCTCGCGGTCCCGCTCGGAATCGTCATTGGCTGGTACCGCCGCGTGTCGTACACGTTCGACCCGTGGCTCAACTTCTTCAACGCTCTTCCCCGGATAGCGCTGATACCGCTCGTCGTGCTCTGGGTGGGCCTCGGGATGGACATGAAGGCGATCATCGTTTTCCTCGGCGGGTTCTTCTCGATCATCCTGCCGACCGTCGAGGGCGTACGAACCGTCGATCGCCAGCTCCTCGATGTCGCGCACAGCTTTGGCGCGTCGCAGCGCCGGGTGTTCGTGTCGGTCGTCATCCCGGCGACGATCCCCTTCATCGTGACCGGCATCCGGCTGGCGGTGGGCCGCGTGCTCGCCGGCGTGATCATCGCCGAGTTTTACGCCCAGACCCAGGGTCTCGGCGTGCTCATCCTGAAGGCGGAGGCGGCGCTGCAGAGCGACCGGATGCTGTTCGGCGTCCTGATCTTCACCCTTGGCGGCATCGTCGCGACCGAAGCCGTCGGAAGCGTCGAGCGGTACCTCGAGCGTTGGCGACCCAGTCTCGATCTGGACGAGGCGGCATGAGCCAGACCGATCTCGCGCTCAGCGCCCGCGGCGTGCAGATGGAGTACCGCGACCGGACGAGCCAGAAAGCCCTGCTCGCGATCGAGAGCATCGACCTCGACGTCTCCGACGGCGAGTTCGTCAGTCTCGTCGGGCCGAGCGGCTGCGGAAAGTCGACGTTCCTCAAGATCGTGAACGGTCTTCTTCGGGCGACCGCTGGCGAGATCCGCTTGCGGAAGGTCCAGAAGGGCCGCGAGAACGCGATGGTGTTCCAGGACTCAGCGCTCTTTCCGTGGTATTCGGTCATCGACAACATCGCCTACGGCCTCGTCTGCTCGGGCGTGTCGCGGCGGGAGGCCCGCAAGCGCGCGCTGCCGTTCATCGGCCTGGTCGGGCTCGACGGATTCGCGGACAAGTACCCCTACCAGCTCTCCGGCGGGATGCAGCAGCGAGCGAACCTCGCGCGCGCTCTCGCGGTCGACGCGGCGGTCCTGCTCATGGATGAGCCGTTCGCGTCGCTCGACGCCCAGACACGCGAGGTCATGCAGGCCGAGCTGCTGCGCATCTGGCACGCCGCCAGGAAGACGGTCGTGTTCGTGACCCACCAGATCGACGAGGCCGTCTATCTCGCCGACCGCGTCGTCGTGATGGCCGCGCGGCCTGGTCGGGTACTCGCCGACATCCCGATCGGGCTCGGCCGCCCGCGTGCCCTCGCGGTGAAGCGGACGTCCGAGTTCCAGAAGTACACGGAGCAGATCTGGCAGCTGATCGCCAGCCAGCATCAGCAGGCGCCGCAGGCCGAGGCTCCATGAGCACGACGTCCGCGCGCCTCGCCCGGCCCGGCCGCCCCACCTTCCAGGCGCTTGCGCTCGCGCTCCCGAACGAGCGGCTGCTCTTCGCCATCATCGGCTTCGTCGGCCTCACCGTCGGGTGGGAGGCCGCGAGCAGCTTCGGCCTGGTCCGCCGGTCGCTGCTCAGCTCGCCCTCGCGGATCCTGAACGCGGCCATAGCGGACTTCGGCTCGGGCGTCATCTGGCCGCACATCACGACCAGCCTCAACGAGTTCGCGGCCGGATTCTTCGTCGCGATTGCAGTCGGCATCCCGCTCGGCCTGGCGATCGGCTGGTTCCGCAGGCTCGACTACCTGACGAGCGCGCTGCTCGCCGGGATCTACGCGACCCCCAACGTCGCCCTCATCCCCCTCATCATCCTGGTCGCGGGCATCGGCCTCGAGTCCAAGGCGATCGTCGTCTTTCTTTCGGCGTTCTTCTCCGTCGTCGTGAGCGCCGTCGCCGGCGTCCATTCGGTCGCGCGGCGCCACCTCGAGATCACCCGGAGCTTCGGAGGGTCGCAGTGGCTCGCCTTCCGCTCGGTGGTGCTGCCGAGCACCTTCCCGTTCATCCTCAGCGGCATACGCATCAGCGCCGGGCGGGCGCTCGTCGGCGTGGTCAGCGCCGAGTTCCTCGCAGCGAACGAGGGTCTCGGCTTCTACATCAGCTTCTACGGCACGCTGCTCGACACCTCACGCGTCATGCTCGGCATCGTGCTCTTCGGCATCTTCGGGATCGCCGCCGGCGAGCTCGTCCGTCTCGCGGAGCGTCGCTTCGAGGCCTGGCGGCCGGACATCCACCGCTAGCGGCCGCGGGCTCAGTTGAACGCGCTGCCGCCGTCCACCAGGAGCGTCTGGCCGGTGATGAAAGCGCTGTCGTCGGACATGAGGAACGCGATCGTGCCGACCAGGTCGTTCGGGCGCTCGACGCGCTGGAGGCAGCGGATCTTGGCGACGGCCTCGCGCATCGCGACGGTCTCCGCGCTCGGGTCCTCTTCGGAGAGCGTGCTGCCGGGGCAGACCACATTCACGCGGATCCAGTCCGGGCCGAGCTCCCGCGCCAGGGTGCGCGTGAACCCGATGAGCGCGCTCTTCGCGGCGACGTAGTGGGCGCGCGTCGCGGCGGCGCGGAAGATCGTGCTCGAGGCGATGTTGACGATGCTGCCCCCACCGGCCGCGCGTAAATGGGGGAGGACCGCCTTGCAGCCGTACCAGGCGCTCTTCGTGTTGAGCCGGAACGACTCGTCCCACTCGGCGTCGGGGATGTCCTCGAATTTGCACCTCGTGATCGGCACCACGTTGAGCATCCCTGCGTTGTTCACCAGGCCGTTCACACCGCCGAACGTCCTCGCCACCTCGGAGACGGCCCCCGCGAACGCGGAGTAGTCGCGCACATCGGTATGTATCGCGATCGCGTTGCCGCCGGCCTTGCGAATGCCCTCCGCGACCTCCTCGTTCCGGGTCCCATCGATGTCGAGCAGCGCGACCTTCGCTCCCTCGGACGCGAGCTTCTCGCCGTACGCGCGGCCGATCCCGTGTGCCGCTCCGGTGACGATGACCGTCTTGTTCGGGAGTCCCATGGCTCTGCCCTCTCCTCTTCGGCGTTACACCGCCACTTCTTCTTCCCCGTGAACGAAACGCCCGTCCACCATCGTTGCGACGATCGCGAGGCGTGACAGATCGGTCCGCGCGTCCAGCGGATCCTCGTCGAACACGACGAGGTCCGCCCGGCGGCCGACCTCGAGCGCCCCCAGCCCGTAGTCGCCGGAGCGGCGCGCGGGCTCGGTAGTGAAGCCCGACCACGCGACCTCGCGCGAGATCGCCTGGTCTCGACCGATGAAGCGCCCCTCGCCGGCGTCTCGCGTCTCCGCGGCGTGGATGGCGGCGACCGGTCCGAGCGGGCCGGCGGGGAAATCGCTGTTCAAGATGAGCGGAATGCCGAGCGAGTGAGCGACGGCGAGCGGCATGATCCGATCGATCCGCGCCCGCGGAAGGGCCGCGTCCCAGTCGGCGCGATATGCGCGGAGGAATCCAGGCTGCGCGGATAGGACGAGCCCAAGCGCGCGTATGCGCTCGAGCCGCCCGCGGTCGACGTCCAGATGCGCGTGCTCCATCCGGTGCGGCCCCGCGATCGCCGGCCCCGCCGCCTCGAACGCGTCGAGCGCGAGGTCGACCGCCTTCGCGCCGACCGCGTGGACGGCAATGGCGAGTCCTCGTGCGTTCGCCGAACGCACGAGCGCGCACAGCTCGGCCGGCTCGATCCGGAGGATGCCGCCTTCGTCCGGCGCGTCGAGGTAGCCCTCGTAGACGGCGGCGTTGCGGAAGATGCACCAGCCGTCGACGCTGATCTTCACGCCGAGGATCCGGAAGCGGTCGTCGCCGAGCCCGCGCCGGATGCCGAGCTTCTCGAGCCAGTCGAGTGAGAAGACCGTCTCGTTGATCCGGTAAAACAGCCGGACACGGACGTCGAGCTCGCCCTGCGCGTGTAATGCGGCGAGGTCGCCCGCCTCCTCGGGCAGGCGAACCATTTCGTGGATCGTCGTGATGCCGAGCCGGTGCAGCTCCTTCACACCCTCTTTCAGGGCGAGCATCCGCTCGTTCCGGCTCGCGGCGGGGACCACCGTGTCCGCGGCCGACTGGTCGAGCCGGAGCTTGGCCCGCTCGTGAAGGATGCCCGTCGGGATCCCGTCCGCGTCTCGCTCGATGCGTCCGCCGGCCGGGTCGGCCGTGTCGCGCGTGATCCCGGCCGCCGCCAGCGCGGCTGAGTTCGCGGCGACGACGTGCTTGCCGATCCCGCGGAGCACCACCGGGTGGTCTGGCGCGGCCGCGTCAAGCTCGCGGCGGTTCGGCAGGCGGCGCTCCGCGAGCTGTCCGAGTGAGAGCGAGTCCCCCTGGATCCAGGTACCGGTGGCCAGCGCCGCGGCTCGACGGCGGACCTGACCGACGACGTCCTCGACCGAGCGCGGCCGCAACGTCTCGAAGTCCAGGTGGAGGTGGCGGAGGACCGCGCCGCGATGGAAGTGGGTGTGGCTGTCGATGAACGCGGGCAGGACGGCGCGTCCGCGCAGGTCCACGACGCGTGTCGATGGCGCCGCGAGCCGCCTCAGCTCGGACGTCGATCCGCGGGCGGCGACGCGGCCGTCGCGGACGCCGATCGCTTCGAGAGCCCGTTCATCGCTCGGCGAGCGACGGATCAGGCCATCAAGCAGCACGGTATCGAGCGCGGGAGACACGTCGGAGGCCACGTCGATAGATTGACACGGTGAGCATCGGTCCGGCGTTCGCGGCCGCGCGCCGGCGCCTCGGTCCGTTCGGCCAGGGACCGTTCGCCGTCTACTGGACGGGCGGGTTCGTATCGAACGTGGGGACCTGGCTCCAGGCCGTCTCCGGATCCGTCTTCGTCTACGACCGGACCGGCTCGGCGTTCGCGGTCGGGGTCCTCAACTTCGCGACGTTCCTGCCGGTCCTTCTCTTCTCGGTCATCGGCGGGGTCCTTTCCGATCGCTTCGATCGGCGGGCGGTCATCGTCGTGACGCACGCGATCTCCGCGACCCTCGGCGTCGTCCTCGCGCTGATGACGTTCGGCGGTGTGACGACGGAGGTCCACCTCGTCGCGATCGCGTTCGCGTTACAGACCTCGGCCGCGATCGCGAAGCCGTGCTTCACCGCGATGCTGCCCAATCTCGTCTCCCGCGCGCAGCTTGCGGAGGCCGTCGGGCTCAACACGCTTCAGTTCATGACCGCCCAGCTCGCGGGGCCCGTCCTCGCGACGGTCCTGCTGGCCACGGCCGGGTTCGCGTGGGCGTTCACGATCAACGCACTGACGTTCATCGCGCCGATCATCGCCATGACCTACCTCTTCCGGCGTGGCCTCGGCGGAGCCGCACCGCGGCAGGACGAGCGCGCGGCATCGGCCACGCCGCAGGGTGTGGCCGGCTACATCCGTTCGCAGCCGTGGATCGCCTGGCTGCTCCTTGGGATCGTCGCGAACAGCGCGGTCCTCGAGGTCATCCGCACGACCGCGCCGGTGCTGGTCACCCAGCGCCTGGGTGCTCCGAGCAGCGACACCGGCCTCATCGTCGCCGCGCAGAGCCTCGGGTACATCCTGGGTCTCCTCGCGTTCATTCCGCTCCGCCGGCGAGAGCTGGGCCGTCCCCTCGCGGCGCTCGGATTCGTGTGCCAGGCCGGCGGCCTCCTCCTGGTGAGCCTGGCCACGGCCCCAATCATCGCGGGGGTCGGCGTCGCGCTGGTCGGCGCCGGGTTCTCCCTGGCCTTCCCCGTCATGACCGCCACGCTGCAGGCGGAGGTGCCGGACGCGGTCCGCGGGCGCCTCATGTCCATCCATCAGATCGCGCACCTTGGAAATCGCCCGTTCGCCGCGTTCGCCGCGGGGTCGCTCGCGGCGGCGTTCGGTGTCCCGGCCGCGTGCCTCGCGGCGATGATCCTCGCGCCGATCGGCCTCCTCGCCATGCGCTCGGCGTGGCGGAGGCTCGACCTGACCGCGGGCCCCGTCTCCGCCGCCGCGGCATCGGTCTGAGCGATAGCGCGCCTACCTAGAATCCCGGCTCGTGGAGCGCGCCGGTCGCGGGTCGGCGACGAGCGTCACGATCGATCCCGACCTCTGCATGGGGTCCGGCGAATGCGTCCGGGTCGCGCCCGCCGCCTTCCGGCTCGACGAGACGCGCGGCGTGTCGGTGCCACTGCCCGGCGCGCCTTCCGTCGACCCCGCGCTCCTGGCCGAGGCGGCTCTGGGATGCCCGACGCGGGCGATCCGCGTCGGGGGAGCCGGCGACGGATGAGCGAGGGCGGGCTTCTCACCTCGTACAGCGCGACGATCGTCTTCGATCGATACGACGACATCAAAGCCGCGCTCTTCGACGCGAATCTCTCGCGGACCTTCGACAAGCGCTCCTACGAGGACGGCAACATCAGGAGCGGAATCGTGAGCATCGCCCACGGTGCCATGCACCGCGCGCGACGCCGCATCGAGAACACGCAGTTCCGCGCGGACGTCCTCCGCCTCTACGAGCGCGAGCTGTTTCCGAGGGTGATGAACGCGCTCCTCGACAACCTCATCGACCGCGACCGCGTCGACCTCTTCCCGATCGGCGAGCTTCTCAGTGTCGTGCTCGCCGCCAGGCGCGCGGGGATCGAGTACGACCCTTCGTCGCTCGAGGATCTGCGGACCCTGGTCCGCCACGTCGACGTATTCTCGCAGGGGAGCGCGATCCTCGACGCGAAGGATCCGGATGCGGTCCGGAAGCTCGTCCGGGCGACGTACGCCGAGTTCGAGCGCGACTTCGTCCGGCCGGCGTGGAGCAAGCGCGCGGCGCTGATCGAGCGCGTCCGCGGTGGCGAGCTCGCCGCGGATGAGCTTCCGCACGACATCCTGACCGTCCTCCTCCTGCACCGGGAGGACCTGGCCCTCGAGCTCGCCGACGACGGCCCGGTCGTCCGCGAGGTCGCGACGTATCTGCAGGGCGGCACCCACACCAGCGCGCAGACCCTGGTGAACGCGTTGGATCTCATCTTCGCGACCGGACCGAACCACGCCGCGATCGTCGACCGGGTCGCCGCCGACACGCTGTTCGCGCAGCGCGTCGTGCAGGAGACTCTGCGGCTCCGTCCGACCACGCCGAAAATGAAGCGCCGGGCCGAGGCCAGGACGGAGATCGCCGGCCGTTCGATCCCGAAGGACTCGCTCGTCGTCCTGGATGTCGTGCGGGCGAATCGGGACCCGCGGCTATTCGGCGCGGACCCCGAGGGGTTTGACCCGGACCGCACCGTCGATCCCAACGTTCCCCGGTGGGGCCTGTCCTTCGGAGCCGGTCCCCATCAATGCCCGGGCCGCTCGGTCGGCGGCGGCTTCCCGATCCCCGCGAGCTTCGAGGTCGCCGACGATCACGTCTTCGGCCTCGTCGCGCTCGAGCTTCAGGCCGTCGCGCGGCGCGGCGTGCGGCCGGACGGCGATCGCCAGCCGGAGCGCGATCTACGAACGGACCGGTTCACTCGCTGGCTGCACTACCCGGTCCGCTTCGAGCGCCTAGTGCGCGGTGGTCCACTCCAGGAGGATCTCCGCCGACCGCTCCGGGAGCTGCCAGAAGTACCCGTGCGCGGCGCCCTCGACGACCCGTAGCTCCGCATTCGGGAGCTTCTCCACGAGGAACGCCGACTGCTCGACGTGAACGCCGGTCCCGCCGACGTGCGTGTCGCGATCCCCGACCAGCACCAGCGTCGGCATCGCGAGCTCTCCGAGCCGATCCGCCGTCTGGTGCTCCTGCCGCGCCACGACGTGGCGCAGGTAATTCTCGAGGTCCGGCCGATTGCTCCAGAACGCGCTGACGAGCCACTCCACGCGGTCGGGATCCGCCGCCGCGAACTCCGGCGTGAAGAACGTCGCGGCGATGTGCCTGCGCATGTAGGCCTCGTAGCCGAGCTCGATCAGATCCTTCGCGGCGCTCACCGGGACGCCGCGGGTCACCGGACGATCGTCGCGGAACTGTCCGGGTCCGCTGGCGGCGAGGACGAGCGTCCGGATCCGCTCGGGCCGGTCCAGCCCCATCCACTGGGCGACCCGGCCGCCCATCGAGTGCCCGACGACGTGGGCGGCCGGCAGCGCGAGGGCGTCCATCAGCCCGACCGCGTCCCGCGCGAACAGCCGGGTGGAGTAGGGCTCGGGCGAGGGCGGCGTCGACCCCGTGCCGCGGTGGTCGAACGTCAGGACCGCATGCCGCGCCGCGAGCCGCCGCACGAGATCGGGGTGCCACGTCGCGCCCGGGTACCCCGTCCCCGCGACCAGCACCAGGGGCGGCCCCTCGCCTCCGAGCGCGTACGCGATCGGATGGCCGTTGACCAGGGTCGTGCCGCCGGCGCCTTCGATTGGCGCGGCATTCTAGCGGCATTGCATGCTTCGGAGTACAGTCGCGCGCAACTCCGATCGACGCACCGAATGCCGGGGGACAAGAGGTGAGGGAGCGATGAGATCGATCTCGCGCACGACATGGCTCGCGACGGTCCTGGCGTCAAGCGTGGTCATCGCGGCATGCGGCGGCGGCGCCGCGCCGAGCGCCGCCCCGCCGGCGGCGGCGTCTCCGGCTCGCGGGGAGCTTCCGAAGCCGGAGCTCACGAGGCTCCGGATAGGGCTCAGCACTCCGAGCGAGCCGGTCCAGTTCGCGCAGAAGCTCGCGGACATGCTCGGCATCTACCAGAAGTACGGCTTCGCCACGGTCGAGATCATCGGCTTCGAGGGTGACGGCAAAGCGCTGCAGGCTCTCATGGCCGGCCAGCTCGACATGATGGCCGGCGGCTCGTCGTCCACGATCAACACGGTCATCACCGACACGCCGATGAAGGTCTTGTCGATGAACAGCGTGAACCTTACCGACGGTCTCTGGTGCACCGCGAGCATCAAGACGGCCGCGGACGTGAAGGGCAAGACCGTGGCCATCAGCACGTTCGGCGGTACCTCTCACGGCGCGGCGCTGCTCGGCCTGCAGGGGCTCGGGCTCACACCCAAGGACGCGACCATCACGCAGATCGGCGGCGAGTCGGCTCGGATCGCGGCGCTCAAGGGCGGATCGGTCGGCTGCGGCGTGGTGGATATGGGCCAGGAGGTGGCGATGCGGCAGGCCGGCCTGAACCTGCTCGTCGATCTGAAGAAGGCGAAGCTCCAGTGGGGTCGGAGCGGCCTCCAGGCGCGCACCGACTTCATCCAGAAGTACCCGAACACCGTTCTGGTCGCGGTCGCCTCGGTCGTCGAGGCTCAGAACTCCATCTTCGCGGACCCGAGGACGGCGGCACAGAAGTTCTCGGAGTTCGCGCAGATCCCGCTCGACAAGGCGACCACCGCGATCGACGGCTTCCTGCAGCACGGGGATCGTTCGATGATGTTCACGGAAGAGGCGTTCAAGGCGCCCAAGGAAGTTCTCGCGGCCGTGAATCCGGCGATCGCGAACGTCGACGTGACCAAGGCCTTCGATCACAGCTTCCTGAACAGGCTCAAGGAGATCGGCTTCTACGAGAAGAACAACATCCCGCTGAACTGATCGGATGAGGCGACACGAGATGCCCCCGCGGTGTCGATCGCGGGGGCATCCTCGTCTCCGGAGATGAGAGGAGACCCACCGATGGCGACGCGTTTCGGACTGCTCCTGCCGCACTTCGGGATCGAGGCGGACCAGGACCTCCTCGTCGAGAGCGCGCGCCTGGCCGAGCGGCTCGGCTTCGATTCGCTCTGGGTGCGCGATCACCTCGTCTTCCACCCGCACGGAATGGAGGGGACGGATCGGACCTTCATCGAACCATTCGTGACCCTCACCTTCGTCGCCTCGGTCACCGAGCGCGTCAGCCTCGGGGCGGCGACGATCATTCCCTTCCGTCACCCCATCCTCATGGCGTACAGCGTCGCGTCGCTGTCCTGGGCGACCCGCCGGAAGTTCGACCTCGGGATCGGCTCGGGGAACTTTCAGCACGAGTTCGACGTGATCGGCCAGGGCACGGTCGACCGGGTGGCGATGATGAAGGAGCAGGTGCTCATCGCCCGCCGGCTCTGGGCGGGCGAGACGCTCGAGTGGCACAGCGAGCGCTACGACTTCGCGGACGTCGACCTGAAGCCGCGGCCGCTCTTCCCCGTACCGGTCTGGTGGGGCGGCGCGACACCCGCGTCGGCGCGCCTCGCGGTCGACTTCTGCCAGGGCTGGCTTCCCGGCCGGATCACCTTCCCGACGTACGCGACACGCGTCGCGAAGATCCGCGGCATGTGCGAGAAGCAGGGCAAGCCGATGATCATGACCGGCGCGGTCCCGGTGACCAGCATCGACATCACCAGAAGTGCGGCGGTGGAGCGCCTGAACGTACCGGGCCTGATCAAGAACGCGAACGCGCAGAAGTTCTGGCTGAAGCCGGAATCCGGAGAGTTCACCAGGATCGAGGAGCTCGACGGGTCGATCCTGGCCGGCACGCCTGACGACATCGTCCGGGGCATCGAGCGGTACCAGGAGATCGGCTGCGACCTCCTGATCTTCGACTTCCGGATGCGTTTCCCGGACCTGCTGGAGCAGATGGAGACGCTCGCTCGCGACATCCTGCCGCGCGTGTCGGGAACGGCGCGATCGGCGCGTCTCCAGGCGCAGCCGGAGAGGAGCGCACGGTGAAGACGACGACCACCACCCAGGTCACGCACTACGAGATCCAGAAGAAGCGGCGCGAGTCGCTGCTGGACGAATGGCGGGGCTACCACAAGACGGTGATCAAGCGGAGCGACGTCGTGATGCATGACGTGCCAAGCCGCCGGATGCGGAGCGGCGTCTACACCGGATGGCACGGCGATCGGCCGACGAAGAACCTCGACGCGACGCTCCACGAGATCGCGCCGCACACCACGACGACCATCCACCGGCACTCCTGGGACGCGGTCGAGTTCATCGAGTCGGGCCGCGGGTGGACGGAGATCGACGGGCAGCGGATCGACTGGCGGCCCTGGGACACCCTCCATCTCCCAAGCTGGGCCTGGCACCGGCACGGCAACGACGGCGACCGGCCGGCGGTATTCCACACCTGGAGCGTCCATCCCATGCTCGAGCAGTTCGGCGTAGCGCTCCTCGAGGACGGCGGGGACCGGCCGGTCGGCCAGCTCCCGCCGCGGCCCCGGCAGATAGAGGCGATCCCGGGCGACGACCCCTACGCCCGCAGGACGCAGCGCCTCGCCCAGCAGTGGGCGGGCACGGAGACGGCCCGTCTCATCACCCGGTTCGACGAGGTCCGCGGGATGGTGACGAAGCGTGGCGCGCGGAGCCTGTTCCTCGTGGACAAGTCGATCGGCTATCACACCGCCGGCCTGAGCGCGGTGATGCACGAGCTCGCGCCCGGCCTCTACCAGTCGCGCCATCGCCACGGCGGCGAGGCCTGGCTGTACGTCGTGTCGGGCCGCGGCCACAGCGAGGTCGACGGCGTCGACCACACGTGGGAGGCCGGCGACCTCATCGCCGTCGATCATTGGGAATGGCACCAGCACTTCAACGACGATCGCGAGAAGACGGCCCGCCTGATCCGGGTCCACAACTTCGACGCGCTGTACGACATGATCCGCATCCTGCTCGACCCGCTGAACTTGATGGAGGAGCCGCCGGTCCTGGATGCTCCGGATCTCACCGGACTGGTCTGGCCCGACCACCTGGAAGGACGACCCGAAGCCTGAACATGCCCGCCCTGCAGGTGCCGCCCGGCCTAGAGGGCATCGCCTCGATGCACGAGCTCCCCGACACGGAATGGCTCGCGCGCTGGGAGCGGATCATCGTCCCGGCCGGCGTCAAGGACCGGCTCCTCAACTACGTCCTCTTCTCGCTGCGCCATCGGGGCCGCGTCGGCCAGGTCGGCCTGCCGATCCACGGTCTCGTGGTGATCTCGGGGCCGCCCGGAACCGGAAAGACGACGCTCGCCGGCGGTCTCGCCGATCGGGCCGCGCGGGAGCTCGACGCGGGACCGCTCCTCTTCGTCGAGGTGGACCCGCACACCTTCCCGAGCCAGCTGCTGGGCGAATCCCAGCGCGGCGTGGCGCGCCTCTTCGAGCGAACGCTTCCCGATCTCGCGCGGCGAGGGCGTCCCACGATCGTGATGCTCGACGAGGTCGAGTCGCTCGCCGTCAGTCGCGCCGGGGCCTCGCTCGACACGAACCCCGTCGACGTCCACCGCGCGACCGATGCGGTCCTCGCGGGCATCGATCACGTCGGTCGGACCTGCCCGAACATCACCTTCGTGGCGACCACGAACCATGCGGACGGGGTGGACAGCGCGTTCCTGTCGCGCGCCGACGTCATCGAGGAGATCGGCCTTCCCGGTGTCGACGCCGTCCAGCTCATCCTCCGCGACACCCTTCGGGAGGTGGTGCCGACGGATCGCCTCGACGAGGCCGCGCTCGCGGACCTCGCGGCCGACTGCGTGGCCGCCGCCATCGACGCGCGCCGGGTGCGCAAGCTCGTGCTCCGGGCGCTCGCCTCTCGTCGCGAGCTCGCCCTGGCGCCCCAGGGTCTGCGCCTCGAGGACATCGCCGCCGCGCTTCGCGACGGGACCGGCAGGTGAGCGCACGCGCGATGACCGAGAGCGAGGCCGGCTCCGCGAATGTCGCGATCCCGCCGCGGTCCTTCCTCCTCGCGGCGGCGCTCTTCCTGACCATCGCGTCGACCAACATCCTCACGCCGCTCCTTCCGGACATCCGTACCGACTTCGGAGTGAGCATCGCCACCGCCGGGTTGATCGTGGGCGCCTACGGACTCGCCCGCCTGTTGACGGACCTGCCCGCCGGACTCCTCGCCCACCGCATCGGGCACCGGCGCCTCTGCCTCACGGCGGTCGTGTTGCTGGTCGCGTCGTCGTTCCTCGGGCTCGGCGCGACGAGTGTCGAGGCTCTCATCGTCGCGCGCATCGGCTCGGGGGCCGCTGTGGCGATCCTGGCGACCGTGATCCTCGCGGCGCTAGCCGCGACCGCCGTCGCGACGAATCGCGGCAAGGTGATGAGCCTCTACCACGTCGCGAACAACACCGGCATCGCGATCTATCCCCTGATCGGGGGCGTCATCGGCGTCGCCATGGGCTGGCGGACGACCTTCGTCGTGACGATCGTCCTCGCTCTGCTCGCCGGCGCGATCCTCGTCCCGGCGCTGCCGCACATGGACCCGCGAGGACGAGCGGCGGAGCGCGCGACGCGGCCGGCTCCGCGCGTCCTGCACGGCCCGACGCGCGCGGTCGCCCTCACGGCGACGAACTTCGGCGTACTCGCCAACATGATCAACCGGCACGGTTTCCGGAACACCATCCTCCCGCTCTACGCCGCGACGGCTCTCGGCCTCGGCGGGATCTCCATCGCCACGGCGATCGCGCTCATGTCCATCACCGGTCTCTTCGTGGCCACGCCCGGCGGGATGCTCGGCGACCGCATCGGACGGCGGCGCGTCATCACGACGGGTCTAGCCGCTCTGGCTGTGGGGGATCTCGTCTTCCTCCTCACCGGCGATCTGGTCACCTTCCTGCTCGCGGCCGCGCTCATCGGCTTCGGCGATTTCTTCGCGAGCTCGCAGACCGCGCTCCTCTCCGAGATCGTTCCGCCCGAGCAGCGGACCCGGGTCCTGGGCGGCTACCGGTTCTCAGCCGACCTGGGCGCGTTCCTCGGACCGGTCATCCTCGCGACGGTCATGGACGTCGCGAACGCGCAGGCCGCCATCGTGGCCGCGGTGGCGATCCTCCTTTCCGCGTCGTTCGCCGCGCGCTTCGGGGTCCCGGCGACGGTGGACGCGAGAGTCGCTCCGCTGGCGGGTCCGCCGCCCCTGGAGGGAGCGCTCGATGGACCCAGCTGACGTCATCCCGCGGATCGACCCGCAGGAGGTCGTCGAGCTCGCGCTCGCCCTGGGGAACATCGACAGCCCGACCGGCGCCGAGGGCCCCGCCGGGCAGTTCGTGTTCGACTGGCTCGCGGCGAAGGGGTTCGCGCCGCGCAAGTTCGCCCTGGTCGATGACCGGTTCAACGTCGCGGCATGGCTGGATGGATCGGGCGGGGGCTACAGCCTCATCTTCAACGCCCATCTCGACACGACGCTTCGGTCGGATGCGGTCCTCTCGGCGCGGAACCCGCGGGATCCGCTGTACCACTCGGCCTGGGTGGACGGCGAGAACATCTACGGCGACGGAGTCGTCAATGACAAGGGTCCGCTCGCCGCGTTCCTCGTCGCCGCGAAGGCGATCCGCGACGCGAAGGTCCCGCTCAAGGGCGACCTCATCGTGAGCGCGGTCGCCGGCGAGATCTCGCGCGAACCGGTGGACGAATGGCAGGGCCCCGCGTACCTGAGCAAGGACCTCGGGGTCCGCTTCATGGTCACCCACGGGGTGGTCGCGGATTACGCGCTGGTCGCCGAGGGGACGGGCTTCGGGATCGTGGGCATCGAGCCGGGAAAGGCTCACTTCAAGATCACCGTCTACACCGACGGCCCGCGCTACTACACCCCGTACCTGCCGCGGCCGACCGGCCTCGCCGACTCCGGCAACGCCATCGTTCGCGCGAGCGCGGTCATCGCGGCGTTCGAGGAGTGGGCATACGGCTACCAGACGCGCAACACCTACCGCGGCGCGACGGGCACGATCGTGCCGAAGGCGAGCATCAACGCGATCCGCTCCGGCTATCCCTTCAACGTCACGAGCGCGCCGCAGCTCTGCGCGTTCTACGTGGACACGCGCATCCTTCCGGGCGCGAACCCGCTCGACGTGCGCGACGAGCTCCGCGGCGTCCTGCGCGAGGTCGGCGTCGAGGGGACGGTGGAGCTCTACCTCTATCGACCGGGGTTCGAGGCGCGGGGGGCCGAGCGCCTCATAGAGACCGTAAGGCGCTGTCACGACCAGACCTTCGACAGCCCGCCGGCGATCGTCGGCGAGCCGGTCACGAGCATGTGGCGAGACACGAACGCGTTCAACGAGCTCGGCATCCCGGCGATCAGCTACGCGCCGCGCGCGGCGAGCCACGCGACGACGAAGTCCTTCAAGGTGAAGGACCTGACCGATGCCGCGGTCGTGTACGCGCGGATCGGGATGGACCTGTGCAATCAGACGCGCGAGCCCGCAACCCCGCTCGGCGCGCACCCGAACCGCGACATCGCCGCGTCGGTCGCCGCCCGCAAGGGCGCGTAGCGCCCGCCGAGCCCATGTTCGCTGAGTTCGGACGCACCATCCGCCTCGACGCACCGCCCGGCGCGGTGTGGGACGCGGTGCGCGACGTCCGCCGCGTCGCGTCGTGGCTCTCCGTCGTCCGCGAGGTCCGCGACGTTGAACCGCCCCGCCGCTACACGGCGCTCCTCGAGGATCGGATCGGCCCGTTCGCCCTACGCGCCGATCTCGAGGTGACGGTCGACGCCGACGACGCGCGCGGACTGCACGTCGCCGCGTCCGGCGAAGATCGTCAGGTTGCGTCGCGCATCGCGGCCACCGTCAATCTCGCCCTGAATGCCGACGGCGCGGGCACGAGCCTGAGCGTGACCGGGCGGTACGAGGTCACCGGACGTGTCGCCACGCTCGGCGCAGGCGCGATCCGCAGGAAGGGCGATCACCTTCTGGAGGAGTTCTTCGCGAACGCCGCGAAGGAGCTCGGGGCGGGCGCTCCCTCGAGTCCGTGAGCATCGGCCTATCCGATAAAGTCGCGGACGGTATGAGCGAAGGGCGCGGTGCGGTGGATGCTGCGGCGATTCGACGTCCATAGGGTCACCTCGGTCGCGGAGGCCGTCGCCCTGAGGCGGCGGTACGGCGAGGATGCCGCCGTCTACGCCGGCGGCACCGAGATCCTTCTCGCCATGAAGCTGGGCCTGGCGCGCTGGGGCCACCTGATCGACGTGAAGACGATCCTGTCGCTCGGCGAGGTGAGCGTGAACACGGACACGCTCCGTATCGGCGCCACCATCACGCACTGGACCCTCGAACGGCATCCGGTCGTCGCGCGAATCCTGCCCGCGCTCGCGCGGCTCGAAGCGAACGTCGCGAACGTCCGCGTGCGCGCGGCCGGCACGCTCGCGGGCAACCTCGCGTTCGCCGAGCCGCACGCGGATCCACCCGCGTTGCTCGTCGCGCTTGGCGCGCGCGTGCTGCTGCAGGGCTCCGCCGGGTCGCGCTCGCTGCCGGTGGCCGAGCTCATCACGGGCATGTACCAGACGGCCATCGGACCGGACGAGGTCATCGTCGCCGTCGACGTGCCGCTCCCTTCGGCGGACACGCGCGCGGCGTACGTGAAGTTCCAGATCCTCGAACGGCCGAGCGTAGGCGTTGCCGCCGTTGCGAGCGTGCGCGAGGGCCGGTTCGTCGGCGCGCCCGCGGTCGTCGTCGGGGCGGTCGACGAAGTGGCGCGCCGGGTACCGACGGAGGCGCTCGCCGGCGCCGACCCCGCCGACCCGCGCACGCACGAGGCGGTCGCGGAGGCGGCGCGGGCGGCGGTCGATCCGGTGGCCGACCTCGCCGGCAGCGCCGACTACAAGCGACACCTCGTGGGCGTGTTCGCGCGGCGGGCGTTGTCCTCGCTCGCGGCTCAGGCCTTCTGATGGGCGCGCGCGAGATCGTCCTGCGCCTGAACGGCGTCGAGCGCCCCGTCCAGGTGGAGGACCAGGCGCTCCTCATCGAGCTCGTCCGCGGCCTCGGGCTCGTCGGCACGAAGCAGAGCTGCGACGCCCAGGTCTGCGGCACCTGTACGGTGCTCCTCGACGGCCGTCCGGTGAGCTCGTGCACGACGCTCGCGATCGAGGCCGACGGCCGGCGAGTCGAGACCATCGAGGGCGTCGCGGATGGCCCGGCTCTTCACCCATTGCAGGAAGCCTTCATCGAGCGGTTCGCGTTCCAGTGCGGCTACTGCACGCCGGGCATGATCGTCTCGGCCAAGGCGCTTCTCGAGGAGCGCCCGGAGCCCGACCGCGACGAGGTGCGGCGCTGGATGGACGGCAACATCTGCCGCTGCACCGGCTACGAGACCATCGTCGAGGCGGTCCTGGACGCGGCGGAGCGCATGCGGAGCACACCGTGAGCGCGGCCCACGTCGCCGGAACGTCCGCGCGCCGCGCCGACGGCATCGCGAAGGTCACCGGCGCCGCGCGCTACGCGATCGACATGTCCGTCCCGGGGATGGCGCACGCGATCGTGGTGCGCTCCACGCGGGCGCACGCGCGCATCACGGGGATCGAGCGCGAGGCCGCGGCCGCGGGCCCCGGCGTGCTTCGCGTGGTCACCGGCGACGATCTCTTGGCGGCCGGTTTCATCCCGTACTACGGCCACGTGGTGCTCGATCACCCGGTCCTGGCCATTGGCCGCGTCCGCTTTCACGGCGAGCCCGTCGCGCTCGTGGTGGCCGAGACCAGACGCGAGGCCGCGGAGGCCGCGGAGCGCGTGGAGGTCGCGTATGAGGAGCTGCCCGCGGTCATCGACGCGAGCGAGGCGCTCGAGCCCGGCGCGCCCATCCTTCACGAGACACGCGGCGAGCGCGTGGGCGACGAAGGCTTCGACGAGGGCGAGGGCGAGCTCGGGCGCAACGTCTGCGCCATCGCGCGGGTGGCCTGGGGGGACGTCGACGCCGCGTTCGCGCGCGCTCACCTCGTGGTCGAGGGCGAGTACCGCTACCCGATGCTCTACGGCTACGCGATGGAGCCGTACAACGCGCTCGCGTTCTTCGACCAGGGCGACCTCGTCGTGTACTCGAGCGCGCAGCACGTCTATATGGTCAGGCGAGACCTCGCGCGCATGTTCCACCTGCCGCTCGCCCGGGTGCGCGTGATCGCGCCGTACGTCGGGGGCGGGTACGGCACGAAGTCCTACACCAAGGTGGAGGGGATGACCGCGGCCGCCGCGCACTTCACGCGCCGGCCGGTGAAGCTCGATCTCAGCGTCGAGGAGGCGATCCACACCACCCGCTCCGCCTCGGCGTGGATCCGTGCGCGCTCGGCGTTCACGGCCGATGGAAAGCTCCTGGCACGCGAGTTCGACATCGTCATGAACTCGGGCGCGTATACCGACAACAGCCCGCTGGTGAACTCGAAGACCGCGAATCGCTGCTTCGGCCCCTATCGCATTCCCGCGCTCCGCGTGGTCGCGCGCTCCGCGTTCACGAACACGGTCCCCGCCAGCTCGCTCCGCGGGTTCGGCGCGCCGCAGGGAAACATCGCCGGCGAGCTTCAGATGGATGAGGCGGCCGCGAAGCTCGGGATCGATCCGGTCGAGCTGCGCCTCTTGAATCTGCTCGGTCCGGGGGAGGAGCTCTTGCCGGGGAAGCGGCCGCTCGACGCGGACCTTCGCGATGACCTTCGCTGCCTTGCCGACGCGCTCGACTGGCCCGGCGCGACACTCGGCCATTCGATAGGGCTGGGCATCTCCGCGTCCGACGCGGGCGCGTACCCGACCTCGACCGCGGCGGTGCGCATCCATTCGGACTCGTCGGTGACGCTCTTCACGGGGTCGACCGAGCTCGGCCAGGGCTCGCGCACGGTGCTCGCGCAGATCGTCGCCGAGGAGCTCGGCGTGCCGCTCGGCGCGGTGAGCGTCGTCGCCGGCGACACCGGGGTCGTGACGTACGAGCGGACGACCGGCGCGAGCCGCACGACGACCGTCACGGGGCGCGCCGTCCAGGAGGCCTGCCGCGACGCGCGGCGGCGCGTGCGCGCGCTCGCGGCAGCCGCCTTCGATGCCGCGGTCGATTCGATCGAGGACACGGCCGGCGGCATCCGCGCCGCGGGCCGCGACCGGAGCTTCGGTGAGGTCATCGAGCGCTGGTTCGGCGCGGGCGGCGAGGTCCTCGGCCACGGCGCGGTCCGCCGGGCCGAGCACTTCGCAAAGATGCCGCCGTTCTGGGAGATCGGCTGCACCGGGCTCGAGATCTCGGTGGACCGCGAGACCGGGATCGTTGATGTGCACAAGCTCACGACCGTCGGCGACGTCGGCTTCGCGATCAACCCCGCGCTCGTCCACGGCCAGGATGCCGGGGCGGCGACGATGGGCCTCGGCGCGGCGCTGCGCGAGGAGCTCGTGTACGAGGGGACCCAGCTCGTCAATCCAAACGTCGTCGACTACCGGGTGCCGCGCTTCGGTGACCTGCCCGACCGGATGGAACACCTTCTCGCGGAGCGGCGCGACGGATCGGGCCCGTATGGCGCGAAGGGCGCGGGCGAGGGCGCGGGCAATACCGTGGGGGCGGCGGTCGCATCGGCCCTCGGACGGCTTCTCGGCGCTTTTCCTCACGAGCTGCCCGCGACGCCCGAGCGCGTCTGGCGTCTGATCCGCGATGCCCAAGCGGCCGACCAGGCGCGCGATCAACCGGCCGGTCGTGGCCGCGATACGCCGCCGGACCGCACGACATGAGGCTCGAGGCGCCGCTGGCCGCGTTGACGGGTCGCCACCCGCGCGTAGGATGCAACGGTATACGAGCGGTCGGCCGAGTGGGCGGTGCTCGTTGACGGAGGGTCGGGGGATGCCGGAGTCGCTCGCGTTCCACGAGCCCACGTCCGTCGCTGACGCGGTGGGCCTCCTCGCCCGGTATGGCGGCGAAGCGAAGGTCGTGGCGGGCTCGACTGCGGTGACGATCATGCTCCGTAACCGGCTCATCGCGCCGCGCGCGCTGGTCAGCCTCGGCCGGATCCAAGACGGGCTGCGCTCCATACGCGAGGAGGACGGCGCGCTCGTCCTCGGCGCGCTTGTGACGCACCGCGAGGTCGAAATGAGCGCTCTCGTCCGGGAGCGGATCCCGGTGCTCGCCGAGACGTTCGGGACGGTCGCGAACGTTCGTGTGCGTAACGTCGCGACGGTCGGCGGCGTCGTCGCGGAGGCTGACTACGCGTCCGATCCGCCGGCCGTTCTCCTCGCTCTCGATGCCCAGATCGAGGCTCGTGGCCCGAGCGGCGAGCGCCGCATTCCGGTCGCCGATTTCTTCCGAGGCTTTTACGAGACGGCGCTCGAGGCGGACGAGGTCGTCACCGCCGTTCGCATTCCGATCCCACCGGCAGGGACGCGGGGCAGCTATGAGAAATTCGTGACGCGGTCGTCCGAGGATCGGCCGTGCGTGGGTGTCGTGGCCCTCGCTCGTTTCGATGGACAACGCTGCGCCGACCTGCGCGTCGCGGTGGGGGCCGCGTCGGAGACGCCTCGCCGCCACCCCGAGATCGAGCAGCTCGGCCGGGGTACGACCCTCCGCGGAGACGTCGTTCCGACCATCGCCGCCGGGTATGCGAGCGCCATCGACGCTCTCGACGACATGCGCGGCTCGTCCTGGTACCGGAGGAGGGTCATCGAGGTCTGGGTGCGACGCGCGATCGAGCGGGTCGCCTCAGCGGCGTCGCAGAGATGAGCGCCGGGTCGGTGCCCTTCTCGGGAATGATCGACGCGTACGAACGCGTCACGGGCCGGATCCCCTACACGATCAACATCGAGCTGCCCGGAATGGCGATCGCGAAGGTGCTGCGGAGCACGATGGCCCACGCGCGGATCGCGCGCCTTGACGTGTCGCGCGCCCGGCAGCTCCCGGGGGTGTACGCGGTGCTGACCGGCGCGGACCTTCTCGAGCGCTCCGACATCTACCCGTACTTCGGCCCGGTCTTCCGAGATCGGCCGATCCTCGCCATCGGCAAGGTGCGCTACGTCGGAGAGCCCGTCGTCGCCGTGGCGGCGGTCGACGCGGACGCCGCGCAGGAGGCGCTCGACCTGGTGGACGTCGACTACGACGAGCTGCCGGCGGTGTTCGGGATAGACGACGCGCTCGCGCCCGGCGCGCCGCTCGTGCACGAGGAGCCTCCCAAGGCCGGGCACACCTTCGCCGACATCATCCTGCACGGGCATCCCGGCACGAACATCTGCAATCAGTTCAAGCTCCGCAAGGGCGACATCGAGCGCGGTCTGGCGGAGGCCGACGAGGTATTCGAGGACACCTTCTACAGCCCGCCCCTCCAGCAGGTCCCGCTCGAAACGCATTGCTGCGTCGCGCAGGTCACCGACGGGCGCGTCACGGTGTGGGCGACCAGCCAGATCCCGCACATGCTCCGGGGGAATCTCGCCGAGGTTTTCAAGCTGCCGACCTCGCGGGTGCGGGTTATCGTCCCGACCCTCGGGGGCGCGTACGGTGCGAAGTGCTATCCCGCGATCGAACCGATCGCCGCCGTGCTCGCGCTCTCAGCGAAGAGGCCGGTGAAATTCCACCTCACCCGGGACGAGGAGTTCGTCACCGTCACCAAACACGGCGGGCGCATCACGCTGACGACCGGCGTGACCAGGGACGGCCGGATCGTGGCGCGGAAGAGCCTCTGCCACTTCAACACCGGCGCCTATGCCGACATCGGTCCGCGGCTCATAAAGAACGGCGGCTACGGGACCGCCGGCCCGCACAACATCCCGCACGTATGGGTCGACTCGTTCGCGATCTACACGAACATCCCGCCGGCCGGCGCGTTCCGCGGCTATGGGATCAACCAGGCGGCGTGGGCGTACGAAAGCCAGATGGACGTGATCGCGGAGCGGCTTGGGCTCGACCCATACGAGTTCCGCATGAAGAACCTGCTCACCGAGGGTCAGACGTTCGCGACCGGCGAGCCGGTCGAGGACTGCCACTTCCGTGAGCTGCTCACGATGGTCGCGAAGGGGATCGGGTGGGACGCGACGACCCGCCGGACGCGGCAGGGGCCCATCGTCCGCGGGAAGGGCCTCTCCTGCACGATCAAGAGCACGGTGACGCCCTCCACCTCGATCGCGGTCGTCAACCTGAACGACAGCGGCAGCCTGAATGTACTGACCAGCTCCGTCGAGATGGGGCAGGGGCAGAAGACCGCGCACGCGATCCTCGCCGCGGAACGCTTGGGCATTTCGCTCGATAAGGTCGTCGTCGTGTCGCCCGACACCGACGCCACCCCGTACGACCAGCAGTCCTCGTCCAGCCGGACGACGTACGCGGGCGGCGCGGCGGTCCAGCTCGCGGTCGACGATGTCCGCGCGCAGCTCGTGCGGATCGGATCGGGGCTTCTCGGCGTGCCGGAGGACGCCGTCGAGATCGCGGACGCGCGCGTGCGCACCAAGGCGCCGCCGCACCGCGGACTCGAGCTCGGCGAGGTCGTGCGCAAGAGCCGGAGCGGCGCGCTGGTCGGCCGAGGGACGTTCCAGACGAAGGGCAACCTCGACCCGGAGACCGGTCAGGGTGTCGCGAGCGCGCACTGGAATCAGGCCGCGGCGGCCGCGGAGGTCGAGGTCGACCTCGAGACCGGAAAGGTGAGGCTGCTCCGGTACCACGGTGCGAGCTACCCGGGCCGAGTCGTGAACCGCGTGCAGGCGGAGCTGCAGCTTGAGGGAAACGTCGGATTCGGCGTCAGCCAGGCGCTCTTCGAGGAGATGGTCTTCGATGGCGGTCAGCTGCAGAACGCGACGCTCGCCGACTACATGCTGACGAGCACCGAGGACATGCCCCGCGAGCTCGTCGTCCACATTCTCGAGAACCGCGAGCGCGGCGACATCCACGGGATCGGCGAGACCTCGCTTCCCCCGGTCATGGCCGCGATCGGGAACGCGGTATTCCACGCCACGGGCGTGCGGGTGAAGGATCTGCCGATCACGCCGGAGAAGGTCCTTCGTGGGCTCCGTGAGCGCGACGCCGCGGACCAAGCCGAGCGGAACGCGCACGCCGCGGAGCCGGTGCGATGACGCTCGCGAGCGACGCGGTCGCCATGCGCCCAGTGGACATGGACGGCAAAGTCGAGCTCACGCTTCGCGTCAACGGCCGCGATCACCGCGTACGCGCGCGCCCGCATCACACGCTCCTCGAGGTCCTGCGCTCCGAGCTCAAGCTGTTCGGCGTCCGCGAGGCGTGCGCCGTAGGGCAGTGCGGTGCGTGCACCGTGCTCGCGGACGGCAAGCCGGTGAGCTCGTGCCTCGTCCTCGCGCCGATGGCGGAGGGAAAGGAGATCCTCACCGTCGAGGGCCTGGAGGGACCGAACGGCGAGCTCGACCCGATACAACAGTCCTTCGTCGATCACACCGCGTTCCAGTGCTCGTACTGCACGCCGGGATTCCTGCTGACGACGAAGGCGCTGCTCGCGGAGAACCCCGACCCGAGCGAAGACGACGCGCGCGCCTACCTGGCGGGCAACCTCTGCCGGTGCGGGAGCTACGTGAAGATCCTCGATGCCGTCATGGACGCGAAAGAGCGTGTCCGGGGCAGGAGCGCGCCACGCTGACGCAGAAGGCGCCACCGGTAGCCGCGCCGCCCGGATGGCGCGATCTGCGCGAGTGGATGGCGCGCGTCGAGCAGATCGGCGAGCTGCGCGTCATCCGCGGCGCGTCGTGGCAAGCGGACATCGGCGCGATCACCGAGATGCTCGACCACGAGGAGGGCTCGCCGGCGATCGTCTTCGACGACATCCCCGGCTACGGCAAGGGCCGGCGCGTCATCGTGAACTGCAACGGGACGCCGACGCGCCAGGCCGTGACGCTCGGCCTGCCCCCGGAGCAGGGGACGCACGGCGGTCTCTTCTCCTACTGGCGAGCGACGCTCGACGATCTCTCGCCGATCCCGCCGCGCGACGTGAAGGACGGGCCGGTCTTCGACAACGTTCTCGAGGGCTCGGCCATCGACCTCGAGGCGTTCCCGGCGCCGGTATGGCATCCGAAAGACGGCGGCCGCTTCATCGGCACGGCCAGCCTCAACATCCTCCGCGACCCCGACTCCGACTGGGTCAACGTGGCCTCCTACCGGAACCAGATCTTCGCCCCCGATGCGATGGGCATGTGGATCAGCCCGGGCAAGCATGGCCGCTTCATCCGCGAGAAGTACTTCGACCGCAAGCGGCCCTGCCCGGTGGTCGTCGTCGTGGGCTGCGACCCGCTCCTCTTCATGTCGGCCTGCGCCGAGGGGCTGGCCTATGGGCAGGCGGAGCTCGCCTGGGCGGGCGGGGTGCGCGGTGAGCCGATCGACGTGGTGCGCGGAAGGCATACCGGGCTTCCGATCCCCGCGACGGCCGAGATCGCGATCGAGGGCTTCATGGACCCGGACGAGCGGCACCGCGAGGGCCCCTACGGCGAATGGCTCGGCTACTACGCGAGCAGCGAGGGCACGACGCCGGTCATCCGCGTTTCGGCCATCTATCACCGGGACGACCCGATCATCCTCGGCTGCCCTCAGGGCAAGCCGCCGCACGAGGACAACCGATTCCTCGCGTACCTTCGTTCAGCGCTCATCGAGCGGCAGCTTCGCGCGGCGGGCGTGCCCAAGGTGCGCGGGGTGTGGTGTCCGCCGCAGGCGGGGAACCGGCTCATGACCATCGTCGCGATAGAGCAGGCCTACGCAGGGCACGCGACGCAGGCGGCGCTCGTCGCCAGCCAGGTCGGCGCGGCGGCGTACGCCGGCCGGTTCGTCGTCGTCGTCGACGAGGACGTCGACATCTACGACATCGACGACGTCCTCTGGGCGATGACGACGCGGTGCGACCCGGAGCGCGACATCAGCATCACCAAGCGCGCGTGGAGCGGGCCGCTCGATCCAGCGATCCATCCCGACCGGCGCGGGTTCAACTCGCGCTGCATCGTCGATGCGACGAAGCCGTGGGAGTGGAGGGAACGCTTCGCCGAGCCGGTGGTGACGCCCCAGATGGCCCGCGCGACGCGCGAGCGCTGGGGCTGGATCCTGCGCGGCGAGCGCGATCCGCGAGAAAGAGAAAGGTGAGGAGCTTACATGGCAGACAGAGTTGACCTTCTCGTCACGAACGGCGTGGTGGTGACCGCTGACGCGACGTTCCCGGCGGACATCGCGATCGCGGACGAGAGGTTCGTCGCCATCGCGGATCCCGGCACGCTGTCCGTGAAGGCGGACGACATCTACGACGCGAGGGGGAAGTACGTGCTTCCGGGGGTGATCGATGGGCACGTGCACTTCCGCGAGCCGGGGCTCGAGTACAAGGAGGACTTCGGCTCGGGCTCGCTCGCCGCGGTGATGGGCGGCGTGACCACCGTCGTCGACATGCCCAACACGAAGCCGCCAACCGACCGTCCCGAGAACGTCCGGCTGAAGCAGCGGCTCGCCGAGGAGAAGTCGTACTGCGACTTCGGGATCATCGGCGTGGTCGTGCAGGAGAACATCGATCAGATCGAGCCGATGGCCGAGGCGGGAGTCGTCGGGTACAAGTGCTTCCTTGGCGAGACGATCGGCAACATCCCCGCGCCAGACGACGGGATGCTCCTGGATGGGCTGCGCGCGGTGGCGCGGACCGGCCTGCGGATCGGGTTCCACGCCGAGAACAACGAGATCATGCAGCACCTCATCCGTCAGGCGAAGGCCGCGGGCCGAACTGACGCGCGGGCTCACGTGGACACTCGCCCGGCGCTCGCCGAGGTCGAGTCGATCCAGCGCATGGGCCTCTTCGCGCGGCACACCGGCACGAAGATCCACATCTTCCACCTGTCCTCGGAGGACGGGCTCGACATGATCGACGAATGGCGCGCGAAAGGCGTCGACGTGACGTGCGAGACCGGCGCGCATTACTGCTTCCTCACGGCGGACGACATGCGTAGCCTCAAGTCGCTGCTGCGGATGAATCCGCCGGTGCGCGAGCCGGGCCACGGGGACGCTCTGATGGAAGGCCTCGCCACCGGTCGGGTGAACGCGATCGCCACCGACCACTCCCCGCACACGAAGCAGGAGAAGCTCAACGACGACATCTGGAAGGCCATTTCCGGCTTCGCCGGCGTCGAGGTCAGCGTGCGGCTCTTCCTCACCTACGGAGTGAACGCGGGGAGACTGACCCTCCAGCAGTACGTGCGCGCGTCCTCCGAGGGCCCGGCCAAGCTCTGGGACATGTATCCGAAGAAGGGCGCGATTCGTATCGGTTCGGACGCCGACCTCACGATCGTCGACCTCGAGCGGACGGGCGTGATCGAGGAAGCACGCCTACACGGGAAGAACAATCTCGGGCCGTTCGACGGTCACCGCACGAAGGGTGAGGCGGTCGCGACCGTCGTTCGCGGGCAAATCGTCATGCGCGACGGCGAGCTCGCCGGCGCGGCCGCCGGGAGGATGGTCCGTCCGGCCCGGGAAGGCACCACGGAGCCCAGGCGGGAGACGCCCGCGGGCGTCCCCGTGCTCACGACGTCGACATAGAAGAAAGGGAAGAGGAAAGAAAGGTTAGGGGAATACGGTGACGCAGAAACGACTCTTTGGAACGTCGCTCGTTCTCGCGGTCGCGGCGGCTCTCGTGATCGGCGCATGCGGGGGGGCTCCTTCGACGCCATCCTCCGCGCCCTCAGCGGCGCCGGTTGCGAAGCCGTTCCAGGGCACGAAGGAATTCTCGGTGTCGTTCACCTCGATCGGGCTCTCGAGCGTCCCGCTGCTCGCGGCGATCGACGCGCTTCGCGGCGATGGGTTTGCGATCAAGACGCCCGAGATCGCCGAGTCGGAGCTGTCGGTGGAGGGGACCGCGAAGGGTGACTTCGCATTCTCGTCCGGAACGACGAGCGCGGTCCTCACCGCGATCGAGAAGGGCGGGAAGCTCAAGATCATCGCGGACCGCGCGGCGAACGAGTGGACCGTCTTCGCCAAGAAGGGCCTGGCGACCTGCGCCGACCTCAACGGCAAGAAGGTCGCGATCCACAGCGCGGGCGCGGTCAGCACCGCGATGCTCAAGAACTGGGTCAACACGACATGCAAGGGGACGCCCGACTACGTGGTGGTCCCCGGGTCGCCGAATCGCCTCGCGGCGCTTCTGGCGAATCAGATCGATGCCAGCCCGCTCGAGCTGTCGGACAGCATCACGCTCAAGGCGAAGGGCGGCGACAACTACCAGCTCGTCACGAGCTTCGCTCAGACGCTGCCCAACGTGCACCCGACGACCGTCTATGCAAACTCGGACTTCATGTCGAAGAACCCGGACACCGTGAAGGCCCTTCTGAAGGCGCTCCTCACCGAGCACCGGAAGATCGGAAAAGAAGCCGGCTACCTGAAGACGATCACGCTCAAGTACTACCCGAGCGTGGACAAGACCACGATCGACGACGCGGCCAAGTCGTATGTCGACCTCAAGATCTTCGACCCGAACGGCGGTCTCACCGAGGCGAACTTCGGCGGCACGATCGAGTTCTTCGCCGGCGCGGGTTCGATCAAGGCGGGGATGACGGTAAGCACCGCCGCGGACCTCTCGTACCTACAGGCGGTCCTTGGTGAGCTCGGTCGCCAGTAACGGCCTCGTGCACAGGATCACGGCGTCGCACGCGACGTACCGGATCCTCACTCTCGCGATATTCGCCGCGGCCTGGGAGGCATACGCCTCCCAGGCCCGCAGTCTGCTCATCCCGAAATTCACCGACACCGTGACCGGCTTCTTCACGCTTCTTACCGATCGACACTTCTGGGAGGCGCTGATCATCAGCAATCAGGCGCTGGTCCTCGGGTTCGCGATTTCGGTCGTTCTAGGGATCCCCCTCGGGCTCGCGATGGGCCGCTTTCGTGTGGCGGAGCGTGCGGTCGACGTCTACCTGAACATCCTTCTCGTCACGCCGATGGCGGCGCTGATCCCCATCCTGCTCATGTCGCCGCTCGGCCTATCGCTCGCGTCGCGGGTCGTCCTCGTCGTCATGTTCTCCATCGTCATGGTCGTCGTGAACAGCCGCGCCGGGGTGCGGCAGGTCGATCCGTCGCTCATCGAGATGGCGCGATCGTTCGGTGCGTCCGAGCGCCAGATCTGGTGGCGTGTCCTGCTGCCGGGATCGCTGCCCGCGGTCATGACCGGCGTGCGCATCGGGCTCGGCCGCGCCGTGACCGGCATGGTCATCGTCGAGCTGCTCCTGGTCGCGGCCGGCATCGGTGGGCTCATCCTCGAATACCGCGGTTTCTTCAAGGCCGATCTGCTCTACGGGACCGTCGTCATCATCGTTCTCGAGGCGCTCGCGCTGATCACCGTCGCGCGCTGGCTCGAGCGCCGCGTCACCCCATGGGCGCGGCATCGCGGCGTCATGGAGCGGGCATGATCGAGGTGAGCGGCCTCAACATGACGTTCGGCGGCAACACGCGGAGCGGCGGGAGCGTCGAGGCGCTCCGCGATGTCAACCTGCGCATCGAGGACAACGAATTCCTCACCGTCCTCGGACCGAGCGGCTGCGGCAAGACCACGCTCCTGCGCGCGATCGGTGGTCTGCTCACATGGAACGCCGGCCAGATCCGGATCGACGGCCGGCCCGTCACCGGTCCCGGCCCGGAGCGGGCGATGGTCTTCCAGAACGTGGCGCTCCTCCCGTGGGACACGGTGCTCTCGAATGTCGCGTTCGGGCTCGAGCTTCGCGGCGTGGCGCGCGCGGAGCGCGAGCGGAAGGCCATGGAACTCATCGACCTCGTCGGGCTTTCCGGCTTCGAGCGCCGCATGCCGCGGGAGCTCTCGGGTGGCATGCAGCAGCGGGTGGGCCTCGCCCGCGCCCTCGCGGTGGAGCCGAAGGTGTTGCTCATGGACGAGCCGTTCGGCGCGCTCGACGAGCAAACGCGCCGCATCCTCCAGGAAGAGCTCATCCGCATCTGGGAGCGGACGCGTACCACCGTCGTCTTCGTCACGCACAGCATGGACGAGGCCGTGCTTCTGGGCGATCGGATCGCGCTCATCACCGCGCGTCCGGGGACCGTCGACGAGATCGTGCACGTCCCGCTTCCTCGCCCACGCGCGCGCGATATCGGCTCCATCGAGCGCTCCGTTGAATTCGTCGCGATCCGGTCGCGCCTCTGGGAGAAGCTGCGCGAGATGCAACCCGACCTCCGCGGGCCGACCAAGGTCGCGAGGGCATCGTGACCGTCGCGGCGAGAGGTGCCCGTGCCTGGGCCAATGGCTGGTTCCGTCCGCCCGCCGTCCCCGCCGGCGCGCTCGCGCTGCTCGTCGGCGGACTCGGCTGGGAGGCCCTCGGGTGGCTCTGGCAGGTGCCGTTCTTCCCGCCGCTCAGCGCGGTGCTCGGGCGTCTCGTGGAGATGGTGGGGGAGGGCAAGATCCTCGGGAACCTCGCGCAGAGCCTCTCGGACCTCGCCGTCGGGTTCACGATCTCCGTCGTCTTCGGAGTGACCATCGGCATTCTCATGGGCGCGTACTCGAAGGTCGAGGCCGCCCTCGGGATCTACGTGAACGCCTTCTTGACCGCGCCTTCGCTCGTGTTCGCGCCGGTGTTCTTCTCGCTCTTCGGACTCAGCCGCGCCACGATCGTCGCCGTCATCGTGATGTACTCGATCTTCATCATCATCGTCGAGACGACCGCCGCGATGCGGGTCGCGCCGCAGGATCTTCTCGAGATGGGTCGCTCGTACTGCGCGCCGCGAAGCGTCATGTTCCGCCGGATCATCCTGCCCGCCGCGACGCCGCTCATCATGGCGGGGCTGCGCCTCGGGATGGGCCGCGCCGTGAAGGGGATGATCAACGGCGAGATGTTCATCGCCGTGGTCGGGCTCGGACGGATCGTGATGGACGCGGGCCGCCGCTTCGACGCCGAGAGCGTCCTCGCCGTGCTCATCGTGATCGTCGTCGTCGCCATGGCCGCGGTGAAGCTCGTTCAGCTCGTCGACGCGCGTCTGACGAGCTGGCTGCCTTCGACCGCGCGAGGCGCTTAGCGGCGCAGTTCGTGGCGCGGTCCGCGGCCCCGGGAGGCGCCTACTCGACCACTGTGACGGAGGGCTCGTAGCGGCACCGGCAGCCGCCAATCGCGCTGCACCGCGGCACCGGGAGCGGAGGCAGCTTGCCGGGCGCGTACACGCGGTCGGCGACGGCTGCGCAGCTCGCGCAGGCGTTGGCGTCGGCGGCGACGACCGCGATCCCGTCGATCAGGCCCTCGTCGAAGAGCCGCTGGAATTCCGCTCGATCGCTCAGCGAGCCATGGCCTCCGCGCGGTGCTCGACCTTCGCGTAACCGGCCCAGAGCGCCTCGTAGAAGTAGCGGATGCCGAACTCGACGCGGAGCGTCCGTGTGCGCGCATCGGAATCGTTGAAGTGCTCGTGCACGGTCATCCGTGGCGGCACGTGCACGGCGTCACCCGCCTCCCAGTCGTAGCGAACGCCGTCGACCTCCGAGTACCCCTTGCCCTCGAGCACGTAGAGCATCGCCTCGGTGTGGGCGTGCTTGTGGCTCGAGCTGTGCGCGGTCTCCTCGAAGATATTGGTCATCGCGGCGGCCTTCGCCCGGAAGCCGTTCGTCTCGTCGCTCTGACTCTCGCTGCCGCCCATGAGGATCCAGATGCCGGCGTGACGGTGCGCCTGCTGGCCCTGGTGGTGCCCGCCGTGTCCGCTATGGCGGCGAGCGTTCTCGTCGATCGCGTCCTCGAGATGAAGCGCGATGCGCCTGCCGTCCGGCGCGAATTGCGAGGCGGAAGGGGGGTAGACCGACTCGATGCCCGGGTCGTTCGGCCCCTTGCCTTCGAGCTGCACCAGCCGGCCGACCTTCGCGGCATTGTCGAGATCGATCGTCGAGGCCGAGAGGTACACCGCGTGGTCGTCGCCGGTGTTGAAGTGCTGGTGTTCGGCGAAGTAGGGGACGTGGAGCGTCGTGCCCGGTTTCCAGTCGTATCTCGCGCCGTCGATCACAGTGAAGCCACGTCCGGCGAGGATGTAGATCGCTTCCTCGCCGTGGGTGTGCTTTCCGGTGTGCGAACGCGCGGCGATCTCCGCCTTGACGAGCGAGGTGCCCTGCGTGGGAAAGCCGACGGCCTCGCCGATGATCATCGCCACCCGCGCGTCCTGCGGCGTCTCGATCCAACGCAGGTCGCGTCCCCGCGCGACGATGGGCGGCGTGCGCAGTGCCCCCTCGAGCCGCTCGCCCGTCGAGAGCCACTGGTCGTAGAAGTTCACGTCTGGCCTCCTCATGTTCGCGGCGGCTACTTCGCGAGCAGCACGCGCATCGGCACGTACATCTCTCCGGCCATGACGCGGCGGGCCGTGCGCTCGATGACCGCGCGGGTCAGGCGTGGCCCGGCCGTACCCCCGAGCTCGACCGCGACCTCGAGCGCGAGAACCCCGCCGGGATGGCCGATGCGCACGGTGTCGAGCGAGCGCCGCGTGGCGACCTCGGCCGGGATCGTGCCGGGCAGTCGCGTCGCCGTCGCGGTCGCGATCGCGACCGTCGCCGCGTACGCCGCGTGGAGCCGCTGCGTTACCAGACCGCGCGCGACGAGATCGACGGCGTCCGCCGGAACTTGCGTGCCATCGCTGGTGACGTAGTCGGCCGGCGGATGCACCAGGTATATCTTGGGGATCGTCGGGCTCTCGGCCGCCGCGCGCCGAGCGCTCGCGACGAGGCGAAGCCGTTCCGCCGCGGCTCCGCGGATCGCCTCGAGCCGGCTCATGAGGTCGGGCGGATACGTCGACGCGACGAGGCTCCGCGCGTCGAGGCCGAGGTCGGCGGCGCGAACGAACACGGTGGGGTTGCCGGCGTCGACGAACGAGACCCTGTACCGCGTGCCGGCCTCGTCCAGGAGGTCGTCCTGCGCCTCGCCGGTCGGGAGCAAGCCCCGCCCGAGCGTGTCGGCGCTCGCGGAGAAATCGAGCTTGATCGGAGCACCCGTCCCGGGCACGCCGGGCATCCTGACCGAGCCCGCGGTCAGCGCGCGGCCGTCCCGTGTCGGCACCTCGGCGACGACCAGCGTGCGCGTGTTCACCTGATGGATCCGCACCCGGGTGACGGTCCCGGTCGCGGCGACGAGCCCCTCGTCGACCGCGAACGGGCCGACGGCGGCCAGCATGTTGCCGCAGTTGCCTCGGTAGTCGACGAGCGGCTCGGCGATCCGGACCTGGCCGAACAGGTAATCGACGTCCGCTCCCGGGCTGGTCGCCCGACCGACGATCGCCACCTTGCTGGTGAGTGGCTCGGCGCCACCGAGGCCATCGATCTGACGTGCGTCCGGGCTCCCGTAGATCGCGAGGATGGCGCGGTCACGCGCGCCCGGGTCGGGCGGCAGGTCCTCCCGGCGGAGAAAGGCGCCGCGGCTGGTCCCGCCGCGCATCAGCACACCACGTATCGCAAGCTGATCTCCGACGATCCGCGCGGCCGGCCACAGCTCGGCGATCCGGCGGTCCACCGCGGCCATGGTCACGGGCGTGAAGCGGTGTCCACCGCCACGCCGACGGCTCTGCGGAGGTGGAGCTGCGCGACGTAGGCGCGGGCCTCGCGCAGGTGCTCCGTGGAGGCGCGCTCGGCCGCCTCGGCATCCCCGCGCTGCATCGCCTCGAGCAGCCGCTCGTGGTCGCGCAAAACCGCATCCACACGCGATGGGCTGGCGAACGCCTCGCTCGAGAAGCGCCGCACGAACGTGCGAAGCTCCATTCCGTGCCGCGCGAGCGTCCGGTTGCCCGCGATCTCGTAGATGAGGTCGTGGAACGCGATGTTCGCGTTCACGATGACGTCGGTGCGGCCCTCGCGGATCCCCTCGCGCATGGCGTCGTTGATCAACCGGAGACGCGCCAGATCGTCTGGCCTGACGCGTTCCGTGGCGAGGCGCGCTGCGAGGCCGTCGAGCACCTCCCGCACGAGATAGACCTCCTCGACTTCCGTCGCCTCCGGCGTACGCACGACGAGCCCCCGGATCGGGTCGGCATGGAGCAGGTTGCCGTCGACCAGACGCTTGAGAGCCTCGCGGACCGGTGTGCGGCTCACGCCGAACTGCGTCGCCAGGGAGAGCTCGACGAGACGAGTCCCCGGGCCCATCTCGCCGTCGATGATCATGTTCCGCAGCTCGCGAAAGACGCGCTCGCTGCTTGGAAGCCCGTCCGCGCCGCCGGCCGGCCGTTCACGGCGCCGGACGGGGACCTGTTTCCGCGCGCTGCGCGCCATCGGGCTGCAGCATACGGCAGCATGCCGTGAGCTGACGGTCAACGAAAACGTAGCATCGAGCCGCGTGCGCAGAGGGGACGTCGAGCCCGTCCGAGCGGGCCTCATCGGTCTGGGTGCCATCGGCACGGGGATCGTCAGGCTCGCGCGGGCATCGAGCGCGGTCACGATCGTCGGCGCGCTCGTGCGCGACCGCACGCGGGACCGCGGCGCGAACGTGCCGCCGGTCGTCGGGTCGCTCGCGGAGCTCCTCGCGCTCCAGCCCGAGGTCATCGTCGAAGGCGCCGGACACGCGGCGCTGCGCGATTTCGGTCCGAGCATCCTGCGCGGCGGCTGCGATCTCATCGCGCTCAGCGCCGGCGCGCTGGCGGATCCCGACCTGCTCGCCGAACTCGAGGCCGCGGCGCGGGACGGGCGATCGCGGATGCGGGTCGCGTCAGGCGCGATCGGCGGCCTCGACGCGATCTCGAGCGCCGCCGTCGGCGGACTCGCGACCGTGCGGCACACGCTGACCAAGCCGGCGCGAACGCTTCTCGGGGACGCCGCCGATGGCATGCGCGAGGCGCGAGTCATCTACGAGGGGACCGCTCGCGAGGGCGTGCAGCGGTTCCCGGAGAGCGCGAACGTCGTCGCCGCGGTGAGCCTCGCGGGCATCGGGCTCGACCGCACCGAGCTGCGCGTCGTCGCCGATCCGGCGCTCGATCGGAACCGTCACGTCGTCGAGGCCGCGGGCGAGTTCGGCGACCTGCGGATGGAGCTACGCAACGTGCCGAGCGATGAGAACCCCAAGACCGGGCGTCTCACCGCGATGAGCGCCTATCGCGCGCTCCTCGCTCGGCGCGACCGCGTCTCGATCGGCTGAGCCGTCCGCATGAGCGGGCCGCTAGACTTTCGAGCGATGTCCATCGACGGGGCGACAACGACGGTCGAGGTCACGCCGGAGGCGGCGACGAAGCTCCTCGAGCTGCGGGCGGACGACCCCAAGCGCGCGTACCTGCGCCTCTACGTGGCGGGACGCTCGTGCTGCTCGTTCCAGTACGGCCTCGCGTTCGACGCGGAGCCGGACGAGACCGACGCGGTCACCGAGGTCGCCGGGCTGCGCATCGCCATCGACGCGCAGAGCCGGCCCTACTGCGACGGGACGAAGGTCGAGTGGGTGGATGGCCCTCAGGGGACTGGATTCCTCGTGCAGAACCCGTCGCTTTCCAGTAGCTGCGGCTGCGGCGGCTAACGCCGGCAGCCAGACCTCGCGCAACCCCAACGAGCGGCCGTGACAGTCCTTTGTCGGCCGGCCATCCTCCGAGCGGCCCAGCGCCAGCGGGAGCGTGTGACGACCCGTCGGCCTGCTGGCCGTCTTTATGCTCCGCGACTCGACGGTTGGTGGGCTGGGGGAGATCGGCCCAGGCACCCGAAAGGGAGCTCGTGCGTCACAAGATCTTGGTCGTGGATGACGATCCGGACATCGTCCAGCTGCTCACGTTCCTCGTGGAGCGAACCGGCATAGGGGTCGTCGCGGCAGACGATCAGCCCAGTGCCCGAGAGATCTTCGACGCCGAGCGGCCCGATCTCGCGATCATCGATGTGATGCTGGGCTCGTCGTCCGGATTTGACCTCGTGGCCGAGCTGCGCGCGCGGAGCAGCATCCCGATCATCCTTCTCACAGCTCGCAGCTCTGACGACGACAAGGTCCGTGGTCTCGAAGCGGGGGCGGACGATTATCTCGTCAAGCCGTTCAGCCATCGCGAGCTGATCGCGCGGATTCGCGCGCATCTGCGCCGCCATCCGCGAGGCGCCGACGGTGTCATCGATCAAACCGTCCTACGCGTTGGCCCACTGATGATGAACGTCGCGCAGCACATCGCGTCGAAGGAGGGCCGCACACTCGATCTCACCGCGACGGAATTCCGGCTGCTCCGTTACGTGATGGGCCGCGCGAGCACCGTCGTGCCCACCGCCGCGATCCTCAAGGAGGTGTGGGGGCATGACGATCCCGGAGCACGCGAAGTCCTCCGCGTGACCCTCTACCGTCTCCGACGGAAGCTCGAGGACGACCCGAGCACGCCGCGATTGCTCCAGACCGTCCCGGGCATCGGTGTGATGTTGAGCCTGGAGGTGGCCGAACCGTTCACGGGGCCAGCACCCTCGTAACGTCCTCGTGAGGGTCGGCAGACGTCGTGTCCGCCTGCGCAGGCGCGCTGGTTTCGCGTTTGACCAGCCCCTTCCGACCCTGGATGCCGCGGTACGTCACGACGATGCTGTCGTCGGGGCAGAGCGCTTCCTTGGTCCGATCCACGATCGAGTACTCCGACATCGTCGGCCCGGTCAGCAGGATGCCGATCGGGAGCATGTCAACGGCGCAATACACCTCCCCTCGGTGAAGCTGGGGCCACCAACCGGATGCGTCCCAGATACGCGCCGCATCCTGGTAGTCGATCTTTGCGATCTCGTAGTGCGGCGAATTCTCGCCGACCATGTGGAGGAACGAGCTCAAGGCGACGACGAGGAAGACCGGCGCGGCCCGTGGCCATGTCGCGCGGAAATGCGGGAACAGCATGCCGATCGTGGCTGCCCAGGTCAGCGGGATGAACAGGTAGTAGCGGAGCTCATGCGACTGCGGCAAGAACGCCACGAAGCCCAGCGTCGCGACGATGGCCAGGCTCGCGACAACCCCGCGCCTCCGACGAGAGACGACGAGCATCGTCATCGTGGCGAGGAGATAGGTGATCACCCCCGTGACCCAGAAGCCACCCATGCGGAACGCGAGATAGGCGCTCCCTTGATCGATGATCCATCTCGGTCGGTAGTCGTAGTGCGTGGGATGGTTGATCTCGAACAGGGAATTGATGAAGAGGCTGAACTGTGCGGCGTCCTTCAACGGCGGCGGTCTCTGTGAGCGAGCCGCCTCAGAGATCACGTCCTCCCTGTAGGGAAAGGCCTCCGACATCACCGGGAGCCGGACCGGCCAGAAGGGATTGCCGTAGAGGGCGAGGTTTCTCGCGTAGGGAGCGGCAGCCACGACCGCCGCGACAAGAAGAAGGGCGAGCGCTTGGCGCCGGCTGAACCCGTGGGCGCGATCGGGGCCGAGCGCGATGACCGCGAAAAAGAAGCAAAAGACCAGAGCGACGACCGGAACGAGCTGGTACTTGGACCCCGCCGCCCCGGCAAGACCCGCGAGGCCGCCCAGCAGGACCGCCCGGGATCCTCTGTCGGGAAAGAGGTAGAGGGATAGGCACGAGCTCGCCCCGATCGCGAGCAACGAATTGCCAAAGAGATCGACGTAACTGACCGTTGTGTGGATCACGACGAGCGGCGCCGTCAGCGAGATCAGCGCAACGAGCCAGAACCGAGCGCGCAAGGCGATGTGGCAGTAGATGAGGAACACGGAGAAAGCGAGGTAGCAGGCCACCCCGGTCGCGTTGACGGATCCGGTGAGCCTCCAGAGAAGTCCCTCAACCAGGTGGGGCAGCGGCGGAAAGCCCTCGTACAGCGGTCTGATCGAGTCGTTCAGGTCATAGGGGACCGCGAGCCCGCCCCGCAGGGCGGCGAAGGGCACGTGGTACGAGAACGTGTCCCACCGGGTCTCCAGACGCACGGCCGCTCGGATGCCCAAATCCGCGAGGGCCAGCAGCACGACCAGCGCGGAGGCGAGGCTCAAGCCAGAGGTGGCCTTCTCTGCACCGGCGGACGGAAGGGCGATGGCCCTCACGAACGTCCACTGCAACGGATTCGACGCTCTCACGGCACCCGTGAATTATGGGAAGGGCGGCCTTCGGTCGCGCTTGCGCGGGGTCGGCGTCGCACGGAGGCACGGCGGGACCGCGCTCGTAACGCTTTTGTTTCGCTCCGGCTGCTTTTGTAACGCCGCTGTCACGCCGGCTTTTACGGACGCGTACGAGCGCCGGCGATACAAACGTCGGCGTGCTCGAGCTGCATCTCCGTGCAGGCGTCGCCACTTCGAGTCGAGTCGATGACGCGAGCACGTCCCAGTGAGTAGCGTCAAGCGCCAGATCGGCGCTCTTCGCAAGACGGCGCGCTACGGTGCAGTGGCCGCCGTCGCGTTCGCGCTGGGCGGCAGCGTTCTGGTCGTCGCGGCTGCGGGTCTGATCCCGGATTCGCTGGGCGTCATTCATGGGTGCTACGACAACACGACCGGCGCGATGCGTGTGGTCGCGAGCGCGGCGAACTGCTCACCGACCGAGACGCACCTCACGTGGAATCAGGTGGGCCCTCCAGGCGCCACGGGGCCCGCGGGCGCTCCCGGACTTCAGGGTGTCCCGGGTGTGGCCGGGGCAGTCGGCCCGCAGGGTGTGCAAGGGCCGAAGGGGGACGCGGGCCTTCAAGGCGCGCAGGGTAATCAGGGCGACAAAGGCGATCACGGAGACAAGGGCGACAAGGGTGACAAGGGTGACAAGGGAGACAAGGGGGATAAGGGCGACGGAGGGGCGACCGGCCCCACTGGCCCCACGGGCGCGACAGGTCCCACAGGTGCGACGGGCGCCACAGGTGCGACGGGCGCGACAGGCGCGACAGGCGCGACAGGCGCGACCGGAGCCACCGGTGCCACGGGCGCGACCGGCGCGACGGGAGCCACGGGCGTAGGCGCCACCGGACCGACTGGGCCGACCGGGCCCACAGGTGCGACCGGTGCCACGGGCGCGACCGGCGCGACGGGAGCCACGGGCGACACCGGTCCCACGGGGCCGACTGGACCGACCGGACCGACGGGCGCGACCGGAGCCACAGGTGACACCGGCGCGACTGGAGCCACCGGCGCGACCGGCGCGACCGGAGCCACGGGCGCCACCGGGAGCACGGGGGCCACAGGGTCGGCGGCGGTCGCCTACTTCTTCTCGAGCTCCAATGTAACGAGTGGCCACTGCATCGACTACAACGGTAACGACCATCGTATTTGCTCCAGCACGAGCGGACTGGACACCAACATGGACGTGGTGCTGGTGCCGGCTTCCGGGGCAACCGTCTCGAACCTTTTCGCGCGGATCAGCACGGCACCGGCAGCGGGCGCGAGCTACACGATCACCGTAATGGACAACGGGGTCGACACCTCGGTCACCTGCACGATTTCCGCTCTCACCACGTGCTCGAACACGACTGACAGCGTTTCCGTGGACCCTGGGCACTACCTGCAGGTAAAGGTTACGCAGACCCTAGGCGCTACCAGCAACAGGATGTACGGCGTGAGCTTCCGCTTCTAGGCCTATGCGGTTCACGCCAAACCCCGCCGCGCGACGCCCGGGCCTGCTTTCTGTCGTCCTTCTCGCCCTCGTCTTGATCGGCGCGGCCGGGTGCGGCGGAACGAGCTCCGCCGAGACCACCTCCGATCCGCTCAGCCGCGGACTACAGGCGCATCTCGCGGGTCGCCTCGATGAGGCGACCGCGGCGTACTTCGAAGCGCTTCGGCAAGATCCCCGAAACAAATTCGCCTACTTTGACCTCGGCCAGATCGCGCACATCTCCAAGCGCCCGGTCGAGGCCGAGAGCTACTACCGGATCGCCCTCTCGATAGATCCGAGCTTCGGCCCGGCGCTGTTCAACCTCGCGATCCTGCGCTTCGAGGCCGGCGCCGCGCCGGAGGCCATCGACCTCTACCAGACATTGCTCGCCGAAAGTCCCAACTACGCCGCGGCTCACTACAACCTCGGGGTCGCCCTGCGTTCGATCGGAAAGCAGAACGAGGGCGACGCGGAGATCGCGCAGGCCATTCGGTTGGACAAATCGCTCGCACCGCCCGCGACGGCGCCCGACCTGAGACCGGGAGGCACTCCGTAGATGGCCGCCGTGCCGGACATCGCGAGAGAGCCGACCAGCGTTCGCGAGAACCCCGCGACGCTGCTGCCCATGCCAGCGCCGTGGGCCCTGAAGCAGGATCGAGCGGTCTCGCCTCCCGTGTCCCTGAATGGGTTGACACTCGCGGTCGTGATTCCCGCCTACCGCGTCGCGGCGCAGATCGGCGGGGTCCTGGAGGGGATCCCGACCTTCGTCTCGATGATCGTGGTGGTCGACGACGCGAGTCCCGATGACACCGCTGTTATCGTCGAACGCTCGAGCGACCCGCGCGTGCACCTCATCCGGCGCGCGACAAACGGCGGAGTCGGAGCCGCGATGTTGACCGGTTATCGCTTCGCTCTCGAGCACGGTGCGGACATCATCGTCAAGCTCGACGGCGATGGCCAGATGGATTCATCGCAGATCGGTCGGCTCGTCGAGCCGATCATCCGCGGCGATGCGGACTACGTAAAGGGGAACCGGTTCGTGCACACCCGTCAGCTCGCGGGGATGCCGGTCCTGCGTCGAGTCGGCAACACCGGCCTGTCGTTCCTGGTGAAAGTCGCCTCCGGTTACTGGCCGGTCTTCGATCCGACCAACGGCTTCACGGCGATCCACGCACGTGCCTTGGAGGCCCTGGTATGGGAGGACGTCGACCCGAGGTGGTTCTTCGAGACGTCGATGCTCATCGAGCTCGGCCTCGTCGGCGCCGTCACTCGCGACGTGTACATGCCCGCGCGATACGGGGCGGAGACGAGCTCGCTCTCGATCCGCGAAACACTCGTGAGCTTCCCGCCGCGACTGATCGCGCGCACGCTCCGGCGCATCTGGCTACGGCACTTCGTGCAGGACTTCACCCCGCTCGCGCTCTTCCTCGTCGCCGGCGCCCTCCTGACGGGGTTCGGGGCGCTGTGGGGCATCGTGCACTGGATCCAATCCGCGCAGACCGGGACTCCGGCGTCCACCGGTACCGTGATGATCGCGGTGCTGCCGCTGATCCTGGGGACTCAGCTGCTGCTTCAGTCGCTCGTCCTCGACATACAGAACACCCCCAAGGTGCCACTCATCAAGGAGCTGCTGCGAGGTAGCGAGACCATCACCCGACCCGAGGATGTCCGTCACTGAGGCGGCCGCCGCCCTCGCGGTCGAACAAGCGGCTACCGGAGCGTGCCCGATCTGCGGCGAAGGGCATCTCGATCGAGACGTAGGCGCGCCGCGAGTCACCGTCCGACGCTGTGGTCGCTGCGGTCATCGTGTTGCGACGCATGCGCTGACCGAGATCAGCCAGGACTACCACGGCCAATATGACCAGGGCGCGTTCCTGGACGCGCTCGCGATCGCGCGGCGGCGCCAGGCACAGACGATCCTCGCGCTGGTGCGCAGGCTGATCCCCGATGCGGACTGCCTCCTCGATTACGGAGCCGGCCGGGGTTGGTTCCTCGACGCCTGTCGGAGCGCGGGGATGTCTCGCGTGGCCGCAGCCGACACCTCGAGCGAGGCGGTCGCCAGGCTCGAGGCCCGCGGCATACCCGCGTGCGTCGTACCCGCGTCGGTCCACGGCTCGCTCGGGCTCGACCGCTTGCCGTTTCGCCCGCGCGTCCTGAGCCTCCTGGATGTCGTCGAGCACTTCCGACCCGACGACCTGACCGAGCTCTTCGGGCGTCTTCTTCGTGAGGTCGGGCCGCAGCTTCAGCTCGTCGTGGTCAAGGTCCCCGTCGCGAACGGCTTCCTCTACCGAGTCGCGCGTGCTCTCGCGTCCGGGCTCGCGTGCGGACCGATCGAGCAGCTCTATCAGGTGGGCACGTTCCCGCCCCACTTCAGCTACTTCACCCGGGACTCGATGCGCCATCTCCTCGCCGGTCACCGGATGCACGTCGTAGCCGAAGCCGGTGTGTCGGAGCTCGACACGGAGACCGCGGGCGACCGTGTCGTGTCCCTGGGTCGTCTTCCGCCGCGCCTCGCCCGGGCAGCGGGCGCGTTGCTCTCGCTCTTGGCGCGGTACATGAGCAAGGACTCGGTGATCTTTGTCGCCGCTCCGCGCCCCTAGCCGGCGCCGGCTCCGTAGCGGCTAGCTCGAGAGGGACTCCCACAGCACTTCCGCCAGGTGACGCACGCGTGTCGTCTTGTCGCGCGCGTCCATCGCGCCGCGCAGGTGGGTGAGGCATCCGGGATTGTCGGCGATGACGCAGTCCACTCCCGTTGCTTCGATGTTCGCGAGCTTGCGCTCGAGAACGCGGTTCGCGACCTCCGGGTACTCGAAGCTGAACGATCCGCCAAAGCCGCAGCAGACCGCGGATTCGGCCATCTCGACGAGCTCGACGCCGGCGACGTCCCGCAGCAGCGTGCGAGGGTCTTGGTGGATCCCGAGGACGTTGGCCGACTGGCACGCGTCGTGGTACGTCGCGCGCAGGCTCAGCCGGTGACCGCGGACCGGACGCTGGCGCGCGAGCGACGCGGCGAACGGCGTGAACGCCGTGATGCGCTCGCCGAGCTTGCGCGCGCGCTCGGCCCAAGGGGCAGGGGCCCCTGGGCCGGTAGGAACGGGCTCGCCGGCGAGCGCCCGCGGGTAGTCCTGCGAGATGGTGATCGCGCAGGAGGACGACGGGATGACGATCCGGTCGGCCTTCACACGTTCGAGCGATTCGATCGCGGCCTTGGCCATGGCCACCGCTGTCGGCCGGTCGCCGCTGTTCATCTGCGGCAGCCCGCAGCAGCGCCGTCCCTCGACGACGTGGACCTCGGCGCCCATCGTCTGCAGAACCCGGGCGGCCGCGTAACCGGCCCCAGGGAGGAAGTGATCGACGAGGCACGAGGGGAACATCGCGACGGTCAGCGAGGGCGACTTGGGGTTCGTCTGCGTGATCTCCCGCGCGCGGTAGTGCAGCGGGCGATCTGCCACCGCGGGCAGGCTCTTCTCCTGCGCGAGCGTGCCGAAGGGCAGCCGCACGTTGCCGTTGCGGCGGAGCGGATTCTGGAATGTCGCAAGCCACCCGGTCAGACGGTCGATGCGCTCGGGCGTCGACCATTGACGGAGGAAGAGGCGCTTCGCCCACGACATCCCCGTGCGCTCCGAGGCCTTCGCGCGGACGTCGGTGATGAGCGACGCCAGCGGAATGCTCACCGGACATACCGTGTCGCACGCGTTGCAGCCCATGCAGAGCGCCTGCTCGTGGGCGACGCTGTCGATCCCGTGGTGCCAGGGGGATACGACGAGGCCGATGGGCCCGGTGTAGATGTGCCCGAACACGTGGCCGCCGACCTCGAGGTAGCTGGGGCAGACGTTGCTGCACGCCCCGCAGCGGATGCAGCGCAGCGCGTCGCGGAAGAACGGATCGTCGCGCATCGCGGTCCGCCCGTTGTCGAGCAGCACGAAGTGCAGCTCCTTGGGCCCGTGCACGCCGATCTGTGACTTGAGCTCGATGTCCGCGGATCGCGACGGCCCGGTGATGAACTGCGTGTACGAGGTGATCTTCTGGCCGGTCCCGCTCCGCGCGAGGAGCTTCACGATCGCGATCGCGTCGTCGATCGTCGGCACGATCTTCTCGATGCCGACCACGGCGATGTGCACCGAGGGAAGCGTCGTCGCGAGGTCGGCGTTGCCCTCGTTGGTGATGAGCATGAGCGTCCCGGTCTCGGCGATGAGCGCGTTCCCGCCGGTGATGCCGACGTCGGCGTCGATGAAGCTCTGTCGCAGCTCCTTTCGCGCGACCGCGACCAGCGACGCGGTGTCGTCCGCGACGGGATGGCCGACGACCTTCGCGAAGAGCTTGGCGACCTCCTCGCGGGTGATGTGGATCGCGGGTGCGATGAGGTGCGACGGGCGGTCGCCGGCGAGCTGGATGATCCACTCGCCGAGGTCGGTCTCCACCGCGTGGATCCCTTGCGACTCGAGATGGTCAGTGAGACCGATCTCCTCGGTCGCCATCGACTTCGACTTCACCACGAGCTTCGCCTTCTTGGCGCGGCAGATGGCGGTCACGATGCGCCGTGCCTCCTCGGCGTCGACGGCGCGGTAGACCTTCGCGCCGACGGCCTCGGCCTCGGTCGTGAAACGCTCGATGAGCGCCGGGAGGTCGTCGATCGCGTTCGCCTTGCGGAGCGTGAGGTCGGCGCGCAGCCCCACCCAGTCGATCTCGCGGATGCGCGCGTCGCGGCGCTGGCCGAGCTCCGGGAGCGCGCGCCGCAGCGCGGTGCGAAGGCGGTCGGAGCCGAGCGCGCGATCGAGGCGCCGTTTGAACTCCGTCTTCGAAGCCGTCATGTCGCACGGAACCGGTAAGCCGGGCCGAGCAGCACCGGCGCCGCGAGAGTGGTCACCGCGACCATCATGAGGACCGCACCGTAGAGCATGCCGTCGATCACGCCAGCGGCGAGCCCGAGCGAGGCCACTACCAGACCGACCTCACCCCGAGGCACCATCCCGACGCCCACGCGAACGATAGAGCGGAGGCTAGTACCCCACATTGCCGCCCCGCACCCGAAGAGCTTTGTGACGATAGCGATGGCAGTCAGGACGACTCCGAACGCGAACGATTCCGGTTGAAGCATGGTGCTGAAGTCGAAGCGCGCACCGGTCAGCACGAAGAAGAAAGGGACCAGAAGCGCGCGGATTGGATCCATGTCCCGCTTGAGCTCGAGTTCGTCGGAAAGCTCGGCGACGATCAACCCGGCGAGGTACGCGCCAACGATCGCTGCGAGGCCGATGATCCCCGCCAGTACCGCGAAACCGAAACAGACGGCGAGGGCCACGGAGAGTCCACCGTGAGGGATCCGCAGGAGCCGCGCGCGATGGCCGTGCCGACGGAAACCGATACGTCCGACGGTCAACGGGATCGCGACGAAGACGAGCGTCTCGACGAAGAGGATCAGCATGCGCAGGGGATCTAATTGGCCGCTGCCAATGGATGTCACGGCGGCGAGGACGAGCAACCCGAGGACGTCGTCGACCACTGCGGCGGCCAAGATGATGAGCGACTCCCGCTCCCTCAGGAGGCTCTTCTCCTCCAGGACGCGCGCGGTGATGCCAACGCTCGTTGCCACGAGAGCAGTCCCAACAAACAGGGCCGTGATGGTCACGTGTCCAGAGAGTAGGGCGAGTCCGGCGCCACCGATGAACGGAAGGATGATGCCGACTGAGCCGACGACGATGCCGCGCACGCCGACGGAGCGGAGCTCGTTGAAGTCGGTCTCAAGACCGACATTGAAGAGCAACACGACCACGCCGAACGCGGCGAGTCCTTCGAGCAGCTGATTCTCCTGAATCACGCGGAGACCGTGCGGGCCCAGCGCCGCGCCGGCGATCAGCTCCCCAACGAGCGCAGCACCTCCGAGCCTCAGTGAGATCTCAGATGAGATCTTTGCTGCCACGAAGACGATGGCGATCTGGAGCAAGAGAGCGTTGGTGTCCAAGTGCGGCCTAGACCTCCGCGCCGCCGTACGCCCGATCGAGCAGATCCATGAGGTGGACGACGGTAACGCCGGCGCGGGCCGCGCGAAGCCCGGCCTGCATCTGCATGAGGCATCCAGGGTTCGCGGTCACGACGAGCTCCGCGCCGGTCTTGAGGATGTTCGCGACCTTGCGGTCGAGCACGGAGCGGGCGAGGTCGGGCTGGGTGACGTTGTACGTGCCCGCGCTGCCGCAGCACCAGTCGGCTTCGTCGAGCGGCACGAGATCGAGATCGGGGATCGCCGCCAGCAGCGCTCGCGGCTGTTCGCGCACTTTCTGCCCGTGGAGCAGATGGCAGGGGTCGTCCCATGTCGCTCGCGCGACGACCGGGCCTGGCGGCTCGCGCACACCGATCTCCGCCAGGTACTCGGTGGAGTCGCGCACTTTCGAGGCGAAGGCGGAAGCCCGCGCCGACCATTCGCCGTCGTCCTTGAGCAGCCACCCGTATTCCTTCATCGCCGCGCCGCAGCCGGCGGCGTTGACGACGATCGCGTCGACGTCGGCGCGCGCGAAGGCCACGATGTTGCGTCGCGCGAGCGCTCGGGCCCGCTCGCGCTCGCCCGCGTGGGCGTGCAGCGCGCCGCAGCAGGTCTGATCGGCGGGCGCGACGACCTCGACACCGTTGCGTGCGAGCACGCGCGCGGTCGCAGCGTTCGTCGTGGCGAACACGCTCCCCATCACGCACCCGGAGAGGAGCGCGACGCGCGCGCGCCGCTCGCCGCGCGCGGGCACGACCGTGAGCGCCGCCGCGCTCGCGCGGTCGGGCAAGAGGTCGAGGAGGTCCGCGAGCCGCCGCCCGATCCGGAGGCGCGTCGCCCGCAGCGCCGCGGGCACACCGAGGCGCTTCGCCATGATGGAGAGCGTCGCGAACGCGCCGAGCGCGCGCCGGTGCGGCAGGAGCCAGTCGAAGGCGGCCGCCCGGATCAGCCGCTCGAGCGGCGAGCGTGGCCGCGCCGCGACGATCTGCGACCGCGCGCCCTCGACGAGCTTGCCGTACTCGACGCCGGACGGGCACGCAGTCTCGCACGCGCGGCAGTCGAGGCACTTCCCGATGTGGTCCTCGAAACCGTCGGCGTCCGCGCCGAGGCGGTGCTCCCAGACCGTCTTCATGAGCCGGATGCGGCCGCGAGGCGAGTCCATCTCGACACCGAGGACCGCGAAGGTCGGGCACGTCGGGAGGCAGAACCCGCAATGCACGCAGCGCGCGATGAGGTCCTCCGGCGGCGCGTCGGCGTTCGGGTAGGGGAGCGGCCCCGGTGCCGTCACCCGATCGCTGAGCGGCCGGGCTCGAGGATGCCGGCGGGGTCGAAGGCGTCCTTGATGCGGCGCATGAGGAAGTCGCCGGCCGGTCGCATCGGCCACGCGCCGAGCCGCGGCCGCAGAGCCTCGGCGCGCCGCTCGACCCGACCGGTCCCGCCGACCACCCGCGAGGCGAGCAGCAGCGCTTCGGCATCGCGTATGACGGTGTCGTCGTCGCCCCGCAGATGCGCGCGCACGACGCCGCCGGCGGCGTCGGCCACCAGGGTCGCGAGGCTCTCGAGGCGTGCCGCGGTGTCGGCGAACGGCGCCTGCGCGGCGAGCGGAAGGCTCGCGCGAACGAGTGCGCCATCGGTCGCGAAGGCGGCAAGCTCGCGCAGGTAGGCGAGCTCGTGGGCGAGCGGGGTCACGTCCGCGCCGCGATGAGCGGCCTCGCGTCGCGCGTCCTCGAGCGCGCGACGCACCATCGGCCCGGATCCGTGGGCGTAGATGAGGAGTCGCCAGCCTCCCTCCGGGCCGCGCTCGACGACGCAGGCCTCGGGACGAGCGGGGGCTCGCGCGAGCGCGACCGCGGCGGCGAACGCCTCGGACCCGCGCGCGAAGCGGGCGATGATCCCATCGGCCTCCGTCGCCAGAGGAAGCACCTTGAAGGTCGCCTCGACGATGACTCCGAGCGTCCCGAGCGACCCGATGACGAGCTTGTTGAGGTCGTAGCCGGCGACGTTCTTCACCACGCGACCGCCGACGCGAACGACGGTACCGTCGGCGAGCGCGACGCGGGTCCCGATCAGGTTGTCGCGCACCGCTCCGTAGCGGGACCTCCAAAACCCGTTCGAGTTCGCCGCAATGACGCCGCCCACCGTCGCCGCGTCGGCATGCGGTGGGTCGAGCGGCAGGAACTGGCCCGCGTCGGCGAGCGCTCGCGCGAGATCGGCGATACGCGTGCCCGCTCCGACCGTCACGGTGAGATCGGCCGGAACGTGGTCGACGATGCCGGCGAGGTTCGTCGTCCGCAGCTCGATGTCGGTGTCGCGCAGCTCGCCGAGATAGCTCTTGGTCATGCCACCGGCGACTCGCACCGTCTGTCGATCCCGCGCCGCGTCGGCGAGCACGCGTGCGCATTCGGCGGCGTCCGCGGGGACAGCGCGGGTCGCTGTCGCGGTCACCGCGCGCTCGAGAAGCTGAACTCCCGGCACCGGCTGGGCGTGGGGAAGACCTTGCCGGGATTCATGAGACCGGGCGGATCGAACGCGTCCTTGACGCGTCGCATCGCGGCCAGATCCGCGCTCGCGAACTGGAGTGGCATGTAGCAGTTCTTCTCCATGCCGATCCCGTGCTCGCCGGTCAGCGATCCGCCCGCCTCGACGCACGCGGTGAGGATCTCGAGCCCCGCGGTCTTGGCGCGCTCGAGCGCGGCGGGGCCTTCGCGAAGGTCGAACAGCAGCAGCGGATGGAGGTTGCCGTCGCCGGCGTGGAAGACGTTCGCGACCCGCAGCTGATGCCGCGCGCCGGCCTCCCTCACCACTCGCAGGACCTCGGGGAGTCGTGTCCGGGGGATGACGCCGTCCTGCACGTAGTAATCGGGAGAAAGCCGACCCATCGCGGCGAACGCGCCCTTGCGGCCGGCCCAGAGTCGGTCGCGCTCGAGGGCGGTGGAGGCGAGGCGGATGGTGGTCGCGCCGTGCTCCCGGCAGATCGCCTCGATGCGGGCGCGGACTTCGTCGAGCCCATCGCGCGCGCCGTCGACCTCGACGAGGAGGATCCCGTCCGCATCGAGCGGATACCCGGCGTGGACCGCCGCCTCGACCGCCTCGGTCGCGAGCTGATCCATCATCTCGATCGCGCTCGGGACGATGCCCGCCGCGATGATCGCGGAGACCGTTTCCGATGCCGCATCCATCGTCGCGAACGCCGCCATGAGGGTGCGTTTCTCCTCGGGGAGCGGCGTGAGCTTCACGGTGATCTCGGTGACGATCCCAAGCGTGCCCTCGGATCCGACGAACGTGCCGACGAGGTCGTAGCCCTCATCCTCGATGGCCTTGCCGCCGAGTCGGACGATGGTCCCGTCCGAGAGGACGATCTCGAGTCCGGTGACGTGATTCGTGGTCACGCCGTACGCGAGCGTGTGCGGACCGCCGGAGTTTTCCGCGACGTTGCCGCCCAGGGTGCATGCCTTCTGGCTCGAGGGATCGGGCACGAAGTGGAGACCGTGCGGCGCCGCCGCCGTGGAGAGGTGAAGGTTGATGACGCCGGGCTGCACCACGGCGCGCATGTTCGCGACGTCGATCTCGAGGATTCGCGCCATGCGCGCGAACGACATGACGACCCCGCCCTCGACCGGGATCGCGCCGCCGGAGAGGCCCGTCCCCGCTCCGCGCGGAACGATCGGGACCGCATGCTCGTGACAGAAGCGCGCGACCGCGGCCACATCGCCGGTGGTCTCGGGAAGGACCACCGCGTCCGGCATCGCGGTGTCCACCGCACCGTCGTACTCGTACAGGAGGAGGTCGTCGTGCGCGCCCAGCACTTTCGCGGGGCCGAGCAGGTCGACCAGGCCGCGGACGAGTGGAGCGCCGCGGAGCCCGGCGCGTACCGGTATCGGAGTGGCTATGGCCCCGCTCCGGCCTGGTCGCGGATCGCTTCCGCGAGCTCCGCGGCGGCGCGGCGCAGCACCGGCGCGAGCTCAGCGCAGCGCGGCCGCGAGAGCCGGTTGGCCGGCGCGGATATCGAGAGCGCGGCGACCGGCGCACCCTGGGAGCCGACCGCGACCGCCACGCAGCGGACGCCCTCGTCGTACTCCTCGTCGTCGATCGCGTACCCCTTCTCGCGAACCTCGTCCAGCGCGCGTCGGAGCGCCGCCCGGTCGACGATCGTCCGCGGCGTGTAGCCGCGCAGCTCGAGGCGGTCGAGGAGCGTGTCGCGCCGGGCGGCGGGCAGGTTGGCGAGGAGCGCCTTGCCCGCGCCGGTCGCGTGCAGCGGCGTGCGGTTCCCGACGGCGGTGAACAGGCGGACGACCTGCGGCGAGGGCACCGTCTCGATGTACACGGCCTGAAGGTCATCGAGCACCACGAGGTTGGCGGTCTCGCGCGTCGCGTCGGTCAGCCCGCGGAGCAGCGGCCGCGCGCGCATGCGGAGCTCGCCGTACCGCGAGCGTCCCTCGGCGAGTGTCGCCAGCTTCGCGCCGATGTAGTACCGGCTCGTCTCCGGGTTTTGCCGCACATACCCGCGCCGGAGCAGCGTCGCCAGGAGGCGGTGGACCGTGCTGACGTGCAGACCGGTCCGCGTGGCGAGCGCGGTGATCGCGACTTCGCCGTCGGCGGCGGCAAGCGCCTCCAACAGGTCGAGCGCGCGGTCGACCGACTGGACGGAACGGCGCGTGCGTTTGGGTGTTGCCGCTGTCTCTTTCACCGCTCGGAAGCCCCCATCTGCGTTGCGAAAGCATACCCGTGAGCGCGCGCGGATACTCGAAACATGGACACGAGATCGCGGCGCGAGTCGGTCGAGGCCCAGGTGGCGTCGTTTCCCGCCAAACCGGGCGTCTACCTGTTCAAGGACGCCAAGGGCCGGGTCCTCTACGTGGGCAAGGCCGACGTCCTCCGCGACCGCATCCGCGCCTACTTCGGGCCGAGCCTCGACGTCCGCTTCGTGCGCATGGTCGAGCGGACCGATCGGCTCGAGTACGTCCTGACGGACAGCATCTCCGAGGCCTATCTCCTCGAGTCGAACCTCATCAAGCAGCACCGTCCCCGCTACAACATCCGCCTCAAGGACGACAAGTCCTACCCATACGTGAAGGTCACGCTCGGCGAGGACTTTCCGCGGATCCTGCGGACCCGGACGCTTGGTGACCGCACGGCGCGCTACTTCGGGCCGTTCGCGAACGCGAAGTCCGTCGACCAGTCGCTCGACCTGCTGCAGAAGCTCTTCCCGTATCGGACGTGCAAGCTGAACATCGTCGCTGACGAGAACGGTCGCGGGCGGACCGTTCCGCCCTCAGCGCTCCCGGGCGGACGCCCGTGCCTCCTCTATCACCTCAAGCGCTGCACGGCGCCCTGCGTCGGCGCGACGACCCGCGACGAGTACCGCGCGACGATCGAGAAGAGCGTGCTCTTCCTCGAGGGACGCTACGAGACGCTGGCGCGCGATACGAAGAAGGAGATGCTGCAGGCGTCGGACGCGCTCGCATTCGAGCGCGCCGCCGGGTTGCGGGACCGCCTGGTCGCGATCGAGCGCACCCTCGATCGCCAGGAGGTGCACGCGTACAAAGGCGACGACTTCGACGTCCACGCGGCCGCCGTGGACGAGGGCGACGCGGTCGTTCAGGTTTTCCGGGTGCGCGACGGCACCGTGACGAGCCGTGACTACTTCTCGCTCGAGGGATCGGAGGGCGCGCTCGCACCCGACGTCCTCGCATCGTTCCTCCGTCAGCACTACGCGATCGCGGCCGCCGTCCCTCCGGAGATCGTGGTGCCGGTGCCTATCCCGGAGGCCGAGGCGTTCGAAGCGTTCGCGACGGAGCGGCGGGGGGGCCCGGTGCGGCTGCTCGTGCCCCAGCGGGGGAAGAAGCGGCATCTGGCCGACCTCGCCGACCGGAACGCGCGCGACGCGCTCGAGCAGGAGCGCGTGCGCTGGCTCGCCGACCGGGGCAAGACCGACACGGCGCTCCGGGAGCTCGCCGAGGCGCTTGGCCTCGAGAGCCCGCCGAAGCGGATCGAGTGCTACGACGTGAGCCACGTGCAGGGCACGAGCGTTGTGAGCTCCATGGTCGTGTTCGAGGACGGGCGGCCCGCGAAGCACGCCTACCGCCGCTTCCGGGCGAAGATCGTCGATCGCAACGACGACTTCGCGAACATGCGCGAGACGCTGCGCCGCCGGTTCCAGCGCTCGGCGGCGGACGGCGCCGGATGGCCTATGCCCGATCTCGTGCTCCTCGACGGGGGGAAGGGTCAGCTCTCGGCGGGCCAGGCGGCGCTCTCCGACGCCGGGCTGCTGCAGATCCCGATCGCGGCGCTGGCCAAGGAACGCGAGGAACTCTTCGTGCCGGCCCGGCAGGAGCCCGTCGTCCTGCCCCGGACGTCGCAGGGGCTCTATCTGGTGCAGCGGATCCGCGACGAGGCTCACCGTTTCGCGGTGACGTACCACCAGAAGGTGCGCGGCAAGCGAGCCGTGCAGAGCGTGCTCGACGACGTCGAGGGGGTCGGGCCGGCGCGGAAGCGCGCGCTCCTTCGGCGATTCGGGAGCGTCAGGGGGATGCGCGAGGCGCCGGTCGAGGAGCTCGCCGCCGTGAGCGGCGTCGGAGCAGCCCTGGCCGAGCGGATAAAACAGGCCATCGATAGCTAGCCACGGAAGACCAAGCGGGGGGTCGCATCTCACCATATCGCAAACTCAGCTACATATCCGTGAGTTTCGCTTGACTTTCCATGAGGCGCGCGCGCATCTTCAGGACTGTGGCGAATCCGGTGATCGCGAGGTGTCCCATCTGCGCCGAGTCTCTCAACGTGGCACGCCTCGAGTGCGCCGCCTGCGGGACGCGTATCGAGGGCTCGTTCGCGCTGGGCCGCTTTCATCAGCTCACCGCCGAGCAGCTCGAGTTCCTCGAGACCTTCATCAAGGCGCGTGGAAACTTCAAAGACGTCGAGCGTGAGCTGGGCATGAGCTATCCGACGGTGCGCTCACGACTCGATGCGGTGATCCGCGCGCTCGGGTTCGCTTCGCAGGCCGAGCCCGATCGCGAGGCGGAGCGTCGCAAGGAGATCCTTCGCGAGCTCGCGGACGGCCGTATCGCGCCCGACGATGCGGCGTCGCTTCTGGAGCGGGAGCCGGCGACGTGAACGAACAGGGCGCAGAGCGGGAGCGTCGTGATCGCGAGCACGAGCGGCAGCGGGCCGAGCGCGAACGCGAGCGCGAGCATCGCCGTGAGGAGCGGCGCGCCCGGCACGAGGCGCGTCATGCCTTTCGCTTCGGCCGCCACGGCTTCGACATCAACGTCGACGTCGATCCGGATGAGATCGCGCGCTCCGTGAGCGCCGCTTTCGTCGGGTTGGACGATGACGCCGACGACGAGACGCATGACGAAACGGTGGAGAAGACCTTCGCCCTCGAAGGCATGCCCCGGCTTCGCGTGCGCAACGTCTCGGGGGAGACCGCGATCCACGTGGGCGACGCCGGCCAGGTCCGCGTCGTCGCGCGCAAGCGCGTGAAGGGCGGGAGCGCGGACCGCGCCAAACGGCTTCTCGAGAACGTCGAGGTGCGCATCGAGCAGAAGGGCAACGACATCTTCGTGGAGCCACATCTGTACGAGCAGGAGCGCACCTGGCTCGACCTCTTCAGGGGCAAGCGCTTCCGGGTCGATTTCGACATCACGGTTCCACGCGAGTGCGCCGTCGATGCCCAGACGGTCAGCGGGGACCTCGAGGTGCGCGGCACACGTGGCCCGCATCATGTGGAGAGCGTCTCGGGCGACGTCGAGCTCTCTGACGTGCAGGGGCCGATCCGGATCAAGAGCGTCAGCGGCGACGTGCAGGGCAGCGACTACGTCGGCGTCGTCGAGGGCAGCTCTGTCAGCGGCGACGTCGAAGTCCGCGGTCGCGTTCGCGGCTGCGAGCTTCACACCGTGAGCGGGGACATCTCGATCGACCTCGAGCCCGACAAGGGCGGGAGCGAGAGCCGCCTGAAGACCATCAGCGGTGACGTGGAGGTCGGTCTCATCGGCGCGTCGTGCATCTGCGATTTTCATACGGCGAGCGGCGACCTGGAATGCGACGAGCCCGCCCGTGTCATGCGGGAAGGCCGTAAGGACCGCACGGTGATCATTGGCGAAGGGCTCGGACGACTCCACGTGAAGACCGTGAGCGGCGATCTGACCATTCGGAAGGCTTCCTCGGCCGTGACCGAGGAGCCCGTCGCGACGGGGACGCCGGTCGACCGGGAATCCGAACCCGGCGACGAAGCGGACGTGGAGCGGACCGCGCCGATGGAGTCACCGCCGGCGGCGGCGGTCGTGCGAAGCCTTCTCGAGCGCGTGGCGCGTGGCGAGATAAGCGTCGACGAGGCGGCCGCGAGGCTCGACGAGACCCGAAAGGGGACCTAGATGCCAAGCGAGGAAGGCAAGCAGGTCCTCGAGCTGCTCGCCGCGGGCAAGATCGACGTCGAGCAGGCCTACCGGCTGCTCCGCGCGCTTGGCGACGTCGAGGAGGCGCCGCGCCGGACCCGCGAAACGTCGTCCTCTCCGCCATCCGCCTCGCCCGGACCGGGAGGGCGTGGACGGATCCTCCGGATCCGGGTCACCGAGGACGGCGAGCAGAAGGTGAACGTCGCGATCCCGCTCGCGATCGCGCGGATCGGAAAGATGAAGCTCGCATCGAGCGGGCTCGTCCGCGGGCACCTCGGGAAGTTCGGCATCGACCTCGACGAGCTCCTGAAGAGCGTCGACTTCCCGGGCAAGATCGTCGACATCGCCGACGACGAGGACCGCGTGGAGATCTTCGTCGAGTAGTCCTCGCGGCTCGCGCCGCTGCGGTCTGCTGCTGGCGCAGTAGTCCTCGCGGCTCGCGCCGCTGCGGTCTGCTGCTGGCGCAGTAGTCTTACCGCCCATGCGCATCGTCTGGCGTGCCCTGATCAACGCGATCGCCATCGCCGTGGCCGCGTACTTCGTTCCAGGGATCACCTGGGGCAACGCGACCTACGGCTTCGGCGAGGCCGATAAGTACATCTCCCTCCTTCTGACCGGTCTCGTGCTCGGGGTCGTGAACGCGTTCATTCGACCGATCATCTCGCTCATCGCGATGCCGATCACCTGCCTGACGCTCGGTCTCTTCCACTTCGTCATCGGCGCGCTCATGCTGCTGCTCGTCTCGGCCATACCGGGTCTGGGCTTCCAGGTGAACGGTTTGGTCGCGGCTTTCCTGGGGGCCATCATCATCTCGATCGTCGGCCTCGTCCTCTCGTGGATCCTGCCCGACTGACCGCCGACGGTCAGCCGGACTTCGTCGTCGTCACAGGGCTATCCGGCTCAGGCAAATCGCAGGCGGTGAAGGTCCTCGAGGATCTGGGGTACTACACCCTCGACAATCTCCCGCCCGCGCTCATGGCGAGCGCTCTCGAGGTCAGCCGCAAGGGCGGAAAGACGAAGATCGCGTTCGTCATCGACGCGCGGAGCGGCCGGCTCTTCGCCGACGCCAAGACCGAGCTGGACGCTCTCGACCGCGGTGGCACTCGCGCGCACCTCCTCTTCTTCGATGCCTCGGACGAGGTGCTCCTCCGCCGGTACAGCGAGACGCGCCATCGCCATCCGGTCGACGCGCCCGGCGGGGTGCAGCCCTCGATCGACGAGGAGCGGCGGCTGCTGGTCGGGCTACGCGAGCGCGCGGACAAGGTGATCGACACGACGCACCTTTCGGTGAAGGACCTGCGCGACACCCTCTTCTCGCTCTACGGGTCGGGAAAGAGCGGGATGCTCGTGCATGTGGCGAGCTTCGGCTACAAGTACGGCCTGCCGCCGGCCGCAGACCTGGTCTTCGACGTCCGGTTCATGGAGAACCCCTTCTACATTCCTGACCTCAGCGATCTGAGCGGGCGCGACGGGGCGGTACGCGACTACGTCCTCGGGCATCCGGCCACGAAGGAGTTCCTCGGCCACATCGTCCCCTTCCTGCGGTTCGCGTTGCCGCGCTACGAGGCCGAAAAGAAGGCGCGGCTTGGCATCGCGTTCGGCTGCACCGGTGGGCGCCATCGCTCGGTGGTGATCGCCGACGAGGTCGCCCGCGTCGCGCGGGAGTTCTGGCCGGGCGACATTGAGGTGGAGCATCGCGACGTGGACCGCCCGGAGGTGCGCACGTAGTGCGCGAACGGTTGGTGATCGGCAACTGGAAGATGAATCCGCCGACGATCGCCGACGCGGTGGAGCTCGCCCGCGCCGTCGCCGAGCGAGCGCGTGCGGGCGTCGCGGTCGGCGTGGCGCCGCCGGCGGTTGCCCTGCCGACCGTGGCGGACGCGCTGCGCGGCACGGACATCGCCGTCTATGCACAGGATGTGCACTGGGAAGAGCGCGGCGCGTTCACCGGGCAGATCTCCGCATCGATGGTCGCTCAGCTCGCGGTCGGGACGATCGTCGGCCACTCGGAGGTGCGTCGTGACCAGTGCGACGACGACGCGCGTGTCGCGAAGAAGCTCGCTCGCGCGGTCACCGCGGGACTGCGGCCCGTCCTCTGCGTGGGTGAGAGCGCCGCCGAGCATGCCGCCGGCAACGCAAGCGTCGTCGTCGCGCGGCAGATCGGGGCGGACCTCGCCGAGGCTCCGCGACGGGGTCTCGAGCGCCTGGTCGTCGCGTACGAGCCGATCTGGGCGATCGGCACGGGGAACCCGGCGACCGGCGCGTGGGCGGCGACGGTGGCGCGCGCGATCCGCGCGGCACTCAAACGCTCCGGCCTCGACCCGGACGCGACCCCGATCCTCTACGGGGGGAGCGTGAGTGCCCGATCGGTTGGTGAGTTCGCCGAGGCCGAGGGCATCGACGGTGCGCTCGTCGGCGGCGCCTCGCTCGACGCTGACGAGTTCGCCGCGATCGTCCGGGCGTTCGCTTGAGACACGAGCACAGACCGCTCTATCGACCGGTGGTCCTCTGCGTCCTCGACGGATGGGGCATCGCGCCGGATTCGCCGACGAACGCCGTCACTCGGGCGAACACGCCTCGTCTGCGGGAGCTCGCACGGGCGTATCCGCACGCGACGATGCGCGCGAGCGGCCGTGACGTCGGTCTGCCGGACGGCGTGATGGGGAACAGCGAGGTCGGCCACCTCACGATGGGCGCCGGCTACGTCCGGTACCAGGAACTCATGCGCATCAACAACGCGATCGACGACGGATCCTTCTACACGAACGGCGCCCTGCGCGCGGCATGCGCCGCGGCGCGCGGCCACGGGACGCTCCACCTCATGGGGCTCATCTCGACCGGCGGCGTGCACGCCGACATGAAGCACCTGGCCGCGCTGGTCGAGCTCGCCAGGCGCGAGGATGTCGCCAACGTGGTGGTGCACGCCTTCCTCGATGGCCGCGACATGCCGCCGCGAAGCGCGCTCGGGCTGATCCCGCCGATCCCGGCGCTGATCGCGACGGTGCAGGGCCGCTACTACGCCATGGACCGCGACAAGCGCTGGGAGCGGATCGAGCGGGCGTATCTCGCGATCGTCGACGCCGTGGGACCGCGCGTCGACCGCGCCGAGGACGCCGTGCGCCGCTGCTACGCGGATCCCGAATGCCGCGACGAGCTCCTCGCGCCGCACGTCGTGGGTGAGGGCGCGCGCATCGAGGACCGCGACGCCGTGATCTTCTTCAACTTCCGCCCGGACCGAGCCCGTCAGCTGACGTGGGCGCTGATGCAGCCCGACTTCGCCGGGTTCCGCCGGTCGCGCGTTCCACGCGACCTCACGTTCGTCACCATGACCGAGTACAAGGTCGGCTTGGCGGATGTCCTCGTGGCCTTTCCTCCGCAGGACGTCATCCCCATGGCGCAGATCCTCGCCGACGAGTCGCTGACCCAGTTCCACACCGCCGAGACGGAGAAGTACGCGCACGTCACGTACTTCTTCAACGGGGGGCGCGAGGCACCGTTTGCCGGCGAGGACCGCGAGCTCGTGCCGTCAGCGAGGGTCGCCACGTACGATCTCAAGCCCGACATGAGCGCCGGCGGTGTCGCGGCGGCTCTCGTGCACGCCGTTGCCAGCGGGAAGTACGACTTCGCGATCGTGAATCTCGCGAATCCCGACATGGTGGGCCACACCGGCGACTTCGCCGCCACGGTCCGAGCGATGGAGGCCACGGACGGCGCTGTCGGAGGGATCGTGGACGCGACCCTCGCGGCGGGGGGCTGTGTCCTCGTGACCGCCGATCACGGCAACGCGGAGGAGATGGCCTTTCCTGACGGCGGGCCGAACACGCAGCACAGCAGCAACCTCGTCCCGGCCATCTTCGTGGCGCGTGATGCCGCCGAGCGCTTCACGATGCGCGACGGAACGCTCGCCGACGTCGCGCCGACCCTGCTCACATTGCTCGGGCTCCCCGCGCCTGCCCGCATGACCGGACGGTGCCTGCTCGAGCTCCGCGAGTGATCCGCGACGGCCGCATCCTCGCCTGGAGCCTTCTGCTCCTGGTGGCCGGAGCGTTGGCGTTGCGGGCGCTCGCGATGTGGCTCGGGGCGTTGCTGAGCGGCGGGCCGGTGCTCTACGGCGAAGGGGCGGTGGCTCACGCCGGCCAGATCCTGGCGCGCGGCGGGGATCCCTACGCGCTCGAAACGGACGGCGGGTTCGTCGCGGCGAACTACCCCCCGCTCGCGTTCGCGGTCGGCGCGCTCGGAAGCGCCCTCGGGCCGTTCGTCGGGCTTCGCCTCGCCGGGATCTGCGCTACCCTCGCGGTCGCCTTCGCCGCCGCGCGGCTCGCCGGGTTCGGCGTCGCCGGCGTCGCGCTGGGCGTGTCCTGGGTGGCCCTGTTCCCGGTGGAGATCTGGGGCGCCGCGGTGAAGCCCGACCCGCTCGCGGTCGCTCTCACGGCCTTCGCCGTGATCGCCGCCGGGCAATCGCGAACGCGCGCCGGTCTCGCCGGCGTGCTCGCCGCGCTCGCGATCCTCGCCAAGCCCACAGCCGCGCTCCCGCTGGCCGCGCTCGCCGTGTACCTCGCTGTCCGCGAACGGCCGACCCTCCTCCGCGCCGCCATGACCTGCGGCCTCACCCTAGCCGCGGCGCTCGCGCTCGTCGTCGCGCGTTCGGGGCTCGAGGGTCCGCTCGAGCACGTGGTCCGCCGGAACGCGCTCGGCTTCTCCGTCGAGGCGCTCTCGGGCCTGATCGTCGTCGGCATCCTGTCGCTCGGCGCATCGGCGCTGCTCGCCGCGCGTGTCGCCGAGGGCCGGTTTCGCGCGTACCTCATCGGCGCAACCGCGGTCATCCTCCTCGGCGGGCGCGAGGGAGCGACCATCAATTACCTCCTCGACTTCGGCGCGGCGTCGACGCTCGCGCTCGCTGCGAGCGCGGGGACCCTCCGCACGTACGCACCGCTCGCGATCGCTGCTCAGCTCGCGCTCGCGGTCCTCGTGTTCCACCCGTTCGAGCCGGCCGCGACCACCGGCGCATGGGGCGATCCGCGTCGGAGCGAGCAGACGGCGAACCTCGGCCCCCTCTCGCGTAGCCTCGCCGAGGACAGCGGAGTGCTCGTCGCGAACGGGATCGAGCCCGAAGTCGATGATCTCTTCCTCTGGGCGCGGCTCGTGACCAACGGATCGCTCCGCGACCAGCTCACGGCGCGCGTGCGCTCGGGCGAGTTCACCAGTGTGTTCAGCGAGGTCGACCTCTCGGCGCTCGATTCCGCGCCGGCCTACGAGCGCCAGCGCTGGATCCCGCCGTTGGTTTCGGCAATGCTCGAGACGTATCGGCTCGACTCGATCCATCGCGGCCTGTACCGCTACGCCCTGCGACCACGATGAGGCCCTGGACGATCCTCGCCGCGATCGCCGCGCTCCTCGCCGCGCGCACGATGTTCGACTGGCTCGCGGTGATCGTGAGCGGAGTCCCGACCGGCTATGGAGAGGGTGCGGTCGCGCACGCCGGACAGATCCTCGCCCGGGGCGGCGATCCCTACGCGCCCGTCGCGGCGGGAACCTTCGTGAGCGCGAACTATCCGCCGCTCGCGTACACGATCGCGGCGCTCGGTCAGGCGCTCGGGCCGTTCACGGCGCTGCGCATCGCGAACGTCGTGGCCGCGCTGGCGGTCGCCGCACTCGCCGCATGGCGTGCGCGCTCGGCCCCCGCCGTGGCCGTCGCGCTCGGCGCGTCGTTCGTCGCGCTCTACCCCGTCGCGGCATGGACGAGCGGCGCGCGCGTCGATCCCCTCGCCGTTGCCCTGGCCGGGATCGCGATCGCCGTCGCGTCGCGCGAGCCGCGGCGCGCGGCGCTCGCCGGCGCGCTCGGTGCCCTCGCGATCGCGGCGAAGCCGACGGCGGCGGTCCCGCTCGTCGTGGTGCTGGTCTATCTCGCGTGGCGCGAGCGAACGACCGCGATCCGGGTCGCGGCCGCGTTCACCGTCGCGTTCGCGGCGGTCGCCGCGCTCTGCCTCGCGCGGTTCGAGGCGAGGGGTCTCTGGGAACACCTGGTCGTTTACAACTCGTTCCCCTACGACTTGCGCAACCCGGTGTTCCTCGTTCTTCTCGCGCTGCTCCTCATGGGGGCCTACCTCGTGACCGCGCTGCGCTTCGCGGACGGACGCATGCGGGCATACCTCGTGGGCGCCCTGGGTGTCGTGGCACTCGGCGGACACGAGGGCGCGACGATCAACTACCTTCTCGATCTCGCCGCGGCCTCGTGCATCGCGCTCGCGCCGCTCGCCCTGTCGCGCCCGCCGATCGTCGCCGCGCTCTTCACCGGGCACCTCGTCGCCACCGCGATCCTCATGTCACCGATCGGACCGCTCGCGCCGCCGAGCCTCGCCGTCGATCGCGCGCGGGTCGAGGCGGCGCGCAGCCTGGCTGCCGGCGCGGTCTACGCCGAGGACAGCGGCCCGCTCGTCGCCGCTGGCGTCGAGCCGGTGGTCGACGACGCGTACGTCTGGGCGCGCCTCGTGGCGCTCGGCATGCGCGCCGACGACGTGACGCCCCGCGTGCGCGAGGGCGGCTTCGTCGCGATCCTCTCCGACGTACCGCTCGATCGTATGGCGGAGGCGAATCTGATCGAGCGGCAGCGGTGGCCCGAGCAGCTCGTCGCCGCCGTGCTCGAGCGCTATCGCCTCGATCGTCACGACAGCACGCTCTGGATGTACGTGCCGCGCTGATGCTCGGCTAGAATCGAGGTCTCATGGAACAGCTTCAGATCGGCGAGATCGTGATCGCCATCGCTGTGGCGACGTCGATCCTGCTGCAGGCGCGCGGCACCGGCCTCTCCTCGACGTTCGGCGGTGAGTCGACCGCGTATCGGAGCCGCCGGGGGCTCGAGCGCACGCTCTTCCGGCTGACGATCATTCTCATCGTCTTCTTCGTGGGCATCTCGATCTGGGGCGCGCGGACGGCGAACACCGGCTAGGTGACCGGGCGCGACAAGTTCATCGTCATCGCGCTCCTCGGGCTGCTGGTGGCGGCGAGCGTTGCCGCGATCCTCGTCGATCGTGAGCCTCTCGCTGGCGATCCCGCGCTCGGCGGGACCTACGTCGAAGGAGTCGCCGGCGTCCCGCAGTACCTGAACCCCGTCATCGCCGCGACGGATGTCGACGAGGACGTCGTACGGCTCACGTTCAGCGGGCTCACGCGGTACGACCAGAGCGGCGCGATCGTTCCTGACCTCGCCGCGGCGTTCCGCACCGAGAGCAGCGGCCGCGTGTGGACGTTCGACATCCGTCAGGACGCGACCTGGCACGACGGGCAGCCGGTCAGCGCCGACGACGTGGTGTACACAGTCAAGCTGCTGCAGGACCGCGGCTACGTCGGTCCCTACAGCGACGCCTTCCGTGGCGTCAGCGTCGAGCGGGTCGACAGCCGCACCGTTCGCTTCACGCTCCCGGACGTGTACGGCCCGTTCGCCGACAGCACCACGGTCCCGCTCCTGCCTGCGCACATCCTCGGCAGCGTGCCGTACGCCGAGCTCGCTCGTCAGACCTTCAATCTCCGCCCGGTCGGCACCGGTCCGTTCCGGGTCACGGAGCTCGAGCCGCGGCAGATCGTGCTGTCGCGGAACGACGATTTCTACCGCGCGCGGCCCGCACGTTCGCGGCCGTACCTCGATCGCGTGGTCCTGCGGTTCTACCCGGATTCGGCAGCGGCGCTCCTCGCCCTCTCGCGCGGCGAGCTCGACGGCGTCGCCGGACTCGCCAGTCAGGAAGCCGAGCGCGCGCGCGCGCTGAAGAACGTCGTGCTGCATCGCTTGCCCACGGACAACTTCGTCGCCCTCTTCCTCAACGTGCGGCCTGAGAAGGTCGCCTTCCGTGATCGCGCGGTGCGTCAGGCCATCGCGACGGCGATCGATCGCGGGCGGATCCTGCAGGTGGCGGCCGACGGACGAGGCACGGTGGCCGACCAGTTCGTTCCCCAGAGCTCGTGGGCGTACGTGAAGGACGTGATGCGGTACGCGTACTCGACGGAGGAAGCCAAGGCACTGCTCGACGCCGCGGACTGGAAGGACCGCGACGGCGACGGCATCCGCGAGAAGGGCGCGCAGAAGCTGGCCTTCACCATCGCGACGTCGGACGAGCCCGCCCGCACCGCGGCGGCGACGCAGATCCAGCACGACCTGAACGCCGTCGGCATGAGCGTGACCGTGAAGACCATGCCGTTCGGACAGCTCGTCGATAGCATCGCGCGGCAGCGCACGTTCGACGCCCTGCTGGTCGAGATCGCCGTTTCCGGCGACCCGGACCCCTACACCTTCTTCCACTCGACCGAGGTCAGCGACCCCGGCCACAACTTCTCGGGATTCTCGACCCTTCCGACGGACCGCAACCTGGAGGCGGCGCGGCGCACGTTCGACGAGGGAGCGCGGCGTGAGCTCTACGCGCAGGTCTTCCAGCTGATCTCGAGAGAGGTCCCCGTCGTCTACCTCTACTTCAGCGAGTACCTCTACGCGCAGACCCGTCAGGTGCAGGGCCTCCGGATCGCGCCGCTGACCGACCCACGAGAGCGCTTTTGGAACGTGGAGGAGTGGTACGTGAGGACGCAGCCCCGCAGGTGACAAGCCTGTCGTCATTTTTGACGACAGGGATGACGCATTTGTGAGTCTTGGCGCGACGCCGCGGCTGTGCGTAGATAGGTGCGTGGGAAAGGCTGGGCGACGGCGACGAACATCGGGCTGGCGGCAGCTGGCGTCGGCCGCCGCCGCGGTCGCTACCAACGGCATGTGCCACGCGAACTCGACAGGCGTATCCGCGGTTACCGGACCTTGCCGCTGGAGTGGTCGCCGGTGATGGCCTACGTGGTGGGCTTGCTCGCCACCGACGCCTGTCTTTCGAAGGATCGTGGGCACATCGTGCTTACGAGCCGTGACCTCCAGCTCGTTGAGCTTTATCTGCGCTGCCTGGGTCGTCCGATTCGATATCGAGTGGAGCGGAGGCGCAAGAGGAAGCCCACCTTCTACGCTCAGTTCTCCGATGTTGCCTTCTACGACTGGTTGCTTCGGTAGGATTGCATCCTGGGAAAAGCCTCACGCTCGGCCCAATTGACGTACCTGATTCGTACTTGGCGCCACTTGTGCGCGGTCTTCTCGACGGCGACGGCTCGATAAGCGTGTTCAGGCACGCCCCGACACGCGCGAAATACCCCGACTACACCTATGACCGTCTCTGGGTCTTCTTCCTGTCCGCCAGCCGTGCCACATCGAATGGCTGCGTGATCGTCTTCGCGCGGCTCTCGGCGTCGAGGGCTACGTCGACCGCGTCGTGCGCAAGAAGAAGCGCGACTTGTACCGGCTCAAATGCGGCAAGCTCGCATCACACGTGCTATTGCCTGCGCTGTACGCGGACGCCACCGCGCCTCGCCTTGAACGAAAGTGGCGACTGTGGGCAGACTACGAGTGGGGGAACGCTTGTGCGGAAGGAGGGACTTGAACCCTCAAGACCTTTCGGCCATATGGCCCTGAACCATACGCGTCTGCCAATTCCGCCACTTCCGCGGGACCTTGAAAGAGACACCATTCTACCGGACGGCAGCGGAATCCGCGACTGCATACCATCGCCACGATGCGGCGAACAGCCGATGTAGTCATCGTCGGTGGCGGGATCATCGGTGCCTCCGTCGCGTACCACCTCACCAAAAAGGGCGTTCGCGACGTCCTCGTGCTCGAGCGTGATCGCCTCGGGTCGGGATCGACCGGCAAGAATGCCGGCGGCATTCGTCTGCAATTCTCGAGCGAAATCAACGTGCGACTCTCGCAGCGATCGCTTCCACGCATCGAACGATTCGCCGACGAGATCGGCACTGACCCACACTTCCGTCAGGTCGGCTACCTATTCCTGATCACCGAGGACCGCGACGTCGCGCCGTTCGAGCGATCGCTCGCGATGTGGTCGAAGGTCGGCGTCCCCGCGCGCCGCGTGACCGCGGCGGAAGCGAATGCGCTGTTCGCGGAGGTCCGCACGGACGACGTCCGCTTCGGCACATTCTGCGCGAAGGATGGATACGCCGATCCGTCGAGCATGATGAACGGCTACGTCGCGCGAGCGCGCGAGGCGGGCGCGACGTTCATCGAAGACGCTGAGGTCGTCGCGATCTCGTGCGCGGATGGGAAGGTCACCGGTCTGCGCACCCGGTCCGACGAAATCGCTACTCGCACACTGATCGACGCCGCCGGGCCGTGGGCCGCGCAGGTCGCGAAGCTCGCCGGCATCGATCTGCCAATCCAGCCGCTTCGCCGGCACATCTTCGTCACCGAACCGCTCCCGGGCCTCGACCGGGACTTCCCGCTCACGATCGAATTCGCCTCCGGCCTCTACGCCCATCGCGAGTCGGGCGGTGTCCTCCTCGGGATGGCCGACCCCAACGAGAAGCCGGGATTCGACGACAGCGTGAACTGGGACTTCATGCCCACCGTCGTGGAGCGCGCGCTGTCGCGCTTCCCGTTCCTCGAGCGCGCCACCATCAAAACAGGCTGGGCCGGCCTCTACGAGGACACGCCCGACAAGCACCCCATCATCGGAGCGATCGAGGGCGCCGACGGCTTCATCTCCGCGGCGGGCTTCTCCGGACACGGCGTCATGCACGCGCCGGTGACCGGCGAGCTCATCGCTGAGCTCATCGTCGATGGCAAGACATCGCTCGACATCGGCCCGCTGCGGGCGTCGCGCTTCGCGTCGGGCGAGCTGGTGCGGGAGCACAACGTCATTTGAACGTAGCGTTCCTGCTCCTTGTCCTCGACGTAGCGCTCGTCGCAGGCGCCGTCATGCTCCTCCTCCTCGTGGTGCTCGGACGCGGGCGGATCGGGACGAACCTCGGCCTCGGTCTCCTGCTGATCATCCTCGCTGCCATTCTCTGGTACACCTCGATCCGAACACCACCGCCACTGTGAAGACCGGATGGGGGGATCGGTGGAGCGGATAGATGTTCGGCGGGCTCACCATCGCCTACCGGCGCGCCGGGAGCGGACCGCCGCTTGTCCTCCTTCATGGGGGACCCTTGGACAGTCGAGAGTGGCGGTATCAACTCGACGGACTTGCCGACGAGTTCACGGTCATGGCCCCAGACACGCCTGGCTGCGGCGGATCATCGGATCCGCCCGATTCCTTCAGGCAGCGTGACCATGCCGACAGCCTCGCCGCGGTCGTCGGAGCGCGCGGACTCGAGCGCCCACATGTTCTTGGTCTGTCTTTCGGCAGCGCGCTCGCGCTGGAGCTCTACCGATGGCATCCAAGATCCCGAGGACGCTTGTCCTCGCCTCCGCCTCCCGACTCTGCTCACGGAATCGGCCACTCCGCGGATGATCGACGAGGTCAAGGCGATCCTGGCGGAGTTCCATCCTGCCGGGCAGCGGGTGCTGTTCCGGGCCTTCGGCGAGGCCGATCTCCGCGATGTTCTTCCGCACATCGAGGTGCCGACGCTGCTCCTCTACGGCGAGAAAGATGTGCGATCCCCGGTGACGGTTGGTGAGGAGCTGCACGCGATGATCCCGGGGTCGAAGCTCGTGGTCATCCGGTCTGAGTACCATCGCTTTCGGTGTTCACCCGCGATGAGATCCGGCTGACGACGCTCTCCACCTGCGCCGGCTGAGGCGCCAAGCTGGGCCCGGGCCCGCTGGCGCAGGTGCTGCGTCCGATGCGCGCGCAACGGACTCCCGCGGAGCTGCTCGTCGGCCTCGACGTCGCCGACGACGCGGCCGTGTACCTCGTCGCCCCCGATACGGCGATCGTCGAGACCCTCGATTTCTTCCCGCCGATCGTCGACGACGCGTACGCCTCGGGCGCGATCGGCGCCGCGAACGCTATGTCGGATGTCTACGCGATGGGGGGCGAGGTGCTCTTCGGCCTGAACATCGCGGCGTGGCCCGAGGACGCGCCGATCGCACAGCTCGAGCGGATCTTCCAGGGAGCGATCGACAAAGTGGCGGAGGCCGGCGCGGTCGTCGCCGGCGGCCACACCGTGATCGACCGCGAGCCGAAGTACGGCCTTGCGGTCACCGGCCGCGTGCACCCCGAGCGGCTGCTCTTGAAGTCGCGCCTGCGGGTCGGGGACTCGCTGTGGCTGACGAAGCCGATCGGCACGGGCGTTCTCACGACGGCCCACAAGAACGGCGCGCTCGACCCGGCCGATCTCGCGTCGGCGATCGCGTCGATGGTCGCCCTGAATCGCTCGGCGGCACGCGCCGCCGTCGATGCCGAGCTGCATGCGGCCACGGACATCACCGGTTTCGGTCTCGCCGGGCACGCGCACGAGATGGCCGAGACCTCGGGAGTCGGCGTGTTGATCCACGCGGGCGCCGTTCCGCTCCTTCCCGCGGCGCGCGGGCACGCCGAGCGTGGCATCAGCTTCGGAGGGCTCGAGCGGAACCAAACCTACTTCGACGACGGCACCAGGGTGCGGTACGACGGCGTCGATGACGTGATGCGAACGCTCCTCCTCGACCCGCAGACATCGGGTGGCCTGCTCGCCGGTGTGCCGAAGGCACACGCCGACGCGTGGCGGCGTGCTTGCAAGACACACGAAGTGAGTGCTGTCCAGATCGGTGAAGTTATCGCGGGCAGCGGCGTGACCGTCGTCGCGTGAGCTCCTCCGCGGAGCTCGCCGAGGAGCAGGCAGAGGCACCAGCACCGAGCCGCCGTGCGGCGGAGCTGGCCGCGCTGCATCCCCAGCGCGCGACGCTCGAGCTCGCCTGGCCCGGGATCATCGAGAACCTCATCGCGGCCGCGGGGCAGGCGACCGTGTTCGCGTTCGTCGGCCACCTGGGGGAGCGGTCTCGACCGCGGCTGTAGGGGCCGCATGGCAATTCCTGTTTCTCCTCTTTCCGGTCTGGCGCTCGCTGGCGATCGGGACGATGGCCCACGTCAGCCGTCGCATGGGCGAGGGCCGCGCGCGAACGGCGGCGGACGTCACGCGGCAATCGCTGATCGTCGGCGCCGTCGCGGGTCTCGCGTTCGGGGTCGTCTTCGTCATCTTCGCCGCTCCACTTCTCCGGCTGCTGGGCGCGTCGGAGGAGGTGGTCGCCGTCGGTGCGCCCATCCTCGCGCTGGTCGGCGCGGGAAGCGCGCTGCAGACGGTCTGGTTCATCGGCGTCTCGGCGATGCGTGCCGCGGGCGACAGCCGCACGCCGATGTGGCTCGCGGTCCTGTCGGTCGTCCTGAGCGTGCCGCTCGCGTACTTCTTCATCGAGGTCATGCACCTGGGCCCGATAGGTGCCGCGTACTCGTCGCTGGTGGACAGCGCGGTGATCTGCGCGCTCGTGATCGCCGTTCTCTGGGTCGGACGGGCGGATCTCCGACTCGCCGGCGGGTCGTGGGGTCTCGATCTCCCGACGGTGCGGTCGATCTTCGCGATCAGCCTGCCCTCAGCGGCCGAGAGCGCGATGTTCAGCTTCGGGATACTGGCGCTCTCCGGCTTCGCGTTCCGGCTTGGGACGAACGCCTCTGCGGCGCATCAGATCGTGAATCAGGTGGAAGCCTTCTCGTTCCTGCCGTGCATCGGTTTCTCCGGAGCCGCGAGCGCCCTCGTCGGTCAGGCGCTCGGCATGGGCGACCCGCAGCGCGCGACGCGTTCGGGATGGGTCGCGGTCCGGATGTCGCTTGTCTGGTCGACGGTCGCCGGAGTCGCGTTCATGGTCGTGCCGCACGCGTTGCTTGGGATCTTCACGAATGACGAACGCGTCGTCGAGGCAGGCGTCGGCGCGCTCGCGGTGGTCGGGATCGCGCAGCCCGCGCAGGCCGTGATCTTCACGCTCGGTGGCGCGCTCCGCGGCGCGGGGGACACTCGCTTTCCGCTCGTGGCGACGATCGTGAACTGGTTCGTCGTGCGGCTGCCGCTCGCGTACCTGTTCGCGTTCCCGCTCGGGCTCGGGCTCGCCGGCGTGTGGGCCGGGATCGCGGCGGACTACTTCGTGCGCGCGGGACTGCTCGCGTGGAGATTCAACTCCGGTGCGTGGCAGAGGGTACGCGTGTAACTTGGTTGGTTACGGTGCCCAGGGCGGGACTTGAACCCGCACGCCTTATTAGGGCACATGCCCCTCGAACATGCGTGTTTACCAATTACACCACCTGGGCGGGCACAGCCATTTTACCGCGAGCGGCCGCGCTTGGACACTCTTGCCGGAACCCCCCAGATGCCTCGTTTTCCGCGCAAGCGCGGGACTCCTGGTTCGGGGTGCGGCACGGCGTCGTCAAAATATGCGGATGCGCGTCATCCGATGCCCGCGCTGCCTCGCTCAGGACATCACCGCGGACGCGCACCCCTCCCGTCGGTTCGTCGACGGGCGCGCGCTCCCGTATTTCGTATGCCGCGGCTGCTTCCGGGCTGCCGAGCTCGAGTTCCGCATCACGTGCGAGGGCGCGAATCTCGTCTACGAGAGGCTCGCGATCCGCGAGTCGCTCCGCATGCTGCGCGACTTCTACCGCCTGCGCCTCGCTGACTCGCCCGAGAATGCCCGAGTCTCCAGCGCGCTCGCGGATGTCGAGCGCCGTCTCGGCATCGCCCCGCTCGGGCGCGCTCCTAAACTCGACGTGTGAGCCCGATCCGCCCCGACCTCGCCCTGCTCTGGCCCTCGTACACGCTCTTTCCGCTCGCGGGTCTGGGGATCCTCGCGTTCGGCGCAAGCGCCGGTGACCGGGCCATGGTCGTCATCGGGTTACTGCTTCTCGGGGCGAACGCGGCGATCGTCGTGAACTACTTGTACTTCACGAACCTCTCGATCGTGGACGGAGAGCTCGTCTACCGGACGAACTTCGGCACGCGCGTCGACCGGGTCCCTTTGGGCGGACTGCAGCGGATCGATGCGAAGCGCTACCCCGGCGCACACTCCGGAGTGTCCGCGCCGTTCTTCGTCGCGCGTGGCCGCGATTCGACCGTGAAGGTGAACACGAAGCCGTACCGGCTGCGCGACTTCACGCCCTTGATCGGTCTGTTGCTGTCCGCGAACTCGCGCGTCGAGCTTGATCCGTTCTGGGCGCGCGTCGCCGCGGGCGAGGACCCTTCGAAGGAGGTCGAGCTCACGCCGCGCAGCCGGCTCTAGCGGGCCGGCGCCATCCTCCGCAGCTCGATCGCGGTGCAGCGATCCCACACGACGCGCAGCCCGGCTGCTTCAGCGCGCTCGGCCGCGGCGACATTCCCGAGGTCGAGCTGGAACCAGACCGCCTTCATCCCGGCCGCGATGGCGTCATCGACCACGTCGTCGAGGAAGTCGCCGCGCCGGAACACGTCGACGAATCCGACGCGCTCGTCTTGGGGGATGTCGACCAACCGATCGTAGGAGCGTTCGCCGTCGACGATCGCGCCGTTCAAGGCGGGATTCACCGCGATCACTCGGTACCCATGCGCTCGAAGCGTCCGCGAGACCGAATTGCTCGGCCGATCGGGGCGGGGGGAGTAACCGACGACGGCGATCGTGCGGGTCGAGGTGAGGAGGTCGCGAATCAGTCCGGGGTCATTCATTTTCGCACATCATCCGCGTGAGGAAAAGGCCTTGTCGCGCATCTTCACCGCAGGATAATCGGCTGCGATGGCACCTCGGGCACCAGTCGTCTGGACGACGACCGCGGTCCGCAGCGAGCGCTTCCGGCAGCGGCTCGACGAGCGCCATCGCGACCTCACGATCCAGGCGAAGGCGCGCGGACGCACCTATCGCCGATCGCGCGCGGATCCCGCGGGCGAAGAGGCACGACGCCTGCGCGCGGATTTCATCGCCGCGCTCGGGCGACTCGGCTCGTTCGAGATCGCCATGTCCCGCCTCGCGCAGTGCCGCTACGAGTTCCAGCTGACGGAGCGCTCTGACGATCTCTCGCGCGACTACTTTCAGCTCTGGCACCTACTCGCGCGGCGCAGTGGCGCGTCGTGGCCGGAACAGGAGCGTGACGCCGAGCGCATGGACTACTTCGCGATGCAGCTCGGCCGGCTCGAGGGCATCGCCGACGCGCTGGCGATGGCCGGCCGAAATGTTCGGCTCTTCCCCCTGCCCGAGGTGCCCTGGCTGACCGCCTCGTAGGGGCAGCGCTCCTTCATACTTCAACATCACGGGCAACTAGCTCAGCTGGTGAGAGCGTCTCCCTTACAAGGAGAAGGTCGCTGGTTCGAGTCCAGCGTTGCCCACGGAGGCGTAAGCGTGGGCCGACCGACCAGGACGCCGCGCGGGATCCGTGTTCTCGCGTTTGTCATTTCCATCGCACTGTCACCAGCGTTCCTGCCGGGATCCCACGTCGCGGAGGCGGCGTGCGGGGGTACGCGCTGGTCGGTGAAGACTGCAAGCGATCCCGATGCCGGCAAGATCGATCTCATGCACATCATCGCGTCGAGCGTGACGGAGTTGACCGCGCAACCGAAGCCAACAGCGCTGCCGAGCGACTCGCGCCTACCGGCAGAGACAGTCGCCTACGACCTGAACGCGGTGCTTACGACGTACAAGCTCGACGACAATGGCGATTACGAGGCGGTGATCACCGCTGGCGGCGCGACGATGCTCGTCAAGCTGCCCGATCCGGCCTGCGTGTCAGCGTCGAGCCCGCTGCGCGATCAGATACGGGCGGCACGGGCCCAGTTCGACGCGCGGCTCACGGCGGGGAGCAGCTTCAAGACCGCGAATCAGCTCGTCACGCTCACAGGCGTCGCGTTCTTCGATTCTCCCGGACAGACGGGCGCCGCCCCGAACGGGATCGAGTTGCACCCGGTCTTATCGATCAGCTTCGCCTCAGGCGGTCCCTGCGGCAATCCCGCCGCGCCGACGAGCACCGCTTACCTTCCGAACGTCACGAAGGAGCTCGGAGGTCGGACGGGCTTCCAGACTCCGTTCATCGTGCAGAACACCGGCAGTGCGGCGACCGACCTCGAGGTCATCTTCTACCGCTTCGTCGACGGACACATCGTGACCTGCAAGAAGGTGACGGGCCTCGGCCCCGGTACGTCGTTCGCCGAGATACCGAACAACGATCCCGATCTCCCGAATAACTCACAGTTCTCGGTCGTCGTCAAGAGCTTTGGGTCGACGGTCGTCGCGGTCGTAAACGAACACGCTGGTTCAGGTGAGCGCGCCGAAGCGCTGTCGTACAACGGCTTCTCGTCGGGCGCGGCCACGGTGTTCCTCCCGAACATCGTTCGCAGGTTCTTCGGCTTCCACACGCCGCTCATCATCCAGAACCTCGGGACCGCGGTGACGACTATCACGGCGGCCTTTGTGGGTCGCGCCGGAGAGCCCGGAGCGACGATCACGCGCAGCATCGCGCCGGGTCAGGCGCAGTTCATCGAGCCCAACGTGGAGCCGAGCCTGATCGACGGCGGCGCCTATGCCGTCACGGTCACGGCGACGCAGCCGATTGCCGTCGTCGTCAACACTCATAACGATGACCCTTCGGTAGCTCGACCACTCGCGTACAGCACTGATGGCATCACTGTTGGCAGCTCCAGGATCTTTGGTCCGTACGCCGCGAAGAACGCGAACGATGTCGGCCTCACCGGCACCTACAGCACGATCGTCGTGCAGAACCTCGGAAGCGCCCCTGTGACGCCGATGCTCGTCTTCACGCCGCTGGGCGGCGGCAGCCCGACGACGTTCACGGGCCCCCCAACGGCGGCGAAGGCTGCTTGGGCCTTCGATCCACGCTTCGAGAACGGCGTCGCGGGGGCCACGCTTTGTGGTGTCTCCGCGAGCGCCGGCTGTCTCGCGGATGGTGAGTACAGCTTCGAGGGCAGCGCGGCAGGCGGGTCGCTCGCCGCCGCGGTGAACGTCTTCTCGCCCGCTACCGCGATGGGCTATATGGCAGCGCCACAGGCGTCGACAAAGTTCTTCCTGCCGAACGTGACACGCACGCTCGGCGGGAGCAACGGCTGGACGACACCTATCCTCATTCAGAGCGCAAACGCAACGGGTGGGACCATCGAGTGGCGTCGCTTCAGCGACGGACAGCACATCACGACGCAGAATCTGACCATCGCGGCGGGGACTGGCATCCGCGTCGATCCCCGCAGCGTCGCCCAGCTCTCTGACGACACCCAATACGCGGTTACGGTCACGGGGATCGGCGGTACGGTCGTGGCCATCGTCACGGAGCTCAACTTCCAAGGCGGAGATGGGGCGATGACCTACGAGGGCTTCCCGGGCTCCTGAGGACGCGGGAACAATCTGCGCTGGCGCTGGCCCGGCTCAGGGATGCTCGTCGCATCTCTTGCGAGCCTAGACAGCATCTAACTGCGCCTCCTCCGCTCGTACCCTGAGCGCGGAGGCACCGCGTTCGTAGCCTGCTCCCCTACAAGGAGAAGCGCGTCGCCGGTTCGAGTCCAGCGTTGCCGACCGACGCCGTCCGAATGTGTAACGGAATAGTCGCGTGCGAGTAACGGATTCGCATCTGATGAATTGGGCTCAAACGCTCCTGATTGCGCTCCGTTTGAATCTGCGTTGAGGGCGGTACTCGCAGGCACCTGACGGCTGCGGACCGCGCGCGATCGCCAGACGTCGTCGACGCTGGGACGAAGGGGTCGGGCTTTTCACCCTGACCAATTCTTGGACCGTGTCTCGTGCTCGGCGCTCTCTAGGAAAACCGAGACCTTCAACACCGGACAGCACGATGACTCAATTACTGATTCCTAATTTGCGTTCACGGCAAGTAGCCGTCACGCGTCAACAAAACAGGAAAGGAGGAAAAGATGACCCCGAGCTTATTGCCCCTACCGCTGGAACTGGCCCCGCCCATACGATGATCTCGCTCAGCATCATCTCGACGGGCATCGGCCTGGTGCAGGGCCAGCAGCAGCAGATCCTCGGCGCGATCGTCGAGCGGCACACGAACTCGATCCTTCTCGACCGGATCATCGCGGTTGACCTGAAGCGCTTCGAAACGCCCGAGTTTCAGGATCTGGTCCGACGCGCGATGAACGCGAGGGGCCGGATGTTGGGCGTCGCGCAGTCCGCGATCACCATCGCGCGCGGCCTTTTCCTCGTTGCCGGGATCGCGGCGGCCCTGTACGTGTTGCAGCCGGTCCTTCTCGTGATCGCGATAGCCGGGTTGGTGCCGATAGCGCTTGCGAGCGCCGCGAGCAGCCGCCAGACGTACAAGTTCTGGAAGTCGATGACCCCGAACGAGCGCCGGCGTGCATATGTCTTCGGCCTCTTCACGAGTCGCGAGTCCGCGAAGGAGATCCGGGCGTTCACGCTGACGCCATACCTTCGCGCGCTCTACGAGCGACTCTCGAACGAGCGGCTGGTCGCGTTGGTCAAAAACCTGCGTAAGCGCGTCCGCTACCAGATCATCAGCGCGGGTGCGTCTACGGCGGTCACCGCGCTGACCTACGGCGCACTGGGCTATCTCGTGATCGAACGGCGGATCGGCGTGGCGGAGGCACGACCTCTTCACGCGGATGCGCGATCTCTTCGGCGGTCGCTCGGTGCTGCTCATCTCGCACCGCTTCTCGAGCGTGCGCTCGGCCGATCGCATCTACATGTTGCATGAGGGCCGGGTCGTCGAGCACGGAAGCCACGACGAGCTGATGGCGCTCGGCGGGCTCTACGCGGAGCTCTTCACGCTACAGGCGTCCGCATACCTGCCGGGCCCTCGCGCCAAAACGGCCTGAGCAACGAGGCGTCAAACGGAGGACGCCGTCCGGTGCCGCTCAGACAGCGGGCTCTGCCGCGACGGCGACGGGGGCCTCTAACAGCGCGGCGCGCTCGAGAGGCCGGAACCAGAGCCAGAAGACGACCCCCGACATGGCATAGAGACCGGCCATTACGACGAAGGGCGTCACGTAGTCGCCGCCCGCCATCAGGCGTGAACCGGCGAACGCGCCCAAGCCGCTCAGGACCTGCTGCGCCGTTGATCTAAGGCCGACCATCGTGCCGCGCTCACCCGGGTCGAGGATCTCCATTGAGAACGCCTCGGCGATCGGGCCTGCCGCGTTGGCGAGGACGATACGGACGACGTATGCGAGGCCCGCGAGCGTGAGGACGGTCGTCACACTCGACAGGTTCGGCGACAGTCCGATGAGGAGGATGAACGGCACCGCGAGAAGCCGGGTGCCGACGATCGCCTGCACTTTCGTCATCCGCGCCGCCAGGAACGGCGCTGCCAGGGCGGCGAGTGCGAGAAAGAGCTCGCCTGAAGCGAACGTCATCCCGATGTCGTGCGTGTGCGCGTGCAGTCCCTCGTAGAAGAAGACGTTGAAGAGCGGACCGACGAACCCGAAGCCCAGCGAGATGATCGCCCCGACGGCCACGAGTCGTAGCACGCGGTCTGGGTGCCGAACCCCGGCGAAGACGTTCCGCAGGCCGGCGGGCCCACGCTCGAGCGGACGGTCGCGTCCGCGCAGCATGAGCGCCGGGATGAGCGAGAGCGCCCAGATGGCGATCCCGATGAAGATCGAGGCGCGATAGAGCGTGACCTTGTCAGCGAGTGAGGCCGCGAGCAGCGGCACGAAGCCTCCGAGCAGGCTGCCGACCATTGCGGACAGCGTGCGAAGGCCGTCGGACACGGAAAAGAGATGCACGCGCTCGCGAGCCTCGCTGTTCTCGGCCATGAAGGCCGGTTCGGAGACCCCGTGCACCGTCCCCGAAATAGCACTGAGCACGCCGGTCGCGAGCAAGACGCCTTGGTCGACCGAGAAGATGGTGATGAGGTAGAGCGCGGCTCCCGCGCCGTCACCGACGATGAACGACCACTTCCGCCCGATGCGGTCGGAGATGAGTCCAGCCGGGACCGAGAACGCCGCTCCCGCGATGCCGCTGAGCAAAAGCCGTAGGCCGATGAACTCGATCGGAAGGCCCACCGCGAGGAAGTACAGGTTCACGAGGACGAGCGAGGTCCCGTGGACGGTGTCCATGCCGATGACATGGACGATGAACAGCCGGGCGTTCCTGCTGAAGCTCCGGATCGCTAGCGCGTATTCAGCGAGGTCGCCCCTCGAGCTCACGCGGTCACTCTACGATGGCTGCCGGTGCGGCGACTTTGCCTTGTGATGTGCTGCGGGTTCGTTCTGGCCTGCGCGCCGCCGCCTGAGCGCGAGATCGTGGTCGGCATGACCGAGTACGCGTTCGTTCCGCGGACAATCGAACTAATGGCTGCCGAGCGGGTCCGGCTGGTGGTTCGGAACGTCGGACGGCTCGAGCACGATTTCATGGCAGACGAGCGTGGGCGCGCCCTGGGGCTCGCGCATCTCCATCTTTCGCCGGGCGCGAGCATGAGCCAGGACTGGACCGCTCCGGCGAACCCGACTGACATTCGGATCGTGTGCACCGTGCTCGGGCACGAGACGCTCGGGATGGTCGGGCATATTGTCATCGCACCGCGATCGCGCGCAGGTCCCGCGGCGTCGCCGTGATCCATCGACGCGGGTTCGGCGGCAGCTCGTAATCGCCGCTTAACGGAATCTCAACGCGCCCGACCGCTAATCGTCACGTTGAGCGCACCGGCTGAGTCTGTACCCGCGTCGTCGACCCTCCTGGGCGAGCCGCGCTCGCGATTCCGGAGCCAGCTCGAGGCTGGGTATCCTGTCATCACCGCCGAGCTCGCGGTCCCGGCAACTGTCGCGCACGAGGTGATCATCGAGCGCGCGCGCGAGCTCGGGCGTCGGCAGATCGTCGCCGTGAACATCACCGACGGGCTTCGCGGACGACCCGCGCTATCACCGATCGCCGCGGCCGCCATCCTCACTCACGCGGATCTCGGGATCGAGCCGATCGTCCAGATCACGGCGCGCTCGCGCGCGAGGAACGCCATCGTCGCGGATCTGCTGGGCGCCTCGGCGCTCGGAGTCCGAAATCTGCTCTGCATGACGGGGGACGTCCCCGACAATTCCGCGGACGTCCAGGACGTCGACGTCTTCGCGCTCATCGAGCTCGCCCGCGCCTTCCCGAACGCCCTCGGTGTTGACCTCATCGGGCAAGCCGAGCCCTTCTGGGTCGGTGCGGCATGGTCTCCCTTCGCGCCGGACCCGCAGTACGAGCTCGATCGGCTGGTGAGGAAGTGCGCGTCGGGGGCGCAGTTCATCCAGACGCAGCCGGTGTTCGACGGGGAGGGATTTGCCGCGGCCATCGATCGCATGCCTGCCGCACTATCGGACCTGCCGATCATCATGGGCCTCGCGCCGGTCCGCTCGGCCGAGCACGCTCGACGCCTCGCTCTCATCCCTGGCATCGTCATCCCCGCGCGGCTCATCGAGCTGCTGGACCATGCCGGACAAGACGAAGATGTCGCCGAGCGCTACTGGGCCTATCTCGATGAGGAGCTGGAGTGGCTCGCGCGAAACGCGCCTCTCCGTGGCTGCCATCTGATGCCGATCGGCCACTCGAAGCGCAGCATCCGTCAGCGATCGACCTTCGACCGTCTCTACGCCTGCGCGACTCGCATCACCGGCGCGGCCGCGTCCGCCCCCACGGCCGCGAGCTAGAGAACGCCGCCGCCCGAAGCCGCTACGCTCTTTCACATCGACCTCGCGGCCTTCCGCGCGCAATTCCCCGCGCTCGAGCGCGTCGTTTACCTCAACACCGCGACGGCGCCGCCCGCGGCACGATCCGTCAGCGCGGCGCTCGACCGGGCCCGGTCCGAGTGGGAATCCGGTCTCTTCGATTGGCAGGCGTGGGAGCGTGAGGCCGAGGACACGCGCACCCTCTTCGCGCGACTCATCGACGCCGATCCGTCGGCGATCGCTCTGCTCGGTTCGGTCTCCGAAGCGGCCGCGACCGTCGCGCGCTCGCTACGCCCGCCGGGGCGGATCGTCGTCGGGGCCAAGGAGTTCCGCAGCAACCTCGCACCATGGCTCGCCCTGCGTGACAAGGGCTTCGAGGTTTTCGAGGTGCCGCCCGAGGCGAATGGCGTCGTGACCACCGAAGCGCTCATCTCCGCCATCGACGAACGAACGACGCTCGTGGCCGTCACCGAGGTCCAGTCCGCGAACGGGTTCCGAGTCGGCATGCCGGCGATCGTGGCGCGCGCGCATGCGGTCGGCGCGCGCGTGTTCCTCTCGGCGATGCAGTCAGTGGGCGTGCTGCGCACGAGCGTCCGGGAGAGCGATCCCGACTACCTCGTGGCTCACGGCTACAAGTGGCTCCTCGGCCCGCGCGGGGCCGCCTGGCTGTACGTGCGACCGGACCGGATCGCGGAGCTCGAGCCCCTGGCCGCGAGCTGGAAGTCCGTCCCCGACCCGTACGCGGACTACTACGGCGCCGCGCCGCTCGCCGAAGGCGCCCGGAAGCTCGACATGTCACTCGCGTGGTTCTCGTGGGTCGGCGCGAAGGCCGCGCTGGAGCTTCTGCTGTCGCTGCCGCGCGATGCGGTCGAGTCGCGGGCCCTGGAGCTTGCGCGGGAGTTCCGTGATGCCGCGAGACAGGTTGGCTTCAGCCTGGCGCCGGTCGAAGAGCCAAGCCAGATCGTGGCGGTGGTGGTCCCTGGGCCGGAGGAGCTACGCGCGCGGCTCGCGCGCGAACGCGTGATCGGCGCTGTGCGCGGCGGTTATCTTCGTGTCGGCTTTCATGGCTTCAACGATCGCTCGGACGTGCGCGCCGCGCTCGTCGCCCTGCGGGGCTCTCGCTAGAGCTTCTTCAGCCAGGTTTCGTATTCGCCGGCCTGCGCGGGCGTGAGGTCCTTCGGCACGCGCAGCAGGATTCGCTTCGGATCGTTCCGATACATGTACTGGAACGCGACCGGGGTGCGGCGGAAGTTGTTGTCCAGGTAGGTGAAACGGGCCTCCATGCTCGCGTCATCCGCGAAGAGCTCCGCCGTCGGCTGTCCCACCTGGACCCGTGCGTCCGTCCACGAGACCTTGCCGACGTATTGGTTCGGACGCCCGAGAAGCTCGTTCGGGTCGTTGTCCGCGGTGAGGACCCGGACGTTCGTCACCGGCAGGCCGCTCGCTTGGAGCGCCGCGGCGAACGCCTGGTCGTCGAAGGGTGCTGGACTCGGCGACGGCCGCACCACCGGCTGTGGGGAGCGCGCCGCCGGGCGCGGACTTCGCGTCGCCGAGGGCGCCCACGCGGGCGCACCCGACTCGTCGCAGGCCACGATCACCAGAGCCAGTGCGATGCATAGGATCCTCATCTCGCGGGCCAGATCATGCCGCCGAGACGGCGCGATTTCGTCGCGACCGAGTGCCATGTCGCGCCTGCCCGGGAAGTGCTCCCGATTTCAGTAGCGGCCCGCCTGAGCACGCCCCCGGTTCCCTAGACGATTCCATGCAGATGCGTAACGGATCGACAACTTTCGCCTCGGCTACATCATTCGGGGTCATTTCGGGAGTATGGTCGCTTGAGAACGGCGATCGGCGGGTGCGCCCGCGCTGCGGGGGAACGAATGGAGAGAATCCGTGTGCTCGTCATCGAAGACGATGACGACACGAGGCGATTGATCGAGCAGGAGCTCGACGAGGCCGGCTACGAGGTCGTGCCCGCTCTCGATGGCCGTCACGCGCTGCGACTCGCCAAGACGGCGAAGCCCGCGGTGCTGCTCGTAGACATCGGCTTGCCCGTGATGAACGGCGACGAGTTCGTCCGGCGCTGGCGCAGCTCGCCTCAGGCCGGGGACGCCGCCATCGTGATCGTGAGCGGGCGCAAGGACGCGCGCGACGTCGCGAAGGCGCTCGGGGTCGAGACGGTGATCCCGAAGCCGTTCCGAATAGAGCACCTGGTCGCGACGGTCGGTCGCTTCGCGCATCCAGCCGGCGGGACCGCCACCTCCGTCAGCCCGGCGTAAGCCCGACGCCGCCGCGTCTTGGGTTCAGTGCCCGGGTGTGGCAGACGAAAAGACCGCGAGAAGGCGCCCGGAGCGGCCGGCACGATGGCGCCGCTTCAGCCCTCGTGGCACCAGCACGAAAGAGCGCGCCGGCGCCACGATCCGCTCGCCGTTGAGCTCGATCGTGAGCTCGCCGTCCATCACGTAGAAGGCTTCGTCCTGATCGTGGGTATGCGGCTGTTCCGGCAGGCTCGCCATCTCCACGAGGGCGTACGCGCCGCGCGTCAAGTCGCCCGCGACGACGACGCGTCGCGAGGCGTCTTCCGCCGGGAGACTCGCCATCGGCGCGGCCTCGGGCGCTCGCGTCGGCAAAGAGCGCGTTCCATAGCGCTCCGCTACGGCGGCGATCTCCATCGGGCTCTTGCCGGCCGCGCGCATCCACTCCCGCTCCACGAAGAACCGCTCGAGGCCCGCGGGTGAGAAGAAGTGGAGCCAGCGCGACGACTCGTTGCCCAGCGTGCGCATGGTGTGCCGCGTGCGCGGAGGCGCGATGACGAACAGCCCTCGGCCGCCACGCCATTGCTCTGCCCCGCAGGAGATCTCGCGCTCGCCGGTGAGGACGAACTCGCTCTCGTCCTGGTCCTCGTGGCTGTGGAACGAGTCCGGGTCGGGCGGGCTCGGTTTCGTTTCCCACTCGAGTGCGAAGTAACGGCCGCCCGTCTCGGCGCCTCCCGCGAGGATCCGCAGGGGACCGACGATGCCCTCGTCGGGACGCACGAGGTGCACAGCGCTCATCGCGCCGCAATGCTGCACGGTCGTGGCAGGGTGCGCGCAGGAAGCTGGCGGAATAGGGCTGGTCGCAACGACAGACAACCAGGCGCGACAACGGCTTGCTCGTCCTCCCGCTCGGTGTTTGAATCGCCTCGTGCGCCGCGCTTGGGCGGTCGCGGTCCTCGTGCTCCTGGCCGGCGGCTGCACGACCCAGAGCGCGCCCGAGCCGAGCGCGTCGCCCGAACCACCGATCGCCTCGCCCGTTCCGGACACGATCGCGACGTCTCAGCCGGCCGAGGCGCCGACACCGGCGCCCGAGGCCTACCTCAAGACGGTCGCCGGCTACGGGTACGTGACACTCGCTCCTGAACAGCAGTCGGTGATCGCGGCCGCCTTCGACAAAGCGGAGCTCCGTCAGTACACCGCCGGAGTCGCCAGCCGGCTCGTGTCCCATGGCGAGGATTCCGGGCTGCTCCTTCTTGTGATCGCGCTGCAGCCGGCGTACTCGAGCACGCCCGGCGTGCTCGAAGCGATCAAGTCAGGCGTTGGCCAGCCGGGGACCGCCACGACCGTCGGTGGACTTCCGGCGTACTCCTTCGTCGCGCCGAACAGCACCATCAAGTTCGTCATGTACCTGCAGCGCACTTTCGTGACCGCCGTGTACGGCCAGGATCTCAACAAGGTCGGCGCGTTCGCGACCGCGATCATCGAGGCAAACCGTGACCGCACGGCGCCCGCGACGAAGGTCACGGTCACCCCGGACGCCGACGCGAACGGCTGGCGGAAGGCGAGCGTGACCGTCGGCATCACCGCCCAGGACGAGCCGGCAGGTTCCGGACTCCGTCGCGTCCAGTATGTGGTCAGCGGACAGGGAGTGGAGACGAAACGAGGCACCTTCGCGAACAGCGCGACGGTAACGGTCGCGCGCGACGGGACGGCCCGGATCATGGTCTCCGCCGAGGACTGGGCGGGGAACACGGAGCCCGCGCAGTTCATCGACATCAAGATCGACAAGACTCCGCCGCACATCACGTTCACGGGCAACAACGGCTCTTACGCGCTCTACGACCAGATCGCCATCTCCTGCGCGGCGAAGGACGACACATCCGGCCTCGCGACGACGACGTGCGAGCCCGTGACCGGCTTCGCGCTCAGCTTCGGTCTTGGCGACAGGCTGATCACCCGCAGCGCGACGGACGTTGCGGGGAACGTCGCGGTCGAGGGGGTCCGTTTCTCCGTTGCCATCACACCCGCGGTGGTCGCGGGGGCGCTCGTGCCCCCGACCGCGTTGATCCTGCTCCTCGTGATGCGCCGTCGACGGCCGCCGGCCGCCGCCGCGCCCGTGCCCGCTCCGACCGAGCCCCAGTCAACTCTGCCCAATTAGCTCGCCGCGAAGCGCGGATTCGCCGCCGTGCATGGCGTCGCGGCGGCACCGCGTCCGGCGGCGCGCGCTTCCAGACGCCGGTCTTCAAACTCATCCGGCGGAAGCGTCCTCGCGCCCTACTCGGGGACCGCGGGCGATCTCGCGTTCGAAGCGTCGATCGATCGGCTCGTCGTCGACCCGCCGGAAGCTGCTACGTCTGGCTGAACGGAACGTCGATGGCCGCGCCACACGCGGCGGGCGTCGAGTTCTTCGGCGCGCCGGTCCAGCTATGCAGCGGCGGCGTCGGCAGCGTCTTTTCGCTTGGTATCCTGATCACAAGAAGCAGCGCTTCCGGGGGCTTTTCAAGCACGAGACGCCGCGGGACTGGACCCCACGTCTCCATGTGGCAGTCTCAGTGCATCACGCCGAGGTAGCTCAGTTGGTAGAGCAACGGTCTGAAGAACCGTGTGTCGCCAGTTCGATCCTGGCCCTCGGCACAGCAAACACGGGCCTTTTCTCGCGCAACGCCTCCGCCTGACGACAGTCCTGACCACATCCAGGTGCGGCCGTGAGCCGCCTCGAGTTCCCTAACGAGCCGATCCGCGTCGACGCCGGCGAGCGCGCTACGGAACGAGCCCTCGAGGGGACGATGACCAGCGTGGCGCAGGCGCGGTTCATCCTGAACGGCTGCAATCGGTGCGGCCACGTGCGCCGCTCGCACCAAGCGCGCGAGGACGGCTCGTTGCCGCTCTGCCGTTCCTGCCAAAAGTCCTGGCCCGGAGGGGCGCGGCATGTTTTTGAGCCCCACCAGATCGATCTGCTGACGGCCCACCATTTAGTTGCGATCGTGCGCGGCGCAGCTGACCTGACCACAGTTCTGACGACAGACGCCCGGCACGGAACCGACGAGGCGGGCACGGAAGGGCACGAATGATGCGAGCATTGAGGGCATGGGCACCGGCTGGCACCGCCCACGACGGTCTGAAGAACCGTGTGTCGCCAGTTCGATCCTGGCCCTCGGCACCGCATGACCACTCGACTCGACGCGATGCGCGTGGGCGCCGGTCTCTCGACGCGGCGGTCCGGCCTGGCTGCGACCGAGGACGCCCTCGACGCCGCTCTGCGGCCGCTCGACGGGGCGATCCCAGACCTCGCTTTTCTCTTCATCGCTCCGCAGTTCGAGGATGAGCTCGAATCCATAGTCAACAGCGCGAACGCCAGCCTCGGCGGAGGAACGCTCCTTGGCTGTGTCGCCGGCGGTGTGATCGGCGGCGAACGCGAGGTCGAGGACGCGCCGGCCGTCGCCGCGTGGGCCGCGACCCTTCCCGGCGTGGCGGTGCGGCCGTTCACGCTTACGTACGCGGAGGAAGAGGAGCACGGCGTCTTCGAAGGGCTCGAGGAGGTTCCGACGCGCACGCCGGACAGCGTCTTAGTGATGCTCGCGGACCCGTACACGTTCCCGGCGCACCTTCTTCTCGACCACCTCAACGAACACGCGCCAGGCCTGCCGGTCGTCGGAGGCATGGCGTCCGGCGGGATCGTCGCGGGACGCACGAGGCTCATCGCCGATGACGAGATCTTCGCGGAGGGCGCGGTCGGCGCGATCATCGAGGGAGCGCACGGCGCTACCGCGGTCGTGTCGCAGGGCTGCCGGCCCGTCGGCGAGACGTTCGCGATCACGCGGGCCGAGCGCAATGTCGTGTTCGAGCTCGGCGGCCAACCCGCGCTCCAGCGTGTCGAAGAGCTGTACGCGAACGCGACCGAGCGCGATCAGCTGCTCATGCGGCGCGGGCTGCACGTCGGTCAGGCGGCGAGCGAGCTCAAGGCCGAGCTCGGGCGCGGCGACTTCGTGATCCGGAACCTGGTGGGAGTCGATCGCGACACCGGGGCGATCGCGATCAGCGACATGGCCGAGGTGGGGCAGACCGTCCAGTTCCAGGTGCGCGATGCCGAGTCCGCGCGCGAGGATCTTCGCGCGATGCTCGAGCACCAGCGCGCATCGCCCGTCGCGGGGGCGCTCCTCTTCTCGTGCAACGGCCGCGGCCAGGGTCTGTTCGGGCAGCCGGACCACGACGTCGGGGCGGTGCGGCGCGCGTTCGGCGAGATCCCGGTCGCAGGATTTTTCGCCGCCGGCGAGCTCGGACCCGTCGCGGGTCGCAACTTCGTGCATGGGTTCACGGCCTCGCTGCTCCTGTTCCGGAACGGGGGCGCGCCGAAGCTATAATTCGCTCGTTCGGAGACGCGCCGGACATACGCGGAAGTGGCTCAGTTGGTAGAGCATCACCTTGCCAAGGTGAGGGTCGCGGGTTCGAGTCCCGTCTTCCGCTCACGAACGTTCCGCGGCGCGCGCCTAACAAGCGACGGGTTTCTGGAGCTTGACCGGGTCGCCTGACCGGCGGCCTCCTGCTTCTCGGTACAAGCGACCACAGCACGGGTCGACCGGTGGACGATGACCCGTTGACTACCGACAGGAGGTTCCGGGCAGTGGCAAAAGCGACTTCGGCTCAAGAGGTGATCGCTCAGGCGAGGGCGACGCTGGCGACCGCGCGACTAGGTCTCGAAGACATGAGAAGCCGTGACGCAACGCGCCGAAATGCGGGCCTGCAGAACGTCGTGATCTTCGGCCGGATAGTCACGTGGAAGCTCCAAAACCTGAGGTCGATCGACGAGGCGCACTTCGACGACTGGTACGAGCCTCTTAAGGTCGAGATGGGAGCGGATGCGCTGCTCGTCTACTTTCGCGACCTCCGAACCGAGATCGAAAAACAGATGCAGCCGGCTCCCCAGCCGGCCGGTCTCTACATCAAGCAGCTCGGTCCGAACGAAATGGCGGAGCTTCAAGCGCACGCCCCGCCACACACGACCAGCATCTTCCTCGGCGACCCGCAAGGACGTAGCGGATACGAGGTGACCATGCCAGATGGGACGGTTGAGAAGGTCTATTTTCGGATCCCCGAGCGCATAGGCCACATCATCTTCGACATGCCAAACCGACCCAGTAGCCACCTCGGCCGCTCGATCGCCGACGCCTCGATGGAGATGCTCTGCAAGCTCTACCTGGACTACATGGAGAAGCTCATCGACGGAGCGGAGCGTCATTTCGCGGAGCTCGTGCCAGATCAACGGGAACCTCTAGAAGGCAGACGACAGTAGGAGAGGCGCTGGCGCAGGTCTGCAAAACCTTCATCGGGGGTTCGATTCCCGCCGTCGCCTCAGCTGCAGTCGGTAGTCACATAGGTCGTCGATTGAGCGAAGCCGAGCGGATCCCGTAGACGCACCTGACCTGGACTCACTACGTGCTCGCCCGAGTTCGCGATCGATGTCGTGCTTAGCCTGCCCTGCAATCGGCCTTGGAAGATCAGCCTCGCTCGCCCGTATGTATGAACCTACTTGACAGGTGAGTCAGGCTTGGCACGGTGAAGACGATGAAATCCAGCCTAGAACCGACCGACTGAAGCCGGAACTGCACTCCGAAGAGCTCCCCGGTTCACCCGCGCGGGCCGACCGAGTGTGAGAGGGATCGACCGCGCCGACTCAGCCCAGCTGCTTGGACCGACGGAAACCGCGCGAATGGTCCTCTACCTGAGTGCCCTGTCAGGGGCGATGATCCTCATCGTCCTCTACCTCGCGGGACTCGCCGTCTTCCAGACGAACCAGTACTGGATCACTGTCGCGGCTCCGTTCATCGCCGAGATCGTCGTCGTGCTCGCGGCACGAACCTTTCTTCGCCGAGGGCGAGTGGTTGGTGCCACACTGACCTTCGTCTGGGGGAGCCTCGCCGCCATCGTGCCGTTCGTGGTGCTGTTTCCGGCCGCCTACCCGGCGAGCATCATCGCGGTGGCCCAGGTCGAGGCGGTCGGCCTCTGGTTTCTGCGAGGAAGGGCGCTCATAGCCACTCTCGTTGGGATGACCGCAGCCGCCGGCCTAGTGGCCGCGATCGGGGCAGCGCTCAGCCCGTCCGGCACGTCGGTGGAAAAGGCGTCCGTGGCGTTGCTCGTGTTGTTGTCCTTCGCGCTGCTTTCCGTCGTTCTTGGCCTAAACCAAGCCAGGCTGAGGCGTGCTCTGTCTGAAACAGAGAACGCCCGAGACACGCTCGAGGAGCGAGTCGAGGCGCGGACCGCCGAGCTGGGGCAAACGGCCCGGCAGCTGGAGGCAGCCAAGACGGCGGCCGAGGCCGCCACGCACGCCAAGTCGGCCTTCCTCGCGAACATGAGTCATGAGCTGCGCACCCCACTCAATTCGATCATCGGCTTCTCCGACCTGGTCGCCGAGCAGCTCGACGCACAGCTGAGCGACTCGCAGCGGCGGTATCTGCGCAACGTGCGTGAGTCTGGCGAGCACCTTCTCGAGCTCATCAACGACGTGCTCGATATCTCGAAGGTCGAGGCCGGACGGCTCGAGCTGCGGCCGGAGGCGCTCCGTCTCACGTCGCTCTTGGACTCCGTGGTCGCCTCAACACGGGCGAGCGCAGACGCGGCTGGACTCGCCTTTGAGGCGGCCGAGCAGGACGAGAGCATCGTCCGGGTCGATCCCGCGCGCCTGCGACAGATCCTCTACAACCTCCTCTCCAACGCAGTGAAGTTCACGCCGCGCGGCGGGACCGTGCGGCTCCGGACACGCTTCGAGGAGGACGACCTGATTGTCGAGGTGGCAGATACAGGGTTCGGGATCCCTGCCACTGAACGCCACCGGGTATTTGGCACGTTCGAGCGTCTTCACGAGGGCCGCCTCGAGGCGACCGGCACGGGCCTTGGCCTGGCGCTGACGAAGATCCTCGTTGAGCTGCACGGTGGCACCATTGATTTCGAGAGCGAGGAGGGCCGCGGTACGACGTTCCGCGTCGTCCTGCCCGAGGCGCGCGTCGAGCCGATCCACGGTGACCGCTTGCTCGTCGTCGAGGACATCAAGGGCGACGCCGACCTCATCGTCGCGCTCGCAGCTGAGGCCGGCCTCCGTAGCGAAGTTGTTACGACGGCCCGTGCCGCCATCGATGCCGTCCGCAGGGATCCTCCCCGTGGCGTCGTGCTCGATCTGCGCCTGCCCGATGAGCGCGGCGAGCGCGTCCTCGAGGCATTGAAGACCGACCCTCGCACACAGGAAATCCCGGTCATCGTGGTGACCGTCGAGGACGACGAGGGCCGGTCGCGACCGCTGGGCGCCGACGATCACCTCACGAAGCCGATCGACGGTCGCCGTCTCGCGGCCTGGCTTCGACAGCTCCGCAGCGTGAAGGAAGCGTGACATGCGGGTGCTGCTCGCAGAGGACAACGCCAAGAACGTCGAACTTTTCGTCGCCGCTCTCGCGATTGACGGACACGACGTGACGGTGGAGCGCGACGGGCTGGGTGCGCGGGAGCGAGCTTTGCGGGAGGCGTTCGACCTCATCGTGCTCGACATCCAAATGCCACTGCTCGACGGCTACGCGCTCTGCGCCGAACTCCGCGCCTCGGGGATTCGCGGCCCGATCATCGCGCTCAGCGCGGCGGCGATGCCGAGCGACATCGAGCGCGGAAAGGAGATGGGCTTCGACGCTTACCTCACCAAACCCATTCGGCCCGGGGAGCTCCGTGCCGCGGTCCGTAGCTTCCAGCGGCCGAGGCGATAACCACGACCTCGGCTCGCTGCTGGGATATGGCTCCGTGGTCTTCGAGGGCACTACTTACTGGGGCAGCTGGCACTCAATGTGTCTGAGGTCGATGTGGTCGGTTATGGGGAAGATGCCTGACTCGCTACTGCCCGCGCGACGACCGCTCGCGCTGGTCGTTGACGACAGCAGGATCGTCCGTGAGGCACTCGCGCAAGATCTCATCGAGCTTGGCTATGAGGTCCAGACGGCCGTTGATGGGGCGCAAGGCCGCAGACCAACCGGACCTGGTCGTGAGCGACGTGTCAATGCCAGGCCTCGACGGGATCGGCCTGTGCCGGGCCGTGAAGAACGACCCCGCGCTGCGATTCATCCCGGTCGTGCTCATGACCGCCGAACCGGATCGCGAGACGCAGTTGAAAGCGATCGCCGCGGGGGCGGACGACTTCTTCGGCAAGCCGCACGACCACGCCGAGCTCGCCGCCCGGGCCAACGTGCTGGTTCGCGCGCGGGTGCTCAACCGGGCGCTCGACGGCACCGAGAACGTGCTCCGCGCGCTCGCGGCCGTGGCCGCTGCACGCAATCCCGCTGTCGTCGCGCGGGCCCTCCGCACCGCGCGCATCGCCCGACTGCTGGCGGTCGCGCACGGCTTCCCGCGAGAGGAAGCCGATCTCCTGTACTCGGCGGGGATCCTTCTCGACATCGGCATGATCACGCTGCCTGACGCCATTCTTCTCAAGCCCTCGCCGCTTGATGCCTAGGAACAGACCGTCGTGCGTCAGCACCCCGTCGAGGGCGAGCGCATCTGTCGGTCACTCCAGAGCCTCGCCTTCGCCTTGCCGATCATCCGTCACCACCACGAGCGACTCGATGGCGCCGGCTATCCCGATGCACTCGCCGGCTCCGAAATACCGCTCGGCGCGCGGATCACCGCCGTCGCCGATGCCTGGGACGCGCTCACTCACGAGCGATCGTACCGCCCGCAGCGCAGTCCCACCGAGGCCGCGCAAGTACTGCGTGAGGGTGCCGGATCGCAGTGGGACCCTACCTTCGTCGACCGTTTGCTCGAACTGCGCAGGCAGGGTGTGTTCGGGGACGAGGAGCCAAACGCAGCCGCCACGACGTTACCTGAGTAGGAGACTTCAGCGGGGTCCGGCCTGGTTACCGAGCGACTTGTTTCGCCTCGTTAAAAAGCCGTGGTTCGGAGCCATAGACATCGAAGGCCGCGGTACCGGCGACGCTCACGACGAAGATCGCGAGGATCGTAATCTCGCACCAACAGCTAATCCGCGGTCGGTCTCCGTCCGTCACAAGCTGCCGGTTCCAGGCGACCTAGCTCGCCAGCCGGAGCCATCCGCGATCGTCCCGGACCAGTCGGTTTGTTTCAACATTGGAGACGTAGAGTCCCGTCTTCCGCTCAGTAGGCCCCTCGGGCATCTCCACTGGCTGAGGAATCGCAGCGACCACGTAGGGCCGCCACGACTCGCAGGGCTCCAGCCGGTTCACCCCATCGGCGCTAGCGGTGATGCTGTCGAAGATGGCCGCGAGCATCCGCTTCTTCTCGTCGTCGGTCATCGCGTCCCATTTCTGCACGAGCGTCGTCAAGACCGACTGCTGCTGCGTGAACAGCGGTGCCGGTGCGGCGCTGGCGAGGATGGCCCGCTGCTCCTGAATCTCCCGCCTTTGTCGTGGTGTTCGTCGTCGGTTTCGTGTCGGGTCGTTGTACGACGCCCGGAGACATCATCGTCTACTAGCGTCTCGTGAGGCCCCGGGGTCTGTCGCCTGGCTCGAGGCGTTACCGCACCGGGGCCGTCGGGCGGATGCACGTGTCCTAGGTGGAATTTCCTCCTATGCGACGCGGCGCAACAGATCGAGCCCGCCGTCGCCGCGAGTCCTATGGGGCGCTCTCTCCGGGCGCGGCGCGACGCACGAGCATGACGAAGCTGAGCTCATGGCCTTGCAGCGAGCCAGTCACGCGCCAGCAGCCTTCGCTGGTGAATTCAATCGCAGATGAATTGAAGCCGCTGCCACCATAGCCTTCGGTCGATTTCGTCCTGATCTCGGGTGCCGTCGCGTGAAGCCGACGCGCGGTGATGTCAACGGTGCCAGCGAGGTAACGCCACCAGGCGATCTTGGCTCCGAGATTCGGAAAATCTGGTCCGGGAACTCGGTACACGCCGTCGATTGGCAGATCTACCGCGAGCTTGTCGTTGTCGCCGTACCAGCTGAAGCGCGACGCTGGGAGCGGCGCGACTCGTGCGAGGTCGGCGACCCACGAGCTCGCGGGCAGCGTGACCGGACAGCCCGCGGCCTCGGGCGCCGCCTGCGACGGCGGAACGGTCGGAGAGACCTCCGGTGACACCGAAGAAGTAATCGTTGGGTTGGTGGGAGACGCGGTCTCGCCAGAGACGCAGGCGACCAGCAAGACAGCCAGAGGTAGCAATTGCCTCATGACTGAAATACAAGTCGACCGCCGACTCGGTTCCCTATCCCGCGCGGCGCAAACAGTCGAGGCCGCCGTCGCGCACGCGGACACTGCGGAGGGGCCGGTAGCGCGGATAGCGCCCGTCTTCCGCTCAGAACGCCTTTTTAAGAGCACGCGAGGGATCAGCGCGACGACGCGGCCGGGCGATGAGATGAGCCTCATCGTCGCGTCGTCGACGAAGTTTCGTAAAGCGTGAGCCGAGGCGGCCCCGGTCAGATCCTCGTACAGCCATGCATCAGGGATGTCTGCTCTGATCTCCTGCGCGAGTCTTGCGAGCCGCGTGCTCCGTCGGTCACTTCGTGCCTGCATCGTGAGCTCGCGTCCCGCGGAGAGCCTGGACTTCGCCCGACGGTCGGAGACGCCGTACCTCCTCGGCTCGCCTGCTGCGCGGGATCATGCCCTCTCGCAGTCAGGTGTCGAAGGAGATCGGGTGCGGCCTAGAATTCCGTTCAGCATCATCGGAATAGACAATCACGACGAATCTGTACATCGTCAATAAGTGAAGAGGGTGTCAAGATGCAAGTGGTCCGGATGAAGGTTGCGCCCCATACCGTAGCGTATGCCGACGGGGAACACGACAGGCTAATAGTGGAGTTCGCCATCCCAGGAGCGCCAACGGAGACCATCGACGTAAAGATCCTCGAAGATAGCGTCCATCTATTGGCGCCAGCAAGGGACATCGATTACGTTTCGGCATTGGCTTTAGGTTGGCCGGTGAAACCTGACAAGGCCGAAGCTAACTACGAGAACGGATTGCTCCGAATCGAAGTGCCTTTCAAAGACCCAATGGAAGATGCGGTGAAGGTCGCAATCAAGCCAGGTGGGGCGGAAACCGAAACCAAAAAAATCAAGGCCTGATGACCCGTCAACCCAAATCGCAAAGTCAACACCGATATCGGACGACGCACCACCTTTCGGACCCGCTGCGGCCCTTTTGGACTGCGAGCACCCAACGGACTGCGAATCTCACCACTAGTCACGGCCGCGGCGCTTCCAAGAACTGGCCTATTCGCTAGCGTTCGCCGACCTAGCACAGCGCTGAGGCGGCAATACCTTTCAAGGAAGAGGTCACGGTTCGAATCCCCTCCGGGCTATGCGCCCTGCACTCCGCCCCCCGCCCGCTCGCCGATCGCGGCGAGATACATGACGTCGCGGCCAGCGGCAGCGGGCTCGAAGAAGCGCGAGACGTCGTCGTCGAAGAATGTCAGGCCCGTGGTGCCGAGACCCATCGCGGTAGCCGCGAGCTCGAGTCGACCGCCGGCGATGCCACCGGCGATCTGCGCGACACGGTACCCGCGGTCGCCGAAGCGCTCGAGGACCGCGTCGAGATCAGAGAGGAAGTACACGTCCGCCGCCGCGCTCGCGCCGAGCTCTTGCCCGAGCGCGAGCTCCCCCGCCGCGCGTCGGAAGTCGCCCTGCTGGATCGGCGTCAGGCCAGGGCCGTACGTTCCGGGCGCTAGTCCCTCGACGGCGTTCACGATGACGAACGGCGCGACAAGGTCCGCGCCGAACGCGTCGCCGCGGATCTCTGCACAGGCGACCGCGATCGCTCGCTCGAGCTGCTGGCGGGCGATGTTGCCGTACGAGAAGCGCCGCGCCGAGCGCCGCCTGCGAATGACGTCCTCGATCGGCAGGCCGGCGAGCGGCGCGGCCGGCGTGTCAGAGATCGCGCCGGCTCGGACGCGCCAGGCGACCACCCCATCCGCCGAGGTGAGCGACGACGCCCGGTGCGCCTCCTCGATGGCGCGGTAGCGCACCTCGCGTGGCGAGAGCGGCTCGGTCGGGAGCGCGAGATCGTCGAACGGAGGCGTCTCGCGCGAAGACGCGGCGCTCGAGCCGATCGCGACGAGGGCAACGGCCGCCTCACGCGTCCCGTCGCGCCGACGAGCCGGTTCAGATCATCGTCCACGAAGCCCATGACAATCGATGCGGATCCTGCTGTCTCGCTAGAGAGCGCGAGGAGGTTGGCGAGGATCACGCCGCTGTCCCAGTACGCGTGGCGGTAGGCACACTCGCGGTACTTCCAGGCGTTGCGCCAGAACGTACTCGTGAGCACGAGGATGAGCGGCGCCGAGGCGAGCGGCGCGAAGCCGCCGCCGGCCTTGAGCAGCGCGCCGCGCAGGTCGCCCCGACGGAGCGCTCGCAGCCGGTGATCGTGCGCGCCGTAGTGGTAAAGGCCCGCCGAGAGGTCGCTGCGCTCCGCGGTCGCGAGATAGAGCTCCACGTGGTAGAGCGCGCCGGTGCAGGGCGCCGCTCGGAAACCGTAGCGCTCGCCGGATAGACCAAGGCGCCAGCGGAGCACGCCGTTCGAGTAGCGGCAGAGGCGCGCGAGGTCGTCAGGCAAAGGGATGCTCTCTAGCGAGCTGTAGATCTTGTATGGGAGCGGCTTGTTCGACCAGTCGAGGCGGTGCGCACTCTGGGCGAGGCTCGACGCCGAATGTTTCGTCTGTTCGTGGTAGTCGCGAAGAGCGAATCGCATCTCCTGGCCGCGCCGCACTCAGAACTCGAGTCTCGGGCTACGCCCTTCCGCGCCCCGAACGGCCGATCGAGCGCATCGCGACCGGAGCTTTGATTGACGTCTTCTTGGGCGCGGGCTTCGTGACGGACCTCTTGAGCGCGGCCTTTTTCACCGCGGCCTTCTTCACAGCTGAACGCAGCATCGGCGGCGTCAGGTGGGTGGCGCACGTCGCGCAGCGTCCCTCGCGCTCGGCACGGTCCTCACGCGCGATCTCGAGCGCTCCCTCGAGGATCTTGTCGCAATACGTGGTTGTCGTGAGACCCTTGATCCGGGGGGCATGCCACTCACGCGATGCGCCGGTCGCTCGAAAGAGCGGGCGAACCCAGTCAGCCACGGCCAGCGATTCTATCGACCCAAAGCGGGAGCTGAGGCACGAGTCGAATCCCAGTGGCCACAAACTTCGTCCGTCGCCGGGCGGTCTGCGGCGGCGCTCTTGAAAAGCGACTGCGACGGCGCTGCCGCGGGGCTCGCGATTCGTCTGATCATTACGGCCATCTCGCTCGGCTCATGCGAACCGATGGCTATCAGAGGGCGCGTCGCGACGCCAGTGTCGAGCCTCATGCTCGCCATCCAATAGGGATGACCTTCGCAAAGCGTGCGGCGACGAAACTCCAGCGCCGGACCACGAAAACGACCGGGCTGGTCGCCGCAATCCGCTGGATCACCTTCGTTCGTCCGCATCGAGCAGAGCACTCAAACCCGAGATCCAGTCATAAGTACCTCTTGTATTCGTCGCACCTGAGAGCACACTGAGACCGTTCCCTCTGGACCCGATGCACCGTCCGAGCCCCAGTGCCGGCGAGGTGCCTCCCAGGCCCCCAGTTGAGCCAGCGTCCCGGATTGGCAAATAGGGGGTAGTTCTGTGTTTAGCAAGCACGTCAGGCTCATTGGCCGCTGCCTCGTCGATGAGGCATGAAGACAAGCACGACCTGAAGCTCCTAGACGATGCCTTCGCCGGCGATGCGATCGGTCACGACCCGCAGAGGTTCCCCGGACCCGCAGCACCGTCCGTGCCCCAGTGCCGGCGAGGTGCCCACCAGGCCCCCTGCGAACCACTCGCACGTCGTTCACCGCGAAATGATTGGGGCCGCGGGCGCTTTGCACGGCGCGACGATCCGGTGCCGAGGTACTTGTCTTGGTGGTGCGCTCCGCCCGGCATCGACCACACTCCGCCGCGCTACCGTCCTTGCCTAAGCTCGGGGAGGTAGTCGATGGCTAATCCGATCGCGCAGCGCATTTGGTACATGGACGAGCAAGACAAGCGACACGAGGTCGTCGTTCGTCAGGGCGACTCGCGTTTCCGGATAGAGGGCGGCGTCATTCGAGGGCCCGATTCCGAGAGGCCCGGCGTGACGCTCTCCGTGCCACTACACCGACTGCTAATCATCGAAGACCACGCGACGCAGGGCGGCGAGTACGTTGGCGCTGACGACCTTCGGCGCCGTGCCGAAGAATCGTGAACGCCGCACTATGGGTCGTGCAGCTACTGACCGCGCTCGCGTTCGGCCAGCAGGCTACTCGCTCCTGTTCGGCGTCGAACGCGCGCGCAAGCGACTGGCGTGGACGCGTGACGTCGAGACCGGCATTCTCCGCTTCATCGGCGTCGCGGAGATCCTCGGCGCGGTCGGAGTCCTCCTTCCGGCGGCGACGGGTCCTTACCTGGCTCTTGGTCCTCGCGGCCGGCGGGCTGGTGATCATCATGGTGCTCGCGATCGTTTTCCATTTGTTTTCGGCGCGAGTGGCCAAATATCCTGCTCAACTTCGTGCTGGGGCTCTTCCCAGCCGCCGTCGTGTACGGCCGCCTGGTGATCGCCCCCTTCTAGTTTCGCTTGGCTTCAGCTGTGACGGATTCTGGCCAAGAGTTCATCTGGACCGCAGGGCAGGAGATCTAGGCGAATTCTCGAAGGCAACAGCCAGTGCGTCCTCGCTGGGTCCCGTCCCAGAAACTCCCCAGCGCGCTCATGGAACGTACGACGAACTCGCGAAGGGCGGCGGGTTCGACGCCCGCGCCTTCATAGCGGATCTCGGTTCCGTCGGCCATCTCCCAGGCCACCATCTGGGACCCCCGCTTCGCAACCGTAGACCGGCGCTCACACCGGGACCGCCGGCCGGTGGCGGAGCTCATCGGGTCGGACCTTCGGAAGGTGGACATCAAGGAGTGCTGACACGACGAGCGACGTCAGGACGTCTCGCGACAGGGTTTCGACAATGCGTGCTCACTCGCGATATGCGCGACTAGACGACGGGCGTTTTAGCCCGCCAGCCGGAGCCACCCGCGCTCGTCCTGAGCGATCCGAGCTGTTACCACTTCCGCGTGCTTGACCCCCGTCTTCCGCTCAGGTAGGCACCCCTGGACCACGGCGGCCATGTAGCGACGCCAATCCTCCCGCGGCAGGAAGCGCTTGATCCCGTCTACGCCAGCGCGGATGTCTTCGAAGACGAAGCCGATCAGCCGCTTGCGCTCCTCGACCGTCATGGCGCCCCAGTGGTCAACAAGGCTCCTGATCGTCTCAAGCTGTCGGGTGACGGATGGAGTCTTGTCAGCCCGTAGGGCATCACGGCGACGGTGTAGCTCGGCCGCTTTCGCCTCGAACTCGGCTTGGCTGATCTCGCCCTGAGCGCGGAGAGCATCCCAGTTCTTGATCGCCTTCTCGATCGCGCGTGCCTCCGGCGATGCCGCCTTGCCCTTCGGTGCGCGCAGTCGAGCGGCCTCCTCGTCGATCGCAGCCTCCGCACCTTCAGGCAGTCTGACCGCGCGAAGGATCGCGAGAAGCTCCTTCTCAAGGTCTTCCTGGGCGACATACGGGGCCGAGCATTTTCGCGCGACACGCCGGAGGTAGCAGGCGTAGTCGTACCTCTCGTCATGGGAGCGGTCTGCCAGAAGCTCGCCAGCGAAATTCGGGAGATTGTGGGCAAAGCGGTTCGCTAGTCCCGTCCCGTGGGGTTTTCGTGGCAGCACGAGTTACCTACATCGACCTGTAGAGCCTGAAGAGCTGAGGGACGTTGCCAGTCATCTTCGCTCGCAGCTCCGGGCTCAACTCGCCCAGCAGCTCCCCCGAGACCGAAGCCGTTGCGATGATCGGCTCCATGAGCGCCGCGACATGCTCCCCGTGCTCGATCAACGCCTGCGAGTCCCGGAACCGCTCGATGACGATGGCCTCCGACTCGTCATCGTTGAAGTAGGTGTCGTACTGCAGCGTGCCGGTGTCCTGCGCGCGCACGATCTCCATCGCCCGAGCCGAGAGCCGCTTGAACTCCTCGACCTGGCCCTCGTGAAACTTGAACCGCACAATCCCGAGAAGCTCACTCATGAGTGGCACGCCGCCCACGCCGATGCCTGCGCCTGCCGTCCCATAGCCCTCCTAGCGGTCCCTTCAGGTTGCGACCTGCCCGCCGCACTCATCCAAGACTATTGAGCGCTGAGACCATTGCTCTTCGAGGCTGAAAGTCGGTATCAGTCGCGAGTTTTCGAGCAATTCCGCGAATCGCCATGTGCGCGATTCTTCAGACCATTGCTCTACCAACTGAGCTACCTCGGCGGAGTCACCGTCGACAGCCGCGGATCCGATCACGTATTCGACTCGGGCCGGGTAGAACCGGGCATGGTGGCGCTCTTGCCGCTCATCCACGCTCGCCGCATCTCGCCGAACTGCTGGATGAAGTACCCATCCGCCAACAGCTTCATCTTGCCAGCGTCCTCAAGGTTGGCGCTCACGTCCGACATCTCGCCGACCTCGATCCGCTCGGCGAGACCTAGGTAGCGCTCGCGGTCGTCAGCGTAGGTCTCGTACTCACGCATGTAGTTGTCGAGTGCCTCCGCGTACGGCGTGACTCCGTCCCAGCCGCCGAACGCGCGCATCGCTTCCCTCAGTGCGAGGTAGAACTGCTGGAACGCGTTCACCTCGAACGGCAAAAAGATGTCGCTCTTCGCGAGAAGCGATAAAGCCATGCGGTAGTGGTTCAGCGCTGGAGCGGTACCCCCGGGGCGCAGCCGCGCCAGCGCTCCGAAGCACAGAACGACATGCTCAAGCTCCGTTTGGGACAGGACGAGGTTGCCCCAGTCGAGTCGCAACACCGGCACGCGCTCAGCGACGACCTCCGCGTCTTGCTCGAGATCCCGGATCTCGTCGTAGAAGCGGCTGACATGCTGAGGCACGTACCACCAGAAGAGGCCACGCGCCCCGATGTTGAGTGCGAGAACGAGCGTCGTCGAGAAGTTCATACCCACGTCCCACAGGTCTTTCAGCGCAACGCGCTTGGGCAGGGTGATTTCCACGGCGAGCTCCCGATGTTCGCGCCCGGCGGCGTGCAACTTGACCTGTTCGTGGTGCGCGTTCCACCAGTTGAGCGGCCCCTCGCGGATCGAGTGCGATGCGGTGACGATGCGCAGCTTGATGCGCCACTTCGGCTCGAGGCCCTCAGCGCCCTCGGGGATCGCGCGCGCGCGAGTTCCCGTTCAGCGAGTTCGCGCGCGACGCGCTCCTCCTTCTCGGTCTCTCCTCGCATCCACGCGACCCACTTCGGAACATCGCCCAGATCAACGAGCTTCTCCATTGACCCTGCGCTCATCACGCGACGGCGCGCCTCCTTGTCGTCCGTGTGCTCAACGAGCCAGCGGACATCGGTCGCGCGCTCTTCGGTCAACGGTCCCCAGACGTGCGTGCGGGCCAGACCGATCCGCGCGTGGGCCATGTCGATGACGTTCTGTGCCTCATCCTCAGTGATCGCTTCACGGGGCAGCGGCGCCTCTGGGTCGTAATACAAACCGCTCTTGCGCTTCTCGTGCAGGTTCCGCGCAAGATTGCGGTGCTCCTCGATTTGAGCGCGGGTCAGAAGCTCGCGCCCGAACGAGGGACCCCACAGTGCCCAGAAGAGCTTGACAACGTGGTCCTCAAGCCCGCGCTCGAGGCCGCGGCTGCCCTCATGCTTTTCAAACCTCGCGATCTCGACCATCACTAGGAGTTCAGATCGACCGACCTCCTCCAGCGCTAGGACCGCGAAGTGGAAGGCGAGGTGCGGGAACCGATCGACCAGAAGACACGCGGCCGCAAGGAGGTCGTCCGCATGCGTCAGCGCCTCGGAAACGGCAAGCTGCGTCGCCTCGCTAAGGCCGGTGTGGAGCGGCTCGTCTTGCACGTGTCAAGGATGCTCCGGGCAACGAGCGTTAGGCCTTGACGACCGAGGACCGATCGTTCCCTTGAGGCCCCGCCCTTGGCTGGCCCGATAACTGGACTTGCTGCGCTGGGTACTGTGACCACGGAAGCACAGCGTTCAGAGCGTCATCCCTTTCAAGGAACAGGTCAGCGGTTCGAATCCTGTGCGCGTCCCGTGGCAACAAAAGAACCGCCGAGCGCTAGCAAAGCTAGGATTGGTTCGCTCAGAGACCGGCGGTGACTGTGGATCAGCCGCCCTTTGGACTCAGCCCGCCAGCCGGAGCCACCCGCGCTCGTCCTGAACTAGCCGAACTGTTATCACTTCCGCGTGTTTGACCCCGGGTGTTCGCGCGACCCTGAATGTTGCAACAGCCCAGTTGTGTTGCGACATCTGAGCGTCGCCGCGTTGTAGATCCAGTCGCGACGGCTGGCCGATGTGCGCGACTAGGGCGACGACCCAACCTTGCCGCTTCCCTCGGAGTGCGGCTGCAGCGGTTGTCGTCTGCGACGCGCGCGCTCATTGACGAAGGCCACGACGGGTACGAGGTCGATGTCGAACTCCGCCTCGGTGAAACGCACACGGACCGATCGTCTCTGCGGTCGCAGTTCGATCTCGCCCACCACCCCCAGCGCCTTAGGGAGGCTTTGCGCCGCGCGCTCGAGGTCCCGCAGGACTCTCTCGGCGGGCAGCCCGTAGTACGCGTCGGCGGTGACGATCAGAACGTCGACATCCTTGATCATCTTCACCGCGACCTGCCGCCCATAGCTGCCGGCCAGCCGCGAGTGCGGATCCTTCGTCGTGATGAGCGCTGTCCGCCGCAGCTCATCGCGGACCTGATCCGGGAACTTCTCCGCCATCGCCAGGCGCTCCAGTGCGGGCTTGATGCGTCTGCCGAAGTCGATGAAGCGCTGCGCGAGTGGGTGCATCGCCTCGCGGGTGAGCGTGACAGCCGCCAAAGGCTCGACGCGCATCCTCCAAACGCTGGGCGAGCAAATTCGCGTGGCGGCCACTCGCCGTAGGCCTGAGCGGTCCGATCAGCCGAGGTCGAGCCCGCGGAGCTTTTCCGGGTCGGCGATGATGTCGATCTCGACGATCCGCCCACTGGCGACCGTGAACGCCGCGACCAGTGACCGGGCCGGGAACCTGACGATCAGTCCCGCCGCACCGTTGATCATCGCCGGCTGTACCCGACCGGCGAAGGCCGGGAAGCCCCTTGCCGCGCGCGCCACGGCTTCGGCCCCGACGAGCGGTGGCCTGGACAATGGTCGCGGTGCGTTCGGCCCGCCGTCGATCCGGACGACCACGTCGGGGTCGAGTACCCGCAGCAATCCCGCGAAGTCGCCGTCGCGCGCCGCGGCGAGGAAGGCGTCCACAGCCCGGCGCTGGACGGCGAGGTCGGCATCCGGCTCGGGCGCCTGGGCCCGCACGCGCCGACGAGCGCGGCTCGCGAGCTGCCGCGCCGCAGCCGGTGATCGCTCCACCAACGGTGCGATCTCCTCGAACGGCACGCCGAACACGTCGTGCAGCACGAACGAGAGCCGCTCCGCCGGTGCTAGCGACTCGAGCACCACGAGCAGCGCCACGCCGACGGAGTCGGCCATCACCATGTCACGCTCCGGCTCGGCATCGTTCGCCATGCGGACGATCGGCTCCGGAAGCCAGGAACCCTCGAGCTGTTCGTTGCGCGACTTCCGCTGGCGCAGGGCGTCGAGGCAGATCCGGCCGACCACCACCGTCAGCCAGCCACGCAGGTCATCGGTCCCACCCGGATCGCTGCGGTCGAGTCGCAGCCAGGCCTCCTGCACGGCGTCGTCGGCCTCACTGACCGATCCGAGCATGCGGTAGCCAACCGCGCGCAGATGCCCGCGGTGCCGCTCGAACTCCTCGGCCAGCCAGTCCCGTCGCGTCACGTCGTCGTCCTGTGCGCGGTAGTCCATGAGAGGAACACGGATCGGGTGCTTCGCGTGTGACATCGTCGCCGATCGACGTTCGCCGGTCACATTCGGCGGCATCGGTTCGTACTCAGTGTGACAACGAACCGACGACCGGAGGTCGACACCATGACCACGACACCGAGGCTTCATCCGAACCTGGCTCGGAAGCATCACCCCGTGACACGACAATTTACCAGTCGATGACAGCCGATCATCCCGCGCGCCCCCCGCTGGATCTCCGGAATCGCGTGGCCGGGCGGTTTCTCCGCCTCTTCAACCCGCTCGCCCGGTGGATGATCTCGGCCGGGATCCCGACCGGTGCTCCGAACGTGCTGCTGACGGTGCGCGGTCGGCGGTCGGGCAAGCCTCGAACGGTGCCGGTCGCCATGCTCGAGTTCGACGGCGCCTGGTTCGTTCAGGCGTGCTACGGCGAGACCGGCTGGGTCGCCAATCTGCGGGCGGCGGGCGAGGCGACCGTCACCCATCCCGGCGGCCGTCGCGTACCGGTCCAGGCCATCGAGCTCTCGCCCGAGGAGGCGGGACCCGTGCTGCAACGCGCACTCGCCCCGTTCCGGCGCTCGCGCGTGTTTCGCGCGCTGTACGGGCCACACGCAAGGGGACCCGTAGGCGTCATGTGGGCGTTTCGGATCCGCATGGATGACACGCTCGAGGAGTACACCGCCGCGGCTCGGCGCTATCCGCTCTTCGAGCTCCGATCGATGACCGATACGCAGTCCCCAACCCCAGCTACCCGACCGGGCGGAGCGTGAACAGCAGCCCGGTCCGACTGTGGATGTATGCAGTCGCCATGCTCTGCTCGATGATGACGAGCGTCAGCACAGCGTCGGCGAGCCGGCTCGATTCGCCGTACGGGCTCCGTGCCAGCTCCGCGAGGCCGACGCGTATGGTTCGATGGTGGTTCATGGGAAGTCACATGCCTGCGTTGCGTTCTGTCATGTCGGCGACCCCCCAACACGCAGTCACTGTGACCGGTAGCCGGCGAGGCCGATGATCAGAACGACGCGGGCGCTCACAGCGGAGACGCTTGGTTTCGCGCATCCGATCATCCAGGTTCGCGGGCCCTGGCGGATCCCTCTTGGATCAGCTCGCGAGTCGTAGCCATCCGCGCTCGTCGCGGACGAGCCAGACTGTTTCAACATTGGGGACATAGAGTCCCGTCTTCCGCTCCGAAGTGATAAGGGCTCCCTGATCGGCCTGGGCTTGAACTCGACCTTCACTCCGTCGTCGGTGTGATCAGCACGGATTTCGGCGAAGATGATCTGTAGGACGCGGTCGGTGTGTGCCGACGAAGCACGTCGATTTCTCGGGTTCCATCATGAGTCCGTCCGGCGGCAGGTATCGAGGGCAGCATCATCGCGTAATACGCACATCGCTGTCCGGCTCAAGCCTGCGGCACGCCATAGCATTGACGCATGAAAGCCGCACGCATCCATCGCTTTGGTCCGCCGGACGTGATTGAGGTTGAGGACATACCGCGTCCGAGTCCAGCGACGGGAGAGGTTCTAGTGCGAGTCGCGGCAGCGGGCGTCGGACCGTGGGACGCGCTGATTCGTGAGGGTAAAAGCAAAGTCAGCCCAACACCGCCACTGACGCTCGGGTCCGACTTGTGTGGCGTCGTGGAAGCCGTCGGAGCCGGCGTCATTCCGTTCAAGAGCGGCGATGAAGTCTACGGCGTGACGAACCCTCAGTTTGTTGGCGCGAATGCCGAGTTTGCCGCAGCGTCCGCACCCATGATCGCGCCGAAGCCACAGCGCCTAAGCAGCGTAGAGGCCGCGTCGGTCCCGGTCGTGGCGGTCACGGCGTGGCAGATGCTCTTTGAGCATGCGCGTCCCGAAGCCGGTCAGACCGTCATGATTCTCGGAGCGGCAGGCAACGTCGGTGCCTACGCGGTCCAGCTTGCCGCGAACGCGCGCTTCCACGTCATCGCTGTCGTTGGATCGAACGACGTGGAGTATGTCCGAACTCTCGGTGCCAAGGATGTGATCGACTATCGACTCTCCGATTTCGCTGATGTTGTGCGGTCCGTGGACGTAGTGATTGATACCGTTGGCGGCGACACCCGTGAACGCGCCTTCGGCGTTCTGAAACCGGGCGGAGTCTTGGTGACCGTTGTTTCTAACGACTTCGTGCCCGCGCGTCATGATGTCCGGTCAGTTTTCTTTTATGCCGAAGTCACGACGGCAAGGCTCAGCGCCATTTCGGGGCTGCTCGAAAGTGGCAAGGTGATGCCAAATGTCGGGTCTGTCGTGCCATTGGAACAGGTGCGCAAGGCGCATGAAATGCTCGCTGGTGCGCCGCATCCTCGCGGAAAAATCATGTTGGACGTGGCGACTTGATCACGCGACAGGCACTTCAATCATCCGCTGCCGCCTTGTGAGCAGACAACCGATGATCTTGCGTTCTCTCGGTTGCAGGTATCGAGTTCGGCTTCGACGCGCTTCGTTCACTTCGCATTGGAAGCGCACGTGTGGCGCGCAGTTGCAACTAGAGCAACAGGCTGGTGACGGCAGAGTGCGTGCAGAACAGCCCGATCACCAGCGCGGCGACGATCACTACCTGCGTCAAGAGGCATCCGTCACCCCGACAAGAGCTACCTATCACGAGACACGCGCCGCACCTGGACAGACGTTGAAGTACGCGTGGCCCTCACGGAGCTTGTCCAGCGGCGGAACGCGATCGCGCATAACGGCGATTTGCGACCGACAGGTGGGAGCGAGAGCATCAAACGCGGCCGCGTCGAAAAACAACATCTTGT
>DASYTL010000011.1:0-1834 GCA_036002305.1 Candidatus Limnocylindria bacterium
CTTGAGCGACGCCGGCCGGATGCTTCCTCTGAGCCCCAAGGCGATGAACGATGCCGACTTCGGACGGAAGCCGATCTCGACCGGGCCGTGGAAGGTCGCCGAGTGGCGGAGCGGTGACCGGATCGTGCTCGCGCGCAACCCTGACTACGCTTGGGCGGCGGAATTCCTGCACAAGGGCGCCGCGTTCATCGACACGATCGTCTTCCGCATCATCCCCGAGTCCGCGACCCAGGTCTCGGCCTTCGAGAGCGGCGAGGTCGACCAGCTCGGGGTGCCGCCCGCGCAGGTGCAGCGCTACCTCGACGAGAAGCGCTTCGACGTGAAGAAGGCCTACCGCAACGGAGTCGGCCTCTTCCTTGAATTCAATGTCACGAAGGCGCCCTTCGACGACCTCGCCCTGCGACGCGCGCTCAACTACGCGGTCGACAAGGACGCCGTCGTCAAGACGGCGCTCAAGGGTTTCGGCGAGGCCGCGTACGGCCCGCTTCCGCCCTCGATCCGCGGCTACTTCCCGGGGATCGTTCAGTACGCGCCGCACTTCGACAAGGCCAAGGCCGCCGAGGCACTCGACCAGGCGGGCTGGAAGCTCGAGGGCGGGGTCCGCATGAAGAGCGGGCAGCCCCTCACCTTCACGCTCTACAACGCCGCGATCGACACGTGGAAGGACAGTGCGCAGCTGGTGCAGGCGCAGCTCAAGGACCTCGGGATCGACATGAAGATCCAGACGTTCGAGTTCGGGACGCTGCTCGCGAAGGCCAAGCAAGGCGAGCAGCAGGCGCACTTCCTGGGCTATACGTACACGAACCCCGACATCGTCTACATCTGGTTCCACTCGTCGAACATCGGGACGGGCCTCAACGTCTCGCATTACAAGGACGCGGCGCTGGACAAGATGATCGAGGACGCCCGGCTCGAGGTCGACGACGCGAAGCGTTTGAAGCTGTACGAGAACATCCAGAAGTACATCGTGGACAAGGCGCTCTGGGTGCCGATCTGGACGAATTACATCTACACCGCGTACCAGCCGCGCGGGAAGGACGTGAAGCTCGACTCGGAGGGGCGGACGATCCTGTTCGACGCGTACGTGCAGTAGCGCGCCTCTAGCGTTCGCGGCGTGATCGCATACATCGCACGGCGCCTCGTGCTCGGGGTGCCCGTGCTGTTCGGCGTCTCACTCCTTGTCTTCGCGATGGTGCACCTGGTCCCAGGCGATCCGGTGTCCATCATGCTCGGCGAGAGCCCGGCGGCGACGGACGCGGAGGCCCTGCGGCACCAGCTGGGCCTGGACGAGCCGCTCCCGCAGCAGTACGCGGAGTTCGTGGCGCGTGCCGTGCGCGGCGATCTCGGCACATCCATCCGCAGCCGCCGTGCCGTGACGGAGGAGATCGCGGACCGGGCGCCGTCGACGATCCAGCTCACGCTGGCCTCGGTCGCGCTCGCGATCCTCCTCGGCCTCGCCTCGGGCGTCCTCGCCGCGGCGGGTCCGGGTCCGGTCCGCGGCGCCGCTCAGGTCGCCTCACTCATCGGCCTCTCCCTTCCGACGTTCTGGCTTGGCTTGCTCCTGATCCTGGTCGTCGCGACGTGGCTCCGGCTCCTTCCGGTGACGAGCTCGGGCCCGGCGGGGCTCGTGCTGCCCGCGATCACGCTCGCCGCGCCCGCGGCCGCGGTCATCGCGCGCATGACGCGCTCGACAATGCTCGAGGCGCTCACGACGGACTTCGTCCGCACCGCGCGCGCGAAGGGCTTGCACGAGCGCGTGGTGCTCTGGCGCCACGTCCTCCGCAACAGCCTCATCCCGGTCATCGCGATCGTCGGCCTCCAGTTCGGCGGGCTC
>DASYTL010000012.1:0-1624 GCA_036002305.1 Candidatus Limnocylindria bacterium
CGACTCACGTCTGGTCGAAGCCCTGCGGCCGCTCTCGAGCGAGCAGCTCACGTGGAGAGCCGCGCCCAGCCAGTGGCCGATCTGGGCGATCGCCGCTCATACCGCAGGCGCCCGCGTCTATTGGCTCTGCGGCGTGCTCAATGAGGAGGGCGCGGAGACCACGCCTTTCACCGATCCTCTTAGCGGTCTCGGCTGGGAGGACGACGAGAACACGCCGCGCGGGGCGGACGAACTGGTCATGGCGCTCGACACCACGTGGAAGGTCGTCGAACGGTGTCTCGCGCGCTGGACGGCGCCGATGCTCCACGACGAATTCGAGCGCGAGCGCAACGGGAACATTCAGATCCATACGCGGCAGTCGGTGATCATGCGACTCATCACCCACGACGCGTACCACTCCGGCGAGATATCGCAGATCCTCGGCGTGCATGGGTTACCGGGGATTGACCTCTGGAGCCCGTCGACCACGTAGCGATCTTTCTGTTAGAACGGCCGTGCTCGCAAGGGGAGGGTTGAAATGACGCAGGTATTGGCTCGCCCGGAAGAGGGCGTCCGTGCGCTCGGCCCGCGATTCTCCGGAGTTCTACTCATCCCAGGTGACGACGGATACGAGAACGCGCGGAAAATCCACAACGGGCTTATCGACAAGCGGCCCGCAGTCATCGCTCGGTGCCGCGGCACGGCAGACGTCGTGGATGCCCTCGCCTTCGCGAAAGAGAACGGGCTCGAGGTCTCGGTGCGCGGTGGCGGGCACAACGTCGCCGGCCGAGCGGTCAGCGAGGGCGGATTGATGATCGACCTCTCCCTTATGAAGGGTGTCCACGTCGATCCCGCGGGCCACACCGTTCGGGCTCAGGGCGGGGTCACGTGGCGCGAGCTGAATCGCGAGACGGCGCTCTACGGTCTGGCGACCACGGGTGGAGTGATCTCCACGACCGGAGTCGCGGGGCTCACGCTCGGCGGTGGCATCGGCTGGCTCATGGCGAAACATGGACTCGCGGTCGACAACCTCCTCTCGGCCGAGATCGTCACCGCGAAGGGCGAGGTCCTCACGGCGAGTGCAGACGAGAACTCGGATCTCTTCTGGGCGATCCGCGGAGGCGGCGGAAACTTCGGCATCGCGACATCGCTCGAGTTCCGGCTGCACCCGCTACGGGAGGTCTTCGGTGGGATCGTCGCTCACCCATTCCCAGCGGCGAAGGAGGCCCTGCGCTTCTACCGGGATTTCACGCGCTCGTTCGGCGACGAGTTCACGGTGGACGCCAGTCTGACGCACGCGCCGGACGGCTCGGGAACCCCGCTCGCGGCGTTCATCATTTGTCACTACTCCCCTGATCGTGCGCAGGCCGATCTCCGGCCGCTGCTCGAGTTCGGATCGCCCGTGACCGCCCAGGTCGGGCCGATGCCCTATCCCGCGATGAACATGATCCTGGATAAGGGTTTTCCGTCTGGCGCGCTCAACTATTGGAAGTCGAGCTTCGTTCGCGACCTCGACGATGGAGTGATCGATGTCATGGTCGACAGGTTCGCGGTCTGCCCATCGCCGATGTCGGGCATCGTCATCGAGCCGTACCACGGAGCCGTCACTCGCGTGAGCGCGTCCAGCACCGCGGTGCCTCACCGC
>DASYTL010000013.1:0-86426 GCA_036002305.1 Candidatus Limnocylindria bacterium
GCCGGGAGTGCTCACGCGCTTCGGCCGGACGCTGCGCGAGCTCGAGGTCCGCCACATCCGCACCCAGGTCGACTCGCCCTGGACGAACGGGAAGATCGAGGCCTTCTGGGCCACGCTCAAGAGCGAGGTCCTCGACCGCGACGTGTCTTCGATCGGCCGCTCCGCGGCCGGCAATGGTTCGATGCCGTCCTGCGCGACCAACTCTCGCTCGGACGACCGAGCGAGATCGCGCTGCTCTTTGACCGCAGGGTCACCCGTCGCACGCCGGGACGCTTCCTCACCCGCATCGTGCACGAGGACACCGCGCCGGTGCTGCGCGTCGAGTACAAGCGCGCGACGATCAAGCAATACCTCAAAGCGGGGCGGGCGCTGCGAACCGAGACGACCTTCAACGACCCCTATGACGTCGACGTCGGCCGCTCGCTCCCAAACCTGCGGCGCCTCGTGGACATCGGCAACGCCATCAACGAGCGCCTTCTGGCGCACGAGCGCACCGGAGTGGAGGGCCCGCTTTGGGGGCCGTGACCTCGCCGAACTGGTGCTCCCGCGCCGACAGGGGACTCGACGCATCCCTGCGCTGCGCTTCGGCGATCCGCGGGTCATCGCGCTCTTTGCGGCCCTGCTCCAGCTCAGCTACCAGGCCGCGGGCTTCCGACATGCGCAGCTGCGGCGCAGTGTCGCCGCGCTCCTCGGCCGCGCGCTCGAGGGGTACTCCACCGCGCAGATGACCTATGACCTCGCTCGGCTCGCGGCGCACGGCCTCATCGAGCGCCAAGCCCGCACCCATCGTTACCGGCCGACCGCAGAGGGACTGCGCATCGCCGCGATCCTTACGAAGCTCAACGATCGCCTCCTCGCGCCCGCTCTTGCGCGCGCCACCGCGATCGCGTCGCCGCACCAACCGCGCTGGGAATCATTCGACCGCGCGCTGCGCGGTCTCTGCGAGGACGCTCAGCTCGCCGCCTGACCCACAATCTCGCTCAAATGCTCAGAGTCCCTCCCGAAGAGCAGGGCTAGAAGGGCTTGAGGAGCATCAGGAAGAGGATCGCGACGAACCCCGCGTAGCCGATGAACGCGATCTCGATCGGGCGCGACGAGGCGAGGAGGCGCGCCAGCTCCGCGGCGTTCGGCATCGGCGGAGGCGCCGTTCGTGAACGAAGACGACCCAGTTGTAGAGGGAATCGATGGCGGGAGGCTAGCCCTTCGCCTCGAGGACGGTGAGCCCGGCGGGGCGTGCGCGCAGCCACTCGCGCCCGCGCACGAGCCCACGGACCAGCTCCACGAACTCGCGCCCTGCCCGGGAGAGGCGCCGGTCGCGGCGGTTCGCGAAGCCGATCGTCCGGGTGAGCGGCTCGGCGAGGCGCACGGCGCGCAGCGGACCCGCCGGGTCGATGACCAAGCTCGGGACGACGGCGACGCCCATGCCCGTCGCGGCGAGGCGCAGCACGCCGTCCATCTCGCCGCCCTCGAGCGCGAACGATGGCTCAAAACCCGCACGCCGGCAGGCGGCGACCGTCGCGGCGCGCAGGTCGTAGCCGTCGCGGAACATCACGAGCGGCACGCCCTTGAGATCGGCGATCGCGAGCGTCTTGCGCGACGCGAGCGGGTGCTCCGGCGCGACTGCGACGACGAGCTCCTCCCGCAGCAGCGGCGAAGTTTCCAGGGTCTCATGGCGCACCGGCAGGATCACGAGCGCCACGTCGAGCGCCCCTTGGTCGAGCTCGCGGACGAGATCTCGCGAGCCGGCCTCGTGCAGCACCAGATCGATTCCCGGATAGGAGGCATGGAAGCGCGCGAGCGCGGGCGGGAGCACGGTGATGGTCAGCGACGGCGTCGCCCCGACCGCGAGACGTCCGCGACGGAGATCGGCAAGCTCGCGAACCTCGGTCGCCGCGCCGTCGACGTCGGCGAGCACCCGACGTGCCCAGGGGAGGAGAACCTCGCCGGCGGAGGTGAGCGCGACGTTGCCCTTCATCCGATGGAAAAGGGACGTGCCGAGCTCTTCTTCGAGGACTCGGATCGCCCGCGAGACCGACGGCTGCGCGACGCGCAGGTCGCGCGCCGCCTTGGTGAAGTGGCGCTGCTCGGCCACGGCCACGAAGTAGCGGAGCTGGTGGAGCTCCATCGCCTCATAGCGTAGCGCTATTACGACGAGCGCTTTCAGACCTTTGCTTTCTAACTGCGAAGTCCCTAGCGTCCGACCCGGTGGCTACGGCGGTGCAGGCGCGTCCCCGCGCGCCGGAACGGCGCGACCTGTGGTGGGTCGAGCCGGTCGTCATCGTCGTCGTGCTCGGCGCGTTCGTGGTCTATTCGTTCCTCGCCGGCATCGCGAACGCGAACTACTACTACGAGCCGTATCTCTCGCCGCTCTACTCGCCGTGCATCACGGCGAACTGCGTGCATCCCGCGCTGCCGCTCATCGGCTCGTACTGGAACCTGTCGCCGGCGATCCTCATCGTCGCGTTCCCTCTGGCGTTTCGCGTCACCTGCTACTACTACCGCCGCTCCTACTACCGCGCCTTCTTCTGGTCCCCGCCGGCCTGTGCCGTGCCCGATGTCAGAAAGTCGTACGCGGGCGAGACGCGCTTCCCCTTTCTCATTCAGAACCTGCATCGCTACGCGCTGATCTTCGCGACGGCGCTGCTCATCTTTCTCTGGTGGGACGTCTTCCTTGCGTTCAACTTCCACGGCCGCTTCGGGATCGGGATCGGCACCGTGCTGATGCTGGCGAACGTCATCCTGTTGTCCGGATACTCCGCGAGCTGCCACTCGCTCCGCTACCTCGTCGGCGGTTACCTCGACAGCTTCCACGGCAAGTCCCTTCGCTATCGCCTCTGGAGCTGGGCGAACGCGCTGAACGCGAGGCACGCGCGCTGGGCTTGGGCGAGCCTCGTCGTGGTCGGGCTCACCGATCTTTACATCCGTCTGCTCGCGATGGGCGTGCTCACCGATCCGAGGATCGTCTTCTAGTGGCGGACATCGAGCGCCACGACTACGACGTCGTGATCGTTGGCGCGGGTGGCGCCGGCCTGCGCGCGGCAATCGAGTCGCACGCCTTCGGCGCGCGGACGGCGCTCGTCTGCAAATCGCTCCTCGGCAAGGCGCACACGGTGATGGCCGAGGGTGGGATCGCCGCCGCGCTCGGCAACGTGTGGAAGGAGGACAGCTGGAAGGTCCATTTCCGCGACACCATGCGCGGTGGAAAGCTGCTCAACAACTGGCGCATGGCGGAGCTACACGCTCGGGAATCCCCAGACCGCGTCCTCGAGCTCGAGGAGTGGGGGGCGCTCTTCGATCGCACGAAGGACGGCCTGATCCTGCAGCGCGATTTCGGCGGCCACAGGTACGCGCGCCTCGCGCACGTCGGCGACCGCACCGGGCTCGAGATGATCCGCACGCTCCAGAACCACGCCGTGGCAGAGGGCATCGACGTCTTCATGGAGTGCACGCTTCGGCACCTCCTCACCGACGGCGGGCGCGTCGCGGGGGCGGTCGGCTACCGGCGGGACAACGGCGCGCTCATGGTGTTCGGCGCGCGAGCGGTCGTCCTCGCGACGGGCGGCGTGGGCAAGGCGTGGCGGATCACCTCGAACTCCTGGGAATACACGGGTGACGGGATGGCGATGGCCCTCGAGGCCGGTGCCGACCTCATCGACATGGAGATGACTCAGTTCCATCCGACCGGCATGGTCTGGCCTCCGTCGGTCCGCGGGATCCTCGTGACCGAAGGCGTGCGCGGGGACGGCGGGACGCTGAAGAACAGCTCCGGCGAACGCTTCATGTTCAAGTACATCCCGGACTTCTTCCGGGCCGAGACCGCTGAGAGCGAGGCCGAGGCTGACCGTTGGTACGAGGACAAGATGAACAACCGCCGCACCCCGGACCTCCTGCCGCGCGACGAGGTGGCGCGCGCCATCAACGCCGAGGTGAAGGCGGGGCGGGGCACCGAGCACGGCGGGGTCTTCCTCGACATCGCGACGCGCCGGCCGGCCGACTACATCAAGCGCCGGCTCCCCTCCATGTACCACCAGTTCAAGGAGCTCGCCGACGTCGACATCACCAAGGAGCAGATGGAGGTCGGCCCCACTCTCCACTACATCATGGGTGGCATTCGCGTCGAGGCCGACACGGCCGCCGCGACGGTGCCTGGGCTGTTCGCGGCCGGCGAGGTGGCGGGCGGGATGCACGGCTCGAACCGCCTTGGCGGCAACTCGCTCTCCGACCTCCTCGTGTTCGGGCGGCGTGCGGGGATGGCCGCGGGCGAATACGCGAAGCGCGCCGGCGCCGCGCGCGTGGACGAGGCCCAGGTGAACGGGTTCGCGCAGCGCATCCTGGCGCCGTTCGAGCGGAGTGGCGACGAGAGCCCGTACGCGGTGCACTCGGCTCTGCAGGACACCATGCAGGAGCTCGTCGGGATCATCCGGAAGGGTGATGAGCTTGAGGAGGCGCTCGCGCGCCTCGAACGACTGCGCGCGCGTGCCGCGCGCGTCCGCGTCACCGGGACGCGCGCGTACAACCCGGGATGGCACCTCGTGCTCGACCTCGAGAACCTCATCGTCGTCTCCGAGGCGGTCGCCCGGTCGGCGCTCCTCCGGACGGAGAGCCGTGGGGGACACACGCGAGAGGACTACCCGAAAGCCGACCCGGAGTGGGGAACGAAGAACGTCGTCGCGCGCAAACGTGACGGCCGGCTGGTGCTCACGACGGAGCCGATCCCGCAGGTGCCGCCCGAGCTCCGTCCGCTCATCGGTGAGGACAAGCCCGGCGAGAAGGTCGCGACCGGCGAGCCTCTGGTGGTCGGAGGCAAGGAGTGATGGCCCACGCGCCGGTCGGCCAGGTGCGCATGAAGGTCTGGCGCGGAGACCCGACGGGCGGCGCGTTCGTCGAGTTTGCGGTCCCTTCCGACCCGGGCATGGTCGTGCTGGACGTGGTGCATCGGATCCAGGCGACGCACGCACCGGATCTGGCGGTGCGCTGGAACTGCAAGGCGGGGAAATGCGGCTCGTGCTCCGCGGAGATCAACGGGCTGCCGAAGCTCATGTGCATGACGCGCATGAACGAGTTCGCGCCCGGCGAGGAGATCACCGTTTCGCCGGTGAAGACGTTCCCGCTGATCAAGGACCTCGTCACCGACGTCTCCTTCAACTACGAGAAAGCGAAGGCGATCCCGCCGTTCAAGCCCAAGCCGAAAGATCCGGACGGTAAGCGCCGGATGTACCAGGAGGACGTGGAACGCGTCCAGGAGTTCCACAAGTGCATCGAGTGCTTCCTGTGCCAGGACGTCTGCCACGTGATCCGCGATCACGAGGAGAACAAGCCAAGCTTCTCAGGGCCGCGCTTCTTCGTGCGCCTTGCGGCACTCGAGATGCACCCGCTTGACACGAACGACCGACTCGACCTCATCCGCGCGAAGCACGGCCTGGCTTTCTGCAACATCACCAAGTGCTGCACCGAGGTCTGCCCCGAGGACATCCACATCACCGACAATGCGATCATTCCGCTCAAGGAGCGCGTCGTGTCGCGCCACTACGACCCGATCGCGTGGGCGCTGCGCCGCATGCGCGGCAAGCGCGACGATTTCGCCCCGCCGGAGCCGGAGCCGCCATCCGCCTGAGCGGGCGCGCGGTTTTCGTCGCGATCTCGGCCGCCCTGTTCGCCGTGCTGCTGTTCATCGTTGTCGTGCGGCCGGCGATCGACCGCGGCGGGTACGCGGAGCTCGTTGGGGTCGCGGCGCTGGTCCTGGCGATCCTGCTTGCGGAGCGGTGGATCCGGAGCCGCTGAGCGACGGCTCGCACGCTCGGCGTAAGAACCCGCTGAACATTTCCTGATAGCCGAACGACCCCCACCCATGACCGCCCGGGGCGTAGGCTCGTTGGCCGCTGGAAGGGCATCGAGAAGGATGAGACCAATCCCCGCTCGCGCCTACGTGTTCGTGGCCGTCACCTGCATCGTCGCCGCTCCGTTCATCGCGCTGGGGCTGCAGGACGTCCTCGGCGACGAGCCGCCGGCGCCGGTCGCCTTCTTCATCTGGGCGCTCGCCGTTCTCCTTTCGCTTCGGCCGATCCGCATCGCGCCGAACGTCGAGCTCTCGGCATCGGAGGTCGCGGTCCTCGCGGGCGTCGTCCTCCTGCCGCCGGGCGAGCTCGCGCTCGTGGCGGCGGTCGCTCGGCTGGTGAACGACCTCGCGACGCGCAAGTCGTTTGTGCGCATCCTGCGCAATGCCGCGGCACAGGCGATCAGCGCCGGAGCGGCGGCCATGGTCTTCCAGCTCGTGATCCAGTCGATGGTGGACATGGCGATCGGCCCCGTGGGCGAGCTCATCGTCGCGGGCGCCGTCGCGGCGTTCGCCCTCGTGGTCCTCGACCTCGGCCAGATCCTCGCGCTTCAGCTCATCCTGGGGACCGAGCGTCTGAATCGCGGAACGATGGGATGGATCGGACGCACCGGACGCGCGCAGCTGCTCTGGGGTCTCGCCGCGGTCATCACGGTCGAGGTCGTGCTGATCCAGCCGTGGTTCCTCCTGCCGGGGATCCCGCTCTTCCTGCTCGGTTATCTCGACATCCGCGCGCGGTTCATCGCCGAGCGCCGGGCGCGGCTCCTCGCGACGCTCGTCGAGGTCGGACACGCTGTCGGCAGCTCGCTCGACCCGAACGAGGTCTTCCGCAGCGTCTACCGGCAGGTCGCCGCGGTCATGGACGCCGACAATTTCTTCGTCGCGACGCTTGGCCCCGATGGGTCGACGGTGCGTTACCGCTTCCTCATGGACGGCGGCAGGGAGCTGGAGCCGGTCGAGCGCCCGAGAGAAGGGACGCTGGTGGGCGCGACGATCGATCATGGCCCGCTGCTCCTCCGCGATGTCGAACGCGACAGCCGGCGCATCGGCCTGCCCGACCTCGAGTCATGGGGGGCCGTCGAGGAGCACTCGATCATCGTGGCGCCACTCCGTCAGCGCGACACGTTCGTCGGCGCGATCTCGGCACAGAGCCGCCGGCCCTCCGCATACGACGATGGCGACCTTCAGCTTCTCGCCGCGATCGCGAACGAGGCCTCGATCGCCCTGGAGCGCGCGACCCTCTACGACCGCACCGCCACGCTCTCGCGCCGGTTGTTCGAGCTGCACCGGCTCGGCCTCGAGATCTCGGAGAAGACCGAGCTCGTCGACGTGACCAAGCTGCTCGCGCAGTCCGTCGTCGAGCTCCTCAAACCGGCGGTCTCCGCCGTGTACCTCGACAAGGGTGGCGATTCGCTCGAGTTCGCCTACAGCACGGGCAGTCCGACGAGCGACGTGCTCGCCCTGCCGAAGACGGCGCCGCTCGTCGCCAAAGCGCTCGAGTCCGGACAGGCGATCACGCTCGAGCGCCGCGCGGACGCGCCCGAGTTCACGCGCAAGCTCCTCGAGCGCTTCGGCCACGAGGCGGTCCTCGTGCACCCGCTGCGCTCCGCCGACCAGAACGTGGGGGTCCTCTTCGTGACCTGGCGCGAGCCCCACATGCTCACCGACGAGGAGCGAGAGCTCATCGGCATCCTCGCCGGCGTCAGCGCATCGACCATGCGCTCGATCCGCCTCTACCGCGAGCTCGACGACGCGTACCTGTCGACGGTATCGACGCTGATGTCGACGATCGTCGCGCGGGACCACTACCGCGAAGACCACCAGCGGAAGATCGCGGCGGACGCGGTCGCCGTCGGCGAACGGCTCAGGCTCTCGGAGAACGAGCTGCGCGACCTGCGGTACGCGTCGCTCTTCCACTCCCTCGGCAAGATCGGAGTGCCGGCGGCGATCCTCTCGAAAGCCGGACCGCTCACCCCCGAGGAGAAGAAGATCATGCAGGAGCATCCCATCCTCGGAGCCCGCATCCTCGAGTCGATCCGCTTCCTGCGCGGTGTCGTACCGATCGTGCGCCACGCCTACGAGCGGTGGGACGGCTCCGGCTATCCGGACGCGCTCGCCGGCGAGCAGATCCCGGTGACCGCCCGGATCCTCGCGGTGGCGATCGCGTTCGAGTCGATGCTCGCCGAGCGTCCATACCGGCCGGCACGCCGCGAGGATCAGGCGCTCGCTGAGATCAAGGGCTTCTCGGGCACCTACTACGACCCGACGGTCGTGAACGCGTTCGTCTCGATGGTCGAGGCCCGCGGCGTCATCCAGGCCGCCGAGGTGGAGGTCGCGTCCACGAGCCGCGAGCTCTCGATCCTCTCCGAGCTCACGCCGGAGTTCCACACCATCCTCGACCTGCAGCAGCTCCTCGACCGAACGCTCGGCATCCTGGAGCGTGCCGTGCCCGGCGCCTCCCTCACCATCCTCCTCCACGACCAGCAGACGGACGAGCTGGTCTCGCGCGCCGTTGCGGGCGCCTGGACCACGGTCGACTCGCCGTCGCGCATGCCGACCGACCGCGGCATCTCGGGCTGGGTCTTCACACACCGTGAGGGCCAGATCGTCGACGACGTGCGCGCCGACCCGCGGTACGTCGGCGACCCGCGGGTCCGAAGCGAGCTGGTCGTGCCGCTCATCTCACGCGGCCAGGCCGTCGGCGTGCTGGTGCAGAGCCACCCGGCGGTCGCGGCGTTCAGCAAGCGCGACCTCACGCTGATGGAGACCGTCGGCGCCCAGATCGCCGCCCAGATCGAGGTCGCCGAGCTCCACGAGCGGCTCAAGCGGGCGGCCAACACCGACGCCCTCACCGGCATCCATAACTACCGCTACTTCTACGACCGCCTCGAGGAGGAGATCGCGCGCGCCGAGCGTCACCAGTCCCCCTTGGCGGTCGCGTTTTTCGACATCGACGAGCTCAAGAAGATCAACGACACCTACGGCCACCTGGCCGGCAACGAGGTCCTCCGGATGCTCGGGCAGACGATCACCGAGCGGGTCCGGACCGAGGACGTGCCCGCCCGCTACGGCGGGGACGAGTTCGCGATCGTGATGCCGGACACCCCGCGCGAGGAGGCCGAGGGGGTCGTCGTCCGTCTGATGGAGATTCTCGACGGGACCGACGTCAAGCTTCCCGGCGGCGGCTCGATCAAGATGCCCGCGCGCTCGTGGGGCGTCTCCTCCTACCCGATGGACGGCCGCACGGCCGAGGCGCTGGTGGAGAACGCGGACACCCGAGCGTATGCCCGCAAGCGCGGGCGCTAGCTGGGCCGGACCTGAAACGACGATCGATCCGATCGCGCGCTAGAGTTCGAGCCTAGGCCGGAGGTCGGCCGCGACGGTTCTCAAGGGGACAGGGATTGGGAAGCGCAGTTCTCGAGATGCTCACGGTGGAAGGGCAGATCGCGTTCCTCCTCGCTGCGGTCATCCTCACGACGATCGGGATGCTCATGATGCTCTGGCGACCCAGGCACGCGACGCATCGTCCTCACGATTGCCGATCGATGGGCTGCCGGTGGCTGGAGGACAAGCCCCGCCCGTAGCCTGAATGTCGCGAACCCCGGCGGAAGGCCGGGGTTCGCGTCGCGCAGCCCATCCTGGTGCGGTACTCAGCTCTCTTGGATGAAGACGTTCATGCCTTGGACAATCTTGTTGAAGTTGATGATGCCGGGGACGACGAGCGTGATCCCTTCGCCTGAAGGATCGTCGTGACTGTTCGGCGGATTCGGCCCGATGATGCAGAAGATCGTCAGGATGGCATCGATCTTTAGGGACGTGCCGTTCGGTGTCGCCACGATCCGCATCTTGGCCGCCCCACCGCAGAAGTTGCTCGGTAGCGGCGTCGTCGCTCCCGGGGTCGGGAAGTTGTGGACGACACCGCAGCCGTACGACTGATATTCGAGAAGCTCGGTCGCCGTCCACGTACCGGCGCCGACGAGCGTGCCGCTCGCGTTCCTGTGGGTGAAGGTCCCCGTGCCCTCGGCGGCCTTCGGGTGGATGCTGAACTCACCCTCGCCGGTGATCGCGACCCGATCGCCGTTCGACGCCTCCGAGACATTCGGCAGCTCGAGATGGAATTGGTAGGTGTGGGTCGCGCTCTCTGCCAGCGGCGTGATGTGGCCTGAACGCATGAAGGCGGGACCAAGATCCCGCCGGGAACGTCAACGTTCAGAGACCCTCGGATCGGATGCGTACGACACAGTTTGGGACGCGAGGCGTGCTGATCGCGAAAGCGACGACGATGACCGCGCGAGTACCGACCTTCATGAACACCTCCCGCTCGTGCAAAGCCGATTGCCCGCGGGGGGTATAGCACTCGGCACAGGAGGGCGTCGGTCCTTTACGATCGCCGCGGCTGCCGGTGCTGGGAGGTCAACCCCGGCCTCAGCTCCTTCGGGCTCCACCGTCGAGGCGCGCGACGCTCCCCCGGATGACGAGCGGCGCCCGCAGGATGTGTCGGGAGCCTTTGGCCTTCCGCGCCGAGCTGGCGCGGTCGCCGATGAGACGCGCGGCGAGCTCGCCAACCTCGCGCATCGGCTGGCGCACCGTCGTGAGCGGCGGGTCGAACACGCTCGCGACCGAGATGTCGTCGAAACCGACGATCGAAACGTCCTCGGGCACGCGCAGCCCCCGCACGCGCAGGGCCGCGATCGCGCCGAGGGCGAGCAGATCGCTCTGCGCGAAGATGGCCGTGAGCTTCGGCGCCGACGCGAGCAGCCGTTCCGCCGCGCGGCGACCGCTCTCGAGCCCCCAGTCGACGCAGGGCGCGACCAGCGCCCGGTCGGCGGTCAGACCCGCCTCACGAAGCGCGTCCCGGTAGCCGTCGAGCCGCGCGCGCGCCGATGGCCAGTCGAGCGGACCGGTGATCGTGGCGATGATCCGGTGCTTCTGCGCGACGAGGTATGCGGTGGCCTCGTGGCCGCCGCGGCGGTTGTCGATGTCGACGTGATCGGCCCCGGGGAGCTCGATGTCCGAGGCGACGAGCACCGTCGGCAGGCGCTCCGCCGCGTCGGCGAGCAGGTCGTCGTCGGCGAGGCGCAGGCGCGGGATGGCGACGATGAGGCCCTCGACACGCCGTTCGAGCATGAGCCTGAGGTACGTCCGCTCGTCGTCCTCCGAGCCCTCCTCGATCGAACCGATGATCAGGAAGTACCCGCGCTTCCGCGCCTCGGCCTCCGCGCCGGCGACCGCCTCCGAGAAGAAGTGGTCGCTCACGTCCGTGGTGACCATGCCGAGCGTGTGTGTCCGGTTCGAGGAGAGGCTCCGGGCGACCGCGCTCGGGACGTATTCGAGCTCGCGGATCGCGCGGAGCACGCGCTCGCGTGTCTCGGCTGACACGCTCTCGTGGCCGTTCATCACGCGGGAGACCGTCTGGTGGGACACGCGGGCCCGCCGGGCGACGTCGCGGATCGTGGCGCCCTTCATTTCGTGCCCCTTCCTGCCTCTTGTCGCCGAACTCTACGCCCAAACTTGTGGACGGGCCCCCTTGACAGCGCCAATATTGGGTCTATGTTACCGGTCACATCCGGCCCGGGCGCAGGAGCGCCACGGGGAAGGAGGGCCAGATGCCGACCACACGTCGCAGGGTCCTTATCGGAGCCGGCGCCCTTGCCGCGACCGCCGCGGCCGCGCCAATCCTCGCGGCCTGTCAACCCGCCGCCAAGACCGGAAGCGGCAAGGTCATCGTCATGACCGACCCGAACGAGTTCAACGACAAGGACGTCGCCACGCTTCAGGACGCGACCAAGCTCAAGATCGAGGTCGTCCCGAGCAACCTGACCACGCTGTACGCGATGTGGGCGGCCGGCAACCCGCCCGACGTCTTCCGCGTCCAGGCGGCCGGGGTGCCGCAGTACATCTCGCGAAAGATGGTCAAGAACCTCCAGCCGTACTTCGCGAACAGCAAGCTCCTCAAGCCTGACGACCTGGCTCCCGCGAACAACTTCTACAAGTCGGATGGGAAGCAGGTCGGCAGGGGCGACCTCTACGGAATGGTGAAGGACTGGTCGCCGGATTTCACGCTCTACGCCTACACCAAGGCGTTCGACGACGCGGGCGTGAAGGTGCCGAGCGACACGACGCCGCTCACCTACGACGAGCTCCGCGACCTCGCGAAGAAGGTGAACAAGAAAGCTGCGGGAAAGCGTGTCTACTGGGGTTTCGTGCACTCCAACAACGACCAGTGGATCGACCGCACCGCGATGAACATGCTCGCCGAGAAGAACCAGACTCTCTACAGCGACGACTTCTCGAAGCTCGTCATTTCCGGCAACGCCGAGGCCACGAAGGTGATCCGCTTCCTCTACGACCTCGCCGCCGACGGCGTGCACCAGACGCCGATCGATCCGAGCCCGAACTGGATGGGCGCGGACTTCAACGAGGGCCAGATCGCGATCCTCCAGTACGGCTACTGGTACAGCGCGATGGCCGAGAGCGACAAGACCAAAGGCAAGACCGTCTTCCTCCCGGCGCCAACGTGGTCCGGCGTGCGCCGCGATCCGACGATGACGGCGACCGGCTGGGTCATCTCATCGCAGACGAAGGATGCCGACGCCGCCTGGGCGGTCTTCGAGCAGTACATGGGCGGTAAGCCGGCGCAGGACCGCGCGAAGAGCGGCTGGGGCGTGCCCGGCCTCAAGTCCCTCTATTCGCAGATGCCGCAGGAGACCGCGTTCCAGAAGCAGGTGCAGAAGGTGCTCCAGGGCGAGCTCGGCAAGAGCGACTTCGTGCTGCAGTTCAACCCCTACATCGGCGAGGAGACGTTCTCGACGAGCTGGAAGAAGAACCTCGAGCCAGCCCTCAAGGGGCAGATCACGTTCGACAAGTTCGTCCAGAACATCGAGTCGGAGGTCAACACCGCGATCGCGGACGGCAAGCGCATCATCGGCGGCTAATGGCTGGCGCGACGCACATCCTGCCGCGTGTGGTGCCGCGCCCGGCGCTGTGGCGCCGCCGCGACGTGCGGCGGGCGGTGACCTTCTACCTCCTCATCTCGCCCTGGCTGGTCGGGTTCGTTCTCCTTGGCGCGATCCCGCTCGTCGCGGCCTTCCTGATGTCCTTCACCAATTACGACGGTCTGAATCTCGATTACCTCCGCATCGTCGGCGCCGACAACTACGTGCGCGCGCTCGGCGATGCCGACGCGCAGTACGCGCTGGGCCGGACGCTGCTGCTCATGGCGATCGTCGTCCCCGTCGGGCTGGCGCTGCAGCTCGCGCTCGCCCTCATGGTGAATCAGCCGATCCGCTTCTCGAATATCTTCCGCACGATCTTCTACCTGCCCTACGTCATCCCGGTCGTGGCGGGGGTGTGGGTGTGGAAGATCTTCGTCGACCCGACCGGCGGGCTGTTGAACGTGATGCTCGGCGCGGTCCTGCCGGACCCCAACATCCGCTGGCTCGTCGACTACCCGACGGCGGTGCTTGCGGTCCTCACGATCTGGGGGGCGGCCGGCGGCGGGATGGTTGTCTTCCTCGCGGGTCTGCAGGGCATCCCGGCCGAATACCGCGAGGCCGCCATGATCGACGGCGCGAGCCGGGCGCAGGTCACGCGGTTCATCACGCTCCCGTTGCTCACGCCGGTCATCTTCTTCAACCTCGTCACCGGGATCATCGTGGCGCTCCAGATTCTCGTGCAGCCGATGCTGCTGTCGCCGGGCATCCTCGGCCTCTCTCCGGGAACGGTCCCCCCGCGGGACAACTACCTCTACGTCGTGCACGCCTACATCGAGATCTTCACCAAGCAGCTGTTCGGCTACGGCTCGGCGCTGCTCTGGCTCCTCTTCGCGGTCGTCCTCGGCCTCACGCTCCTACTCCTCAAGACGAGCCGCCGCTGGGTGTTCTACGGGGTCGAGCCGTGAGCAGTCGGGGGGCTCTGGCCCCCGTCCCGCGGGCATCGGCGGAGACCGCGCTGCGGTACGGCCCAGTTGTCCTGGCGGCGACCGCCTTCGCGCTGCCGATCTTCTGGGTGGTCGTGGTCTCGCTGAAGAAGCAGTCAGAGTATGGCTCCGCGCTCTTTCCGGCCGACCTCCAGTGGGTGAACTACGAGCTCGCCGTCACCCTCGCCGACTTCGGGCGTTTCGCCGTGAACTCACTGTTCCTGAGCGGCGCCTATGCGCTCCTCGCGGTGATGGTGAGCGCCCTCGTGGGCTACGGCTTCGCGCGACATCAGGGCCCGGGCCGGAACAAGCTCTTCGTGCTTGTCCTCGCGACCTGGATGGTGCCCGGCCTCGTGCTCTTCGTGCCGCAGTTCGTCCTGTTCGCGCGCATCGGGATCACGAACACCTACTGGCCGTGGATTCTGTGGGGCCTCTCCGGCAGCCCATTCGCGATCTTCCTCTTCCGCCAGTTCTTCGCGAGCTTCCCGCGCGAGCTCGACGACGCCGCCGAGGTCGACGGCGCCGGGCCCCTGCGCATCTTCCTTCAGATCTACCTGCCGAACGCGGGCCCGGCCCTCGCCGCGAGCGCGATCTTCATGTTCCTCTGGGTGTGGGGCGACTGGCTCTATCCCGGCCTCCTGCTGCACCAGGAGAACACCACGCTCGCGGTCCGCATGGCCAACGCGTATGTGGATCCGCACGGCAACCCGCTGCAGACCGTCACGATGGCCGGCGTCGTCCTCTACGTCCTCCCGCTGATCGCGTTCTTTGCGTTCGCGCAGCGCTTCATCGTCCGCGGGATCGTGACCACGGGGATCAAGGGATGAGGATCGTCGAGGTCAGACCGCTCGTCCTCGGCGCGGCCTGGCGCAACCTCACCTACGTCGTCGTCCGGACGGACGAAGGCCTCGAGGGCGTGGGCGAGGTGCGGATGATCAACCACACCACGGCGCTGCTCGGCTACCTGGAGGAGGCAGTGCCGACGCACGTGATCGGCGCGGACCCGTTCGCCTTCGAGGCGCTCGCGCGGCGAATGATCCGCGACGACTACGCCCGCGCCGGGCAGATCGCCATGTCGGCGCTCGCGGTGATCGAGATGGCCTGCTGGGACATCGTGGGCAAGGCCCTGAACGAGCCTGTCTACCGGCTTCTCGGCGGTCCGATCCGCGAGTCGGTCGCGACCTACGCCAACGGCTGGTACACGGTCGAGCGGACCCCGGAGGAGTTCCGCGCCGCCGCGAAGCGAGCGGTCGCGAAGGGCTACCGCGCGGTGAAGCTCGACCCGTTCGGGACCGCATGGCAGGAGCTCGCGCCGGCGGAGCTGCGCCGCGCGATAGCGCTCGTCGAGGCGGTGCGCGACGGCATCGGCTCCGACGGCGAGGTCTTCGTCGAGATGCACGGGCGCTTCACGCCCGCCCAGGCGGTCGCGATCGCGCGCGAGCTCGAGCCGTACCGGCCCGGATGGATCGAGGAACCTGTGCCACCCGACAACCTGAAGGCCCTCGCCGCCGTGAAGAAGAAGGTGAATGTCCCCGTCGCGACCGGGGAGCGCATCCATGTGCGCCACGAGTTCCGCGAGCTGCTCGAGCTCGAGGCTGCGGACGTGATCCAGCCGGACCTGACGATGATAGGCGGCATCCTCGAGACGCGGAAGCTCGCCTCGTGGGCCGAGTCGTATTACGTGTTGGTCGCGCCGCACAACGTCGGCGGCCCGGTGTCGACCGCCGCCGCGCTGCACCTCGCCGCGGCGACGCCGAACTTCAAGATCCTCGAGCACTTCAACGACTTCGTCGACCCGTTCGTGAGCGAGGCGGCGCGCGGCGTGCCCGCGGTCGTCGACGGCGCCTTCCCGCTGCCGTCGGGTCCGGGCCTCGGCATCCAGATCGATGAGGACGTTATCGCGGCGCACCCGCGCCGCCCGATCCACCTCAACCTATTCGGCGATCGCTGGCACCTCCGCGGGCGCGAGCGCGACCCGGAGCGCGTGTGAGCGGGCCGCTCGGGGGGCGCCGCGCGCTCGTGACCGGCGCCGGTGTGGGCATCGGCCAGGGCATCGCGCGCGAGCTCGCGATGCAGGGCGCCGCCGTCGCGATCCATTACGCCCACAGCGGCGACGGCGCGCGCGAGGTCTGCCTCGAGATCACGTCCGCGGGCGGGCGCGCGGCCGTCGTCGCCGGCGATCTCGCGCGCGTCGACGACTGCCGGCGCGTCGTGGAGGAGGCCGCCGGCGCGCTCGGCGGGCTCGACATCCTCGTGAACAACAGCGGCGTGACGAAGTCGCGCGACCCGCTCGCGCTCACCGAGAGCGAATACGACGAGCTCTTCGCCGTGAACGTGCGCGCCGCGTATTTCTGCGCGCAGCAGGCGGTCCCGCATCTCGAACGCCGCGGGGGCGCGATCGTCAGCGTGAGCTCGATCCACGGCGGCGCCGGCTTCCCCGGTCACGCCGCGTATGCCGGGACGAAGGGCGCGCTCAACGCGTTCACGCGCGCGCTCGCGATCGACCTCGCGCCAAAGCGCATCCGCGTGAACGCTGTCGCGCCCGGCCTGATCGAGACGCCGCGCTACTTCGCGATGCCGGGTTATTCGAGCGAGCGCACCGCGCGCCGCGTCCCGTGGGGTCGGATGGGGGAGCCGGCCGACGTGGCGCGCGTGGTGGCGTTTCTCGTCTCGCCTGCCGCGGAGTACGTCACCGGGCAGCTCCTCTACGTGGACGGCGGCATCAACGCGCGCATGGGCCTCGCCTGGGAAGACGCGGAGCCCGCGGCCCGATGACCGACCTCACCCCGCTCGCCCGCCGCTTCCCGGCGCGATTCCTCTTCGGCACGGCCACGGCCGCGTACCAGATCGAGGGCGCCCACGACGAGGACGGCAAGGGGTTGTCCATATGGGACACGTTCTGCCGGCAGCCCGGCGCGATCTCGACGGGCGAGACGGGCGACATCGCCTGCGATCACTACCACCGCTGGCGCGAGGACGTGGCGCTCATGCGGTCGCTGGGGTGCAACGCCTACCGCTTCTCGATCAGCTGGCCACGGGTCATGCCCGATGGCACCGGAAAGGCCAACGAGGCCGGGCTCGCGTTCTACGACCGCCTGGTCAACGAGCTGCTCGCGAACGGCATCCGGCCGTTCGTCACCCTGTACCACTGGGATCTCCCTCAGGCGCTCCAGGATCGCGGCGGCTGGGCGTCGCGGGACGTGGTCGGGGCGTTCGGCGCCTACGCGGGCCTCGTCGCCAAGCGCCTCGGCGACCGGGTGCGCGACTGGATGACGCTGAACGAGCCGGAGGTGTCCGCGTTCGCCGGCCATTACCTCGGGGTCCACGCGCCGGGGATCAGGGACTTTCCGACCGCGGTCCTCGCGAGCCACCACCTCCTGCTCGCGCACCGCGCGGGCAACGAGGCGATCCGCGCCGCGTGTCCGTCGGCGCGCGTCGGCATCGCGCTGAACCTATCCCCCTGCGAGGGCGCGACCGACTCCGCCGAGGACGCCGCAGCGGCGCGGCGCATGGACGGCTACCTCAACCGGTGGTTCCTGGACCCGCTCTTCGCGCGCGGGTACCCCGAGGACATGGTCGAGCTCTACGGACCGTACTTCGATCGGGCGCGCGAGCTCGACCGCTACGACGGCGCCCTCGACTTCGTCGGCCTGAACTACTACGCGCGGCGCATCGTTCGCGCGTCGAACGAGGGCCCGCTGCGACTCGACCGCGTCGATCCCCAGGGCGAGCACACCGCGATCGGCTGGGAGGTACATCCCCCTTCGCTGCGCGCGCTCCTCGTGCGCGTGCACCGCGACTACGCGCCGGCGCGCATGTTCGTGACCGAGAACGGCGCCGCCTACGATGATGCCGTCGTCGACGACCGCGTCGATGACCCGGCGCGCGTCTCGTTCCTGTCGCGTCACTTCAGCGGCGCCGCGGCCGCGATCGCCGACGGCGTGCCGCTCGAGAGCTACTTCATCTGGACGCTCATGGACAACTTCGAGTGGGCGCACGGCACGAGCAAGCGCTTCGGCATCGTGCACACCGACTACCGCACGCAGCGCCGCCGCATCAAGTCCAGCGGCGCGTGGTACCGCGACCTCATCGCTGCGCACCGCGCGACCCGTGCGGCCGCGGCGGCGACGTGACGCGCGTCGTCGCGAGCCCGACCGCGGCGCTGCGCGCGCTCGATCTCGCGCCGGGCACGGTGGCGCTCTGGTGGCTCGGCCAGGCCGGATTCGCGGTGCGCGCCGGCGGTCTCGTGCTGCTGCTCGACCCGTTCCTCGCCCCGATGGCGGAGCGTCTGTCCCCGCCGGCGTTCGATCCGCGCGACGCGACCGATGTCGACCTCGTCACGTGCTCGCACGAGCACTACGACCACCTCGATCTCGCGTCGCTGCCCGTGATCGCGCGCGCGTCGCCCGGCGCGCGCTTCGTCATGCCGCGCCCGCTGGTCGATGCCGTCGCCGCCGTGGGCGTTCCGCGCGACAGGATCGTCGGCGCGCAGCCCGACGAGCGCATCACCCTCGACGGCGTCACGGTGCATCCCGTTCCGGCCCGCCATGGGGTGGGGATGGCCGACGCGTACACGTTCGGGCGCGAGCTCTCGGGCGGCCTCTACCGCTTCCTCGGCTACGTGCTCGACGACGGCGTCGCGCGCGTGTACCACGCCGGCGACACGGTCGCGTACGAAGGGCAGGCCGAGCGCTTGCGCGCGCTCGGTGTCGACGTCGCGCTCCTCCCGATCAATGGGCGCGACCACTTCCGCGAGGCCGCGGGCATCGTCGGCAACATGGACCACCGCGAGGCCGCGCAGCTCGCTGCCGACGCGGGCGTCGACCTGCTCGTGCCGATGCACTACGACACGTTCCCGCAGAACCTCGGCTATCCCGCGCACCTGGTCGACGTGGTCCGCCGCGACCACCCCGCGCTCGCGGTGCTCGTCCCGACGCGCGACCGCCCGCTGCTGTACGCCAAGGCGCAGAGTGGCTCGTAGGTCGCCGACGCGCCGCTTCCTCGCATCGCTCGGCCTGCCCGACCGCGACGGGGGCGAGCTGCCCGAGTCCGCGAAGCGGTTTCCGGACGGGGCGCACTACCGCGTCGAGATCCCGAGCACCGAAGGCCCGCGCGCGCTGGAGGCCGTGCTCGACGAGGCCGATCGTCTCGCCGTGCCGGTCGTGCGCGTCTCGCAAGGGAGCGGAGTGTTCATGCACACCGATGCGGAGCTCGACGAGATGGCCCGCCTTGGCGCGCGCTCCGGCGTCGAGGTGAGCCTCTTCGCGCGCCCGAACGCGGGATGGGATGCGTCCGCGATGGCCCGCGCGCCGGTGGGCCCGCTGGTCGCGCCCGTCGCCCGCGGGACCGAGCAGCTCGTCGCGGTGCTGGACGACATCCGTCGCGCGGCGGCGCACGGGATCCGCAGCGTGCTCATACAGGACATCGGCGTGCTCTCGGTCTTCGGCGCGATGCGCCGAGCCGGCGACCTCCCCGCGGACATGCAGGCGAAGGTCTCGGTGATGCTTCCCGTCGGCAACGCCGCCGCGGCTCGGGTCATCGCCGACCTCGGCGCGAGCACGATCAATGTGCCGACCGATCTCACGATCGCGCAGCTCGCCGCGCTGCGCGCGGCGGTCGACGTTCCGCTCGATGTCTATCTCGAATGCCCGGACAACCTCGGTGGCTTCGTGCGCCTCCACGAGATCGCCGATGTCATCCGCGTCGCCGCGCCCGTCTACCTCAAGTTCGGCCTGCGCGGGACCGCGGACCCATACCCCGCTGGAAGCCACCTGGAAGCGACCCTCGTCGCGCTCTCGCGCGAACGCGTGCGCCGCGCGCGCCTCGGGCTCGATCTGCTCGAGCGAGCTGCCCCGGGTGACTTTGAGACCTCGCGCTCGGGGGCGATCGGGCTCGCCCTGCCGGTGGTGTCCACTCTTTCGCCGGTCTGACCGTCCGGCAGGCAAAGTCACATCGACAAATCGGTGAGCCAGCACCAGCGTCAAGGCCATGCCGAGAGATCTATCGCGTCCCACGACCATCATTCCCAAGGTCGCTAGGCGTCTTCGCCGGCAGCTCCGATCGCGCATCTACCCGCTATCGCAAGCGGGAACGTACGTTATCCGCTGGGCTGCACATGCTTCGGCACCATCATCACGAAGCGCGCCCCTCCGCCCTCGGCATCCTCGACCCGCAGCGATCCGCCGTGGAGACGGACGATCTCGCGCGCGACGTGGAGCCCCAGGCCGACCCCGCGCGTGTCCGGGCTCGCGCGCTGGAATGGTTCGAAGATCCTCGCTCGCTCGTGCTCGGGCACACCAGGGCCGCGATCGCTCACCGCCACGAACACGCGACCGTCCTCTGCCTCGACGGCGACATCGATCGGCGTGCCGTCCGGGCTGTACTTGACCGCGTTATCTATCAGGTTCGCGATGACCTGTTCGATCCGGACCTGGTCCACGTTCATGTGGTTGGCGTCAGACCGTTCGGGAGCGTGCACGACGATGTCCCGCCCGCTCGCCTCGGCGAGGGCCTCGGCGACCGTACGCACCGACCCGACGAGGTCGGTTGGAGCGCGCTCGATATCGAGTCGGCCCGCGCTGAGACGCGTGAAGTCGAGCAGCCGATCGATCAGCAGACGGAGCCGGTGCGCCCCACGCATGGCCTGCGCGATGTCATGCCGCAACGCGTCGCGATCGAGGTCCGAACGCGCCAAACGCCGCTCGGCGAGCTGCAGCCTTGCGAAGAAGGTGGTCATCGGCGAGCGCAGCTCATGCGCGGCGATGGAGACGAATTGCTCGCGTAGCTCGAGGGCCTCCTGAACTGCGCGCTCCTGCGCCGTGATGTCGCGCGCGATCGCCGAGGCGCCGACGATCACGCCTTCGCTGTCCCGAACGGGCGAGATGGTCACCGACACCGAGATCGGCTGACCGTCCTTGCGTATCCGTGTGGTTCGGTAGTGCTCCACGCGTTCCCCGCGTCTCAGGCGTCCGAGGATCTGCGGGATCTCGTCGGGATGGTCGGCGGGCACCAGCATCGCGATCGGCCGCCCGATCGCCTCGTCCGCCGTGTATCCGTAGATGCGTTGCGCCCCGACATTCCAGCTGATGATGGTGCCGTCGAGCGTCTTGCCGATGATCGCGTCATCCGACGAGTCGACGATGGCGGCGAGATACTCAGGCCGCCACCCCGTCGCCCCGACCGCCGGACGCTCCCCTTCAGTCAACTGAGCGAGGGTACTCGGGAGGCCGTGGCTGGCTTGGCCGCCCACTAGTCTTCGCGGGGTGTCACTCGCCGAGCTGCGGCAGCAGCGACTCCGTGACTGCCGCCTTGTGCCCGACCGCGCCCTGGGGACGCTGGACGACGCCGAGGCGTTCCTCGTCGACCGCGGCGTCCTTTCGTTGACGCAGGACTCGGCGCTCCCGAGCCTGTTCGCGGCCTGCCACGAGGAGCCGTACAAGAAGGGATCGCGCGGCTTCGGCTCGTGGCCGAAGACGAAGTGGGTCTGGGGCGGGCAGCTCGCGGAGCGGCCAGGGGTCCTCGCGCTGAAGGTCCATCGCGGCAAGCTCCTCCTCTGCCATCAGGAGGCGATCCGCGCGATCGATCCGCTGGCTCGCGCCGCGCTCGAGGAGGCGAACAACGCGGCCGACGAGCGCACGAGGCTGGTGCGTCATCTCAAGTCGGCCGGTCCGTCGCGCCTCGACGACGTGAAGGCCGAGCTCGGCCTGCCACCGGCCGCGCTGCGGAAAGTGCGCGAACGGCTCGAGTCCGTCGCGGCGGTCGTCGCGCGGGACATCGCCGTCGACGACGGCAAGGGTGGCCACCGCCACACCAGCGAGCTCGCGCGCTGGGACCAGGTGTGGCACAAGCCGTGGCGCGCGACCGAGGAGCAGGCGCTCGCCCAGCTCGTGCTCATCGGCGTTCGCGCCGCGGTGCTCGCGCACCAGGACGAGGTGGGGAAGTGGTTCAGCTGGCGGGTCGAGTGGCCGCTCCTCGCCGAGCTCATCGCGTCGCGACGGCTTCAACGGCCCGGCCCGGGCTGGCTTGCCGTGCCCGCGGCAAACGGCACAGCGATCAACGGGAGCGCTCGTTTCTAGGTCACGCTGGCAAGACCGGCTCATCATTCCGGGCGTTCGAGAGGGCGGTCCAGCAGGCGGGCGGGACCGTCCGGGGCTTCTATCTGACGATGGGCCGCTACGACATCGTCGTCGGCGAAGCGCCCGACGACGAGGCCGCCGCGCGGCTCGCACTCGCGACGGGAGCGCTTGGCGACGTCAGCACCGAGACGCTGCGCGCGTTCACCGAGGACGAATTCCGAAAACTCATCGCGGCGCTGCCATAGAGGCGGCGCGCGCCGCCATCCCCGAAGCCGACTCGCGCGGAAGCTGCGCGCGGTGTTTGGGTGACGCCCGGCGAAAGTACTGCTCCCTGACCTGTTCGCTTCACCCACGCTCCAGCGAGGTCGGAGATGGGTTCGGTGCGGCGTAGGATGCGCACCGCGAAGAAAAAGGGGGCGGCAGTGAGACTCCTCTTTACGCTCATCGCGACGGCGGTCCTGATGGTGGCGACGGCCAGCGTCGCCCTCGCGGGCGCGCCAGGCACGAATTTCCCGGAGCAGCCCGGCTCGCATGTCGCGAACGCCTGCGACACGGTGCTCTCGAATCCGGGCACGGGCGCCGGAGGCCCATTCGCGATGCACGCCTCGCCGACGGCGCTCGCGATCACCGCGGGGCTCGTCGCGGACGCTTGCTTTGGCGGTGGCGGCGGATAGCCGCGAGGAGGTCATCGCGCTGGCCGAAGGACGCCGGATCTCGCCGGCGTCCTTCTTCGTTAGAGTCCCTCGGATGTTCGGACCGGTCTTGCGCGGCGAGAAGTGCGTGCTGCGCCCGCCGCGGAAGGACGAACTGCCGATCTACCAGAAATGGTTCGAGGATCCGGAGGTCATCCGGTTCACGCTGCAGATCGGTCCGCCCTCGGACGCGCGCGAGCAGGAGTGGTTCACCCGGGGCGCCGAGAGCCAGGACAGCATCGCGTGGGTCATCGAGGTGGACGGGAGACCGGTCGGCAACACCGGCATCCACGGGATCGATTTTCGCCACGGCCACGGTGAGGGCGGGATCGTCATCGGCGACAAGTCGGTGTGGCGGAAAGGCATCGCGAGCGAGGCGATCGCGCTGCGCACGCGATTCGCGTTCCGCGAGCTCCACCTGCACAAGATCCGCACGCGCGTCTACCTGGAGAACGAGGCCTCGAGGCGCGCCCTCGAGAAGTCCGGTTACCGCGAGACCGGCATCCAGCGCGAAGAGATCTTCCGCGACGGCCGCTGGCACGACATCTGGATGGCCGAGGTCCTCCGCGAAGACTGGGAGCGCTCTCAGCAGAGACCTTGACAGGCGCCCGCGTCTCTGCAATGACAGCGCGCGGAAAAGGGGGAGTGGCCATGAGAGGTGTTTTGACGCCGATCGCGGTATTCGCCGCGGCGCTCTTTTTTGGTGGCCCGTCGAGAGCGGGCACGACAGTCTGGGTAGTGGACAACGATGGCGCGGACTGTCCAGCGGCGGACTTCACCACGATCCAGGCCGCGGTCACCGCGGCCGGACCCGGCGACACGATCATGGTCTGCGCGGGCACCTACCACGAGCGAGTGAAGATCGAGAAGAACGATCTGACGCTCCGCGCGAAGGGGGCGCCCGATGACGTCGTCGTCGACGCGGATCTCATCGGCAACGCCCTGTGGATCAACAACGCGAGCGGCGTGACGATCGAGGGGTTCACGGTCCGCGAAGGGCATGACAACGACATCTTCCTAACCGGCGCGAACGGCAACACGATCCGGAAGAACATCCTCACCGCCGCGGTTCACGATGGGATCGAGCTGATCGACTCGGACGACAATCTCATCGAGCACAATCTCTCGGTCGACAACCTTGCGAGCAACGCGTGTGGCATCAACATAATCGCGGGCTCGGATCGGAACCTCGTGCGGCACAACACGCTCCGCAACAACGAGTGGGGCATCCAAATAGCCGCAGCGAACGACAACGTGCTCTTCCACAACGAGGCGATCGAGAACCGCGGTAACGGGATCCGCAACATCAACGGCGCCTCCGGCACCGTCATCGAGTCCAACCGGGTCTTCGAGAACGGCCTCACGCCGGGGCCGCTGACGGGGACCACGAACGCCGGGATCCGGCTTCAGAGCGGGACCGGTCTGCTTGTCAGCCGGAACCATGCCTTCGACAACGAGCTCGTCGATATCCGCGTCGATGCCGCGACCGGCACATTCGAGAAGAACCACTGCGACTCGTCGTCACCGCCGGAGCTCTGCGAGCACGGCGAGGGCGAGGGTCACTAGGGACCAGTGGGGGCCTGCCCGCGAGGGCGGGCCCCCTGAAGTGCATCCCCGACATATAGGCAGCCTTCGGCCGCACCGGGTAGCCTCGACTCTTCCCCATGACGTTGACAGCCGAGGCGCCGCCCAGCTACCGGCGGCTCTTCACCATAGAGGGCTTCCCGCGCCTCGTCGTCAGCATGCTGCTCGCGCGCACCGCCACGACGATGGTCGAGCTCATCCTCGTGCTGTTCGCGCTCGAGCGCTTCCAGTCGCCAGGTCTCGCCGGAACGGTCACGTTCCTCTCGCTCTTCCCTGGTCTCATGCTCTCACCGATCGCCGGCGCGCTCCTCGACCGCCACGGCCGGACGCGTCTCATGGTGGTCGACTACGTCGTCGCCGGGGGCGCGCTCGCGCTCGTCACCGGGCTCGGCGCGACCGGTCTGCTCAACGAGGTGCTGCTGCTGCTGATCGTGACGGTCATGTCGCTCACCTTCCCGCTGTCAACGACCGGCGTGCGCACGATGTTCCCGCTCATCGTGCCGCGACACCTGTGGGAGCGCGCGAACGCGATCGACAGCAACGGCTACGTCGTCTCGAGCATCTTCGGACCGGCGATCGCGGGCGCGCTCGTCGCGACCGTGGGCAGCCTGTGGGCGCTCGCGCTGACGGCGGCGATGTACGCGGTCGCGGCCGTCATCACGGTGCCGCTGCGCGATCCGCTCGGCAGCGTTCCTCACGGTCGGCTGCTCGGAGATGCGTGGGCCGGCCTCCTCTACACGTGGCGCAACGCGGCGCTCCGCGGGCTCGGCATCTCCGTGTCGATCGCGAACGTCGCGAATGGCCTCTTCTACATCGGCCTGCCCGTGCTCGTGCTCACGCGCATCCGCGGTGACGCGGCGCAGGTCGGCCAGCTCTTCGCGCTCATGGGCGTCGCCGCGGCGATCTCTGTGCTCTTCGTCGGCCGCGTCGGAACGGAGGGCCGCGAGCGGCAGCTGCTCGCCGGCTCGATGCTGGTCGCCGCGGTCGGCTACGCGCTCGTGCTCGTCTCGCCGACGCTCGCGTTCGCGGCCCTCGCGCTCGTGCTCATGGGGCTCGCGACGGGTCCGTTCGACGTGGTCCTGTTCACGCTCCGCCAGCGGCGCACCGATCCGGCGTGGCTCGGACGCGCGTTCGCCGTCTCGATGTCCCTCAACTTCGTGGGCTTTCCGATCGGCTCGGCGGTCGGCGGCGCGGTCGTCGGACAGTCGCTCGAAGCCGCGTTCCTCGCGGCCGTCGCGTTGAACGCGCTCGCCGCGGTCGTCGTGTTCCTCACGATCCCGGCCGAGTAGCCGCTCTTGCCGGAAACGCGAGGAGTCCCGCGTTGGGTGACGGCGGAGCGGCGTGATGACGATGAAGTCAGGTTCGAGTTAGCCGATGCGGTCTCGCCTCGGCGCCGCTGTGCCGCACCGCGGACACGTGGTTGACGAGCTCGCCGAGGCCGTCGATGGCGACGCGCACGGTGTCGCCGGGCTTCGCGGTGTACGGGTCAGGCGGCACGATCGAGGTGCCGGTGAGCAGCCACGCCCCGAACGGCAGCGTGTACGACGAGTGCAGCACGCCGACGATCTTCTCGGGCTCGCGCGTCATGTCCGCGATCGAGGCGGTCGCGGAGAACACGGTCTGCCCCTCGCGCTCGATCGACATCCGCATCGCGGCGCGCGAGACGTCGACGTGCCACGCCAGGACGGCGGCCGGACCGATCGCGCAGCTCCGGTCGTAGATCTTCGCCTGCGGGAGGAAAAGCGGATTCTCGCCTTCGATGCTGCGCGAGCTCATGTCGTTCCCGCACGCGAACGCGACGACCTCCGCGCGCGAGTTGGAGAGCACCGCGAGCTCGGGCTCGGGCACGTCCCACGTCGAATCCTCGCGCACGCCGACGTCGCCGCCGTTCGCCACCACGCGCCACCCCGCGGCCTTGAAGAAGAGCTCGGGCCGATCGCTCGCGTAGACGTGCTCGTAGATGCTCTTCTGCGTCGCCTCCTCGAGGCGGGCCTCGCGACTGCGCAGGTACGTCACGCCGGCGGCCCACACCTCCTGCGACTCCGCGGGGGCCACGAGCTCCACCGCGTCGGCATCGATGGGGCGCCAGTCGCTCGCATCCGCCTCCAGGATCGACCGCATCTCCGCGAGCGGCAGGCTGAGCAGACCGTCGAGGGAGAGCGGGCGCAGGTCAAAAAGCTTCCCGTCCCGCCACAGCGCGAGATGCGCATCGCCGCCGCCTCGGGCGCGAACGCGCGTGAGCGCGGGGCCGGCGAGCTCGGTCACTTGCCGCCGCGCACGCCGCCGTCGACGAAGAGCGCGCTCCCCATGACGAAGCTCGACTCGTCCGACGCCAGGAAGAGCGCGGCCGACGCGACGTCCTCCGGCTTGCCGAGCTCCGAGCTGAGCTGGCGCTTGCGGATGGCCTTGAGGCCCTCCTCGCGGCTCGGGTACGACTCGCGCAGGTACTTCTCGACGAACGGCGTGTGGATCGTGCCCGGGAGCAGCGCGTTCACGCGCACGCCGAAGGGCGCGTAGTCGACCTGCATCGCGCGCGTGAGCGCCAGGATCGCCCCCTTCGACGCCGCGTAGCTCGCGCGCTGGGCGAGCCCGATCTCGGCGATGGTCGAGGACATGTTGATGATCGAGCCCCTGCGCTTGGAGAGCATGTACGGAACGACGAACTTGGAAACGAGGAACACCCCGCGGACATTGACCGACATCACCCGGTCCCAGAGATCCGTCGAGGTCTCATGGAGCGTGCCGACGCCGCTGATGCCGGCGTTGTTGAACAGCACGTCGATCCGTCCCTGCTTCTTCGCGGTGTCGTCGGCGAGGCGCTGCGCGGCGGCGGGGTCGGCGACGTCGACGACGAAGGGGCTCGCGGTGCCGCCCTCGCCCTGGATCAGCTTCACCGTCGCGTCGGCGCCCGCCGCGTCGACGTCGGCGACGACGACGCAGCCGCCCTCGCGCGCGAAGAGCTGCGCGCTCGCGCGTCCGATGCCCGAGCCCGCGCCGGTGATCACGCAGACCTTGCCGTGCAGGCGGCCGCTCATTCCGCGGTGAACCCCCCATCCACCGGAAGCGCGACGCCGGTGATGAACGCCGCCGCGGGCGTCGAGAGGAAGAGCACCGCTGAGGCGACCTCGGCCGGCGTGGCGAGGCGGCCGAGCGGCTGCGCCTCCTCGTGCTCGCGTCGCGACTGCGCCGGATCGGGCATCGCGTCGATGAACTGCTTGAGCATCGGCGTGTCGACGATTCCCGGGCACACCGCGTTCACGCGGATGCCTTCCGGCGCCCAGTCGAGCGCGAGCGCGCGCGCGAGCTGCACCGCCGCGCCCTTCGTCGCGACGTAGATCGGCGAATTCCGTTGAGCCACGAGGCCGGTCTTCGACGCGATCACGGTGAGGCTGCCCTTGCTCTTCGCGAGTGGGCGGTGCGCGGCCTGCGCGAGGTACATGAGCGCTTTCACGTTGATCGCGAAGAGCCGGTCGAACTCGTCGGGGGTCGTGTCGTCGATGAGCTTGGGCAGCGTGACGCCGGCGTTGCCGACGGCCGCGTCGAGCCCCCCGAAGCGGTCGACGGCCATTTTTACGGCCGTCTCGTTGGTCGCGCGGTCGGCCACGTCGCCGGCGAGCGTGACGACCGTGCCTCCGATGCGCGAGGCGGTCGCCTTGAGCGGCGCCTCGTCGCGGTCGACCGCGACCACCGACCAGCCCGCGCGCGCGAACGCCTCCGCGATCGCGGCGCCGATGCCCTTCGCCGCTCCGGTGACGACGACGCTGCTCACCGGCGACCCCAGTTCAGATCGAAGACCAGCTCCATCATCGCCCACCACTCGCCGGGCTTCGCCTCGCCGACGCGCTCCTGCATCGAGCGCATGAGCTCGTCCCAGTGCCGGTAGGTGGGGTCGTCTGTCGAGCGCGCGAAGTCCCGCTTCGGGTCGAACCCGTCCCTGGTCTCGCAGTACATGAACATGCGGCGGCCGAGCAGGAAGATCTTCATCTCGGTCACGCCGATCTCGCGGAGGCGCGCGAGCACCTCGGGCCACGCCCGCTCGTGCTCCTTGCGGTACCGCGCGATGAGCGCTGGGTCGTCGCGGAGGTCGAGCGCCATCCCGTAGGCCTGCACCTCAGGGCCTCCCCTTGGCGGCGGCCGCGACCGGAATGCGGTACAGCTCGACCGCGTTCTCGCCGAAGACCCGGTCGCGCTCCGCGCTCGTGAGGTCGCCGACGGCCTGGCGGCACGCCTGAAGAACCCTTGGATAGGGCGCTGCGAGCAGGCACACCGGCCAGTCGGAGCCGAACACGCAGCGATCCGGCCCGAACCAGTCGAGGACGCGGCTGACGTACGGCGTGAGATCCGTTGTGGTCCAGCGATCCCAGTCGGCCTCGGTGACCATCCCGGAGAGCTTGCAGAAGACATTCGGATGCGAAGCGACCGGCTTCAGGCGCGCGGCCCACTCGTCGATCTCAGCCAGCGCGATCGGCGGCTTCGCGATGTGATCGATGACGAAGCGCATGTCCGGAAAGTCGCGGACCGTGGCGAGCGCGGCCGGAAGCTCGCGCGTCCGCACGAGGATGTCGTAGGCGAGATCCGCCTCCCCGACGGCGGTGAGCCCGCGCCGCACGTCGGCCCGCAGCAGCCACTCGGCGTCCGCCTCGTCGTGGACCTGATGCCGGATCCCGACGAGCTTCGGGCCGCCCGCTCCGGATCGCAGCTCCGCGATCCGCTCGGCGACGTCCGGCGCGGTGAGGTCGACCCATCCGACCACGCCGGCGATGAAGTCGTGCTGGGCGGCCGTCGCGAGGAACTCGCGTGTCTCGTCGAGGCGCGAAACCGTCTGCACGAGGATCGTGCGGTCGACGCGGTTCAGCGCGAGCAGCGGGCGCAGGTCCTCGGGTCCAAAACGGCGGCGGATCGGCGCGAGATCACCCGTCATCCACGGATACGTCCTGCGCGCCGGATCCCAGAAGTGGTGGTGCGCGTCTATGACGACCATGCGGCACCCGACGGATATGCGTACTCGCGAAGCGATTCCGGCTTCATGGTGATGCTGTAGCCGGGCCGGTCCGGCGCGACGTAGCGGCCTCCGCGGATCCGCACCGGGTCGACGAAGTGCTCGTGCAGGTGGTCGACGTACTCGAGCACGCGGTCCTTGAGCGACCCCGAGATCGCGATGTAGTCGACGAGCGAGATGTGCTGCACGTACTCGCACAGGCCGACCCCGCCGGCGTGCGGGCACACCGGGACGCCGAACTTCGCCGCCATGAGCAGGACCGCGAGGACCTCGTTCACGCCGCCGAGGCGGCAGGCGTCGACCTGGCAGAAGCCGATCGCGTTCGCCTGCAGCAGCTGCTTGAACACGACGCGGTTCTGGCAGTGCTCGCCGGTCGCGACGCGGATCGGCGCCACGGCGCGCGCGATCGCGGCGTGGCCGAGCACATCGTCGGGGCTCGTCGGCTCCTCGATCCACCAGGGGTCGAACTCGGCGAGCCGCTTCACGTTGTCTATCGCTTCGCCCACGTCCCAGACCTGGTTCGCGTCCATCATCAGCTTGCGCTCGCGGCCGATCTCCTGGCGGATGATCCGCGCGCGCCGGACGTCGTCCTCGATGTCGCGGCCGACCTTCATCTTCACGTGCGTCCAGCCCGCGGCGGCCGCGTCGCGTGAAAGCGCGCGTATCCTCTCGTCCGAGTAGCCGAGCCATCCGGCGGAGGTCGTGTACGCGGGGAAGCCGTCGCGCAGCATCTCGGCCTCGCGCTCGGCCTTGGTCGGCTCGAGACGCCGCAGCAGCGCGACCGCCTCGTCCGGCGTGATCGCGTCGCTGATGTAGCGGAAGTCGACGCACGAGACGAGCTCGGCGGGCGTCATGTCGACGAGGAGCTTCCAGAGCGGCTTGCCTTCGGATTTCGCGTAGAGATCCCAGACCGCGTTCACCACCGCGGCGGTAGCGAGGTGCATCGCGCCCTTGTCCGGGCCGATCCAGCGCAGCTGGCTGTCGCCGGTGATCGCCCGCCAGAACCCGCGCATGTCCGCGGCGATCGCCTCGAGCGTCCTGCCGACGACGAGCGGGTGAAGCGCCTGCGCCGCGGCGACGACCACCTCGGTCCCGCGCCCGATCGTGAACGTGAGCCCATGGCCGGCGAGGCCGTCACGCCGGTCGGTGCTCAGGACCACGTAAGCCGCCGAGTAGTCCGGCGCCGTGTTCATGGCGTCCGAGCCGGCGAGCGTGCGCGAGGTGGGGAAGCGCACGTCGATCGCCAGTAGGTCCGTGATTGTCGATCCGCTCATCCCTTCACCGCCCCCACGAGCAGGCCGCGCGCGATGAAGCGCTCGAGCGCGATGGCCATCGCGATGACCGGGATGATCATGATGAGGATCAACACGGACATGTACCACCACTGCGGTCCGCGCGTGGCGTTCTGCGCAGCGACCGTGAGCGGCAGGGTCTGCGCCTTCGCCGTCGTGAGGAAGAGCGCGAAGAGGTACTCGTTCCACGCGAAGACGAGGACGAACAGGAACGTCGCCACGAGGCCGGGCAGCGAGAGGGGAAGCACGATCGAGCGGAAGATCCGGTAGCGCGACGCGCCGTCGATCGCGGCGCTCTCCTCGAGCTCGAGCGGCACGCTCTGGAAGTAGTCGCGCATGAGCCAGACGACGATCGGCAGATTGGCGGCGACGTACGTGATGATCAGCGCACCCCACGTGTCGAGCAGCCCAAGCTGCTGGAAGAAGACGTAGATCGGGATGACGATCGTGATCGGCGGAAGCATGCGCTGCGAGATCATCCAGAACGCGATGTCGTTGTTGCCGAGCGCGCGGCGGAAACGCCGGCCGATGGTCTGGAGCAGCAGCGCGAAGATGGCGAGCGCCACGACGACCGCGGCCTGCCACGGCACGCCGAGCGCGATCGCGACCACCGCGAGCGCGCCGCACCCGATGAACGCGCCGATCGCGCCGAGCCGCGGGCGGTACTGCAGGCGCACGAGTCCGTACGCGGCCATCGATCCGAGCAGCAGCGCGAACAGGGTGCTGATCGTCGCCACGACGACCGTGTTCAGGTAGGGGCGGAACGTGTCGCCCTGGAGGTCCACGAAGATGTAGCGCCACGACTCGAGCGTCGGCTTGAAGTCGACGAACGGCAGGTAGAACGGGCCGCTGTTCACGTCGATCGGCTGCTTGAGCGAGGTGACCGCGAGCCAGTAGAGCGGGAAGAGCACGACCGCGGCCCACGTCGCGAGCACGAGGTACGAGCCGAGCGCGCCGAGCGGCGAGGGCCGGTAGATCGACCAGGCGCGCCGCCGCCGTCCGACGAGGGCCGCCATCTACGCCGCCACCCGCTGCCGGACGAGGTTCACGTAGGACACGCCGACGAACGTCACCACGAACAGCAGGAGGTACGCGACGGCCGCCGAGCCGCCGAAGTCGAGCGCGCGCCAGATCGTGTACGCATGGAGCGTGAGCGACTCGGTCGCGGTGCCGGGCCCGCCGTTCGTCAGCACGTTCGGGAGGTCGACGATTTTGAAGGCCTCGATCACCCGGATGAGGACGATCGTGCTGCTGACCGGGAGGAGCTGCGGGAAGGTGATCTGGGTGAAGATCTGCCACCGCGACGCGCCGTCCACGAACGCGGCCTCGACCGGCTCGATCGATTGGCTCTCGAGCGCGGCGAGCAGGACGATGAAGAGGAACGGCGTCCACTGCCAGATGTCGCCGATCATCACGGCGATCCGCGCGCCCCATGCGTTCGTGACCCATGACGTGTCGGCGAGCCCGATCGCGGCCCAGATCGGGTAGAGCGGGCCCTTCGTCGTGTCGGTGAGCATCCGGAAGAGATACGCCACGCCCACCGGCGTGATCATCATCGGCAGCAGGAACACGACGCGGAAGAACCGCCGGCCCGGCAGGTGCTGCTGCGCGAGCATCGCGAGGACGAGCCCGAGGGCGTACTGCACCGCGACGCCGACGAACACGTACACGAACGTGACGACCAGCGTCCCCGGCCGCCCGCCTGAGCCGAGCGTCTCGATGAGCAGCCAGCTGATGGCGCCGACGCCGATCGCGGAGACGAAGCGGCCGGCGAGACCGGCCGGCGTGGGCCGCCCGCGCGCGTAGCGCGCGAGCCACACGATCAGGGCGGCGGCGGCCGCGAGGCCTAGCAGGACGCCGATCGCCGAGGGCGTCGCGAGCACGCCCAGGAAATGCTCGCGGTCGATCCCCACCAGGAGCTTCGCGTAGTTGTCTAGGCCCACGAACGTGAAGTCGATGCCGCCCTCGACGAAGCGGAGGCGGACGAGCGAGACGTAGAGCGATGCCAGGAGCGGGAAGATCGAGAACATAAGGATCACGAGGACCGCGGGGAGGATGAAGGCCGCCGGCGCGTGCCGGTCGAGGCTCGTCGCGACCGCGTTCGCCGTCCTGCGTGCCGCCACGGGCCGGACGATAGTTCCGCCGCTCACGTCGCGGTCCAAAGGGTGAGGGCCCACCCAGTCGGGTGGGCCCTCCTCTTGCTTCGGGGCCTCATGCGCGCTAGCGCGTTACGCCGAGGGTCGCTTTGTAGGCCGCGAGCTGCTTGTCGCGTCCAAGCTCGTCGGTCTTCTTGTTCCATTGATCGGCGATCTGCTTGGCGGCCGCGTCGCGGTTGATCTCGCCGGCGAGGAACTGCGCCAGCGCGGTGTCGAGCGCGGTGCCCTCGTAGAACGCGTTCTGCGGGATCCGCAGGTCGAGCACCATGTTCGGGCTCTGCAGGCTCGCCTGAATCGCGGCGAGGTAGTCCTTCGCGGCCTGCTCGCTCATGCCGGCCTTCTTCCACTGGTCGAGGCTGTTGAACTGCGACGTGCGATACGGGTTGAAGCCGGTCTTGCCGATGGTGACGTCGACGTTCGCCTGCGCGGGTTGTGACATGTAGGAGAGGAATGCGTACGCCGCGTTCTTCACGTTGTCGGGCTTGGCCTTGTTGATCGCCCCCGACCATCCGCCGAACGCGGCGAATGGCGCGTGGTTCACGCCGTTGGTGGCGCTTGGGCAGGTCGAGCCGTCGCAGTTGACGAGCTTCCCTGACTTTCGGTCGAGCACCTGTTTCGAGCCGGGCAGGATCGCCGCGCCGACCTTGTCCTGCACCTTCGATGTGGCCGGGTCGATCGCGAGCGTGCCAATGTCGCCCCAGTCCGCGGAGAGCGCGCAGCGGCCGGAGGTGAAGAGGCCGCGCGTGTCACCGACGTCCAGGTTGATGTGATCGGGCGGTCCGAGCGCGAGGAGCTGCTTGTACACGTCGAGCGCCTTGGCGGTCGCCTCGTTCGGCCCGAGAAGCGGCTGCATGTTGTCGGTGTCGAAGAACGCTCCCTGCGAGGTGCCCTTGCTCTGTAAAAATCCGCCCGCGACCGACATGAAGAACCAGTACGACTGCGCGCTGCGCTTCATCGCGATGCAGGTTCCGTAGTCGGGCCTGCCGTCGCCGTTCAGGTCCTTGCCCTGGTAACGCTGGGCGACCGAGATGAAGTCTTCCCAGGTCTCGGGAACCTTGACGCCGTCCTTCGTGAGGAGGTCGCTGCGGTAGTAGATCATCTGGAAGTCGCCGTCGAGCGGGATCGAGTAAACCTTGCCCTGATAGGTCGCGCTGAAGTCGCGGAAGAACGGCGCGATGTCCTTCCAGTTCAAGGCGCCGTCGCCGTTCACGCGGCCGGTGAGGTCCTCGAGGTAGCCCGCCGGGACGTAGTCGCCCATCCACTGCGGCGCGAACACGATCGCGTCGTAGCTGTTCGTCTTCGTCGAGAAGTCGGTGAGGATCTTCTGATAGAGGTCTGAGAACGGGACCGTGACGACCTCGACCTTCGCGCCGGTCAGCTTCTCGAACTCTGGCGCACGACGTTGCAGCGGCTCCGCGATCTGCGGTCCGGTGAACGTGACGACGCGAATGGTGATGCCCTGAAACGCGTTCGGGGCGGGCGTCCCGGTCGTGCCGCCCGGCTGGCAGGCCGCGACGAGGATCGCCGCACCGGCGATGATCGCGAGAGGTCTGATGAACCGTCGACCCATGATCGATGCCCCCTCCATTACGTGTTGGCTCCTCCAAATAGCGCGCCGCGCGACGATCGGCGTCGGCGGGTCTCCTGCATCAGCACCTCCCTGGCGAACGGCGGGATGCTGCGTCCGTCACGGGATTCCGTCAAGTCTCGCGGATATCCGTAAGACATGCGGTGGTATCCTGCGCGCCGTGGCCGAAGCACGCGCGATCGCCCGCACCGCTGGCAGGGCTCTCGACCTCCTGCTCCTCCTCGTCGACCGCGGCCAGAATGGGCTCACGGCTCGGGAGCTCTCGCAGCTGCTGGGCGCGCCGCGCTCGAGCGTCGCGGACCTGCTCACCGTTCTCGAGGCGCGCGGCTTCGTCGCGCCGACGGCCGAGGGCTTCGGCTGGCGCCTCGATTTCCGCGTGGCCCAGATCGGAAACGCGTACCTGCACGAGTTCTCGGTGCGCGAGGTGGGCCGCACGGCGATGCGCGAGCTCTCGCGCCGCACCGGTCTCACCACCCAGATGGCGGTCCTCGACCACGGCGACATCGTGTATATCGAGCGGCAGGACCCGAGCCGCCGCCTGAGCGAGCCGCACGTCATCACCGACATCGGCAGCCGGCTGCCCGCCTATTGCACCTCGCTGGGCAAGGCGATGCTCGCGTTCCTTCCCGATGACGAGATCGATCGCCTCTACGCGCAGGCCGGGCAGATGGCGCCGCGGACGAAGAACACCATCACGACCGTCGCCCGCTTGAAAAGCGAGTTGGCCGTCATCCGGCGACGCGGGTACGCAGTCGATCTCGAGGAGACGACCGAGGGAGTCGTCTGCATCGGCAGCCCGATCCTCGGTGCCGACGGCCGCCCGGAGGCGGCGATCAGCGTGGCCGGGCTCCGCGCGGGGCTCGCGCCCTCGGCGCTCGAGAGCCTCGGCCGGACGGTCGCGCGGACCGCGAGCCAGGTCTCCAGCGCGCGCGGCGGCGCGCGCGCGATCCCGAAGCTACCGCGAGCCAACGCGCGCCCGCGGTCTCACCCGCTCGGTCGGAGGCGGCGCGTCCGCGGGGCCGCGTAGCCTAGCGCCGTGCGCATCGCGAGCTATCGCGCCGGGAGCGAGATCTCGTGGGGCGTCGTGCGCGGCGACGACGTCTCCGACGCGCGTTCGGTCGCGGGCGCGCCGCGGAGCGTGCGCGAGCTGCTCGAGTCAGGCGATCAGTCGCGTTTGCTCCGATCGCTTTCCGACCCCGCCGCGCGCGGATTTGGTCTCGGTGACGTCCAGCTGCTCGCGCCGCTCGAACCGCGTCAGGACCTGATCGCGCTCGGCCTGAACTACGTGCAGCATGCCGACGAGACCACCGGCGCGACGAAGCAGGCGGCGCCGCCGAAGCAGCCGATCGTCTTCGGCAAGGCCGCGACCAGCGTGATCGGCCCCGATGCGGAGATCCGCTTCGATCGCTCGGTGACCTCGCAAGTGGATTGGGAGGTCGAGCTCGCAGTCGTGATCGGCCGCCGCGGTCGGGACGTCCGCCTGGATGCCGCGATCGATCACGTCTTCGGCTACACCGTCGCGAACGACGTGTCCGCGCGCGATTTGCAGTTCCTCGACGGCGGCCAGTGGTATCGCGGGAAGAGCCTCGACACGTTCTGCCCCCTCGGGCCGTGGATCGCGACCCGCGACGAGCTCGGTGATGCGACCGGCCTTCGTCTCACGACGCGTGTGAACGGCGTCACCAAACAGGACGCGACGACCGACGAGCTCATCTTTGGCATAGCCGAGACGATCGCGAGCGTCTCGGCCGGCCGCACGCTCTATCCCGGCGACGTGATCCTCACCGGCACGCCCGGCGGCGTCGGCTTCACGCGGAAGGCGCCGGAGTTCCTCCGCGACGGCGACGTCGTCGAAGTTGAGATCGAGCGGATCGGCGCGCTGCGGAATCGCGTGCGGGAGATCTCGACGGCGCGGGACTAAGTGCTTTCGGGCATGGGCACCGAATGGATGAGGGCGACCTTCCAGTCCGAGCCCACGCGGCGGAACAGCAGCGTCGTGGGAGCGGAGACGTGTTGCCGCTTGCCATTGAACGTGTAGTCCTGCTCCATCCAGCAGGTCACGAGCCCGACGTCGCCCCATGTCTTCTCTTCGATATCGCGCAGGTCGGTACGGATGTCCTCGATCGGGGCCTGACGAAGCCCGTCGAGAATAGCTTTCCGTCCCTTCGTCCAGCGACGCATGATCTCGTCGACCCCGAGCAGATCTTCCGTCGCCATATCGTTCAGCGAATCCCAATCCTTCGCGTCCATCTTGCGCATGGCCTCGCGGGTCTTCTTCTCGAGCTCCCCAGCCATGTCCTCGCCTCCCCTCGCCTTGCGGCGGCGCGAGGATAGCTCGGGTCTGGCAAGGCTTGACAGCCCCTTGCCGGGGGTATGCCCGTCGCTCGCAGGCAGGGTCGAGGTAGCCGCCTCGCGTAGGGGAGAAAATCACCTGTTGCGATTCATGGTCCTCGCGGTCGTGCTCGCGTTGACCCACATGGCCACGATCGGCGCGGCCGCCGAGACAGTCATGACGTGTGCGCTGCCGTCGGGCATGCCCGGTGGTGGAGGTCCCGGCCAGGATCGTCGGAACAGAGGGCGACGACGTCATCCGCGGCACCGACGGGCCCGACGTCATCGCCGGTCTCGGCGGGAACGACCGGTTCTGGGGCCTCGGTGGCGGTGACCTCATCTGCGGCGTCGGCGACGCCTTCTTCGGCGACCCGGGCGGCCACGACATTTGCAACGGCCAGCAGGACTTCGACCAGTCGGCGACCTGTGAAGAGAATCACCAGATGGAGGGCTCTCTCGGCGGCGGCGGATAACGGTCTCCTGGCGAATGAGCCTTGACACGTTCGGTGGCCGAGCGTATGCCGTCGCTCGCCCGCACCCGCGGGCCGAGAGGGGAGAGTGCGATGTCAGCGGAGAACAAGGAGCTCATCCGGCGCGTCACAGACGAGATCTATAGCCAGGGAAACCTGGACCCCATCGATCGCTACTACGCCCCCGACTGGGTCCTACACGACGCTCCGCCGAACGCCGGCGAAAACCGTCAGGCCCTCAAGGAGGTCATGACCGTGATCCGCGGCGGATTCCCGGACGTCCGGGCGCGAATCGATGTCGTGTTGGCTGAGGGGGACCTCGTCGCGTACCGGAGCACCGTCGAGGGCACGCACACGCGCGAGTACTTCGGCCTCGCGCCAACAGGGAAGAAGGTCACGCTCCATCAGCTGAACATCGACCGCATTCGCGACGGGAAGATCGTCGAGAGCTGGTTCGAGGCCTTTGGACAGGGCTTCTACTACCAGCTGACGGGCAAGCCCGCGCCAGTGCCGGCGGAGGCCACAGCGCGGTAACGCTCTAGCCCGCTGGGACGGCAGGGCGCGGCGCCCGCGATTACATCGGGGCGCCTGCGGGCGTCTTCGCTTGGAGCGCGTCGTTGAGGTGATACCTCGATGACCGGGTGGCGTATCCGAGCACACGTATCGCGCGTGTTCCGTTGCGCTGCGTCTTGTTGATGACGTGACAACAGTTGCGCCCATCGAATAAGGGAGGAGCGAGATGCATCCTGTTCGGATCATTCGACTCGTCGGCGTTGGCGTTCTCGCGTTCAGTTTGGGTATCGCCGGCACTGTGCTCGCAGGTCACCTGGCTGACGCTTCATACACCGGATGCCTCAGTTCGGCCGCGGGCCTGATCTACAACGTGAAGGCGGGCGACGATCCTCTACGGCCCTGCAGGGCGGGCGACGTCGTCGTCCACGTCAGTGGCGGGGATGTCACTGCGGTCAATGCCGGTGCCGGTCTCGTCGGCGGCGGGACCAGTGGCGACCTGAGTCTCGCGATCGACTACGCGACCCTCGATACGCGCTACCTGGGCGTGACGAGTCAGGCCGCCGACTCGGCCAGGCTTGGCGGACTCCCGCCAACCGCCTTCGCTTTTGCGGGGCACAACCACGACGATCGCTACTACACGGAGTTGGAGTCGGATGCCCGGTACGCAAGGAGCGGCCAGGCGTGTTTCCCCGGTCAGTTCGTTACGACGATCGACTCGGGCGGAGCGATCCAATGCGCTGGAGCAGCGGGTGGTCCACGTGCTCGAGCGCTCGTGTTCACGCCGCCAGGCGGCGGTCCGTTGCTCTCGAGCTCGCTGAACTTTCAATCGGTGACGATGCCGATCCCGGGCTTCTTCTGCTTGAGGCCGGCCCCAGGCGTCATTGCATCAGGGAGCACGCCGGTAGTGTCGGTTGATCTGGATCTCTCATCGGGCACCGGCCTGATGGCTTTTGCATACACCAAGGCTCACCGTCAGCAGTGCACACCGGACGACTACGAGGTCATGACCGTTCGGGCCGTCGGCGGGACTCCTGAGCTCTGGGCGAATGTCGCGTTCACCATCGTGGTGCCTTAGTCGCACAAGGCAAAGTGAGTCGTGGGCCATCACGCCGATGGCCCACGATCCTTTTTCTCTTCTACCGTGGAGGACGCTGCTCTCTAAGACGCGGCGATCCGCCGGAGCACCCGCTGGATCGCGCCGTGGGGGCGGCAAAGGCCGCGGCGCGCGATTACGTCCGTGCGCCTGCGGGCGTCTTCGCTTGGAGCGCGTCCCTGAGCTTCGCGAAGTCCTTCGAGCCGACGATCAGACGGCCCGATGCGAGCGAGTACGTGAGATCGACGTTCACACCGGCGTCCGCGATCTGACGGAAGATCTGCGCCGCCGTGCCCGGGCGATCTGCCGCGTCCGCGACGACGACGTCGCGCTCGTCGCGCACCTTGAAGCCGGCACCTTCGACGGCCCGGCGCGCGGCCGCCGGGTCCTTGGTAAGGACGTGCAGGATCCCGTCACCGGCCTCGCAGTAGCCATCGATGTTGATGTTCGCCTTCGCCATCGCCTCGAGCGCCTTCGCTATCGTGCCCGGCCGGTCCTGGCCGAGCTCGATGGCGAGGTCCTTGCCTGTGGTCTGCATGTCGCTGTTCCTCCTCCCCGCAGGTACTCGCGCCTCGCCGCCCGAGCGAGATGCTACTCGCGCGCCCCAGGCGCATCAGGGCTTACGGAGGAGCTCTGGACAGTTCAGGCACGGCGGCACGCTCGTGGTGGTGCCGAAGATGGTGCCATCGCTTGACAGCCAGTAGTGATCCCACCGGTTGTCGACCTTGAAGCTCCGGCCGTCAGCTGCTCTGACGTCGACGACGCCAAGAGTCGCGTTCCCCCGTCGCCGGCGCAGCTCGTTCGCGGCAGTGTCGATGTTGGCGAACGTGCCGGCGATGATCCGGCTGACATCCTGAGCCGTTTGGCTCCAGATCTTGCTCTGGGCAAACACCGTTTGCTGATATCGACGCACCCACTCGGGATTCGGCCGGAACGTCGCCCACATGTGCGCCATGACCGCGGTCGCAGTGTCGAAGGTCTCGTCGGTTCCGTACCACACGATGACCTCTTTGACGTCCCACAGTTGCGTGCCGCCGGTGATCACCTCTTCGGTCACCGCGAGGGCGCCCCCGTGAAGCGACCGGCCGTTCTTGGTGAACGTGAAGTCGACCATGCCCGCGTCGGCCCTGTTGAACCCTCGCACCACTGGCTCGAGAGCGGCGATGTTCGGGAGGTCCCACGCCTCATTCACCGCGAAGTCGGTGAGGGTCTCGGGCCCGTAGATCTGGGTGATGAAGCGCGCGCCGGCGGCGTACGGCCGCACGATCCCGCTGCGATCGCTGGGGAGGAAGACATTCGGCTTCTGAAAGATGGGAAAGCCCTTGTTCCCGATCTCCACACCGATGTCGCGCGCCGTGTTGTGGACCTCGACCCACCACTGCGTCGTGCTGCCCTCGAGCGACATCCCGCCCGTCACCCCCAGGTCCTTCGGCACCTCGACGGAGAAGGCGCCCTGAGTCGCCGCGACCAGCTGCGGGTCATTCGGGGGCGGCCAGCTCGTGTACTCGATGTCCCGGCGGGCGTTCGCCGATGGTGGGCCCCAAAGCTTGAGGCTCTCCATGATCCTCGAGAGAGCCTCAGCATCCTGTGCCAGGTGGCCTGAAGGCGCGACCGCGACGAAGACCGTCCCGGCGGAGCCCGTCGCGCTCGCCGCGTACGTGAGGATGGCGACGAGATCCTGGCCGTCGGCGCTGCCGGTCATCCGCCATGTTGACTCGTCCTGGGGCATCGGGGTGTCCCAGTCGACGCCGGGCATGAGTCTCGAGCTGATCGCATCGAGTGCGGCTTCCGCTCCTTGCGCGGTGAGCGCCTCGGTGGTGAAGAAGGGTTGGATCACCACGCGTTCGCCCTTCTCCGCGGGACTCGCCGCGTCGATGCGTCCCGTCGAATCCGCTGACACCTGCCAGTCGCTCGGGACGTCCAGGCTGCTGAAGTCAGACGGGTGTTGCGTCGTCCAGTCGGAACACGCCGTCACAACGAGCGTGAGCACGGCGCCGACGACCGCGCGGCGTATCCCGCGCCGGCCCAGGCGAAAGCCCGCCATGATCGATGCCCTCCCCGTCCCGGCGGCAGGCTAGACCCGACGTCAAGGTCGAGCCACAGCGACTAAAACAGAGTGCCCTGGAGCGCGATCGCGAGGGCGGCACCTGCGAGAAAGGCGAGCACGATCAGGAGCATGCCCGCTCTGTCGACGATCGAAGGCGACCATCGCAAAGCACGGCTCGCGCGCCCGATACCGATGGAGACCGTGTAGGTCAAGGCGCCGACCAGCAACAGGCTCAGGATCGCTCCGACGATGAGGAACACCAAGAATGAGCCTCCGGTGAACCCGGCGAACCAGACGTAGATCGCGCCCACCAACCAGCCGAGTGCCCCGACCGTGCCGTATGCGGTCATGACCTGTTGGCGTTGCTGGCGCGCCTGCGCATCCATCGGCGGGAAGATTAGCTCGCCGCGATCCGCTCCAGGAGCGACCTGCTCAGCCCGAGCGAGTACGGTGAACGACGTCTTCCGATCGCCCGCTACACTCGCCGCTCCGTGAGCGGACGCGGGGTTAGACGAGTGGACACGCGCGAGCCATTTCGTCTCGACGCGGCGAGGGACGGTCGGTCTGGTCGCTGGGCGGCCGGTTCACGATGAAGCTGACCGAAGCTGACACAGGCCGCCGATTCGCGCTCGTCGAGGCGCTCGCGTTCCGCACGACCGAACCTCCGCTCCACATCCATCACAACGAGGACGAGGCCTGGTACATCCTGGACGGCCGGATGACGTTCTACGTGGGCGACGCGGTCCTCGAAGCCGGCGCGGGATCGTTCGTGTTCGCGCCGAGTGGCATCGCGCATACGTTCACGGTCGACGCCGAGCCGACCCACGTCCTGGTGTTCGCCTCACCTGCCGGGTTCGAGCGCTTTGCGCTCGAGCTCGGTGAACCCGCGACGAGCGACAAGCCGCCGGCGGGGTTGGGCGTTCCGGGTCCCGACGTCCTCGGCCCAGTCGCAGAGCGGTACGGGATCGAGGTGGTCGGTCCACCGCGTCGCGCGCCTGCATCGGGCGGCCGGGCCGCGCCTTAGTCGATAGGACTCAAGGGGCCTCGTAGGGAAAACCCGCGGCCTCCGCAAGCTTCCGGATTTCGCCCGATCCGTTGAGTGCTGCGAGCGCCTCGTTCACCTTGGCGAGCAGGGCGGTCGCGTCGGTGCGGACAGCGATCGCGAATGGCCGCGCGGCCAGGTCGACGAGAGTTCGCAGCGCGTTCGTCCGGCCGCGGTTGACGACCGCAACACCCGCGCGGTCGCCGGCGATGGCCGCGATCTGCCCGGCGTCGAGGGCCTCGACCGCCGGTCGGAGTCCGGCGAACGATTGGAGCCTCACCTGCACGCCGCGCTGGGCGAAGAAGGCCTGCGCCGCCTCCGCCGAGTCGTTGTCGCCCGGCGTCGTTCCGATCGTCCTCCCGGCGAGATCCTCCACGCGCGTCACGCTCCCGGCTGCGATGAGGACGACGCCTCCCGCGGCGTAGGGCTGCGAGAAGGTCACGCCGGCAGCACCTGGAGTCGCAGTCGCCATCGCGACGTCGGCATCCCGGCTCGCGACAGGTCCGACGCGATCGCGCCCCGTGTTCCTGAATTCGGCCCGCGCGGTCGGGCCGAGGATGCGCTGCGCGAGCGCACCCGCGATCGCCGCTTCGAAGGCGCGCTTCTGCTCGTGCGCGGCGTCGCCCTGCTCGCGCTGCGCCGGCGGCGCGACCATGCGGATGCTGACGATCAGAGTCCCGCGGGCGAGGAGCGAGGCAAGCGGATCGGCGGTCGGCGTCGGTGACGCCGCCGATCTTGCGCAGGCCGCGGTGACCACCATGGCAGCGACAGCCGCGGCTCCCAAGACCCCTCGCACCCCGCGGGACTGTACCGCGGGTAGTAGCTCCGCGAGCTGCTGAGGAAGTCCGCGAGTCGAATGTTCCGGGCCGCTGGTGATTCGCAGCGTGCTATCGCCTGACCCGCTCGAGATCAACGAACATCGGTCTTAGCCCCCGCGGTCAGCCGACTCGGTCCGGATCCCACGTCACATGGCGAGCCCCCTTTGGCTGCCGGGGCCAGCAAAGGCCAACTTGACGCGAGTCCCCGCGGAGCGCTAAATTTCCCCACATATCAGACATCGTACAACTCGATTGGGTGGCGCTGGGGAATCGTCGGCGAGCCTTGCCAGACCAACTCGCCGGGGCCCTGCGCGACGGCATTCGGACTGAGAAGCTACTGCCGGGCCAGCGTCTGCCATCTGAGCCGGATCTCGCGACGACTCTCGGAGTTAGTCGTACGACCGTGAGAGCGGCTGTCCAGATCCTCGTCCTCGAGGGGCTCTTCGACCGGAGGCATGGTGTCGGGACATTCGTTTCAGAAACCGCAGGCCACGCCATATCGGTTGCCAACGACGTCTCCCAGCTGACGTCGACTTCTGACCTCATCCGTCAGCACGGTTACGAACCGGGACTCGCGTCCTTCAAGTACGACGTAATGCCGGCCACCGCTGAGCTCAGTGAGGTCATGAACGTTCCCGTCGGCTCTCCTGTCGTTCACTTGCGTCGGACCCGCACAGCCGATGGCAGACGCGCAATTCACGTCGAAGAATACGTTCCGTCGTCGGTCATCGGCCTCGAGGTGGTGCCAGAGGGATCAGACGACTGGTCCCTGTTTGCCCTCTTGCGCTCGTTGGGTCACTCCGTCTCGTTCGCGAACTGTTGGATTCGGTCTGTGAATGCGACAGCCGAGCTGGCCATGGAGCTCGGCGTAAACACGAATCACGCGCTTCTGCTTCTGACCCAGACGGCCATGTCATCCCGCGGGGAGATCGTGCTTTACGGGAACAGCTACTTCGACACCAATGTCTTTCGATTCCAAGTGTTTCGCAAGACGCGCACGGAGCACGAGGGCGTTCACGAGATCGCTTACCTCGGCAGAGGAACCAATGGCGACAACGGTCGTTCCGTGAAATCGGCGAAGCCTTAGAGGAATTGGTTGGAGGACGAAAGGTGGAGAGCCCAATGCGCCGCTTGACCCGAGGCATCCCAGCGCTAGTTGTCGCGTTGTTAGTGACGGCGTGTACCGGCCCAGGCCCATCTACGCCCGGGGCGGGCGCTACTTCCAGCCCGTCCCAAACGCTGACGAGCGAGCCCGTCACGCTTCGAATATTGCGATATCAGGCGACCAAAGCCGAAGAGACCCTGCACGCGGAGTGGGTCGCGGAGTTCACGAAGGAGCATCCGAACATAAAGATCGAGGCCGAGGTCGTGCCTTTCGGCGAGTTGGCGACCAAGATTCAGGCGTCAGTCGCCGGGGGCAGCCCGCCCGACATTTTCTTCATCGACGGCCCGAACACAAAGACGTACGCCTACCTCAAGATCCTTCGGGCACTGGACGAGTACCTTCCGCGAGGCTTCAAGGACGACATCGTCGAAGCGACCCTGCAGGAGCAGTCCTATCAGGGTCAGCTCTATTCGATGCCGGATCGGCAGACCGCGCCCGCGCTCTTCTACAACGTCGACATGCTCGACGCCATTGGCGTCAAGCCCCCGACCAAGCTCGCGGACGCCTGGACATGGGACCAAGCACTCGATGTCTGGAAGCAGCTTAAGAAGAAGAGTCCGGACGTCTGGCCTCTCGAACCATCCCGGTTCGGTGCGGGAGGGGCCGGCTTCTACTACCGGGACGGCATCTTCCCGCGCTCAGCGGGCGACCCGTCGGCGCCAGTCAGTTCTAGTCTGTACAAGACATATGCGGCGATCAGCCCGGACGGAACGACCGTGCAGGGCTACATCGATTCCCCCGAGGCCATCACCGCCATGAAGTGGTTTCAGGACCTGACGATGGTCCACGAGGTGACTTCGAAGGTTGGAATTCCCAACGCCTTCTTGGACAAGAAGGCAGCAATGACGATCGACCACGAGGGCATCATCGGCCGAATAGCGACGCAGTACCCGAATGGAGGCTTCAACCTTGGCGTCACCCCGATGCCGTATTTCAAGACTCGCGTCGTCATGACGGGCAGCAACGCCGCTGGGATTTCGGCCCGCTCCACTCACCCCGCGGAGGCGGCGGCCTACCTGAACATGATCTTCAACGACAAGAACCGTCTGCGCTACTGGGAAGCGAACCGCAATATGCCGGCTCGGAAGTCGCTCTTCGACCAGTTGCCTGCGTACAAGGATTATCCGCAGAGCATGTTCAGGGAGCAGCTTTTGACGATTGGCGTGCCCCGCCCGTCCACGCCCGCATGGGCGGCCTTCGACTCCATCATCAACGCCGCGATCAAGAACATCTCTCTCGGCGCCCCGGTTGAGGCAACGTTGAAGAAGGCCGCGACCGATATCGACAAGGAGCTCGCGAAGTACCCAAAGTAGCGTGGTGAAAACGAGGCTCGGGCCTCGCTCAGACGGTACGCACGGTCTGGCGGTACCGCGGCCGCGCGGTCTTGGGTACCGCGCGAAGCGCGGCCTCCGCGACTGGCCAACGATTGCCGTGTTCTTGACGCCGGCGCTAATCGGCATCGGACTCTTTCACTTTCTGCCGATCATCATCGCGCTGCGTGGGAGCCTGTTCGAGCTCAACTTGCTCGTGCCGGAACGCGAGACGTTCGTCGGACTCGACAACTTTCGCGCGATCGCGTCGGACGAAGAGTTCCGTCAGTCGCTCCTGAATACGCTCGTCTACACGGTCAGCAAACTGGGCGTTCAGCTGCCGCTTTCCTTCGGCCTTGCGCTCTTCATCGAGGCGCGTCTCCGAGGTACGACGCTTCTTCGCAGCGCAATCTTTGCTCCAACAGTGACCGCGGTCGCGATCGCCGCCGTGATTTGGGGCCTCATGTACCAGCCTCACGCGGGACTGATCAACTCCGTTCTCGGGGCGGTGGGGATCGAGCCCCAATCCTTCCTCACCAGCAAGGATCAGGCTCTGCCCTCGATCATCGCCTTGGGGATCTGGCAGGACACGGGCTTGACTGTGCTCATCCTGCTGGGCGGACTTCAGGGCATCCCACGAGAGTTCTACGAAGCCGCGGTGCTCGATGGGGCGTCGGGATCGCAGGCGGTCCGCTATCTGACTCTGCCCCTGCTGCGACGGACCATCCTCTTCGCGGTGGTACTGACGACCCTCCTGGCCTTCAAAGTGTTCGCCGAGGTCAAGATCATGACCGAGGGCGGTCCCGAGAACAGCACCCTCATGACCGTGTACTACATCTACAAGAAAGCCTTCGTGTTCCTCGACCTTGGCTACGCGTTTGCCCTGGCCGTTGTGCTCATGGCGATCTTGGTCGTGATCGCGCTGCTTCAGGGCCGACTCTTGCGATCACGGCTCGAATACTGATGGCCGGGCGCCCGGTGACGATGTCGGCGAAGCTACGGCAGGCGCTCCTGTATTTCGTGATGCTGGCCGTGGTCGTCGTTTTCGCGACGCCGTTCGTCTGGATGTTCGGGTCCGCCCTGAAGACACAGGGTGACATCTTCGCCCACGCATATCCGCTCAGCTGGGAGACGATCGTCCCCTCGCGGCCAACATTGGATAACTTCGCCAGCGTCATTGTCGGGCGAGGTATCGGCCGCAATTTCCTCAACAACGTCATCGTCGCAGCGGCACAGGTCGTCCTCACGGTCGCCGTCTGTTCGATGGCGGCTTATGTGTTCGCCCGATTGCGTTTTCGAGGTCGGGATGCGCTGTTTGGACTCGTTGTCTTTTCCGCGCTGATTCCCTTCGAGGCGACCATGATCCCGCTTTTCCAGGTCATGGGGACACTCGAGCTCCGGTCGACGTACTTTGCGCTCTTCCTCCCGTGGGTCGCAAATCCCTTGGGGATCTTCCTGCTCCGTCAGGCGTTCCTCGAGGTTCCCCGCGAGTACGAGGAGGCTGCGCGAGTCGAGGGCGCCTCTCGCTTCCAAGTGTTCTGGAACATCGTGCTGCCGATGTCACGCCCGGCTCTGATCACGCTGACGCTGCTGACCTTCCTCTGGTCATGGAACTCGTATCTCTGGCCGTTGATCGTCATGCAGGACCCCTCGAAGCAAGTGATCCAGGTGGCCATTGCCAGCTTCAGCGCGCCCGAACAGCTTCCGGCCTGGGGCGACATTTTCGCCGCATCGGCGCTCGCTACCATCCCGGTCCTCAGCGTCTTCCTCCTACTCCAGCGGTATTACGTGCGTGGCGTCGCAATGTCTGGACTCAAGTGATGCCGCGAGATCCGCTCGCACCCGCGTGCGTCGCTGTCGGCGGGCTGACTCTCGACTCGGTGATCAGTGCCACCGGAGAAGTGCACTACCGCCAGTGCGGAGGCAACGCGTACTACGCCGCGGTGGGTATGCGGCTGTGGGCGCAGCGGGTTGGCATCGTGAGCAGGGTCGGCTCGGACTACCCAACCGAGTGTCTCAATGCACTCGGGGCCGCGGGCATCGATACATCGGGCATCCAAAAGCTCGACCGCCCCCACGCTCTTGCCGCCGGATATCAGTACGACGCGCGTGGCCACAGGCGACTCGTCGATCCGTCCGACCACGCCCGGCTGAACGAGCAGGCGTTCTTCCGGGGCGAGTGGGACGAACGATCGGCGGTGCTCAGAGTCTCGGAGGACATCCGACAGCATTTCGATCCTCAGCCCGCGGACCTCCCGCCATCATTCCGATCCGCGCGAGGCTTCCACATCGCGAATATGGGACACCGAGCGCAGCTGGCGTATCTCAGCCTTCTACAAGGCAAGGTCTTGAGTCTGGATGCGGGCGACCCGGATCTTGCACCGGCCGAACAGCGCAGCTTGTTCGGCGCGGCCGATCTGTTCTTGCCAAGCGAGATTCAAGCTCGAGCGATCGTTGGCGGCTCCGATGAAAACTTGCCGCGAGCCATGATCCCGCTTACGAGGCTCGGACCGTCAGTCGTCGCGGTCAAAGCCGGACGTCACGGCTCCTGGGTGCACGATTCGAAGGCCGGACGAACGTGGCACATTCCGGCGGTCGCCTCGGTTAGCGTTCAGGACCCCACCGGGGCGGGCGATGCCTACTGCGGCGGGTTCTTGGCCGCATTCGTCGCAGGCAATGACGCTCTTGAGTCGGGCCTTCGGGCGACGGTCTCCGCGTCTTTCGTCATTGAGGCATTCGATGTGAGGCACGGTTTGGGAATTTCGAGCGCCGATGCGGAGGCTCGGCTCGCAGAGCTGCGACCACGTGTCTCCGAGGCAACGCCAGATGGGTCGCGACGTTCATAGGAGATTGAACTGTGTCTGACGACAGCGACTTCGTGAACAAGCGTGCGGTCAGCGGAGAGACGATGCTGAGCGCGATCGCTCGACAAGCTGATCTTGTCGGGGGCGCAGTCGACGGCGTCCAGTCGCAAGTCCGCCGCGTCGTCGATGAGGTTGCGCAGCGCGGCATCCAAAGCATCTATGTCACGGGGTGCGGCGATTCGCTGTACGCCGCGCTCGCGTCGCGCCTTGCCTTCGACATGCACTCGGGCTGCCGAATGGAGCCTGTCGAGGCTCTTGAGTTTTCCCGCTACATCGTCGGCAACATCTCCGAGCGATCCGCCGTCATCGGAGTCTCCGCGGGGGGGAACAAGAGCCGCACGATCGAGGCGATGAGGCGGGCGAGGGCGGCCGGAGCGCTCACCATCGCACTCACAGGCAAGGAGGGGACCGCCTTCGCTCGCGAGACTGACCTGGCCATCCACCAAAACGAGGCTGATTACCGCGTGCCCGCCCCGGCCGGAGAGGGCACATTCAAGATCGGTAACTACGTCGCCAGCATCGTGTCTCTCTACGTCGTTGCCCTCGACCTTGGCGTCAGCACCGGCAGATTGGATCCCGGCGGACACGCAACGCTCGTCAACGAGGTACGCCGAGCGGGCACGGTCATATCGCGCACCATCCAGGCGTGCGCCGATCCGGCGGACCGCGTCGCGAAGGCGCTGCGTTCAACGGACGGCTACCACATCCTCGGCGGCGGGCCCAGCTACGCGACGGCCCTTTTCATGGCGGCGAAGATGTTCGAGCTCCCACAGCGCCATGGGGTCCCAGTCGAGCTCGAGGAGTGGGCCCACGAACAGTTCTTCATCACTCGCCCCGGAACGCAGGTGATCTTCATCGTCCCGCCTGGAGCGAGCCGGGATCGGGCGCATGAGCTGATTCGCGGCGCAAAGGCCATGGGCGCTCACGTCACGTCGATCTGTGACTCTGAGGATCTCGAGACCCAGGCCATATCCGACACCACATGTCCCATCGTCGGGGCACTTCCGGAAGAGTTCTCGCCGCTGACCTACTGCGTACCGGGTCAGTTATTGGCCACCTCGCTGAGCCGAGCACTTGGCAACCCCGCATTCAAGTTCATCAGCAACAAGCAGTACGAGACGAATGTGCGGTTGGTCGCGGGAAGTCAGATCAAGTGAGGGCATGAGTACCGACCGGCAGACGTGGTTGGGCGTTGACCGATTGCTCGACGGAAGCGGGCAAGCGGCGCGCATGGATGTGGTGGTTGGGCTGTCCGGCTCAACGATCACCTGGGTCGGTTCCAAAGATGAGCTCGACGAGGACCGGCGCCGAAACGTGCAGTGGTTCGCCGGCTGCACGCTTCTTCCCGGTCTCATCGACATGCATACCCACCTGTCGCTGGCGGCGGATGGCCGCAGCTACGAGGAGATGGCTGCCAGCGATGACCGGACGATGGTCGACATCGCGGCCCGGAACGCGCTGATTCATCTTCAAGCCGGCGTGACGACCGTTCGGGAGAACGGCGCGCGAAACAACGTCGGGTTCACAGTCCGGGACGCCATCGCCGCGGGCGACTTTCAGGGCCCGCGCGTGTTGGCTAGCGGCCGGCCGATCACCCCCTCACGGGGGCACTTTCACTGGTGCAACGGGGTCGCGGATGGGGAAGCAGGCGTTCGCGCAGCGGCGAAGCGACTGGTCGCCCAGGGCGCGGATCACCTCAAGATCATGGCGAGCGGCGGAGGTACGAAATCGAGTGACCCTCGACTGCCGTCTTACAGCACCGCTGAGCTGGCCGCGGCCGTCGATGTTGCGCACCAGCACGAGCGACTGACGACTGCCCACTGCCGAGCGACGGAGAGCCTCGCGCGAGCGCGGAGCGCGCGGGTCGACTGCGTGGAGCATGCCGAGTTCTTGGCTCCCGACGGCGAGATTCACTTCGACAGAGGCATTGCTGAGTCGCTGGTCGAATCGGGCGTCTACATCAGCCCAACCCTTCAGGCTTTTGGTCACTATCGCCTCCTGGAATTGAGGCGCTTGGCGCTGGAGCGCGGCCTCACCACCGAGGAGCAACTTGATCGTGACCGGCTCGAGCGGCACCTCGAAGCACATCTCCGCACTTTCGCGGCGCTCTTGGAGCTCGGTGCCGGCCCCAGAGTCGTTTACGGGTCCGACGCCGGGCCCCATGTGACCCGGTTCGGCGATGTGGTGTTCGGCCTCCAACTCATGGTGGAAGGTGGCATGACTCGGTCGCAAGCCATAGCAGCGGCAACCGGCGTAGCCGCTGGTGCTTGTGGACGCACCGACATTGGGGCTATTGCGGTCGGCAAACGTGCTGACTGCATCATCGTCCGAGGTGATCCGTCCGCTGACATCGCCGCACTTGGGCGGATGGTTGCGGTCTACAAGGACGGCGCCCTGATGCACGCTACGACTCAGGACTTCGCCGCCGCGTCTCGAGGATCAGCTCCGCCCCGCTAGTTCGCTGCGATTCGCTCCCGGAGCACTTGCTGAAGGATCCCGCCCTGCCGGACGTACTCGAGATCGGTCGGGTCGTCGACACGCGCCACCACGTTCGTCCTGTCCCCCCGCGGTGATGTCGCCTCGACGCCGAGCTTCGCCTTCGGCGCGAGCTTGTCGAGCCCGCGGATCGTGAACATCTCGTGACCGCTCAAGCCCAACGAGTCCATCGTCTCGCCGGGCATGAACTCGAGCGGGATGATGCCCATCATCACGAGATTCGAGCGGTGGATGCGCTCGAACGACTCCGTGATCGCCGCGCGCACGCCCATCAGGTTCGGGCCCTTCGCCGCCCAGTCGCGCGAGCTTCCCGAGCCGTACTCCTTGCCCGCGAAGACGACGAGCGGCCGCCCTCCTTCAGGCGGCGCACGGAGGCGTCGTAGATCGTCATCTCCTCGCCCGACGGGAAGCGGCGCGTCCACCAGCCTTCCTTCTCGACGAGCCTGTTGCGCAGGCGGACGCTCGCGAACGCCAGGGGAATGGCCCGCTGGGCCATCTGCTGGCATCCATTATCGATTTGAGCCGACGTCTCCCATTAAGCTGCCTAGGCGTGACTAGGTGGATGCACGAACTGAAGTGGCCCGACATCGCCGAGTATCTGCGGACAAACGATGTGGTCTTAATACCCATTGGAAACGTCGAGCAGCATGGTGCACATCTGCCGCTAATGACCGACGCGGCCCAGGCGATCGATGTGGCTGTCGCAGCCGCCGAGCGAACAGGCGTGCTGATCGCGCCACCGCTGTGGATTGGATGGACTCCATGGCACATGGGGTTTCCGGGGAGCTTCACCCTCCGCGGTGAGACGCTCATCAGAGTTGCGGAAGATGTCTCTTACTGCCTCGTCTCCCACGGATTCAAGAAGCTCATTTGGATTACGCGCGGTTTCAACTCGGCGCCGTTGCGTCTAGCCCAGGCGAGCATCGGCAACCGAACGAACGCGCTCGTTGCAGTCCTGGATCACGCTGAGATCGTGGCCGCTGACGTCCATTCGCGGGACTGGGACGTCAGTGCGCACGCTGGCGGTGCTGAAACGTCCCACATGCTCTACCTGCATCCGGAGTTGGTCGATCTAACCAAAGCGACGGCCAACCCGTGGCCGTACAAAGACCTCACGACGATACCCACATACCTGCAGTTCAAACGGGACGTGCCGACCGGCGGTGCCGGTGACCCGACACACGCATCTCGAGAGCAAGGACAGGAAATCTTCAAACGCGTGGTTGACGTAGTCGTCGCGTACATCGATAAGGTGAGGCCGGTCGCGATCGAAACTTTGCCCGTTGATCTGCCGGTCTAGCCAGCATCCTCGAGGTTCCGAGAGCCGAGAGGCTATCGCCTGAATCGCACCGGCATGTGGGCCGCAGCCTCCAACTTAGTCCGCTTGTCGCCGACGTACTCACCGGCCCACTCGACATTCGGGAAACGCGACAGCAGTTCCTCGAAAAGCACGCGGGCCACCAGGACGGCCAGCGGTGCACCGAGACAAAAGTGCGGCCCGTGGCCAAATGCCAAGTGCTTGATACTGGTCTTGCGAACGATATCGAAGCGAAATGGGTCCTCGAACACGTATGGGTCACGGTTGCCAGCGAGATACCACAAATAGATCTTGTCGCCTTCGGCGATCCGCACTCCCCGAATCTCCGCCGATCCGGTCGCGGTCCGCATCATGTACCGGACCGGGGTCACCCATCGCAACACTTCCTCTACCGCACGGTTGCTAAGTGATGAGTCCGCGGCCAGAACGGCCTTCTGATCGGGATGGTCGAGGAGGGCCCGCATTCCGCCGGAGAGGAGTCCCGAACTGGTGCCGATTCCGGCAAGAAAGACCGTCCGAGCCCACATGAGGACCTCTTCATCGGTGCATCGATCCCCGTTTCTCTCCGCGGAGATGAGATCAGAAATCAGATCGTCGCGCGGATTGAGTCGCCGATCGGCGATCTCCGCTTCCAGGTAGTTCAGCATCTCAGTCACAGCCCCGATGTCGGCCTTCCCGCCCGGTTCGACCGAGACGGAGTCGGTGCTCTCCCAGCGCTTAAGCTCTTCAGTTCGGCCGTCCGACACACCAAGCAAGTCGCACATCGCGCGAATGGGAACCGTCGTCGCGACGGCATCTACGAAGTCCACGACTTCGTCCGGCTGGATCTCGTCGAGCACTTGGCTCGCAATCGAGCGAATCCGAGGCTCGAGCGCGAGGATGGGCTTGGGGCTGAAACTGGGGCTGACCACGCGGCGCAGGTGTGTGTGGAGCGGGGGATCGGTGGTCCCCGGAAGCCTGAGAGCCACCCGCAGCCTCGGATCATCTGTGACGACGGAGTCCTGAAACGCGTACTGAAGGCTGACGCCGAAGCGGTTGACGAAGAGCTCTGCGTTGCTCTCCACCATCCGGATGTCCTCCCACCGCGAGAGGATCCACATCGGATCCCGGTATCGCGGCCGAGGATCGTAGTGATAGACGGGCGCGACACGGTGGAGCCATCGGATGGACTCGCTCGCGTTGTCGAAGAAGCTAGGCTCGATAATGTCAGGGAGCGGTTCGGGCCCAGTGCCTCTCAATTCGAGTAGATCCAGTCCGCCTCGAGCCTCGCCTCTGCCGGTTTCGATTTGTGTGGTCGCATTGGCGGAGCCAGTCTAGAGACCGACCGAGGTCAGCGATGACAAAACGAGGAGGGTTCGAGAGGGATGCAGGTTCAGAAGGTCGTCCTCATGAAGTTTCCGAAGGGACTTTCAAGCGATGAACAAGAGCAGTTGCTCAACTTGTGTCGGTCACTCAAAGCTATCCCGGGCGTGAGGGCAGTCACGATCGGCCAAGACCAAGGCGAAGGCACAAGGGGCTTTGCTTACTGTTTTCTCGTTCGCTTCGACTCTGAGGAAGCGTACGTCGCTTATGAGCCGCATCCGGCACATCTTCTCCTCCGAGACTTCGTCGTTAAGCAGGAGGAGCACGACGTCATCGGCTTCAATTTCCCGGTGCTTTCCGGCAACGAGTGGCTAGGCGTCCGCTCCGCGTAAGCGCATAGACCCGGCGCTGATGCTGTTCCGCTCGTGCGCCGGATCTGTGCCGCGCCAGTCTGCGAAGGCTTGCCTAAGTGCGTGCGCTTAGCGACTTCGTGAACGTGTGGATGCCGCGCGCGAGTCGCGTTTGGGAGGGCGGTCATCGGCTCGCGTGCTAGTGGCCTGGTCGACGGCGATGCGAGCACGCGCCAGGTGAATGCGGACGAGCTCCGCGGCTTGCTCCGAGTCGCCCGCGGCAACCGCGTCTACGAGCTTGAGGTGATCTCGCAGCGACGGCCGGAGTTGCCCTTGCTGATCCAGAGTGCTCAGGTACGGAAGTCGGAGATGATCGCGTAGGTTGCTGATGAGCTTCGTGAGGAGTCCGTTTCCCGCGATAGCGACAAGGGTCAGATGGAATTCCCGATCGAGCTGTTGGAAGTCGACGAGGTTCGCTGCGCGTAGAGCGCGTTCGACGCGCACGTGCAGTCGGCGTGCTTTCTCAATCGCGCCGGCGGCGTTCGCGGCGTTTGCCGCAGCCTTGGCGAGTGCCTCCGTTTCCAGGAGGACTCTTACATCGAAGATCTCGTCGAGCTCTCGAGGCGTGTGGCCGACGACCCGGAACCCCCGATTTCGTTCAGGTTTGAGGATGCCGTCTCGCGCCAGCTCGAGTAGTGCCTCGCGGACCGGCGTCCGCGAGACGTTGAACATCGTGGCGAGCTGAGCCACTGATACGAGCCGCCCGGCCGCCAGGGAGCCTGTCACGATGAGTGCCTTTGTTTGGGAGTAAATTCTTTCTCGCAGGTTCGGCGGCGCCTCGATGGGTACCGTCGCTTCGCGGAGTAGTTCCGCCGGCGTCTTCACGACAACACGGGAGTCAGGGGAAGGGGTATTCACAGCAGACTGCACGATAAATAGGATACCTTGCGCGTAGCATGTCACATATGACACGTCGCACAGGTGCCTGCAGCGAGGGGAGGGCGCGATGATCCCGCAGACCACGAGGCCGCCGAACGCAACGCTAACGGATCCGTACCTCATGACCGGAGAGGGCTACCGCCGGTCGCTTCGTGATGGCAGACGAATCATTTATGCGGGTCAGGAAGTTGCGGACATCACAGCGCATCCCGCCTTCAAGCGCACTGTCGACAACGTAGCTGCGCTTTACGACCTGCAGTTCGACCCGGCCTATCGCGACACCTTGACCTACCTCGACCCAGATACGGGTGACCGGCTGAGCACCGGATGGCTCGTCCCGAGATCCCGTGAGGATCTCGAGAAGCGACGCGAGACCCTCCGTGTCAGCACATTGCACACGCTTGGGATGTATGGGCGCCCACCGGACTACGGCTCGACGATTTGCATGGGATATCTCTCGCTCCTGGATCTTTTCGAAGCGGTCGATCCCAAGCTGGCGGCAAACATTCGCGCCTTCGTCAAGGCGGCGGCGCGCCGGAACGCGATGTGCGCCGATGTCCTCGCGGAGCCGCAATCGGACCGGATGGTCCCGAACAACCAGAAGCCGGGACGGCTTCGGGTGGTCGAGGAGCGCAAGGACGGCGTGGTCATTTATGGCGGCAAGGCTGTCGGCTCACTCGCCGCGGCCGGGCACTACATGACGATCGCCAACCTGCTCTTCTCCGACATGGATCCGGCCTGCAACATCTGGTGCCAGGTCCCGGTCAATGCCAAGAACATGACGTTGGTGAGTCGCGAGTCCGTGACTGCCCCGGCAGAAACCGGTGACCATCCGGTGGACGCCTTCGGCGACGAGATCGACACGTTCTTCATCTTCGACAATGTCTTCGTCCCGTGGGAAGACATTTTCGTCTACAAACAGGACAAACTCCTGGGCCTCTACTACCCGGTGTGCGCGCTGGCTCACTGGCACATCTTGGCGCGGCTCTGGTATCGCGCGGAAATCTTCGCTGGTGTCGCCCAGGCAATCGTCGATGCCCTCGGGACGGGTGGGATTCCTGGTGTGCGGATGGCTCTCACTGAAGTGTTCGCCTATGCCTCCACCCTCAAGGCGTTCATTCTCGCCGGCGAGAAGGAGGCGAAGCACACCAAGGCGGGTGTTCTCGTCCCTGATTCCACGATGATCACGGCGGGGCGGCTGCATTCGCTCGAGCATTACCCGCGTGTCATCCAGATCATCCGCGACATCAGCGGCCAGGGCTTGGTGAGCAGATTCCCAGAGGCAACGTGGCGGGTCCCCTATGTGGCGGAGAAACTCGAAGAGTTCACCGCGGGCCATGGCATCAGTGCAAAAGACAAGAACCGGATCTTCAACCTCGCCTGGGACCTCGTGTGCGGCAGCCATGCCTCTCGGGTCGCGCTATTCGAGCACCTCAACGCGGCCCCGCCCGCCTGGATTCGCGAGGAAATCTATCGCTCGTACGACCGTGCGGAGGCACTCAGATACGTTCGTGAGCGCGCCGGCATCTCAGCCGAGGCGGCGGAAACGACCTCGCCCCAGGCGAGATCGTCCTTCGATCTGGTCCGGAGGGAAGCTGAGCGCAAGCCGAGGTCTTGAACTGCAGGCGAACGAGGAGGGGAGGACTTAGAGATGCAAACCGCGATCAAGTCGATGACGATCCAAGAGGCCTCTGCGGCGGCGAAGCGCGCCGCGTTCGAGCCAGGAGCCGGGAAGTACCCACTGCTCGGTGACGAGCTCCTGAAGCGACCCGGGCGAGTGATCGATCTCACACGACCCATCTTCGAGGGTATGCCGCAGTGGTACGGCCATCAGAAGACCTTTATCCCGACCAACCAGGACCATGAGAAGTTTCGTGAGATCTACAAGACCGATCCAGGCTTTGCGGCCCGGAACCTATTCATGAGCGAGCACTGCGGAACTCACGTTGATGCGATATACGAGTACGACCCCGACGGTCCGCGCCTGGACAGAATGTCCCTTCAGTTCTTCTGGGGATCCGCCGTGTGCCTGGACGTGTCAGAGGTTAAGTTCCAGGACCCCGATCCCGAAGGGAAGGGCTACGCGACGGCCGGGGTCATCCAGCGCGCCGAGGAGCGGCTGCGCGAGAAAGGCGAGTCGATTCGCCGTGGAGACATCGTTCTCCTCTGGTTCGACGTCGGCGACCGCATCTTTCCGACGCAAACCTTTGCTTCAGAGTACCCGGGCGTGAATTGGGAGGGGGCGGAGTACCTCGCGCAGAAAGGCGTAGTGAATATCGGTACCGACTGCATGGGCCTTGACAACACACTCGACACGCAATTCTCGAGCCACATGGTCTGCAAGAAGTACGGGATCGTGAATACCGAGAGCCTCACTAATCTCGACAAGCTCCTCAATAAGAGATTCCTCTTCTTCGGGCTCCCACTCAATCTAAAAGACGGGACCGGCTCGCCGATTCGCGCCTTCGCCTACGTGCCGGACGCGTAAGGGCGAACGGCGGCGACTCAGGGAGGAGCACGAGGATGAGCGCGAAGAAGCGACTGATGCCAAAGGAGCACTGGAATTGGAGCATTCCCGTTCCGTTTTCGCAGGGTTGGAGCGTGACCGGAGGCCGCCTGGTGTTCGTCGGCGGTCAGATCTCGGCGGATGAGCGCGGTCGCACCATCGGGGTCGGCGACATAGAAGTCCAAACACGGAACGTCTTCGAGAACATACGCAAGGTCCTTCGTGAGGCTGGCGCGGACATGCAAGACATCGTGAAATTCAACACGTTCTACGTGTACGAAGGAGAGGGCGACGCAATTCGCGATTACTGGGAGAAGATGACCCGCGTGCGCATGGAGTTCTTCAAGGAGCCAGCCGCCTGCGGTACCGGGGTTCGGGTCACCGGATTGGCGTATCCGGATCTACTCATCGAAGTAGAGGCGATCGCATGGGTACCCGACGGTCGGTAGGGCTGGCGCGGTGACTGAATTCGTCCCTCGTGACGAGCCGGATGCAGAGATAGTCGGCCTCGACGGCACCGTCTATGGGGTTGGTGGCTATGTCGAGATCGACGAGGCGCTCAAGGTGCGGATCCCGGAGGAGATCGCCGACCCCGATTCTTTCAAGGCCGCGATGTCACAGCTTGCCGCCGGCGTCGTGATGGTTACGACAATGGTCAATGGTCGTCCGTGGGGGCTCACCGTAAGCGCATGCTGCTCGGTATCCGTCGATCCACCGCTGGTGTTGGTGTCCCTCAACCGGCGCACGCAGAGCTGGAAGGCGATTCGCGACGCGCGCAGGTTTGGGATCAGCATCCTCCGTCTAGAGCAGCAGCCTCTCGCGCAGCTCGCGTCCGCTCCAGGAAGCCCGAAGTTCGTGGACGAGTTCTGTGTAGTCGATCCAACTGACGTCTCGCGCCCGCCCTCGATCAGAGGCGCGCTCTATCAGCTCGACTGCGCCGTCGCCAACACCTACGAGGCCGGCACGCACATGCTCGTGGTCGGCCGCGTCCGGCGCGCTGCGCCAGGCAGTGACGAGCGCGGACGACCCCTCATCTATTTCGACAGAGACTTCTACGGTCTCGGAGACGAGCTCCCTCGCGTATGAAGATCTCTGCGGTCGAGACTCATCTGGCCGCGCCCAAATGGGACTCGGACCCGGGCTGGACACTCGGCGATCGGAACAGCGCGGCCTTTGTCAGGATTAGGACGGACGAAGGCCCGACGGGGATCGGCGAGACGATCCTGGGCCACTTCGCCCCGCTTGTTGTCCCGCCGATCGTGGACTACTTCCGTAGGAAGCTGATCGGCGAGGATCCCTTCCGCATCGACTACCTCTGGCACAAGCTCTACCAAGACGGCATCTGGTGGGGCCGCAAGGGCGCTGGACTCAGTGTGCTCAGCGGAATCGACATGGCCCTGTGGGACCTCAAAGGCAACGCCTTGGGCGTACCGGTCTACGAACTGCTCGGTGGCCGTGCTCACGACCGAGTTCCGGTTTACGCATCCGCGGGCGAGGCCCTCTGGCCACCGGAAAAGACTGTCGAAAAGGTGAAGCGATATGCCGCTGCCGGCTACCGGGCCGCGAAGGTCGGCACAATGGCGGCGTCGCAGCCGTACTACACCTACGACGCCAAGACGTCGCAGGCAAGGTTTAAGACGCCGCCGGTCTCGAGATACGCGGAGATGGACGCCGAGAAGTTCGCCGCGCTTCGCACGGCGCTCGGGACCGAGTTCGATCTGGCGGTTGACGGGCACCAAGGCGCGCACCCGCGACCGACGACTGCGCACGAGGCCATCCGAATCGCCAATGCCATCGAGCCCTACGGAATCCTGTTCTATGAAGAGCCCCTCTCCTATGAAGACCTTCCCGGCTGGGTCGAACTGAGGCGCCGTACCGAGGTCCCGATAGCCGGCGGGGAGTCCTTGTCCGGGGTCGCCGAGTTCGAACAGTTCATCAGCGCCGGTGCGCTCGACATCGTTCAGCCCGACGTCTCCCATGTCGGCGGCATTACCGCGGCGAAGCGAGTGCTCGAGCTCGCCGATGCCAACAGGCTGCGGTCCGCGATTCATACTGGCGGGACTCCTGGGCCGGGCTTCGCGGCGAGTCTGCACCTCGCGATCGCGCAGCACGGAACGCTCATCCTCGAGCGAGTTCACGCGACCGCAGGGACGCAAGCCCGTCTCATCAAGGACCATCTGGATCTCGTCGATGGCGCGATCGCGGCGCCCACCTGCCCGGGCCTGGGTCTAGACGTTACGGACGAGTACCTCGCGGCGAATCCCTTCGAGCCGGGGATGGGGGTCAGATCGTGACGCGTAGGTCATCGACCGCTCCCGTGACCCATTCCTACGCGCCGTATGTCAACGCCGAGGCGCACCCGCGTCCACCCCCGATCAAGCCCGCTTGGGACCGAGCAGTCACTGACCATGTGTTCTGGTAGGGAGGAAAGTGGTGATCACAAGGAAAGCAATCACGATTCTCATGGCGCTAGCGCTCCTCGTAGCTGCGTGTCAAGCCCCGCCGACAGCGTCGCCCTCGGCCGCGCCAACCGCGGCTTCAGGCGGCACGCTGAATGTGCTCCTGACACAGAAGATCGTCGATCTGCATCCGCTCAGCGGCCAGCGCAATGCGGGCTTTCTCATCGCGACGATGGCGTTCCAGGACATGCTGTACGCCGTAGGTGCCGACAACAAATACGAGCCGCGTCTCGCCGAGCGGTGGGAGCTCTCGTCGGACGCGAAGACCTATACGTTCCATCTGCGCAAAGGGCTGAAGTGGAGCGATGGCCAGCCGTTCAGCTCCAAAGACGTCCTCTTCACGTGGAAGATGTACATGACGCCCGACGCCAGCGACCAGGCCGGAAAGCTCACGACGGTGAAGGGCCGGAAGGATTACGTCGACGGCAAGACAACGACGCCGGCCGGCCTCCGCGCTCCGGATGACAACACCTTCATCATGGAGCTGGACGAGGCGAACAGCGCACTGCTCAGTACGTTTGCCTGGCCGCCTCTGCCGATCATCCCCGAGCACGTCCTCAGCGCGGTGGCGCCGAAGGATCTGAAGACGCACCCGTTCTTCCGCGCGCCCACCACGTCCATGGGCCCATTCCGGTTCGTGCGGTGGCAGCCGGATCAGTTCGTGGAGCTCGAACGAAACCCGAACTACTGGAAGCCGGTCAAGGCCGATCGCGTCTTCCTGCGCGAGATGGATCCGAACGTCGCCATCACCGCCCTCGAGAAGGGCGAGCTCGACATCATGCTCACCAACGGCGACGACGCCGCTCGCCTCGAGACACTCCCAAACATCAAAGTGGAGTCCGCGTCGAGCCCCGGATTGAACAAGGTCACATTCACGCCAGAGAAGGCGCCCTTCAACGACAAGCGCGTGCGCCAGGCCTTCCTCTACGCGATCGACCGCAAGGGGATCATCGCCACCGTCTACAAGGGCAAGGCCAGCATCGTGAATACCGACCTCCGTGCTCCGGGCACGGTCCCGTCCGGACTGGAGGAGTACACATACAACCCGACGAAGGCGAAGCAGCTTCTCACCGACGCGAAGTGGGATCCCAACTACGTTTACAAGCTGTCGTTCCCGGTCGGCTCGAAGGATCGGCAGGCCTACGCCGAGATCATCCAAGCGAATCTCGCGGCCGTCGGCGTGAAGACGCAGCTGATGCCGCTCGAGTCGGGCGCGTTCCAAGAAGCGATCACAAAGCGCACGGTTGACGGCGCCGCCGTCGGCGGGGGCGTATACACAATCGACGGCAACAGCCTCTCAGCGCCCCTGAACTGCAACCGTTTCTTCCCCACGGGCGAGAATCTGGCTTGGTACTGCAACCCGCGCGTCGATCAGCTCTTCCTCCAAGCGCGCAGCGTCACTGGGGAGGCCCAGCGAAACGCGATCTACCAGGAGATCGCGAAGATCCTGAACGACGAGGTCTCGCATCTCTGGATCAATGCCGCCGATAGTGTCTACGCGCGCTCGGCCAAGCTCACCGGCTTCAAGCCCATAGGCGACTCCACGACGTTCACGGTCAACATCGCTGACTGGGGGAAGAGCTAGAGATTGCCCCTCTTCGTATGACGATTCACAGCCACGACCGCGGGGAACGCGCGAGCGCTCCCCGCGGTCGGATCATCCTGACCCCGGCCAGAGGACCCAATGTGGGGCTGGCTTAGGCGGCGACTCTTGATCTCGATCCCTGTGCTTCTGGGGATCACGTCCCTGATGTTCGTGATGCTGCGCAGCACTCCTGGAGACCCAGTTCGCTATCTCGTCGACCCGATCACGATGGCCGGCGCTTCGGACGAGTACGTCGAAGCGCGTCGGCGCGAGCTCGGACTCGACAAACCGCTTCCGGTGCAGTACGTCGTGTGGCTGGGTGAGCTCGCGCGAGGCAACCTAGGGTACTCGTACTTGACGGGACGGCCGGTGGGCGAGATGGTGCTCGAGCGCGTCGGACCGACCGTGAGGCTGATGGGTTCGGCCCTGATCATCGCCCTGCTGATCGGGATTCCACTTGGAACGCTCGCTGCGCTGAAGCAGTACTCCGCGCTCGACTACGTGATCGCGGTCCTGAGCCTCACCGCGGTGTCCGTGCCGCTCTTTTTCGTCGCGCTCGCCGCGATCTACTTCTTTTCCCTTCGCCTCGACCTCGTGCCGATAGGCGGCATGTTCCCTCTCGATCGTCCGCCAACCATCCTTGATGAGCTCCGACACTTGGCTCTGCCCGCGACGATCCTTGCCCTGAATCTCGCCGGGCCGGTCATCCGGTACACACGCGCGAGCGTCCTCGAAGTACTGCGCCAGGACTTTCTCGTGACCGCCCGCGCGAAAGGCCTCCCCGAGCGGCGGGTGATCCGGGTTCACCTGCTCCCGAACGCCCTCATCCCGGTGATCTCGGTAGTCGGCGTGCTGATACCCGTTCTGTTCGCGGGATCGGTGATCGTCGAGCAGATCTTCTCGTGGCCGGGAATGGGACAGCTGATGTTGCTGGCGGTCGGGCAACGCAACTACCCGGTCCTCATGGGCATCACGCTCGTCGTCGCGATCGTCGTGCTCGCGACAAGCCTGCTCACCGATGTCGCCTACGCGCTCACTGATCCGCGGATCCGGTTCAAGTGATGGTCCGCACATCGACGATCCGTACGACCGTCGAAGCTATGCCCTTTCCTGCGCGGCCGATGCCGTCACCTCTCCGCGCGGCGTTCGAGCGCTTTCGCCGTCACCGGCTCGCCATGATCGGCGTTGCGGTAATCGCGTTCGTGTCGCTGATCTCTATCGCCGCGCCCGCCATCGCGCCCTATGACCCTGTCGCAATTGATTTGAGCGCCTCTAGGCAGCCGCCGAGCCAGGCGCATCTCTTCGGCACCGATCTAACCGGACGCGACGTCCTCAGCCGTCTTATCTACGGGGGCCAGGTGTCGCTGACGGTCGGACTCTCCGCGGCGCTCCTCTCGACACTCATTGGTCTCGTGCTTGGTCTAGTCGCTGGCTACTTCCGCGGATGGGCTGACAGCGTCGTCATGCGACTCACCGAGATCATCCTCTCCTATCCGCTACTCGTGATGATCATCGTGCTCGCCGCTGTAATCGGTCCGGGTGTCGGGTCAATCGTCCTCGGAGTCGGCCTCTTTGGCTGGCCGACCACATGTCGGATCGTGCGAGGCCAGACGCTCTCATTGCGTGAACAGGATTTCGTCATGGCGGCGCGTAGTTTGGGCGCCACGCATGTGCGCGTGATCTCGCGCCATCTGATCCCTCTCGTCTTGGCGCCACTGACGGTGACGGCGACCTTCGGCGTGGCTTATGCCGTGCTCCTCGAGGCCGCGCTGTCCTTCCTCGGACTCGGCATACGGCCGCCGCAGCCGAGCTGGGGGAACATGCTCAGCGCGGCGCAGTCGATCCTGATCCTCGAGTCGATGCCGTGGCTCTGGTCGCTGCCCGGTATCGCGATCGGCGTCACCGTGCTGGCGGTCAACTTTATCGGGGATGGACTTCGCGACGCACTCGATCCCCGTCAACAGATCGCAGGCGCATGACGATCCGTTTCGGCGCTTGCCTCTGGAACCAGTACGCGGAATGGCCCGTGCTCGTCGATGCGGCGCGCCGCGCCGACAGCTTGGGCTACGCCAGCGTCTGGGTCTGGGATCACCTCTATCCGGTCGTCGGCGATATCCGTGGCCCGATGCTCGAGGGTTGGATGACGATCGCTGCCATCGCGAACGCAACCACGAACGCTAGCGTCGGTCTCATGGTCGGCTGCAACACATTCCGATCGCCGGCACTCGTCGCAAAGATGGTGACGACGCTCGATCACATCAGCGGTGGCCGAGCGATCCTTGGGATCGGAGCGGGCTGGAGCGAGGAAGAGCACGAGGCGTTCGGGTTCGACTTTGGGAGCGGCGCTGGGGAGAGGCTCCGCTGGCTCGCTGAAGCACTCCCGCTGATACGCGCGATGCTCGATGGCGAAGAGCCAACCACACCGGGTCCGCGGTATCGGGTCAATGCCGTGCGCAACCTTCCGCGACCGATCCAGGAAAGACTCCCGATTCTCGTCGGGGGCGTCGGCGAGAAAGTCACCTTGCGGCTCGTCGCGCAGTACGCCGACATCTGCAATCAGACGGGCAGCGTCGAAGATGTGATACGACGCGAGCCGATCCTCCAAGAGCACTGCAGGGCGGTGGGCCGCGACCACCGGGAAGTGGAGCGAACCGCCTGCCCGCCCATCGTCGTAATCCGTGATTCACGTGCCGACGCCCGCGCGGTCTACGAGGAGACGATCTCGGGGCAGGGCGCAGGCGGCCGACGGCCACTCAGCGAGCCGGCGTCGCGCTCCGACTCGCCCGCCCCGCAGCCGGTTGGTACCGTCGACGACGTCGTCGCGATGCTTCGGAAGTACGTCGCAGTCGGCTACCGCCACCTCATCTTCTCGATGCCCTCGCCGTACGACGAGGAGACGATGACCCGGCTGATGCACGAGGTGCTGCCGCAACTGGAGCGTGAAACGTAACGACGAAGGGGGAGGTCTTGATGCCACACCGATTCCGCGATCAGCACCTCAAAGGCGTATGGGCCGCAATCCCGCTTCCCTGGACGGACCGTGGCACCCTTGACGCCGGGATCCTGCGAGAGCTCATCGCGATTTACAAGGACGCTGGGGTCCACGGTGTCTACACGACTGGGACTGACGGCGAATTCCACGTCCTCGAGTTGTCGGACTTCCGATCAATGGTCGATGCCTTCGCCCGGGCGGTGACTGACGTCGGTATACCTGCGCAGGTCGGCGTTACATGGGTGCACACCGCGGGAGTCATCGAGCGGACGGCCTACGCGCGCGACCGCGGCATCCAGGCCGTTCAGGTCGCGCTGCCGTTTTGGCAAGCGCTGAACGACCGTGAACTGACCAACTTCTTTGCGGATCTTGCCCGTGCATTTCCTGACGTGGCGTTGATCCACTACAACATCGCACTGGCGAAGCGATTCCTGACCGGCACGGAGTACCGCGCGCTGCTCGAGGTCGCGCCAAACCTCGTCGGAACCAAGCAGACAGGCGGTAACGTCGCCGCTCTAGAGGAGGTGGTTCTCGCGACGCCGGAGCTCCATCACTTCGTCGTCGACCCACACATCGTGCCGGGGCTCTTACTCGGGGCGAAGGGAACGTACAGCGCAGCCGTGAACATCAGCGCGGTCTGGATGATGGAGTGGTGGGCCGACTGCGAGCGCGGTGACTGGTCGGCCGCGACGAGTAAGAAGGTGCTGCTCGACCGAATGGACCGCGAGGCAGTTCGGCGTCTTCCGCATCTTTCGGCCGAGCCCTCGTGGTCGAAGCTCTACACCCGATGCGGCATCTTCCCGACGATGCCGCTCGCGGTGCGGGCTCCTTATCTGGCTGCAACCGAAGACGACGCACGGGTGTTCCGTGGCCTTCTCGAGACCGAGTTCGCCGAGATGATCCCGACGGGGCGGCGGGCCACGGCGAGGCGCAGGTGAGCGCGGACTCGACCTCGCTCGAAGGCCAGGTCGCCATCGTGACTGGGGCTGGGCAAGGGATGGGGCGCGCGATCGCGGTGACGCTGGCTCAGCACGGGGCCAAAACAGCAGTCCTTGACGTGAACGCGAAGACCGCTTCCGCGGTTGCCGCGGAGATCACAGCGGCGGGCGGACGCTCGCTCGCGGTCGTCGCGGATGTCGCACGACCCTCGGACGTGCGCCGCGCCGTGCAAGAGACGATCGATGCATTCTCGACAGTGGACATCCTGGTCAACAACGCGGGCGTTCTCCGCCCAGGGCCCTTCGAGCGAATCACCGAGGAGGAGTGGGACCTCGTGGTCGACGTGACACTCAAAGGCGCGTTCCTCTTCACCCAGGCCGTCGCACCGATCATGAAGGCGAAGCGAGCGGGCCACATCGTGAACATCGCGTCGATGGCCGGCCGTGCCACGAGCACGCTCGGCGGTCCGCACTACACGGCGGCCAAAGCCGGGATGCTCGGACTGAGTCGTCACGCTGCGCGGGAGCTCGCTCCGTTCGGGATCAACGTAAATGCGGTCTCGCCTGGCATCATCGACACGCCGATGGTCCATGCACACACGTCGGACGCGCGCCTCGATGAGGTCCGCCGCAGCATCCCATTTCAGCGCTTGGGGACCGCGGAAGAGGTAGCTCAGCTCGTGTTGTTCCTCGTCGGAAGGGGAAGCAGCTACATCACGGGCGCCGCCGTCGACATTCACGGCGGCGAGATGATCATCCAGTAGGCAGTGGTGCGCCCGACGTCGGGCGAGGTCCTCGCCGAGCGCGGCATCATCGACATCAACGCCGAGCTCGGTCCGCCGCTCTGGCCACAAAAGGAGTGCACCTACGAAGACCTTGCCGATTCGCGAGCTCGTCATGGCATCCGCTGCGTGCTCGTTCGCGAACGCGCAGCCGTCAGTGTCTCTCGCGCATACGGACGCGACCGCCTCGAAAGGGCGATTGCGCACGACGCCAGCATGCTGCCGGTCGCGACCGCCACCATATCCGTGGGTGGCGATCTCGTGGGCGACCTCCGCGCTTGGGCCGCCGCGGGAGCTCGAGCGGTCTGGGTCGAGCCGACCGAGCCATGGTCGACACAATCGGAGGCGGCGAGGCAGGCACTCGCGTCCGCCGCGACGCCCGGACTTCCGCTGCTCATCCCGCACCGCGCGTCCGGGGACGCCTCCGCGATTGGAGCCCTCACCGTCGAGCTGGGCGTTCCGGTCGTCCTCGTGGGTGTCCACTACGCCCGGTACGCGGATGCTTTCGCGGCGGCTCAGCGCTACCCGCACCTGCGTTTCGAAACCAGCTCCCTCGCCACGTATCGAGCGATCGATGTCGCGGCGGCGGCAATCGGCCACGAGCGGATCCTCTTTGGATCGGGCATGCCCGCGCGTACCCCGGCGTCCGCGCTCAACGCCGTTCTGCTGTCCGGACTTGGGCCGTCCCAGCAGGAGGCGGTCTTGGCCGGCAACGCTTCGCGTCTCTTCGGCATCTCTCGCGGGCCGGTAGACCTACGAGCGCCGCGGCTTCCGGCGCGAGCGCTCGACGTTCACACCCATTTCTTTCCGTCGCCCTGGCCGGTCCCGCAGGTCTCGGACGGCGAGCTCCCGGCACGGCTCCGTGCTTTTGGGATCCGTGCGACGATCTCGTCGTCGGTCCCTGCACTCTTGGGCGACCTCGAGAATGGAAACGCCCGCGCCGTCACTGCATCGGTCGCCGCGTCGGGTCAGCTCGCGTACCTGGTCGCCGACCCAAATGACCTCGATGCCGCTCGCGGTCATCTGCGGCGGTGGCTTTCCGCCCCAGGCGTGATGGGGGTGAAGGTCCATTGCCATTACGCCGGATGCCAGACGGACTCCGATAGGGTCCGTGCGCTCTTTGGCGTGCTGGCGGAGCACGGTCGGCCGGTCAAGATTCACAACATGGGACCTGGGTGGGAAGCCGCGCTGCTCGCGGTCGCGCGCCGGCACCCGAAGCTACCAATCGTGATCGCCCATGCCGGACTCGGAATTCCGTCGGCCAGCGCCGCCACCGTGGTGGCGAACGCGGACCGCGTCTACGTGGAGCTCTCGAGCAGCCTGGCCGACATCCGAGAATGCCGTTCTCTCGTCTCGGCTATCCCCCCGGAGCGGCTCCTCTTCGGCAGCGATGCCCCCCTCATGGACCCCGGCTTCGTGCTTGGGACATACCAGGATCTCGGGCTCGAGCCGGACGTGCTGGACCGCGTGTTCTGGGATAACGCCGTGGCGCTCTTCGGCGAGCCCGGAGCGAGCTAGCGGCGGGCTCGCTCCCGTAGCTGGGAGATCGTCGTGCCCGGGAAGATCTCGTTCGGGTCCGTCACGAAATCGATCACCGCCGTCCGGCGAGCGTCGATCGCCCGACGGAAGGCGCCAGCCACGTCTTCCGGTCGTTCCACCCGTTCACCGTGCGCTCCCATTGCCTTGGCGATCGCCGCGAAATCCGTCGGCCCGTAAGTCGTGCCGATCGTCCGCGTGGGGTACTGCGACTCCTGCTGCCAGCGAATCGTGCCGTACTGACTGTTGTTGAAGACGACCGCGATGATCGGAAGCTTGAGCCGCACGGCGGTCTCGACTTCCCCGACGCTCATCATGAAACCACCATCCCCTGCCGCGGCGACGACGAGGCGGTCCGGTTGTGCCAGCTGGATGCCGATGGCCATCGAGAAGCCGCTGCCCATCGAGCCTGCGGAGCTTTGATAGAAGGTGTTCGCCTCGGCTGCTTGCCAGTGCCGGCGCAACCAGAAGACGAAGTTGCCGATGTCGACGGAGACCGCGGCGTTGCTGGGGACGACTTCGGCCATCGCGCGCGTGATTATCTCCGGATGTATCGGCGCGCGACGGTGGGGCTCGGGCGTACGGCTATCTTCGCGCCAAGCTCTCTGCCACTCTTCGGTCCACTTGCGTCGAGCGTCCAGGCGGGTTCGTTCGACCGGACGAGCGCCGGCCGCCTCGAGCAACGCACTCAGCGCGCGACGCGCGTCTGCCGCGAATGAGAGCACCGGTGGTTCTGGTGCGTAGGCCGTGCCCGGCTTGAGGTCGATGTGGATCCACGCCTTGCCGCGAGGCGGGACCGCGTGGAGGAGCGAGGCATCTTCATTTAGGCGGCTGCCGACCACCACGAACAGGTCGGCCTCGTCAAGGCATGCCTGGCTCGCTTTGCCCTCGACCCATACCTGCGAAGGGTGCCCGTCGACGATGACGCTCTGCCGCCAGTTCAGAATCGGGGCGCCGATCACCTCGGCGAGGCGCTGGAGCTCCTGCCACGCGCCCGATCGCTGGACCCCGCCGCCTGCCATGAACACCGGGCGTTCCGCGCGGCCTAGCGCGTCGATGACCTGCGCCGCATCATCAGGCGGCAGCCCCGGGCGTGCAGGGTGGAAGCCTGGGGCGATCTCGGCCTCGACCTCCGGTCGAAGAATGTCGTCAGGCATGACGACCGCGACGACACCGGGGCGACCTTCCTGTGCGACCCGAAACGCCATCTGCGCCATCTCCGCGACTCGATCCGGTCGGCGGAGCTCGATCACTTCCTTGCAGTGGGGTCGAACCATCGAGACGAGATCGGTCTCTTGGTGAGACTCGCGGCCGATTCCTCCGGTGCCAACCTGTGAAACGAACGCGACCATCGGCACCGAGTCCTGGTCCGCGCAATGGAGGCCGATCGAAAGGTTCGCGACCCCCGGCCCGCGTTGCGCCATGCACACCCCCGGGCGCCCCGACCCGAGCGCGTAGCCCAATGCCATGTATGACGCGCCGCCCTCGTGGCGTGCGGGAATGAGACGGATGCGCGGGTGACCGTAGAGTCCGTCCATTATCGTGAGCAGGCTCTCGCCGGGCACGAAGAACACGTTCTCGACACCTTCTCGATCGATTGCCTCGACTATCGCGCGTCCACCGGTCATGCGTGGCATGGGGCGCCTCCTTCTCCGATCACATTCGTAGTCGTTAGCGGATCGCCCGCTGCCGTGGGTCGACGGCGTCGCGAAGTCCGTCCCCCACGAAATTGATCGCGAGGACCGTGAGTGCGATGGCTGCACCAGGAGGCAGCCAGAGCCAGGGCATCGACTCCAGGATCGGAAGCGATTGCGCCTCGTTGAGCATGTTCCCCCAACTCGGTCGGGGTGGTCTGATCCCGAGACCGAGGAACGACAGAGACGCTTCGAGAAGCACCGCATACGCCACCGCGAACGTAGCCGTGACGGTAAGAGGGCCGACGACGAGGGGGAGCAGGTGCCTCGAGATCAGTCGACGGTCGCTCACGCCAATGCAGCGCGCGGCCAGCACGAAATCCTGCTCTCGGAGCGAGAACACCAGCCCGCGAACGATGCGGCACGCGGTTGGCCAGCCGAAGAGGCCGATACCAAGGATGATCGAGTTCTGACCGGGACCGAGGATCGCGACGATGACGATGATCACGATCAGGAGGGGATACGAGAGGACGATCTCAGTCACCCGCGAGATCACGCTGTCGACCCAACCGCGGTAATAGCCGGCGAGGAGGCCGAGGCTCAGACCCACGCCGGTCTGCAGCAGCGCCGCCGAGAGCCCAACCGCGAGAGAGACCTGAGCGGCGTGCATGAGCCGGCTCAGCACGTCGCGTCCCGTCGAATCGGTGCCGAGGATGTGCGCCGTGCTCGGCGGCCGGCGCGTTGCGCTTAGATCGACCGCGATAGGGTCGTACGGCGCGATGAATGGAGCGCTGATCGTGACTCCGACGATCAACAAGAGGAGGGCCGTCCCGAAAATCGCGAGGCGATGGGCGCGGAAGCGCCGGAGAGCCAGCGCGGTGGGCGATAGCGCCGGCCGCTGCACCACGGCCGCTGGTCCATTCAGCCGACCGACGATGGTGGGACTGCTCATCCAAGCCTGATCCGGGGATCGACCAGCGTGTACGCGATGTCGGTCAACACGCTGCACGCGAGCACCAGGATGGCCACGACCATCGTGATGCCCATGAGAACGGGGTAGTCCCGCTGTCCAATCGCGGCCAGGATGAGTTGTCCCATCCCGGGCCACGAGAAGATCTGCTCGACGATTACCGATCCTCCGAAGAGCAGCGGGATCATCACGCCGACGACCGAGATGATCGGGATGAGGGCGTTCGGAAGAGCGTGGCGCACGATGACCACGCGCTCGCGCAGCCCCTTTGCGCGCGCAGTGGAAAGGTATTCCTGCGACAGGACCTCGAGCACGCTGGCTCGCGTGTAGCGAACGATGGGACCGGTCAAACTGAGCCCGAGGATGCCCGCAGGAAGGATCAGATGCCGCAGCGCGTCGACTAAATCAGCCGGTCGTCCGATCGTCGCCATTCCACCGATGGGTGTGAGGTCGAGGCGCAGCGAAAAGACATAGATGGCGCCGAGGGCGAGGAAGAACGCCGGTGTTGAGATCACGGTGAGGCTGAGGACGGCGACCACGTAGTCGATCAGGGAGTACTGGCGCAATGCGGCGACGACGCCGGTCGGGATTCCGATGAGCAACGCGAAGAGCAGGGCGGTCCCCATGAGGCGCACGGTCGGCTCGACACGTTCGGCGATCATCTTGGTGACCGGACGGCGGTTCACGAAGGAATACCCGAGATTGCCTTGCCCGAGCTCCCGAATCCACACCGCGTACTGGACGGGGGTAGGTTTGTCGAGCCCGAGCTCGCTCCGCCGGGCCGCGATGTATTCCTCCGGTGCGCCGCTCATGGCGGCAGGGTCGACGAGGTAGAGGACCGGGTCGCCCGGCGTCATGCGGACGAGCACGAACGTGAGGACGGTGATGCCGAAGAGCACAGGCACCGCGAGCGCGATGCGTCGCAATATCCAGCGCCCTCGGCTCATCTCGTCACGTCCGATGTCCGGGGCGGCCGATGCGTCGGGCTTGCTCCCAACGCACGGCCGCCCCCTGTCGAGCTCCTCCTACTGGAGCGTCCAGCTGGACGCGGTGAGGAGGAACTGCGTGAAGTCGCCGTACGGCTTGAAACCTTTGAGACGGTCACTGCGCGCGTAGAGGGTGTCAGCGACGTTCAACCACAGGTTCGTGACCTCAGTGTTGGAGATCTTGGCGACCTCCTGATAGAGCCGCTTCTTTTCCGCTTCGTCACTGATGCTGCGTGCTCTCGCGAGCAGGTCGTCCACCCTTTGGTTGCAGTAGTGCGTGATATTCGTGCCCTTTGGATATGCCTGAGCGCACGCGATGGGAACCGTGACACTGTCGCCGTCGATCGTGTAGATGCCGCCGCCGTAAGCGGTGGCGTCGAACGTCCGGAGGCGGTACGCGTCCAGGAGCGGGCCGCGCTCGTATGGCTGAAGCTCCATTTTCACGCCCACGGCCGCGAGGTTCGCCTGCACGATCTCGTTGGTCTGGTCACGGTCCTTGACGCCCTTGATCCACTGCATCTTGATCACGTAGCTCGGATCCCACTTGGCGTCGGCGAGGAGCTGTTTCGCCTTCGTCGGGCTGTAGTCGTAGGCCTCGAGCCCCTGCGGTACCGTTCCTGGCGCGCGCATGTGCGTGTTGACGATCGTGCCGCGCCCGCCGTGGACCGTGTTGATGATCCCCTTCCGGTCGATCGCATAAAGCAGCGCCTGGCGCACGCGAACGTCATTGAAGGGCGCCTTGTCGTTCGCGAGTGAGATGAGGTTGATGCCTGGGTTGGGGGCCGAATCGACGGTCACCTTCGGCAACTTGTCCAGGCGGTCGGCGTCCTGCGCATTGGTGATCGCGATGTCAAGCTCTCCCTTTTCGAGGGCGGCGTTGGCGACATCTGCAGCCATCTCGCGGATAAAGATCTTGTCGATGGACACTGATCTCCAGTAGCTTGGGTTCCGGTCGAGCTCGATGTACTGATCGGTCTCCCACTTCACGAACTTGAACGGTCCGAGACCGACCGTCGGCGCAAGGAAGAATTGGTGCGTCGCGAGCGATTTGGGCGGGACCTGTCCGAGTACGTGCTCGGGGAGTATCCCAATGAAGGGCCAGCTCAGGGCGCTGATAAGCGCGCTGTTCGGCCGCTCCAGCTCGATCACGAACGTGTTCGTGTCCGGAGTCCGGAAGCCCGTGACCTCCGTCGTCTTGCCGGCGACGAAGTCGGCGCGGCCCTTCACGTCTGTGAGCTTCGCGGCGTGCGCGCTCACGTCCGGCGTCATCAGAAGCTTGAACGTGAACGCGACGTCCTTCGAGGTGAAGGGCTGGCCGTCGCTCCACTTGACGTTCGGCCGCAGACGGAAGGTGTATGTGGTGGCGTCGGGGGACACCGTATAGCCCGATGCGAGCCGCGACTCGTACGTGTCATCCGGCGCCAGTGCGACGAGCGCGTCATATACAAGGGTCATCACCATCTGATCGGAGCTCAGAGGCTGACCGAGCGGATTGAAGCTCTTGGGCTTCAGAGGAAAGTGAACCGTGAGCGTTCCGCCGCTCGCTTGCTGAGCGCTCGGAACGGGAGTCGCGGATGGACTCACGGTGGACTGAGTACACGCGCTGACCAAGAAAATCGCCGAGATAAGCAGTGCGAGCGGACGTACGCGCTGATGTTTCATTCGCAGAACTCCTCCCTCCTGACCGGCCGGTCTCTCCGGCGGCCCCCCGCGATCGTTCGAACCAAGCTTGTTCTGGTGCCGTGTAGCATGTTACACACTAGGCGACGGCGAGCCAGGCTGCGACGCGCAAGGCATACGGAAGGCGGGAGGAAAGGGACTGATCCAGACGAGCGGACGCCCACTCCTGCGCCGCGGACGTTCCTCCGAGCCGGAACACGAGATCGCAGCGGAGCGCGACGTCCTCGTCGCCACGCGGGACGGCACGCGCGTGGCTGTGGACATCTTCAAGCCGAGGGCCGAAGGGCGCTTTCCGGCGCTTTTCGCGGTGTCCCCGTACGGCAAGGACGTGCAGTTCATGGGTGTGCCCCAGCAGCCGGCCCAGTCGATCACCTTCGATCACTCGATCGAGGCGGGGAACATCGAGTTCTTCGTGGCGCGCGGCTACGCGTTCGTGGTCATGGACCTGCGAGGGTGCGGCAAGTCAGAGGGCGACTGGCTCGGCTTTTACAACGGCCGCGACCAGCGCGACTGCTACGACGTCATCGAGTGGATCGCACAACAGCCTTGGTGCGACGGGAACGTCGGGATGTCCGGCCATTCGTATTTCGGCGCGATGCAGCTGCTCACCGCCGCCCAGCAGCCGCCGCACCTCAAGGTGATCGCCCCCATCGAGGCGATGACCGACCACTACAACAAGGCTTACCCAGGCGGCATCACGTCGCCGTGGTACTCATTTGTCCTGCACATGGTCACCGTGCACGACGCCGCGCTCGATTCGGAGCGGCTGTATGGAACTGACGGCGTGAAGGCCCGGATCGCGTCACGGCTGAAGGACCCCGACATAAGCACGAATTCGTTCTACGTCCGTGAATTCAATTCGCCACGAAAGAACGCCGCGTTCGTCGATCAGCTCCTGCACCCCACCTACGGCCCGTTCTGGGAAGAGCGTTCGGCGCGCGAGCACTTCGCGAAAATCAAAGTCCCGACCTTCACCGCCGGCTTTTGGGGCTACTTCACGATCATCGACGGCACGTTCGAGGCATTCACCGACCCGACGCTGGACGTACCGAAGCGCGTCAGCGTTCTCTCTTACGGGACCGCGAACGTGATGCTGCCGCTCAAGCTCTACGACGAGGAGCTGCTCCGGTGGTACGACCACTGGCTCAAAGGGGTCGACACCGGACTCATGGAGGAGCCCCCGGTCAACATCTACATCCCGGGCCGCGACGTTGTCCGGCGCGAGACCGAGTGGCCACTGGCCCGCACTCAGTGGACGGCCTACTATCTCCGCCGGTTCGGCGAGCTGTCCACCGATCCTGAAGGGGATGACGGCCAGGAGCCGGATCCGCTTGTGCATACACCGCCGCAGATCTCCGCCCGCCTCGCCGCCTTCCGCTATCGAACTCGGCCGCTGTCTCGTGGCGTCGAGACCACAGGTCCTGCGGCGCTGCATCTGTTCGCTGAGCTCGACGCGGAGGACGCGAACTTCATCGCGACGATCTACGACGTGGCGCCCTCAGGCAACAAGACGCTCGTCTCACGTGGTTATCTCCGCGCGTCGCATCGAGCGGTCGACCGAGCACGCTCGAAGCCGGGGGCGCCGTTCCACTCGCATCGCGACCCAGCCCCGGTCCATCCCGGAGCCGTCGAGGAGTACGCGATCAAGATCTCGCCCCTCTCGAACTACTTCGCGCCGGGGCACGCCATCGAGCTGGAAATCGCGACCTCCGACGCCCACGGCCTGACCGAGGAAACCACCGGTTTCAGCGCGGTCGTCGAGGACAAGATGAACGCCATGGGAGTCTTGCCGTCCAGCCGGCTCATCTACTACAAGCTGCACCGCAGCCCACGCTTCCGATCGCACCTCCTCCTGCCGGTGATTCCGGAAGCGTGAGGTCTCGAGAAGTGCGCCTGAAGATCAGACGGGCGTTCGATACTGACCGCGTGAACTCAGCCATCCCAAAGCTCGCTCTGGACGGAGGATCCCCGGTCCGCACGCATCCGCTCCCAACGCGGATCCAGTTCGACGATCGAGAACGCGAGGCGGTCGACCGGCTCTTCCGGGCCGTCGCACGCGACGGCGGAAACTTCGATCGATACGGGCCAGGACCGCAGGCCGAGGGAACCGCGCTGGCGCAAATGAACGGGCGGCCGTCTGAAGTCGATCTTTTCGAGCGCGAGCTCGCCGAGTTCTACGGAGTCCGTCACGTCGCCGCGCTATCCAGCGGGAGCGCCGCGGTCTTGGCGGCGCTCGCCGCCCTCGAGATGGAGCCGGGTACCGAGGTCATTACCTCGCCCCTCACCGATCCCGGTGTCGTCATGGGAGTGCTCTTCCTCGGCTGCGTGCCGGTCTTCGTCGATCACGACTACGACACGATCGCCGTCTCGCCTTCGGCTATCCAGTCCGCGATCACGGAGCGGACGGGTGCGATTGTCGTCACTCACCTGATGGGTCTCATCTCCGACATGGACGCCATCATGCGCGTCGCACGAAGCCATCACGTTCCTGTCATTGGCGACTCGGCGCAGGCGCATGGCGCCTGTTACGGAGGGAGTCGGTCGCGTCCCTTCGGCGACATCGGCGCGGTGAGCATGATGAGCACCAAACACATGACCTCTGGTGGACAGGGCGGGTTCATCGCGACCGACAACGAGGGTTACTACCTTGCGGCTAAGCGCTTCGCCGATCGAGGAAAGCCTTTCGGGCTGCCCAGCCCACCCGAGGGGGCACCGCACGGCGGAGATCGATCGACTTTGGGGCTCAACTGCCGGATGCACGATCTGGAGGCTGTCGTTGGCCGTGTGCAGCTGACCAAGCTGCATCAAGTCATGACCGCACGAGCCTGCGTGCTGCGCGAACTCAACGAGGGGCTCGCCGAAGTTGCGGGCGTGAAACCGGTGCGCATCTACGATGGAACCGAGCCGAGTCCATGGGGTGCGGTGTTCGTACTCGACCGTCACTCGACCAGCGTTTCGGTGCGCCGTTTCGCGGCCGCGATGACCGCCGAGGGAATCGCCACCGTGCCGCTCATACCGGACATGGTGCCGGTCATCGATGAACTCAGCTTCCTACGCGACCAGGAACACGCCGACCGCGCACGCTACCCCTACGGGTACGAGCTGCGCGGCCGGAAGGTCCGGTTTGTTCGACCCGAGCACCCGGTCATCGACCGACTCGCCAACGATCTAATCGTGATCTGGATTCACGAGGGGTGGGGCGCACAGGAGATCGTCGACACGCTCGCGGCGCTCCGCAAGGTGGCGTCGGCCTACCGCGTGGCCTGATCTGACATGACGACAAACGGGTACGTCATGACCGTGGCGGGACCCATAGATCCGTCGACGATCCGCTACACGCTCCCGCACGAGCACCTGTACACGCGTTTCTGGGAGATCGATGGCCGCTTCGATTCGCCACACCTGCTGGACGACGACGACGTCATGGCCGACGAGCTCAGCGTCTTCCAACGCCAGGGAGGCAACTGCGTCGTCGACCTCACGCTCCCCGACATCGGGCGTAAGCCAGAACGTTTGCGGGCCCTTTCTGAGAAGACCGGGCTCAAGATCATCATGGGATGCGGCTGGTACCGGCGGCTGTACTACCTGCCGGAGGAGGGGCTGGAGCGGCGACCCGTCCGCGACCTGGCGGCGGAGCTATTGCGCGAGATTCGCGAAGGCGTTGGAGACACCGGCATCCGCCCGGGTGTCATCGGTGAGATCGGGTGCGAGAAGTCGTGGGTGTCGCCCGTCGAGGAACGTGTTCACCGTGCCGCGGCCCGCGCTCAGCGAGAGACTGGGCTCGGACTCGTCACGCACTCAAGGCTCAGCGAAGTCGCGCTCGAACAGCTGACCATCTTCGAGGACGAAGGCGCCGACCTGAGTCGCGTCGTCATCGGCCACTGCGACAGTCACCCCTACCTCGACTACTACCTTCGGATTCTCGACCGGGGGGCGTGGCTCAGCTTCGACAACATTGGATCGGCGACCACGCTCGGCCATGCGCCGGCGGGCAAGCACCATGACCGGCTTGCGGACTTGATCGTGAAGCTCATCGAGCGAGGCTTCGCCAACCGAATCCTGCTGTCGCACGATGTGTGCGAGTCATTTCAGCTGCGGTATTACGGCGGCGCGGGCTTCGGATTCCTGTTTGAGCACTTCTTGCCGATGCTCCGCGCGCGCGGCGTCGAGCAGGAGATGATCGACTGCTTGACGCAGGGCAATCCACGACGCTGGCTCAGCGTTCACGCGACCTAGACCGAGGGGGAGTGATCAAGATGTCGCCACAGGCAACAGCGACCCGCGAGCTGAACACAGACGAAACCGTCCTCCACATGATCGACGGCGAGGAAGTGCCTTCCGCGTCGAAGAGAACGTTCGCGGACATCGACCCCGCGACCGGCGATGATCTGGCGAACATCGCCTTCGGCGAGGCGGCCGACGTCGACCGCGCCGTACAGGCCGCGCACGCGGCTTTCGAGCGCGGAACCTGGCGACGCATGCCACCGGGGGAGCGCGCGCGTGTCCTCCGGCGGGCCGCATCTCTCCTGCTCGAGCGCAAGGAGGAGATCGGCCGGATCGAGTCGCGTGACACGGGGAAGCCGCTCGCCAACGCAGTGTCGGAAGTCGCCTTGGCCTCGGACTACATGACGTACTTCGCTGGTCTCTGCGAGCTCCCTGACGGTTCGACCTATCCCGTCGACTCCGGCTACTTCGTCTACAGCAAACGCGAGCCGTACGGAGTCGTCGGCGCCATATCTCCATGGAACTACCCGATCGGGCTTGCGGTCGTGAAGACGGTCCCCGCGCTCGCTGTCGGGAACTCGGTCGTGTTGAAGATGGCGGAACAGTCGCCCTTGTCGACTGCGATCTACGCCCGAATCTGCAGGGAGGCAGGTGTGCCCGCCGGAGTCCTCAATACGGTGCACGGCGATGGGCCAACGACGGGTGCCGCGCTCGTGGCCCACCCGCTTGTCCCGAAGATCACCTTCACCGGATCGACCGTGGTGGGCCAGGAGATCCTTCGCAGCGCGGCTGCGAACATCAAGAGCGTCCACCTCGAGCTCGGCGGCAAGACCGCGAACATCATCTTCGCCGACGCGGACGTCGAGGACGCGGTCTCGGGCTCGCTGCTCGCGGCCTACTACAACACGGGTCAGATCTGCACGAGCGGCTCCCGGTTGCTCGTTGATGAGCGCTTGGGAAAGGATTTCGTCGAGGCGCTCGGGGAACGCGCGAAACGAATTCGCGTCGGCCCTCCGCTCGAGACGTCGACGCAACTTGGACCTGTGATCTCACGCGCCCAGCACGAGCGGGTGATGGGCTACATCAAGCTTGGCCGTGAATCGGGCGCCAGGACCATCATCGGCGGTGGCCGCCCGCGTGTGGCTGGTCATGAGAACGGGTTCTTCGTGGAGCCGACGATCTTCGCCGACGTCGACCCGAATATGCGAATCGCGCAGGAGGAGATCTTTGGGCCCGTGCTCTCGGTGATGACATTCCGCGACGAGGCGGAGGCCGTCCGTATCGCCAACGGTGTGATGTACGGACTCTCGTCGATGGTGTGGACCCGCGACCTCGGCCGCGCTTTCCGCTTGGCAGAGCGGCTCGATAGCGGGATCGTCTGGACGAACTGCCCCGAGTACGTCCCGATCAACGCCCCGTACGAGGGCCGCAAAATGAGCGGGATCGGTGTCGACACCGGCATCGAGGTGCAGCACACGTTCACTCAGATCAAGACGCATTACATGCGGTTCGACGCCACGATGGATCTCAAGACCTGGGCGTGACCGTCCAGCGCGAATGGCCCACGACAATCCTGGTGGGCACCGACGTCGGCCCTGAGAATCTCGGGCGGATCGAGCGGGCGGCACCGGGCGCCCGCGTGAGTTGTCGTTCCTGCGGCTCACCCGCCGAGCTCACGCAGGCTATCGGGCGGAACGTGGACATCATTTTTGCGGATCTGCTTCCGGACTTCGTGGACCCAAATGGTCGTCTCCGCTGGGCTCAGCTCATGAGCGCGGGCATCGAGGTGCTCCGCGACAGCCCAGCGTGGTCGGCCCCCGGTCTCCAGATCACGAACGCAAGCGGCGTCCATGTCCCCGCGATGTCCGAGTACATCATTGCGATGATCCTGCAGTCGACAGGGTCGTTTGCCGCCGCGACATCATTCAAGTCGACGCGACGCTGGGAGGACCGCTTCGCGATCAAGCGGTCGCCGGTCGCGGGCAAGGTGCTGGGAATCCTTGGCTACGGAAGCATTGGTCGCCGGGTAGGGCGCCTCGCGCACGCGCTCGGAATGCGGACCCTCGCCATACGTCGGTCGCGGGACCGTGAGCCCACCGACCAATACCGGTGGCCCTTCATCGAAGCGGTGGATTCGGGCTCGGAACCCGCCGAAGTGCTTACGGCGGACGCACTTCCCAGGGTCATGCGCGAGTCTGACTTCCTCGCGGTCACCATGCCGCTTACCGCGGATACGAAGGGGATGGTCGGGGCGGCGGAGCTCGCGCTGATGAAGCCGCATGCGTTCATCGTCAATGTCTCGCGGGGGGCGATCTTCGATGAGGGCGCATTGATCGAGGCGCTGGCGGCGAAGCGGATCGCTGGCGCGGCACTCGACGTGTTCGCTCGGGAACCACCGGCCGGGGACAATCCGCTCTTCCATCTGCCCAACGTCGTCCTGACCCCGCACATCTCGGGCGTGTTCGACGAGTACAACGACATCGCCACCGACATCTTCATCACCAACTTTGGCCGGTACGCTCGGGGTGAGCCGCTGCTCAACCTGGTCAGCGCGGCTCGCGGCTACTGACGGTCGGACGCGGGCGTGCTGATCTCGGACGTGCGGACTATGGTCCTGGCGGGGACCGACCCGCACGGGATCGGCGGCGAGTCGAGAACCTGGAAGCTGATCATCGTCCGGGTCGACACGGATGAGGGTCTCTACGGGCTTGGCGAGGCTCCGCACATCCAGGTCTCGCTCGTAGGTGTGCGCGACGCTATCAATGCGATCCGCGATCGCATCGTCGGACGCGACGTGCGGGACATCAAGCCGATCGTGTCTGAGGTTCTGTGGGGAGCGTTGCCTCCCCACCGCCCATCGATCGGCCTTGGCGCCGTACCTTTCGGAGCGATCGTCTGGGGACTGAGTGGTATCGAGATGGCTCTCCACGACGTTGTCGGAAAGGCCCTCGGGGTTCCGATCTGGGCACTGCTGGGTGGTCGGTATCGAGACCGGGCGCCGATCTACCTGGACCGCAGCGCGCCCGCGCGGGTCGATGACCTCAATGCATGGGCGGAGATGGCTCGCGACGCCGTCGGCCGAGGCTTCCGTGACATCAAGTTCGACATCGACTTCGCCGCGACCGACCAGGTGACCGACGTATGGAGCCGCAACATCCCGATCGCTGAGCTTGAGCGGATCGTCGCGCGGCTCACAGCGGTCCGCGAGGCAGTGGGGTGGGATGTAGAGGTGAGCGCTGACTGTCATATGCAATACGACGCGGTTTCCGCGATCAGACTCGCCCAGGGTCTGGCTCGGCTGCGGCTCAAGTGGATCGAGGATCCAACGCCCATCACGCACGTGGACGCAATGATCCGCGTACGGCAACAGAGTCCTATCCCGATTTGCGCGGGCGAGTTCTGTACAGCGGAGCAGTTCCGCGAGCTCATCGAGCGCGGCGCGTGTGACATCGTCCACCCGGACGTCCTCTTCGCCGGGGGCCTGACCGAGACCCGTCGCGTCGCCGATATGGCCGAGGCTCACGGGATGCCGACGGCGCTCCATAACAACAGCGGCGCGGTCGGTGTGGTCGCGTCGACGCATGTAGCAGTGGCGACGCGCAATCTGATCGGCGTCGAGTACCACTTCCACGATGCTCCCTGGATCGGGCAAGTCCTCGACCGCGGTCGCCCACTGTTCGAGGATGGCGCGATAGTCGTCACTGACGCCCCAGGGCTGGGTGGCGTCCTCAACGAGAAGGTCTGTACGGAGCACCTCGACACCGGAGAGGTGCTGTTCTGACCGCGTCAGTCGTCAATGGACGTGTTGGCCCGATGCTCCCGCTGAACGGTGTGAGGGTCGTCGCCGTCGAGCATGCGGTCGCCGCGCCGCTCTGCACTCGGCATCTGGCCGATCTCGGCGCCGACGTGGTCAAGGTCGAACGTCCAGGAGGCGACTTCGCGCGCCACTACGACGCGGTCGTCGAGGGGCAGTCCGCCTATTTCGTTTGGCTCAATCGGGGCAAGCGCAGCGTGGTGTTGGATCTCGAGCGCCCCTCGGACCGCGCTGTCTTGGAGTGGCTGTTGGCGGGTGCGGATGTATTCGTCCACAACCTCGGGCCGCGCGCAGTTGAGCGGCTGGGATTCAGCCAAGACGCGACTCGTCGGCGTTGGCCTCGCCTCATCTCGTGCGCGATCTCCGGTTACGGCAGCGACGGACCGTATCGCCTTCGAAAGGCGTTCGACCTCCTCGTCCAAGCCGAGAGCGGAGTGGCGTGGGTCACAGGGCCGGCTGAGACACCGACCAGGGTCGGCGTGCCGGTCGCCGACATTAGCGCCGCGATGTACGCATGCATGTCCATCCTCGCGGCCCTTCGCCTGAGGGAGGCCGACGGACAGGGCCGCTTGATCGACATCTCGATGCTTGACTGCCTCGCGGAATGGATGACGGCACCCGCCTACTACCAGCTCTACGGGGCGCATGGCCCCGCTCGCGCGGGTTTGCGCCACCCGACGATCGTCCCGTACGGCGCCTACCCCTGTTCGGACGGAGAGGTATTGCTCGCCGTGCAGAACGAAGCACAGTGGAAGCGCCTCTGCGAGGACGTACTCCGGGATCCTGGGCTCGCTGCTGATCAGCGGTTCAGGACCAATGCCCTTCGCGTCGACGGGCGCGCGACTCTCGAGGGCGTGATCGAGCGGGCGCTCTCGAGGATGTCCCGCGCCTCTATCGAGAAACGGCTGGAGGGGGCCGACCTGCCGTTCGCGAGGCTGAACACCGTCTCCGACCTGATCGAGCATCCCCAGCTCGTCCAGCGAAAGCGCTGGACAGAGGTCGATTCGGGAGGGAAGCGGGTAAAGGCTCTTCGCTCGCCTTTCAACATCATCGGGCTCGATCTTCCGATGGCTCCAGTGCCGGAGCTCGACGCGCACGGCGCCATCGTGCGTCGGGAAGCCGGCGGCTAAGGGAGAACATTGTTCGGTCGAAGCACAGCGTCGCTGGACGTTCCGAGCAAAGGGTCGCGCCCGTCGCGCGTGAGGCTCACCTTTGCCGAAGCCGGTTGGGTCATGGCGTGAACGAGGCAACCCGCGACGCGCTCGCCGCGCAGATTCGTTCGATTCGCGAGAGCGGACTCCTCAAGCAGGAGCGCGTCATCACCACTCCTCAAGGGCCCTCCATTCGACTGGCATCGGGTCAGGAGGTCGTCAACTTCTGCGCGAACAACTACCTGGGACTGTCAGCGCACCCTGCCGTCCTCCAAGCGGCGCACGCCGCGCTCGAGCGCTGGGGCTATGGCATGTCGTCCGTCCGCTTCATTTGCGGTACGCAGGAGATCCATAGGGATCTGGAAGCACGCCTCACTGACTTCCTGGGCACCGAGGACACCATCCTCTATGGCTCCTGTTTCGACGCCAACGGCGGCCTCTTCGAGGTCCTCCTTGGCGAGAACGATGCGGTGCTGAGCGACGCTCTGAACCACGCCAGCATCATCGACGGCGTTCGGCTTTCGAAGGCGAAACGTCTGCGCTATGCCCACAACGACATGGACGAGCTCGAGGCGAAGCTGCGTGAGGTCTCCAGCTCCGGCGTGACGATGATCGCAACGGATGGCGTCTTTTCAATGGACGGCGCGGTCGCGAATCTGCCCGCGATCTGCCGGCTCGCCGACCGTTATGGCGCCCTCGTGATGGTTGACGACTCGCATGGCGTTGGAGTCCTCGGCGCGAGCGGTCGTGGATCGCACGAGGCCCAGGGTGTACTCGGACGAATCGACGTACTCACAGGAACCTTGGGCAAGGCACTCGGCGGCGCCTCCGGTGGCTATACGAGCGGCCGGCGGGAGATAGTGGAGCTGCTCCGGCAGCGAAGTCGCCCGTATCTCTTCTCGAACACTCTCGCTCCAATGATCGCTGCGACTTCGATCACCGTCCTGGATTTGATCAAGCGAGCGGCGGATCTGCGCGAGCGGCTCTTTTCAAACACGAGGCGGTTCCGTTCCGCGATGACGGAGCGACGTTTCCGCATCACCCCCGGCGACCACCCCATAGTGCCGGTGATGCTTGGAGACGCCAAGCTCGCCGCCGCAATGGCCGAGCGCCTACTGCACGAGAACATCTACGTGGTCGCGTTTTCGTATCCCGTCGTGCCGCATGGCACCGCGAGGATCCGCGTGCAACTATCCGCTTCGCATACGACCGAGCAGATTGACGCCTCAGTCGCAGCCTTCGAAAAAGTGGGTCGTCAGCTCGCCGCCGTCTAACGACGTTCAGGAGCGGCTGCCGCGTCCGTCAGATCGCCCTGGGATCGCCCCAAAGTTAGCTCGCCGCGATCCGCTCCCGCAGCACCTGCTGAAGGATGCCGCCCTGGCGCACGTACTCGAGGTCGGTCGGATCGTCGACGCGGGAGACCACGTTGAATGTCGTCTTGTCGCCGCGCGGTGATGTCGCCTCGACCGTGAGCTTCGCCTTTGGCGCGAGCTTGTCGAGCCCGCGGATCGTGAACGTCTCCTGGCCACTGAGCCCGAGCGACGCCATCGTCTCGCCGGGCATGAATTCGAGCGGGATGATGCCCATCATGACGAGGTTCGAGCGGTGGATCCGTTCGAACGACTCCGCTATCGCCGCGCGCACGCCCATGAGGTTCGGGCCCTTTGCGGCCCAGTCGCGGGAGCTGCCACTGCCGTACTCCTTGCCCGCGAAGATCACAAGCGGCACGCCCTCCTTCTGATAGCGCACTGCCGCGTCGTAGATCGTCAGCTCCTCGCCCGACGGGAAGTGGCGCGTCCACCAGCCTTCCTTCTCGGCGAGCTTGTTGCGCAGCCGGATGTTCGCGAACGTTCCCCGGATGAGCACCTCGTGGTTCCCACGGCGCGTGCCGTACTGGTTGAAGTCAACTGGCTTCACGCCCTTCGCGATGAGGTACTGCCCCGCCGGACTCGCTGCGGGGATCGCTCCCGCGGGCGAGATGTGGTCCGTGGTCACCGAGTCGCCGACCGACACGAGCACCCGCGCGCCGACGATGTCGGGGATCGTCGCCGGCGGGGTCGCCGAGAAGCTCTGGAAGAACGGCGGCTCCTGCACGTAGGTCGAGTTTGGATCCCATTGATAGGAGAGGCCGGTCGGCGAGGGCATCGTGTTCCAGAAGCGGTCGCCGTCGAAGATCTTCCCGTACTCCTCGGCGAACATCTGCTGCGAGATCGAGCGGCCCATGACCTCGTTTACTTCCTCAGGTGTCGGCCAGATGTCCTTGAGGAAGACCGGCTCACCGTTCGTTCCGGTGCCGAGCGGCTGATCTTGGAGGTCAATGTGCACAGTGCCGGCCAGCGCATACGCGACGACGAGCGGCGGCGACGCGAGGTAGCTCGACTTCACAAGCGGATGGATCCGCCCCTCGAAGTTGCGATTGCCACTCAGGACTGAGACGACGTTCAAGTCGTGCTCTTTCACTTCCTGCTCGATCTCAGGCGTCGCGAGCGGCCCGGAGTTCCCGATGCAGTTGTGCACGCTCACGCCATTTGCGATGAACGCGTGGATTTCGTCTACGGAGAGGTCGAAGACTTCGCGCTCGCCGGCCTCGCGTCGCCCGAGCACCTTCAGCGAGAACGTCGGCAGCGTCATCGACTCCTTCTCTACGCAGTACCGCTTGGAGAAGTCGGCCGTCTCTCTTGGTTTCAGCGGTGCGAACCAGTCGCGCACGCCCATCTCGCGGAACAGCGCGACCGGGGAGGGGAAGCCGCAGGTCTTGCGGTGGAGCGGGCGGAAGGTCTGGTCGTCTTCATTCGCCAGATCCCCGTACTTGGTCGCGCCCTCGAGCGTCGAGCAGTGAGGGAACACGACTGGCTCGCGTTGCTCGAGCTCGCCCGCGGCGATTTCTCGGACAGCCCGGAGTGAAAGCGCTGGACGCTCGGCGTGAATCTTCCTGATGCGACCAGACATCCAGAGACGCTGGCGATGGATCGAGTCGAGCGTCCGCCAGTAGACCGCGGCGGCGCTCGCGCGCAGCGATTTGTCGACGCAGTAGCGGAAGCCCACCTGCGTTACGAACGAGAGGCCGTCGAGGAGCTCGAGCCGGACCTCGATGCGTGGGTCGCCATCATCCGCGATGGCATAGGAAGACTCCGAGTGACGAACCGGGTACTCACGAATCGCCGCGCCTTCCGTGCGTACCGAGCAACGAGCAAGGAGCCGCAAGAGCTGCCGGATCACGTCCTTCTGCGCGAGGACGTGCTCGGGCTTGACCGCGTGTGAGTAACCGGGCTGTTCGAGGCTCCCGTCCTCTTCGCCCGGGCCATATCGCTTCAGCACGGGCGCTGTGCCATCAGCGCCAAACGTGCCCGCGAGGAACTCACGGACGAACGCGCGCGGGCACCGATCGTCGAGGACGAATGCTGGCAGTGCGGGCGGTTGGTCGATGCGCCGCCCGACGCGAACCCCCTGAAGCGACGCAATCGCCGCGGTGAGCTCCATCGGCAGCGCGATCGACCACTTGCGGTCGTCATACCGCGTGCCTGCCGGGCGCTTGCCGGTGACGAGCTCGATGTCCCTGAGCGCCATCTCGCGATCGAGGGCCTGGCCGACGTTGATCCGTCCCTGACCAAGCACGCTGATCGAGCCGTCGTCGTGAAGGTGGCCGAGGAGTCGGGCGAAGGCAAGGGTGCGCTCGCGCGCGGTCGCGGTGTCCATCGTGAACACGAAAGTGCCCGCGCGAAGCTCGTAGCCATTCTCATCCGGTTGCGGAACGTCGAGTGGCGCTTCGAGCCCACTGACCACACGGTCCACGCCCGGTCGGAATTCGTCCGCACGAACCCACCGGCCATCTGCCCGAAGAATCTCGTGGTCGGGCGTGCACGTGAGGACACGTCCGTCTTGCAGCGTCAGCGAAACGCAGTCGCGGATTCCCTGTGCGATGAGGGCGGTCTGCCGCGCGGTCGCGATTCCCCCGTCCGGGGCGGGCCCAAACACGGTCGCGCCGCCGTGCGTGGGGAGCTCGTCGATGCGCCGCGCGGTCCCGTTGCCCTGAAGGACGGGTGTTCCGGCGGCAACACATACGGTGCACCCGAACCCGACCAAGTAGTAGCCCAGCTGCTCCAGGTATGGCGTCAGCCCAGCCGCCTCCAGGTACCGCGTCACAACGCGTGAGCCCGGCGCGAACGTCGTCTTGACGTGCGGCTTCACCGTGAGGCCGCGCTCGATCGCCTTCTTCGCAAGGAGTCCCGCGGCGATCATCACCGACGGGTTCGAGGTGTTCGTGCAGCTCGTGATCGCCGCGATGACGACCGAGCCATCGGCGACCTGCAGCGTGCGCGGCTTGTGCGCGACGGCTGCGGTCGTGGCCGTTGCCTCAGCCACCATCGTCTGGGCGGCGTCGTTCACCGGCTTCGGCCCCTCGGTGTGGCCGGGCAGCGTCACGCCCCTCGTGGGCTTCGGCCCGGTGAACGAATCCCAGATCATCGGAAGATCGACACGGTCTTGAGGGCGCTTCGGCCCGGAGACCGAAGGCCGCACCGAGCCGAGGTCGACCTCGATAAGCTCGTCGAACGTCGGTGTCGGGTCGCCGTCGGAGCGGAACATTCCCTGCGCCTTCGTGTAGCGCTCGACGAGATCGATCAGCTCGCGCGGCCGCCCGGTCTGCTCGAGATAACGCAGGGTCTGCCGGTCGACAGGGAAGAGCGCCGCGGTCGCGCCGTACTCGGGGCACATGTTCGAGACGGTCGCGCGCTCGGCGACGGCGAGCGTCGAAAGGCCGTCGCCCGCGAACTCGATGAACTTGTTCACCACGCCCTTCTTTCGGAAGAGCTCGGTGAGCGTGAGCACGAGGTCGGTCGCGGTCGTGCCGACCGGGAGCTGGCCCTTGAGCTTGACGCCGACGACGACCGGCCACGGGAGGTACGTCGGCTGGCCGAGCATCGCGGCCTCGGCCTCGATGCCACCGACACCCCAGCCGAGCACGCCGAGGCCGTT
>DASYTL010000014.1:0-2290 GCA_036002305.1 Candidatus Limnocylindria bacterium
GGGTCACGCGGAAACCGGATGCGCGAAGAGCGCGCTCGATCGCGTCCGGCGTGAAGTGGCCGAGATGCCGCGGGACGTCGAGGTGCATCCAGTGATGACCCGAGAGCCGCGCCTGCCAGCTCCCGATGTTCGGGAGGCCGACCACGATCGTCCCGCCTGGCCGGAGCCGCGCCGCGGCGGCGCGAAGCTCCGTGAGGGGATCGGCGAGGTGCTCGAGCACGTGGAACATGATCACGAGATCGAGGACGGGCGCCTCGCGCAGCGCGGTGAGGTCGCCGACGAACATCGGTGCGCCGGCCGCGGATCGCGCCGGGGCAGCGGCATCGAGGCTGCGCTCGCTGCCGACGGCGCGCCATCCTCGCTCGCGGAGCGCGCGGAGCATCCAGCCGGTGCCGGCACCGATCTCGAGCGCGAGGCCGGACGGCGGGAGTCGCGTGAGCCAGCGGTCGACGCGGCGCAGGTAGAGCCGGTGCAGGACGAAGGCCGCGACCGCATTGAAGCGCCGGTATCGCGGGGGGTAGTAGCGATCGAGCGAGGCTGGGACGGGACTCGTGGTCGCAAAGCCGCAGCGGCGGCACTGGACGAGCTGGAAGGCCTCGCCGGTGATGTAGTCGCTTACGTCACGCCAGATGCGGGGCGGTTCAGCCCAGCCGCAGACGAGACAGGAACGCACCGTCACGAGACTGGCTCGGCCTCCCGCATCGCGGCGAGCGCCGGGGCCGAAGGCGACAGGCCATGCCCAAAGAAGCCACGCAGCTTGTCGGTCCGCAGTCCCGCCCCCAGAGGGCGTGGCGCGAGCAGGCCGAGCTCGGATGTTGGCACGGCGTCGATCAGAGACGCGTCGAGACCGAAGGCCGCTGCGACGCGTCGGGCGAATTCCGGCCGGGACAGGATCTCGGGGCCCGCGACGTGGAACGTGCCGCGCGCACCACGATCGACAAGCTCCACGACCGCACGGGCAAGATCGGGGGCGGGCGTCGGCGTGATGATCTGGTCGCTCGGCACCTTGAAACGACGCCCCGCGCGGAGGCTGTCCACCAGCTTGCAGACGAAGTTCTCGCGCGCGGTCGACCAGCCGTAGATGCCCGAGGTCCGGCAGATGAGGTGATCCGGGCGGCGGCGCGCCACGGACTCGACCGCGACCTTCTGCCGCCCGTACTCGTTGATCGGCGCGACCGCGTCCTCTTCCGAATACGGACCCGTGCGTCCGTCGAAAACGTATTCGCTGGAGAAAACGACCAGTAGCGCACCCGGAGCCCGTTCGGCGACGCGCTGCAACCCGTCGACGTTCACCAGCCTCGTCGCGTCGGGGTCGCGTTCGCAGCGCTCGGTGTGCTCCGTCACAGTGACGATGACGACGTCAGGCCGTGTATCGCTGACTACCCGCGTGACCGCAGCGTGATCCGTCACATCAAGCACCACAGCGCCGGGCAAGGGCCTGCGGTGCGACGTCATGACCACATCGCGTCCCGCCAGCGCCACTTGGAGATGCGTCCCCACGAGCCCGCTCGCGCCGAGAAGAAGCCAGCGACCGTCGCGTTGTGTTCGCATTCCCTAATACTCGCGCGGCGTTGAATGCCGGCCCCACGGCGCGCGAGGACCGCCCGCTAGGAAGTGCGTAGCCAGAGGACTGTCATCCAACCTCGTACAAGGCTTCAAAGAACATGCGCTGCACGGGGTGGCGCCGGTGGTAGAGCGTGCGCCAGCGGGCGGGCACCGGATAGTCGCGCTCGCGAAACACGACGTCGTTCACTGGAGTCCGCGACACGCGCCACTGCTTCGTGTACACGCGACCGCGGCAAATCCGGTCCATCAGGGCGAAGTAGCGCTCTACCTGGGGCCGGGACATCTCGTGCAGCTGACTGATGTTGATGAAGTAGTCAACCGATCTGTCCGGCAGCAGCTCGGCCTGATGCGGCAGCAGGAAGCGCAGCCGCGCGACCGAGAACTCGTCACGGATCGCGGCGAAGTCGTCCCACGGTCGGAACCGGAACGCGGCTACCTGCGGGAAGAGGGCGGTGAGGTAACGCTGGGAGAGATAGAGCGCCGGGGGGACGTCGATGATCGTGTAGCGCACGCCCGGGCTCGCGGACACGATGACGTACGCGAGCCTGCCGTAGCCCGCACCGAGCTCCGCGACCTCGAGCGGCGCGCCGCCGGCGATCGCCGCGCCGTTCGGGCCGAAGATGCTGTAGAGCTCATGTATCGAGTTGCAGAGGTCCTGGGAGATCGAGCGACCGCGATGCACCACGCTGAAGGGGTTTCCGATCGTCGGCTCCTCGAGCCGTCT
>DASYTL010000015.1:0-43117 GCA_036002305.1 Candidatus Limnocylindria bacterium
GCCGTTGTGCACCTTGTGGATGAAGTAGCGAAGCATCTGCTCGGTGATGTCGAAGTCGCTGATGACGCCGTCGCGGAGCGGACGGATCGCGATGATCGACGCGGGAGTCCGGCCGACCATCCGCTTCGCCTCGGCGCCGATCGCGAGCACCGCTCCGGTGCGCGAGTCCTTCGCGACGACCGACGGCTCGCTGATGACGATCCCGCGCCCGCGGACGTGGACGAGCGTGTTCGCGGTACCGAGGTCGATGCCGATGTCCCGCGAGACCAGGCCAAAGAGCGAATCGAGCACGACCGAGTGACCCTCCGAATGCCGTGTTGGCTGCGCCGAACGATAACGCCCGAGTGGACGCGTTAGCGCGGGATCGGACTCGGGCTGGGTGTCTTTCCGGGCGTAGTTGTGGGTCGCGGGGTCACCGTGAGCCTGGGCGTCGGCTTGGGTGTCGGCGTTGCCGTGGGGCGGGGCGTCGGACGCGGCGTCGCCTTCGCGGTGGCACGCGGGCGCGGCGGGCTCGCGCGCTCGGGCGCGGGCGTCCCCGGTATGAGGAGGGCCACGCCGGCGCCCGACAGACCCGAGAGGCGGATCGGCTGGTAGCGATCGTCGTAGACGACGACGCGATGCACGGCGCGCGGTGGGGTCTCCTCGTACACCCACATCAGCGTGTGCGCCGCATTCGCCCAGGCTTCGAAGATCCGGATGTGCCCGCGGCGCTTCGGGTCACGACCGGTCGTGAGGTTGACCGCGTCGCCGGGAAGCAGCTCCCCCTTGGTGATGTGGAACGAGACGTTCCAGATCGAGTCCGTCGAGTAGCGCTCGAGGCCCCACGCCCGACTCACGTACGCGGAGCAGTCCATCCCGCTCCGCGTCGAGTTGCCGCCCCAGACATACGTGACGCCGAGCATTCCCGCCGCGCGCGTGAGGATCTGTCCGCGGATCGCGAACGACCGATCGACCTGCTCGACGACCGGAGCCGGGCTCGGCGATGGGGGCGGCGCGGGCACGAGCGCCTTGGGACCGTGAGGCTTCTCCGGCTCCGCGCGGACGGACGTGAGCGATTCCTTGAGCGAGGGCGCGACGTCCGGCCACTCGTCCTCGTCGGCGATCGATCGAACGACCACGACACGATCGGTCGCTGTCGCGTGAAGGTATCTCGTGAACGTTCGCATGCCCTCGTACGTCAGGTCGTCATCTGTGGCGACGAAGCCCAGCGTATTCGCGGTCGCCTCGGATTTTTCGGGGCCGGCGCCGATGAGACCGCTGCCCTCGCGCGCGACGCCGATCGAGATCACCGCGCGCGCGTCGGCGAGCAGGCCGCTCGTAAGCGCCACCGGCTGCGCGTAGAGCGATGGATCCCCCACGCGCAGCTGAAAGCGCGCGACCTCGAAGACCGGGTCGGGTGGATCAGAGGTCGGGTTCAGCGACTGCGTCGCTGAGCGCGTCCAGCCGAGAGGCGGCACCAGCGAAAGGCCCCATTCGGCGTCCGTCCAGCGCTCCGCGCGGAAGGGCGGCGCGTCGGGGTCGGCGATGCGCCGCGCCGTGAGGATCGGCGCGGGACGAGCTTCTGCCGGCGGCGCCGCGTCCATCCCACCGAGCGGAAGGAAGACCAAGGCCGAGACGGCAAGTAAGACCGTCCCGCGGATCGCCGCGGAGCGACGTGGACTCCCCACCGCTCCGATATCGACGGGCGCCGGTAAGCGTTACAGCGCGCGCCTGATACCCAGCTGTGACGCGGCGCATTCGGCATACTCGCCGCGTCCGTCTGCTCTGCACTCGCACGGCGTTGACGTTCATCGCCGCAACCGCGGCCTTTGCGCTTATTGCATGGCAGACGGTGAGCCGCCATGACGGAGGTGGTGCCCTCTCCGTCGCGGCCTGGCTCGGCATCGCGTGGTTCGTGCATCCCTCGCTCAGGACCGCCGCGGCGATCGGTGCGTGGACCGGGTTGTTCGGCGCGGCGTTCACCTGGTTGCTCGCGCCCGACGTCAAGTCAACCCCGTTCGACGGCACGTGCCTTCGCGCCGTCATCGGGTCGCCCTATTCGATCTTGCTCTGGCCGTTGGTCGGGCTGTCGACGACCCTCGCGGCGAGCTGGTTGCTTTCCGTCTTGCGCAGACGCGGTTCGGCGCTCGCGGCGGCATTCATCACATTGGTGCTCGTCGGGCCGGTCGGGGGCGCGCTCGCGTTCGGCGAGGGGTTGGTGGTCTCAACGCTCGGCGCTTGCAGGTATTGACGCGCCGGATTTCGCGCACCGTCTACGTCCGTCGTACGAGTTCGCGCGCAGAGGTCCGATGCGATGACGCCAGACACGTGAAACGATGTCCTCATGCGCCGCTGGTTTGTGCCCGTGCTCGCGCTGCTCATCGCAGCGTGTTCTCAGCCGAACGCCGGCGCGTCGCCAACCTCGGCCCCGCCGTCGGTCTCACCGACTCCCACGCCGACGAGCTCGGCCTCGCCCACACGATCACCGATAGTCCTGCCGAGCTTGGCACAGCTCAGCGCCCCGTCGGGCAACCTCGTTTGGGCGCTCGTGGCGGGCCAACGGCTCTTCCGTTCGTCGGATCGCGGCGACACCTGGGTGGAGCGTTCTCTTCCGGCGATCGCCGTCGGCGCTGACGTCGCGTTCGCAGACGACAAGGACGGCCTCTTGTTGAACTTTGGGTCCACCGCTTCCCAGTGCCAAACCCAGACCGCTGAGATCTGGCGCACGGCCGACGGCGCCGCCTCGTGGCAGAAGGTTCCGGCGACCGGCATCGGCGACGCCATGTGCAAACGCGCTCTCGCCCGAGCCGACGCGGCCCACGCCTTTTTTACGACGTATGGCCCGAACAGCGGCTCGATCGTCTACCGCTCGACCGACGGCGGCGCGAGCTGGAAAGCATCGGCGCCTCTGCCCATTCCGCCGAACCTCGCGAGTCACGGCGCCTTGTTCGTCAGCATCAGCGGCCGTCCGGGGGCGTTCGGCACCCTCGTCCTCGTCGAGGGTGGAGCCGGCCAGACCAAGGACGTCTTCCGCTCGACCGACGGCGGCGCGACGTTCTCGTACGCGTCGACGGTCGCGGCCGAAGGGACCGTCGCGTACGTCACGGCAACACGTTGGCTGCAGATCGCTCCGCCGAGCTCGTCGATGGAAACCACCGACGCGGGTGCGACGTGGCATGCGTACACGACCGACTATTCGCAAGCCGCACCGATCGCCCCGGAGATCGTCTTCGGCGACGCGACCGTCGGCTACGCCACGGTGCGCGGAAGCATTCAGCGAACGGTCGACGGCGGCGGGCACTGGACCGCCGTCAAGACACCGGGGACGTGAGCGCGTCCGCGCTCAGTTCAGCGCGGAGCCGCGTCCCTCTCGGCGCGAGCCTGCGCGGCGCGAGATGATCGACGCACCAACCGCCGAGACCCGTGACAGCTGACCGCCCATATCAACCGCGCTCCTGGTGCGGCGACCGGTGTCCCTCAGCATGACGGGCCGCCATTGCAGGTCGACGAACGCCTCGATCGTGTAGCTCGACTGCTCTCCCGCGAGAAGAGCGGTGACGAGGTCACGTGGAGGTTCGATCTGGAACACGAGCGTCGAGTCCGGCGACAGCACTGAAACGCCGCTCGCGGCGACGACCTGGCCGTCGCCATCGATGACGCGGAGCCGTGACGGGCTCTCGTCGCCCTCGCGTGTCTCGAGCTCGAGCCGCGCGCGCGGTCCGTCGAGATGCAGTCCCCAGCTGAGCGGGATCGCGGCGAACAGCGGATCCGGCATGCGCTTGCCAGAGGCTGTCAACGACGCGGCCATCGCGATCTCGGCGAGGCGCTCGCGCAGCTGCGAGATCTGGCGGACGAGCTGCTCGTTCTGATGCTCCCGTTCGCGACCGCGTTCGGTGAGCACGCGAACGTCCGCTTCCGATTCCTCGAGCTCGCGCTTGATCCGCGCGAGGTCGTTCACCGCCCACTCGAACTGCTTGATCACCGCCTGGACGCGGTTCTCGGCGTCCTGTTCCAGATTCGAGAGCACTTGCGCGTGCGCCTGCCGCGCGGCGCTGTCGGATCCCGTGCGCGTAACGGCCAGGTACAGGCCCCCGGTCAGGACGCCGGACGCCAGGCCGACGCCGATCCAGCCGGCGGCGCCGTCGACGGCGGCCGCCACGACGAGGCCGGCCGATACGCTGAGTGCGAGCGGCAGCGCCTGGCGCAGCCTGTCTTTGGATGAGCGAGTCGCCGGCCGTCCGGCCTCGGATTTCGTGCACAGACGGCAGCCCTCGGTCCCAGCTTTCGAATGCCCGCCCGATAGAGCGATCACGCCCATCCCCGCACCCCCGCTCGAAAATCCCACCGCGCGCGCCGACGTGAGATTCCCACCGGGCGAGGAGTCGTGTCGTCACGCCCGCGTATCAGATGAGGGCAGCTCCGCCCTAGGAGCGGGCTCGCTCTCCTTCGGCCTTGCCGCCGGGATGAACCGTCCAGTCCCGCTCGTCAAAATCCTTCGCGCAATACGGGCAGATGTTCCATTCCGGACGGATGAGCTTGCCGCACGACGGGCAGACCCTCTTGAGCCTGGTGCGGCATGTCGGGCAGAGGATGAACTCGTCCTGCACGCGCTCCTTGCACGTGGGGCAGACGACGCGCTGCTCGGCCTCGGCGAGGAGGCTCTCCTCGGCGAGCTGACGCTCGTAGGCCTCGCCGAGCGTCTCCTTCGGCCGCACGATCAGATAGAGGAAGAGCCCGAAGATGTTGAGGATGACCACCATGAGGCCCCCGAGGTACGGGAGGAACTGGTTCTCGGTGCGCTGCTGCGCGTCGCGGACGGTCCAGAACACGATCGCGAGGTAGATCGCGAGGATGTAGAGACCGGCGAGCCGCACCGACAGCACGATCAGCGGGTTGTTGACGATCGTGGTCCAGAGCGCGCCGAAATCAGGCATTCATCACAGCTCCCACGCGTACCGTGTCACGGCTGACCCGGTCCCGCCAATAATCAAGTAGGTCTCTAAGAGTCTTCTCGAAGGGGATCTTCGGCTCCCAGCCGGTCGCGCGTTGGAACTTGGAGGCATCCGCCCAGAGGATCGGCACGTCCGAGGGCCGGAGGCGGGCCGGGTCCTCCTGCGACCGGATCTTCACGGTCGAGTTCGCGAGCTGCATCGAGAGCATCTCGCCGATGGACCACGTGCGGCCGCGGCCGACGTTGTAGACCTCGCCGGGCTCGCCGCGCTCGAGTGCAAGCCAGTACGCCTGCACCATGTCCCGGACGTCGGTCCAGTCGCGCTTGCTCGTCAGGTCACCGTGATAGAGCACCGGCTCGTGCAGTCCCGCCTCGATCAACGCGATCTGGCGGGCGATGGTGCTGGTGGCGAAGTGCGTGCCCCGGCGCGGGCCGGTGTGGTTGAAGCCGCGCGTCACGACCAGATGGAGCCCGTACGACTTGAAGTACTGGTAGGCGAGCTTGTCCTGCGCGACCTTGCTCACCGCGTACGGCGAGAGCGGGCGCAGCGGGTTCGTCTCCTTCATCGGCACCTCGTCGGGGTAGACGAGGCCGTACTCCTCGGACGATCCCGCGACGTGCATCCGGATCTTCGTGTCGTGCCGGCGGATCGCTTCCATGACGTTGAGCTGCGCCTCTACGTTGATGCGCATCGTCGCCGAGGGCTCGTCGAACGACGACTGGACGAACGACTGCGCCGCGAGGTGGAAGATGCGGTCCGGCCGCACCGAGGCGATGAGCTTCTCGACCGCGCCGGCGTCGGTGAGCTCGCAGTGGAGCAGCGTCACGCGGTTCTTCCGCGCCTCCTCGGGCTGTCCCGCGCCGGAGGAGTAGCGGCCCTCGATGACGTCGAGCACGCCCTTGGCGGCCAGGGTCTCGAGGTTCTCCATGCGCGAGCGCCAGCGATAGGTCCCGAAGACCGCGACGTCGGGATGCGCGGCGAGGATGTGCTCGGCGAGGTGGCTGCCCGCGAAGCCGGTGATCCCGGTGATCAGAACGCGCATTCGCGCGAAAGCCTAGCAAGGGTCGTGCCGCCGGTCGGTCGGCTGGCGCTCGTGAGGAGCGAGACTGCGGTCTTCCTACTTCGCCGAGAACCGCTCCTTCAGGGGCCCCCAGTAGTACTCGTGCCAGCCCGAGCTGATCGAGCGGTAATGCCTGTCCGGCACGCCGGACTGACGGAACGTGATGCGCGTCCCGCCGTTCGTGCGCGCGAGTGAAAACGTCGCGCGCGAGTAGTGCCCCTTCGGCCAGTCGCTCGCGCGCCAGCTCTGAACGATCCTCCGGTCCTTCACCAGAGCGACATTCCGACCCTCGAGGTCACGGCCGACCTTGAATGCGCCGCCGACGCGGCGGCTTACCGTCGTCCGTGAGCCCGAAAGCTTCGTGTGCTTCTTCGAGTCCATGATCGTCTGGTAGATGTCGTGCGGCGTCGCGCCGCGGATCGTCGCCGTCTGACGGATCGTCTTCATCGTCGCCCTCCCCGCGGAGAGCCTACGCTCGCGAGCCGTGGCTCTCCTCGAAATCCGCCGGCACGCCGAACGAACCGACCGAGCCAATGAGCAGAGCTCGCTCTCGGCCGGCGGTCGCGCGATGGCCGCGTCGCTCGCGAAGCGCGCCGGCCCGTACATCCTGGTGCTGTCGAGCCCCCTGCCGCGCGCGAAGGAGACCGCGCAGCTCATCGCAGGACGGCTCGACGCGGTCGAGCCCGGCCTGCTTCCCGAGCTCGGCGGCGCGATCGGCGATCGCATTTGGGGTGAGATGCGCACGCTCGCTGACTGGGCGTCGCTGCTCCGCGAACACGACGAGGCGCGGAAGTTCGCTGCCGAGCAGCTCGCGACATGGGCGCGCATCGCGTCACGCGTTCAGGACAAGGAGCGCGCGCTCGCGGTCTCCCACGGCGGGATCATCGAGCTTCCGGCGATCGCGCTGGCGCAGCTTTTGGGTGCGCGCCTCGACGGCGCGTCGTTCGGCTACTGCGAAGGGGTGCTGCTCACGTACGCGAAACGCACGCCGACGCGGATCGAGGCGGTGCGCGTCTAGCTATTCGACCGAGATCGACTCCCGACGCTTCGTGCCCTTCGTCTTCGAGCCGTTTTCCTGCTTCTCGATCCAGTGATCGAGCGCGGAGCGGATCGCGAGCAGCTCCTCTTTCCATGCGGCGCGCATGTGCTTGCGGGTCTCGGGCGGAACGATCTCGTCGAGGAGCGCGCGGCCCCTCGAGCGAAAGCCCTCTTCCTCCATCTCGCGGAGGCGGTCCTCCAGCTCCTTGATACGGGCTTCGAGCTCGGCGGTGCTGGCCATGGTCTCTCCCCTCACTCACGGGACGGCGCCGCGAAGTCGACTCGCAGCGTGTTCCCCTCGAACTTTGCACCTCTTGCGGGCGCCTCGACAAGAGCTCGCGGCAGGACGAGGTTGCGGCGCCAGGTTCCCACCTGCAGGACGAGCTCGTCGCCGTTCCGGAGGAGCTTGACCTGCTCCTTCGAGGTGAACGGTAGGTCGAGCGTCAGCACGTAGCCGCCGTTCTCGCGGCGGACACGGTACGGGCGGCCCCGGTAGAAGAAGCGCGCCGGATCGTCGTCGGCGAACAGGGCGCCGCCGAGCTTCCGGAGCATCTCGAGGCCCAGGACCTCGCGGTCGAAGAACGGGACGCTCCGCACCGGCACCGGCGCGAAGGACTCCTCGACGAGCGGCTGGTAGCGCCGCTGCGCCTCCTGCCAGGCTTCGAAGTACGGGCCCGCCCCCTCGGGCAGGACGCGGTTCGAGACGACGAGGTCGGTCGGGTAGCCGAAGAGGTGGAAGTAGGTAAAGGAGCGCTGCGCCTCCTTGATGACCATCTTCTCGAGGTTGAGCACCAAACGGACGGAGCTCTTGGTCTCGTCGGCGAGCAGCTGCTGCATGTGGTCGAGGCGGTGGAAGAGCTCCTCACCCGCGGCGAACACGGTGTCGTCCGGCACCGGCACACCCATGACGCGCCGGAGGACGGGGCCGGCGATTTGCATCGCGCGGCGCTGGATCGGGAAGATCCGCTCGAGCCACCAGCGGCCCGCCTCGGGCAGCGAGAGGAGGCGGACCGTCTCGCCGGTGGGGGCCGCGTCGACCACGATCACGTCGTAGTTCCCACTGTCGTGGTGCTCGGCGATCCAGAGCAGGCTCGAAAGCTCGTCCATGCCTGGCAGCACGGTGAGCTCCTCCGCGAGGACATCGTCCAGACCGCGCCATTTGAAGACGCTGTGGACATAGCGCTGGATGGTCCCCCAGTAGCGGCGCACGTTGTAGTAGACATCCGACTCCTGGCCCCAGAGGTTCTCCGCGATCAGGGTCGGCTCGCCGCCGAGCGGAAGATCAAAGGAGTCGGCGAGCGAGTGCGCGATGTCGGTCGAGATGACAAGCGTGCGCTTCCCGCGTTGCGCGCAGAGGAGAGCGGTCGCGGCCGCGACACTCGTCTTTCCAACACCGCCCTTGCCGGTGTAGACGATGATCCTCGCTCCCCCGCTCACCGACCGAGTCTAGGCGCGCGTTGTCCACAAATTTTGTGGACGACATGGATACGCGCTCGACCCCCGCGTGACCTCGCGCGCGGTTTACGGTCCGTAAGCCGGTGATGGCGGCAAGCGCAGGGAGGCCGCAGATGTCACCTCTATCTCAGCGTGAGACGCAGGTCCTCGATCTCGTACGAGCGGGTCACACCACGAAGGAGATCTCGGCGCAGCTCGGCATCAGCACCAGCACCGTGATCTGGCACCGCAAGCTGGCACTCGCGCGTCAGACCGCCGCCGCAGCGCCCACGCGACACCCAAGCGCGCGCACGACGCCAACCACGGGCCCCATTTCCGCTTCCGCCGTGCGCGAGCTGACGATCGCAGGGCCAAAGGCCGCAGCCACGAGGTAGCGCGGCCCCAGGTAATCCCCTCGCTCAGCGAGGAGCTCGGCGCCCGGAAGCGGGGCGGGGCGTCGAGCTCCTCGGCTCGCTCAGCCCGAAAATCCGAGCAGGGCTACCGTGGTGGCGATGTCGAAAGAGGCCGGTCCGGTTCGTCGTCCTGCCGTGCGGATGCTGCTGCACGGCGTCTTCCGCGGCTTCGCGGGAGGGGCCCGAGATGTCACGCTCGACGCGGCGACGATGCGCGAGGCGCTCGACGGGCTCGTTCGGGCGCACCCGACCCTCGCCGAGCGCCTTCGTGACGAACGCGGCACACTCCGACCGCATCTCGCGCTGTTCATCAATCAGGAGGACGCGCGGTTTCTCGGTTGGGAAGACGCGCCGCTCCACGAAGGGGACATCGTCCACGTGATCCCCGCCCTCTCGGGCGGCGCTGAATAAGGGGAGGACTGGAATGGCCAAGAAGGTCACGCTGCTTGTCGGAACGAAGAAAGGCATGTACATCCTGCGAGGCGACGGCGGGCGTGGCTCGTGGGCGTCTGAGGGCCCGCAGTTCGGCCCCGCCCCGATCTATCACGCCGCGTACGACCCGCGCGACGGCTCGATGTACGCCGCCGTGAACTCGACCTGGGGCGGAGCGCGCATCGAGTACAGCCGCGACATGGGGAAGACGTGGAAGGCCGCGAAGAACCCGGCCTTCCCCGAAGGCTCCGACCGCACCTTCTACCAGACCTGGCATATCGAGCCCGGTCACGCCCAGACGCCGAACGTCGTGTGGGCAGGGACCGAGCCCGCGGCTCTCTTCAAGAGCGAAGACCGCGGCGAGACGTGGTCGATCGTGAAGGGCCTCGACGACCAGCCCTCGCGCGCCAAGTGGACTCCCGGCGCCGGCGGCATGGGCCTCCACTCGATCGCGATCGACGCGAAGGACGCCAAGCGGATGTCGGTCGGGATCAGTGTCGGCGGCGTCTACACGACGACCGACGGCGGAGCGACCTGGGCCCAGGACAACGCGATAGCCGGCGGCGAGCGCCCGGACGTCTTCTATTGCATCCACAAGCTGCTCGCGCACCCGGAGCAGAGCGGGCTGCGCTTCATGCGCGTCCACGAGGAGGTGTACTGGCGCGACCCGAACGAGACCGCATGGCAGTTCCGCACCCCTGGCTTGCCGACGAACTTCGGGTTCGCGGCCGCCATTCACCCGCGCGACCGGCAGACCGCGTACGTGATCCCGCTGGACCCCTATCAGCGGACCGCGACGCCCTTCGGCATCGCGGTCTACCGCACGCGCGACCGCGGCAAGACCTGGGAGCGGAAGGACAAGGGGCTGCCCTCGGGCGCGCCGCTCGAGGCGGTCCGCGAGGGCATGAGCACCGACCGGCTCGATCCGCTGGGGCTGTACTTCGGGACCGCCAACGGCGACGTCTGGGCGAGCACCGACGAAGGCGAGAGCTGGAAGCGGATCGCGCAGTACCTGCCGTACGTCACCTCGGTGCACGCGGCGACGGTCGACTAGCTAGGCTAGCCCACACTCGCCGCATGGCCGGGCCCTGCGTGTTCTGCCAGATCGCGCGGGGTGAGACGCGCGCGCACGTAGTGCACCGCGGCGAGGACGTGATCGCGTTCCTCGACAGAGCGCCGCTCCTTCATGGCCACACCCTCGTCATGCCCACGAGGCACGTCGAGACGCTCGACGACTTGCCCGACGAGCTGGTCGCTCCGCTCTTCGCGGCCGTGCGCCAGACCTCGATCGCGGTGCAGCGGGCCCTGGCGGCGGAGGGCTCCTTCGTCGCGAGCAACATCCGCGTCAGCCAGAGCGTGCCGCACGTCCATGCGCATGTCGTGCCGAGAAACAAAGGCGACGGTCTCTTCTCGACGAGGCTCGTCTGGTGGCGCCAGAAATACGCGAGCGAGGCCGAGATGATGGAGATCGCGGCAAAGATCAGAGCGGCATACAAGAGCTGACCGCGTACTAGGACTTTCTCGCCGCCCGAGTTCCATTGCACGCCGACCGCGCCGAGCGCAGAAATCATCACGGAGGATGGGCGGCCGCGAGCCGGGGGCTGGAGAGGAAGCGTGAGCGGCCATGAGCGCAGGGCAGAGCGTGCGACGCGGGTACTACGGTGTGAGCACCACGATCACCTCAATGCCTACGTCTCAGCCTCGAAGCGAGCATGCGGGAACGGCGTGGGTGGTCATCATCTCATCACTGATCGTCGTGATCGCGGCGATCGCGAGCGATCAGGCCATCGCGTCGTCGATCGCGCGGATTCTTGCCGCACTTTGGACTGACGGCACCGCACTCCTCCGCGAGGCGCTGAGCCGCCACCTCTAGCGGCGATCGCGGCCCGGCGGAGGGTCGCCGCCGGGCCGCCCGCGCGAAGCGCTACTTGCAGTGGAGCTGGATGTTCCCTCCTTCGAGCGTGCTCCGCTGCGTGTACCCGCTCGATAGGCGCAGCCAGTACGTGTCGGCCCGGCCCGGCTCGCCGTTGTCGGCGACGTCGGCCTGGTACGTCCCAGGCTGCCCGTTGATGGTGGCGGTTCCTTCTATGTGCCGCGATGTGGGCCCGGTCGGCTCGTACTTTGTGACGCCCGTGCCCTTCACCTTGAGCCCGCCACCGTGGTCGATGTAGTTCAGGTGGCCCCAGCCATCCGGACCGCCGGCGACCGCGAAGTTCGCTCTCGCTCCGGTGGAGGTCGTGATCCAGCCACCGCCGGTCACGAAGTCCTTCTGCAGGCAGAGATCCGACGTTCCGCCGCAAGCGATGTCCGCGTGCGCCGATGCGACGATGAGGTCGGTCTTCGTCCCGATCAGGGGATCTGTGAGCACGATGTGCAGGGCGTTCACCGTGATGTCACCGTTCTGGCCCGACGCACTCACGATCTGCTCGTTGATGACGATGACGCCGAATCCCGGGACCGGCACGTTCTGGTTCACCTGACCGCTCACGGCGATCCTCTGGCCATTCACCGTGAGGTCGGCCACCTCCGAGCTGCCGGAGACGGTTGCGCTGCTGCCATTGCAGCTCGCGCTCGCTCGTGCTGAGAGGACTTCTGCGCTGACGGACTGACCAAGCGTCGAGAGCGAGAGGCTCGCGACGAATGCTTCGGCACTGCTCTTGTTGCCGTGCGCGACGACCGCCGCGTGGAGCACCTCCGCGCGGAGCGCGCCGTTCGTTGGATCGGCGACTCCCTCGATCGGATATTCGAGGAAGGTCCGCTCGAGATGACCGCCACCCGCGTCGACAGGGCCGGTGTCGACGAACGGTCCGACCGAGATTCCCGCGACCTGTCCCTGGACCACGGTCGCTCGTCCGCTGAACGTCGTCGCCGTCGCGGCCACGGCCTGTCCCCCGCTCAGCCAGCCGAGGACCGCGACCACGAAAAGGGCGGCGACCGCCGCCGTGACGAGCCGGTACTTCTTCATGTGCATCCCTCCGGCTTTTTTGCCCGGTACGTTTTGCTTCGGCAGCCAGCGGAACGGATGCCCAAACAAGGTCGCAAGCGCCGGAACTGGCAGAAGTGGCGGCCGTTAGTTCTCCCGGAGCCGGCACGGAAGAGAGGCATGGGTTTGTCGCTTTCTCGACGGGAGATCGAGATCCTGGAGCACGTCGCACTCGGCCAGACCTCGAAGGAGATCGCCGGAGCCCTCGGTATCGGCGAACGGACCGTGAACTGGCACATCGAGCGCGTCTTCATCAAGCTCGGAGCCGGCAGTCGGGCGGAAGCCGTCGCGCTCGCTATGGAGCTCGGCATCGTGCGCCGCCCGCGCGACTCGCAGACGAGTCCCTGATCCGGCGGTCGATTCCTAGCGAGTCGCGGTCGCCGCGGGTACGAACCTCCTGATCGCGTCCACGATTGCGAGGTGCTCCTGCTCGAGGACGCGCGCCGCGAGGGTTGCAGCGTTGTCGCCCGGCAGGACAGGAACGCGCCGCTGCACGACCACCTCGCCGAGGTCCACGGTCTCCGGATGGACGCGGTGGACCGTGCAACCAGACTCGGTCGCGCCCGACGCGAGCACCGCGGCATGCACCTTGTCGCCGTGCATCCCGCGCCCGCCGAAGAACGGCAGCAACGCGGGATGGAGGTTGATCACCGGCACGCCCGGCAGCGCCAGAAAGAACGAGGGCGCCAGGATGTGGTCGAATCCCGCGAGCACGACGAGCCGCGCGCGGGCCTTCGCGATCGCGTCACCCATCGCGGCATGGGCGGCGGCGCGGTCGGGGTAGTCGCGGAACGCGACGACGACGCTCGGCACGCCGGCGCGCGAGGCGCGCTCGAGCGCCGGAACGCCGGCGCGGTTCGAGACCACCAGCGCCACGTGAGCGTCGAGCGCGCCCGAGGCGCACGCGTCGAGGATCGCCTGAAGATTGGATCCGCGACCGGAGACGAGCACCGCGAGGGGGAACGTCATCCGAATATCACCCTCCGCCCCGACGAGTGGGGAACGACGCGGCCGAGCGCGACCGATCCGGGGACCGCCTCGAGCGCCGAGTCGAGCGCCTGCGGCGCGATGACCGCGACGAGGCCGATGCCCATGTTCCAGGTGGCGAAGCGCTCGAGATCGTCGACCTCGCCCAGCCCGGCGAGCAGCGTGAAGAGCGGGGGGGTTGTCCACGACCCGCGATCGATCCAGGCTGCCGTCCCTTCCGGCAGCGCGCGCGGCAGATTGCCTTCCCAGCCGCCGCCGGTCAGATGCGCGATGGCATGGATGCGAGCGACATCCCGGAGCGCGCGGAACTCGCGCAGGTATGGGCGATGGGGCGCAAGGAGCGCCTCGCCGAGCGTGAGGCCATCCAGCTCGCCGCCGGGCGCGTTCAGCACGTCGATCGGCGACACACCTTCCCGCGCGGCGACGCGCGCGATGATCTCACGCGCGAGCGAGTAGCCGTTCGTATGGAGTCCGCTCGAGGGCATGCCGACCAGGGCGTCACCTTCGTGTACGCGCTGGGGGCCGAGGATCTTCTCGCGCTCGACAGCGCCGACGAGGAAACCGGCGAGGTCGTACGTGTCGGGCGAGTACATGCCAGGCATCTCGGCGGTCTCGCCGCCCAGAAGCGCGACCCCGTGGCGCGCGCACGCGTCGGCCATGGCGCCGACGACCCGCGAGAAGACGGAAGGGTCGATCTTGGAGGTCGCGAAGTAGTCGAGGAAGAAGAGCGGCTCCGCGCCCATCGCGAGCGCGTCGTTCACGCAGTGGTGGACGAGATCCGCGCCGACGACCTCGTGGCGATCGAGCAGCCGCGCGAGCTCGAGCTTGGTGCCTACGCCGTCGGTCGTCGCCACCAGGACCCGGTCGGAGCCCGGGGAGGCGAACAGGCCAGCGAACTGGCCGAGGTCGCCGATGACCTCGGGCCGCTTCGTCTTCGCGATGCGCTCGCGGACCCGCGCGAGCGCATCCTCGGCGCGGCCGGTGTCGACGCCGGCCGCCTTGTACGTGACGCTCATGCCTTCACCTTCTCGCTCTCGAGGGCGTCCTTGGCGAGCTCGAGCTGCACCGGCACCAGATAGTCGCCGGTGAAGCATGCGGTGCAGAGCTCGCCCTCGGTCCCGCCGGTCGCCCTCACCATCCCGCCGAGCGAGAGGTATCCGAGCGAATCCGCGCCGACGTGACGGCGTATCTCTTCGACCTCGAGCCGCGAAGCGATGAGCTCACCGCGCCTGGCCATGTCCACACCGAAGAAGCATTGGTGACGGATCGGCGGCGAGCAGATCCGGAGGTGCACCTCGGTCGCCCCGTGACCGCGGAGCAGCTCGACGATCGGTCCGCTCGTGGATCCGCGCACGATCGAGTCGTCGACGACGACGACGCGCTTGCCGTCGAGCACGTCGCGGAGCGCGTTGTATTTGAGCGCGACACCTTGCTCCCGAAGCTCCTGCGACGGCTGGATGAAGGTGCGACCGATGTACCGGTTCTTGATGAGGCCCTCGCGGAAGGGGATGCCACTGCGCCGCGCGTATCCGACCGCCGCGGGGATGGCGCTGTCGGGCACAGGGATCACCACGTCGGCCGAGGCGGGGTGCTCATCGGCCAGCGTCTCGCCCATGCGCTCGCGCGTCGCGTAGACGGACACGCCGCCGAGGTCGCTCGCGACCGAGGCGAGATACACATGCTCGAAAACGCAGAGCCCGCGGCGATCGGCCGCGAAGTCCGCAATCGGAACGGGCCCACGGTCGTCGATGCGGAGGACCTCGCCAGGCGCGACGTCGCGTACGAACGCCGCGCCGACGGTCTCGAGCGCGCAGGTCTCGCTCGCCACGAGCCAGGCGTCGCCCTTCTGTCCGAGGCTGAGCGGGCGAACGCCGAGCGGATCGCGCACCGCGTAGAGCGCGGACGGCGTGAGCATCACGAGCGACCACGCGCCGCGGAGCCTCGGGAGCGCGCGCCGGATGCGATCGTCCCAGGTCGCACCGTCCTCGTGCGCGATGGCCTGCGCGATCACCTCGGTGTCGCTGGAGGTGGTGAAGGACACGCCCTCGCGCCCGAGGTCGTCACGAAGGTCCCGCGCGTTGATGCAGTTCCCGTTGTGGCCGATGGCCAGCTCGCCCAGCGCCTCGGCGCCGACGACCATCGGCTGGGCGTTCTGGATCCGCGAGCTGCCGGTCGTCGAGTACCGGGTATGACCGATCGCCGCACGGCCGCCGAGGACACCGAGGTCGGGCTCGCTGAAGACCTGGCCCACGAGGCCCATCCGGCGGACGGTGCGCAGATCGCTCCCGTCGGTGGCCGTGATCCCGGCCGACTCCTGCCCGCGGTGCTGGAGCGCGTAGAGCGAGAAGAACACGAGGCGCGCGGCCTCGGTCGGATCCGCGCCCGCCGGGTTCCATATGCCCGCGATGCCGCACACTTACGCGACCCCGCGCGCCGCTCGCACGGTGTCCGCGGCGTGCCGCGGCCAGTGCTCCCACGTGAACTCGGCCTTCATCTTCGCGAGTGGAAGGTCCCTGTAATGCGCGACGGCGCGAGCGCTCCATTCGTCCGCGCCCAGGCCAAAGGCGATCTGGCTCACCCAGTGGATGCTGTGCGCGAGGACGTCCTCCGCCGTCCAGCCCTCGGGGGTCACCGGGACGGTCGAGGCCCCGCCGCCGAGGAACGCCACCGCCCTGTCGAGGCGGTGGCGCTCGCGGGCGATCGCGTCGAGGACCTGCTCGGTCGTCATCCGCTGCGCGCTCATGCGGCCTCCCTCCCCAGCGCGCGGGCCAGGCCGCGCGCGTGCGCCTCGGCGAGCGAGACGATGGGCATCCCGAGCACCGGCGCCACCTCGAGCAGATCGCCGCCCACCGTGCCGAGCGTCCAGAGCGGCACGTCGTGCGTTCGCGCGAGCTCGCGGAGCTCGGCCTCGCGCGCGGGATCGACGACCAGGGCGATGGCCGACGGGCCTTCGCCGAACAGCGCGACGCGCTTGTCGATGCCGCGCACCGCCGGGAGAGTCACCTTCATGCCGAGACCTTCGCGTATCGCGATCTCCGCGAGCGCGACCCCGAGCCCACCCGCGTCGCGGTCGTGCGCCGCACGGATCGCGCCGCGGGCGTGGGCCGCGAGCACGAAGCGTTGCAGCCGCGCCTCCAGGGCGAGGTCGATGCCGACCGGACCCTGGTGGATGCCGCGCGACGCGCCGTACGCCGACGCGCCGATCGAGACGTGCGCGTTCCCCGCGAGGAGCACGACGTCCCCGGCTCGGCCGCTCGTCGCCCGGATGTGATCGCTCACGTCGCGGAACCTGCCGACCGCGCCGATGACCGCGGTGGGCCAGATATCGGCGCCTCGCGTCGCGTTGTAGAGGGACACGTTGCCCGAGACGACGGGCACGCGGAGCGCCTCGCACGCGGCGCGAATCCCGGCGACGGTGCGCTCGAGCTCGTACGCGCCCTTCGGTCGCTCGGGGTTGCCGATGTTGAGGCAGTCGGTGATGGCGAGCGGCTCCGCGCCCATGCACACGAGGTTGCGCGTCGCCTCGGCGACGGCGGAGGCCGCACCCACGAACGGATCCAACGCCGCGAGTCGTGGCTGGGCATCGATCGCGAGCGCGATGCCGTCGTGTCGTCCCTTGATGCGCATGACGGCCGCATCCGCGCCCGGACCGACGACCGTGTCCGTGCCGACCATCTGGTCGTAGGTGCGATAGATGACGCGTCGTGACGCGACCGCAGGCGACGCGATGAGCTCGAGGAGCTCGAGTCCGATTTTCTGCAGCGGTGAGGAGACAGGCTCGGTCAAGTTGGCCGGCTCGTCCGAGGAGCCTGTCGTGCTCGGGGGGCCCTCCGTCGACCACGTAGGGTCGCCGGTCCCCCTGCGCGCGCCAGACCCCTCGTCCGACCCGACCACATACGACTCAGCCTGGGGAGAGATGTCGTACTCGGGTGCATCGTCAGCCAGCGTGCGCGGCGGCAGCGAGGCGACGAGCTCATCGGAATCGAAGACCTGAAGCAGAGGGGAGGCGGTGACCTCGCCGATCCGCATGCCGTGCAGCTCCCAGCGCGAGAAGATGCGCTCGACATCGCGCTCGCGGCCGGGACGGGCCACGACGAGCATGCGCTCCTGCGACTCGCTGAGCATGACCTCGTGCGGCGTCATGCCGCGCGCGCGGCGTGGCACGACCGCGACGTCGATGCGCATGCCGACGCCGCTCTTCGCGGCCACCTCGCTCGTCGCGCAGGTGAGCCCGGCGGCGCCGAGGTCCTGCACCGCCTGGATCGCGTCCGCCTGCACGAGCTCGAGCGTCGCCTCGAGCAAGAGCTTCTCGAGAAACGGATTGCCGACCTGCACCGAGGGTCGCTTCTCATTCGAGCCTGTGCCGAGCTCGAACGACGCGAGGAGCGAAGCCCCGGCGATGCCGTCGCGCCCGGTGTCGCTGCCGACGAGATACACGGCGCTTCCCGGGCGCGCGCCGCTCGCTTTCCGCAGATCCGTGGCGCGGGCGAGGCCGACGCACATCGCGTTGACCAGCGGGTTCTCCGCGTAGCACGGCTCGAACGAAATGTGCCCGGCGACGTCGGGGATGCCGACGCAGTTCCCGTAGAAGGAGATGCCGCCGGTGACGCCCGCGACGGTGCGGCGCACCGCGGGATCGTCGGGCGGGCCGAAGAACAGCGCGTTCAGGACCGCGGTCGGCCGGGCCCCCATCGCGAACACGTCGCGCAGGATCCCGCCCACGCCCGTCGCCGCGCCCTGGAACGGCTCGATGGCCGAGGGATGGTTGTGGCTCTCCACCTTGAACACACAGAGGAGTCCGTCGCCGAGATCGACCGCGCCGGCGTTCTCACCGGGACCGACCGCGACCGACGCCCCCCTCGACGGCAACGTGCGGAGGAGCCGGCTGCTGTGCTTGTACGCGCAGTGCTCGCTCCACATGGCGCCGAACATCGCCCACTCGAGCGGGTTGGGCTCGCGGCCGATCAGCTCGCGCACGCGGACGGCCTCGTACTCGGTAAGGCCGACCTCCGTTGGGATCTGGTTAGGCTGCGCCGTTTTCGTCCCCGCCACTGTCGGGGACGCGCTCACGACCGGGAGATCGCTCCGCGCGGCGGCATCAGGGGAAGTTTAGCGGACTAGGAGAGGTCGCCGGTGCCGACGAACTTCTCCACCTGATCCGCGAACGCGCCCAGGTCGGACACCCGCGTCTGGATCTGGCCGTAGACCTCGTCGATGTCGGTCTGCTCGCGGTCGTACGCGAGCAGGTTGCGGAGGTTCGCGAGATGCTCGAGCCGGTACGCGAGGGCCCGCTCGATCACGGCATGCCCGGCGAGGGCGTCGAGTATGTCGTGGTATGCCTCCGGCTTCGACAGCGCCAGCGCGGTCACCAGGTACGCGCCCGTCCCAAAGAGCAGCTCGACGGCCTGCTGGAGGTACCACTGCGCGAGACCGTAGAGCTTGGGATCGGCCTTGAACTTCGTGTGCTCGATCGGGCGAAGGTCGCTGAGGAGGGTCGTGTACTCGCGCAGACGCGCCAGCCGCGCGCGCACGTACGCGGCGTCGATGGCGAAGCGCTCGCCCCGGGTCCGCTCAGCGAGCGCCTTCGACTGAACCTCGTCGTACTTCTTGAACTCGAGGTACTCCATGACGGCGCGGGCCTCGAACAGCACCCGCCGCTTCTGATCACGCTGATAGAGGAGGCTCCAGTTCTTGATGACCTGGGCGCGCTGAAGCAGCGACGCCTGGTTGAGGATGAGGACGTCGAGGCCTTCGATCTCGAGCGTCTTCGAGAGCTCGGCCACGAAGTACACCTGGTAGTCGAAGAACTCCTTCGCGTTGACGCGACTCAGGAGCAGCAGCGCGACGTCGAGGTCCTGATAAGTCCCGGCGATGCGCCGACCGGTCACCGTTCCCTGCGCGTAGGCCGCGTCGACCGGCGAGGTCTGGAAGAGGCTCTGCAGCTGCGCCTGCTTTTCGAAGAGGTCCATACCTATCTATATAAGGCAGGAGCCGTGCCATGAGGCGTCCCTGCCAGGTTGGCGAGCATCCGATACCCGTCCGTACCCCCGAGAAGCGCCTCGGCGGAGCGTTCGGGGTGCGGCATGAGCCCCAGGACGTTCCCCTCCAAATTGCGTACACCGGCAACGTTGCCGAGCGACCCGTTCGGATTCGCGTCCAGCGTGGCGGCCCCGTGCGCGTCTACATATCGGAAGGCGACCTGCCCCGACTCCTCAACGCGCGCGCGCGTGTCCTCGTCGGCCACCCAACAACCCTCACCGTTTCCGATCGGCATTCGGAGTACCTGCCCGGCAAGACCCGCCGTGAACGGGGTGCGGTCGCTCTCCACCCGCACGTGCACCCAGTCGCTCCGGTACAGCAGGTCGCTGTTTCGGATGAGCGCGCCCGGCAAAAGACCCGCCTCGCAGAGGATCTGAAAACCGTTGCAGCTGCCGAGCACCACGCCGCCCTCGGCCGCGAAGCTCCGCAGCGCCTTCGTCGCGGGCGAGAGCTTCGCGATCGCGCCGGCGCGCAGGTAATCGCCGTAGCTGAAGCCGCCGGGCACGATCACCGCGTCGAAGCCGCGGAAGTTCGCTTCCTCGTGCCACTGGATCTCTGACTCGACCCCGTCGATGAGCGAGAGTGCGTGCGCGAAGTCGCGCTCGCTCCACGTGCCGGGATAGCGAAGGATCGCGACGCGCGTCATGTCTTCTTGCCCGCTGCCGGCAATGAGCGGAAGCCAGCCGCCGCGAAATCCGCGTCGAACGTCAAGGCCTCGCTCAAGCGCATCGCTCGCATCGCCACAAAGCTCGTCGCGTCAACGAACGAATACTCCCGCTCGTCGTGACGCCGAAGCCAGCGCACTGCGTCGCCTTCCATATCTTCCGAAACAAACAGGGTACGTACCCGCGGCGAGCGCTCGAGGCCATCCAGGAATCGCACCGCCGCACGGTGGCCGGCGCGGCGAGCAAGAAAGGTCCAGGTCTCCCCGCGCACATGGTTGGTCGTGACGAAGAGTGTGGAAGAGCGATCTCGCGCGAGCGAGAGCGCTCTGAGATGTTCGTCATCTCCTCGGTTATAGAGAGCGACCCAGAACGAGCTGTCGGCGAAGATCACTTTCTCGAGCGCCGCTTGCGTCGACTGGCACCGTGCTTGAGCTCCCCATAGACGACCGAGTCGATATCGCCTTGCGGGAACGAAGCGGCACCCGCGAGACTGAAGAGTGGATCCTCCTCGAACGAGGGAAGCGGAACGATCTGCTTTCGGACGAACTCCCGGATAAGCGCACCCTTCGACCGCCCGGTGCTTCCGGACAGACGCTCGAGCTCGGCGTCGAGGTCTTCATCGATGAGGATTTGCAGGCGCTTCACCTAAACTGAAGCATACATCATGACCATGATGGATGTGTAGGAGTAACCCCCCGTCGGGCTCGACATGATAGGTCTCGATTACCGGATTCGCGAGGAGCTGGTCGCCCACTCGCTGGGCGGCCTCGCGCGCGCCAGCCTCGTTCTCGACAGTGAACCTCACGACGATTTCCTTAGGCCACGCGGTAGCGCTGCGTCCTCGTGCCGTTGGATCTCCGTCTCAGACCCCGTCGACGAGCGACGGCGCGTACGCGAAATCGCACTCGCTCCAGGTGCCGGGGTACCGGAGGATCGCGACGGGTGTCAGCCGGAGTAGATTCCTCCACGGTCAGCCTCAGGACGCGTGTGGCAGAGGGGCGGAAACGATGCGACGGTCACGTTCGGTCTGCGCGGTTCTGCTCGTGGCGCTCGGACTTACTGGGATCGGCTCGCCGGCGGCAGCGGCTCCGCCGGAAACGGTCGTTCTGATCGACACGAACTTTCTGACGTTACCGGACATCAATTGCGTCAGCTTCACTCTTCACGACACGATGCTCAGCGAACGTGTGCAGATCACGACGTACTTCGACAGCGCGGGAACGCCGATCCAGCGCACCATCCACGGGAATTTCCAGGGCGTTCTGACAAAGTCGACCGGCGAGGCATTCGCCGACCACGCAGCTGTGAATTTGACTTTCGACCTTCGAACCGGGCGACTAACTGGTACCGGGCTCACCTTCAGGTATATCCGTTCGGGTGAGGGCATCATCTACGCGGAGATTGGCCGGAAGGTCTTCGATGCGAACGGGAACCTCATCTTCAACGCAGGTCCGGATGACTTCACCCAGGGTGGGTTCGCGGCCCTCTGTGAGGCGGTGAGATAGCGCGATCGAGGGGCGGGTCGCTTCTCGCGTCAGGCTGATCGGGGCGAGCTATTGACGCTGGCTGCTTCGACCTGGGGAGCGACCTTCGCCTCGAACTCCTCGATGACCGGGTTCGCGAGTAGCTGATCGCCCATGCGCGCGGCAGCTGCGCGAGCCTCGGCCTCGTCGTGCGCCTCGAAGGTGACGACGATTTCCTTCCCCGTCCGCACCTCCGCGACCTCGTGACCCAGCGAGCGCAGCGCCGCCAGGACCGCCTCGCCCTGAGGATCGCGGACCTCGGCTTTCGGCCGCACGAGCACCCGCGCGACGAATATCACGGGAGCTCCTTTCCCACCAGCCGGCGGTACGCCTCGCGGTAGCGCTGGCTCGTGCCTTTGACGACCTCGGGCGGCAGCGGCGGCGCGGGCGGCTCCTTGTTCCAGCCGCTTTGGACCAGGAAATCACGCACGTACTGCTTGTCGAACGACGCCGGCGAGCTCCCCGGCTTGTAGACCTCGGCGTCCCAGTAGCGCGAGGAGTCCGGCGTGAGGATCTCGTCGATGAGCGTGAGGTGGCCGTCGTGCATGCCGAACTCGAACTTCGTATCGGCCAGGATCAGGCCCTTCGCTGCCGCGAAGTCGTGGGCGAAGCGATAGAGCTCGAGCGTGAGGCGCTCGAGCTCGCGCGCGAGCTCCGTCCCGATCATTCCGGCGAGCTGAGCCCGCGAGATGTTCTGGTCATGTCCGCTCTCCACCTTGGTTGCCGGGGTGAAGATCGGCTCCGGAAGCTGCTCCGACTCGATGAGCGCCCTCGGCATCTGCTCGCCGGCCACGGTTCCGAGCGCTTTGTACTCGGTCCAGGCGGACCCCGAGATGTAGCCGCGCGCGACGCACTCGATGTCGATGCGCTCGCAGTACGCCACCAGAACCGCGCGCCCGGCGATCGAACGCGCGTCGCGGAAGGCCTTCGGAAAGCGGCGCAGGTCCGTCGCGATGAGGTGGTTCGGAACGATCTTCTCGGTCTTGCGGAACCAGAAGTTCGAAAGCTGTGTGAGCACCTTTCCCTTGTCGGGAATCGGCGTGGGGAGGACGACGTCGAACGCCGAAAGCCTGTCGCTCGCGACGATGACCAGCTTGTCGCCGCCCGCCTCGTACAGGTCGCGGACCTTGCCCCGGCGATAGAGGCTCGCGCCGGTGACGCGTGACTCGAGCAGCACGCTCACTCGGGCAGGATTCCCTTGAGGCGCTCGCGCCAGGCGCCGGCGATGTCGCGCGCGACATCGGCCGCGAGCCCGCGGTATTCCTCAGGCCGCTCGAGGATCCGCCGCTCGTCGGGGGTGAACTTCCTCAGGTATTCGCGCAGGTCCGTGTCGAGGGTCGCCACCTCGAGCAGCGTGCGCGAGCCGCGCTCGGCCTCGAGCGTCAGCCGGCGTACGGCTTCATGCGCATCGGGATGGCCGTACTTCGAGAGCAGAACGTAGAGCGGCTCGGCGGCGATCGCGCCGCGCGAGCTCGCCAGATTCGCCTTGAGGCGCTCGCGGTCGACGCGCATCCCATCGAGCGACGAGGCGAGTCGCCCAGCGGCGTAGGTCGTCGCGGCGAGGATCTCGCCGAGGAAGCGCTGCGACGCCGAGTTCGTGAGATCGCGCTGGTGCTCGCTGATCTGGTCCATGTACGTCGTCAGCATCCGCGGCGCGATTGCCTTCCAGATCGACTTTACGTTCTCGAAGGAGACCGGGTTGCGCTTGTGCGGCATCGTCGAGGAGCCGACCTGCTCGGCGGCGAAGGACTCGGCGACCTCGCCGATCTCGCTGCGCTGGAGCTGGCGCAGGTCGTCGGCGAGGTTCGCCATCACCCCCAGCGCGCTCACGCAGGCGTGCGCGAGATCGGTCCACCCCTCGGGCGGCACGATCTGGGTCGACACCGGCGCGGGGTGGAGCGACATGCTCGTCAGAAAGCGCTTCTCGAGCGCGCGGGGATCCGGCGCCAGAAGGGCGAGCGCGTTGTAGGCGCCGACCGCCCCGGAGAGCTTGCCCGGGAGACGCCGCGCCGCGAGGCGCAGCTGCTCGAGCCGGTCACCCAGGCGCGAGACGTACTCGGCGATCGCGAAGCCGAAGGTCACCGGCTCGGCGTGCCGCCCGTGCGTCCTGCCGATCTGTGCGGTGTCGGCCTCAGCCTCCGCGATGCTTATGCACTTCGCGATCAGCGCGGCGATCGTCGGGACGATGACGCGGTCGACGCACTCGCGGTAGCGCAGCGCGTTCGCCGTGTCCACGATGTCGTAGCTGGTCGCGCCGAGATGCACGAAGCGCTTCGCCTCATCGGGCACCTGCGCGCGGATGACGTTGACCAGCGCACGGACGTCATGGCGCGTGCGAGCCTCCTCCTCCGCGACCTCCGCCGCGGTGATGCGGTCGGCCGCGCTGGCGATGGCGTTCGCCACCTCCTTGTCGCAGATGCCCAGGTCGGAGAGGGCCAGGGCGAGCGCGCCCTCGACGCGCGCCATGTACTTGATCGCCCCCGCTGCCGAGAGATACGGGTGTAGCGCCTTGTACAGCGCGGGGTCGCCGCCGTAGAAGCGGGAGTCGAGCGGCGAGACGGTGTCGAAACGGCTGGTGATCGTCACCGGACGCGCGCCTCGGGTGGCACGGGGGAGCGGGGGGTGCGGGCGACGCGCGGGCCCCCGGGGGCCCCGTCCGGCAATGCGGGCACGGTCGTCTGCGCAAACGGAGGACGGGGAGGGTGCGCGAGCGCGCGACCCCCCGACCCCGGGACAGGACCCGAGGCGCGCGTCTGGGCGTCGATCACCCGGCGAGCACCTTGGCCGCCATTCCTTCGCGCAGGCGGCGCACCCGACCGGCGAGCTCGGTGTCCGCGGTGGCGAGGATCTCGGCGGCAAGGATGCCGGCATTCGCCGCGCCGGCCTCGCCGACCGCGACGGTCGCGACCGGCACGCCGCGCGGCATCTGCACCGTGGAGAGGAGCGCGTCAAGGCCGCCGGCAATCGCGTTCGGCGCGACCAGCGGTACACCGATGACCGGGATCGTCGTGAGCGCCGCCACCGCCCCGGCGAGATGCGCCGCGCCGCCGGCACCGCAGATGATCACGCGGACTTCACGAAGCTCGAGCGACGCGACCCACTCGCGCAGCGCATCCGGCGTGCGGTGCGCGGAGAGCACGCGGGTCTCGGTCTCGACGCCGAGGCCCTCGAGCGTCTGCGCGGCGACGTGCATCGTCTCCGCGTCGGACGAGGAGCCCGTCACGATCGCGACGCGAACGGTCACGCGACCGCCACCTCCTGCCGCGCGATGTCCGAACGATAGAACTTGCCCTCGAACAACACACGATCGGCGCCGACATACGCGAGGTCGCGCGCCTGCGCGACGCTCTCTCCGCTTCCCACGACGTGCACGACGCGACCGCCGCTGACCGTGACGTTGCCCGCCGCGTCGCGCCGTGTGCCACCGTGAAAGGCGAACGCCCCCTCGGGCAAGCGATCGAGCCCTTCGATGGTCATGCCGGTCTTCGGCGTACCGGGGTAGTTCTCGGCGCAGAGCACGACGTCGACGAACGCGCGCTTGCTGAACGTGAGCGGCTGCTCGGCGACGTACTGCGCGAGGCGACCTTCGCCGAGGGCGATCATGAGCTTGGCGAAGTCGCCCTCGATTCGCGGCAGGGTGACCTCCGCCTCAGGGTCTCCGAACCGCGCGTTGTATTCGAGCACGCGCCACCCGCGACCGGTCTTCATGAGCCCGGCGTAGAGGACCCCGCGATAGGGCGTGCCCCGCTTCACCAGCACCTTCGCGACGGGGGCGATGACCTCCTCCGCGACCGCCTGCGCTTGGTCGTCAGGGAGGACCGCGGTCGGCGAGAACGCCCCCACGCCGCCGGTGTTCGGGCCGGTCTCGCCGTCGCGCGCGCGCTTGTAGTCGCGCGCGGGCGGAAGGGCGACCACCGTCTCGCCGTCGACGAGCGCCTGCAGCGAGACCTCGTCGCCGACGAGCCGCTCCTCGAGGAGCACGCGCCCGCTGTTGGCGGGCGGAGTCGCGAGGGCCTCGACCGCATCCTCGAGCGTCTGCACGACGGTCACGCCTTTGCCCAGCGCGAGGCCGTCGGCCTTCACCACGAGCGGCGCGTCCCAGCGCAGAAGGGCCTCGCGCGCGGCGGCCGCGTCGGCGAAGGACTCCCACTTCGCCGTCGGCACGCCCGCCTCGTCCATGAGCTCCTTGGCGAACGACTTCGACCACTCCACTTTCGAGGCCTCGCGCGAGGCGGCCACGACGGCGATGCCCGAGCGCCGCAGGACGTCGCCCATCCCGGCGGCGACGAGGTCGTCGGGACCGACGATCGCGAGGTCGATGAACGATGCGAGCACGTGCTCCTCGAGCCAGGGGATGTCGTCCGGGCGCTGGTCGATCACGCGCGTGAAGAGCACGAGACCGGCGTTGCCGGGCACGACGTCGATCGTCGCGACGCTGCCGCAGTTCGCGAGACGCCACGCGATCGCGTACTCGCGCCCGCCCCCGCCCAGCACGAGACAGTTGATGCCGGGCGCGCCTGGCGAGCGCCTCGGACTGCGGCGGCTGCGCTGCTCCTTCAGGACTTTGTAGACGGACTCGCCGCCGAGGATGCCTTTCATTCCCACTCGATGGTCGCCGGCGGCTTCGACGACACGTCGTACACCACGCGGTTCACGCCCGGCACCTCGTTGACGATGCGCGCCGAGACGCGCTCGAGCAGGTCGTAGGGCAGGCGCGCCCAGTCGGCGGTCATGAAGTCCTCGGTCGTGACCGCGCGCAGCGCCACGAGAGATCCGTAGGTGCGAAAGTCGCCTTGCACTCCGACGCTCCGCACCGGCGTGAAAACCGCGAAGGCCTGCGCCACCGATCGATAGAGGTCGGCCGCGCGCAGCTCCTCGATGAAGACCGCGTCGGCGCGGCGCAGCGTGTCGAGCTTCTCGCGGTCGACCGGGCCGACGACACGGACCGCGAGCCCGGGACCCGGGAAGGGATGCCGCCAGAGGATGTCCTCGGGAATCCCGAGCTCGGCGCCGACGCGCCGGACCTCATCCTTGAAGATACGACGGAGGGGCTCGACGACCTCGAGGGCCATGACCTCGGGGAGCCCGCCGACGTTGTGGTGCGTCTTGATCCGCGCCGACGTCTTGCTCTCGCGGGAACGCGACTCGATGACATCCGGATAGATCGTCCCCTGCACGAGAAGATCGACGCGTCCCGCGCGCGCGGCCTGCTCCTCGAAGCAGCGGACGAACTCCTCGCCGATGATCGCGCGCTTCCGCTCAGGGTCATCGACGCCCGCGAGCTTGCCGAGGAAGCGTTCGGCGGCATCGAGGTGGATGAGCCGGAGACGCGGCCCAAATGTGGACACGACCTCCTCTGCCTCGTTCGCGCGCAGGAGGCCGGTGTCGACGAACACGCACGTGAGCCGATCGCCGATCGCCCGCGCCACAAGCGCGGCGGCGACCGCGGAGTCGACGCCGCCAGAGAGCGCGCAGATCGCGTGTCGCTCCCCGATGCGCGCACGGAGCTCGTTGACCGCCTCCTCAACGAACGCCGCCGGGGTCCAATCGCCGGTCGCGCCGCACACGCGATAGAGGAAATTGCGAATGATCTCTGCCCCGTGCGGGGTGTGCGCGACCTCGGGATGGAACTGGACGGCGAAGCGCGCGTTCTCATCGCTCATCGCCGCGACGGGAACGGCCTCGGTCCGGGCGATCGTCACAAAGCCGGGCGGCGGACGGCGGACGGTGTCGCCGTGACTTACCCACGCTCGCTCCGTGGCGCCGAGGCCCTCGAAGATCCCGGAGTGCTCGGCGATCTCGACCGTCGCCGGTCCGTACTCGCGCTTGCCCTCGGCGACGACGTCGCCGCCAAGGACATGCGCCATGAGCTGCATCCCGTAGCAGATCCCAAGGACCGGCATGCCGCCGGCGAGGATCGAAGGGTTGATGCCGGGCGCCCCCGGCTCGTACACGCTCGCGGGCCCACCGGAGAGGATCACGCCGATCACGTTGCGCGCGCGGAGCCCCTCCGGGGTCACGTCGTGCGGAAAGATCTCGCAGTACACGCGCGATTCGCGCACGCGACGCGCGATGAGCTGTGTGTACTGCGAGCCGAAGTCGAGGATCGCGATCGTCGCGCGGGCGGACGGGCCGGTGCCCGCCCCGGTGTGGGGGCGATCGGTCTGTGGACGGCTCATCGCTAAGCCCGGACCCGGTAGTTGGGAGCTTCGGCGGTGATGCGGATGTCGTGTGGATGCGATTCACGAAGGCCCGCGCCAGAGATCCGCACGAAGCGCGCCTTCGCGCGGAGCTCGTCGATGGTCGACGCGCCGACGTAACCCATGCCCGCGCGCAGTCCGCCGACGAGCTGGTGCACGAGCGGCGCGAGCGGGCCCTCCGCGCGCACCCGTCCCTCGACACCTTCCGGGACCAGCTTGCTGAACTCGCCGACGTCGGCCTGCCCGTAGCGGTCGCGCGACCTCCGTGCCTCCATCGCACCGAGCGATCCCATGCCGCGATAGGACTTGAACGTCCCATCCTCCGTGTCGACGAGCTCGCCGGGCGCCTCGTCGCAGCCGGCGAGGAGGCTGCCGAGCATGACCGTCGAGGCGCCGGCGCCGATGGCCTTCGCGATGTCGCCGGACTGCTGGATGCCGCCGTCCGCGCAGACCGGGATCCGCGCCCGATCCGCCACCTCGGCGCAGTCGAAGATCGCCGTGATCTGTGGCATCCCCGCCCCCGCGACGATCCGGGTCGTGCAGATGGCCCCGGGGCCCATGCCCACCTTGACGCAGTCGGCTCCGGCGGCGATGAGCTCCTCGGTGCCCTCGGCCGTGGCCACGTTGCCGGCGACGACCTGCACTCTGTGCCGGGCCTTCACCTTCTCGACCATCCGGACGGCCGCCGCCGAGTGCCCGTGCGCGGTGTCGACGACGATGACGTCCGCCCCGGCGGCGACGAGCGCGGACGCGCGCTCATCCGCGTCGCCCGCGACCCCCACGGCCGCGCCCACGAGGACGTCGGCATCCTTGGCGCGGCGGACCTGTTCAACCTGCTCGGCGAGCGAGAAGTTGCGGTGGATCACGCCGAGGCCGCCGAGCCTCCCCAGGGCGATCGCGAGGCGCGCGTCGGTGACCGTGTCCATGGCGGCCGAGAGGATCGGGACGTCGAGGCGGATCTCGTTCGTAAGGCGCGTTTCGGTCGAGACCTGTGTCGGAAGGATGTCGCTGCGGGCCGGGATAAGGAGGACGTCGTCGAAGGTGAGACCTTCTTTGGCGAACTTGTCCTCCCGGGTCAAGACACCGCCCTCACCCGGGCAAGTGTATCGACCGGGACCGCCCCGGCGAGAGCCGCGGCTAGCGGGAGCTGCTCTGGGTCTCGGTGGCCGTTGCCGTAGCGGTGGCGCTCGCCTCACCCGCCACGAAGGCCTCGAAAGCGAAGAGCGCGCCCCAGACGAGGATGTTCATCGCGATGAGAAACGCGATCAGCGGCCGAAGCGACATCCTTGTTCCTCCCGGACCTTCGGCCGTTCGTGCCGGCCGAATCCGTCACTGCCGGGACTATCGATGGCGCACATCGACCCGGCATCGCCAGAACAGGGGAGATCCGTGGCGACGGGGTCCGGTCTCACCCGTTCGGGTGAGTCCCGGCCGTGTCAGATGTTCGTGCCCGTGCCCTATGGGTGCGTGAGCCGTGAGACGGAGCTCTGGAAGCGGAGGTTGGACCGGTACTGGGACCAGCGAGCGAGTGCTTGCTAGCGGTCGCGCTTTTGCGCGAGCTGTTGCCCGAAGGTCGTCCCGCCCCGGGCCCAGGCGTTCAGTGTTGCGATGCGCTCTTTGCTCCAGGCCCTGGCGCGCCACCAGAACACGGCCGTCGCCGAGAGGCTGATGAGGCACGCGACGGGGAAGACCAGATGCTGCAGGTCCCACCACATCTGGAGCTGACGCGCGACGAGGACGACGCCCACGAAAACGAGCGCCTCGACCTCGAAGAGCAGCACGAGGAACGTCAGCGCGAACGACGCCGCGCCGAACGACCGCTTCCGCCGATAGGGGAAGGCGATGTCGACGAGACTCATGCGATCGCGATGTTAGAGGAGCGTCGCGGTGCGCTCGGGGCCCACACCGACCATGCCGATCGGCGCGCCGACGGTCTCCTCGATGCGCGCGAGGTACGCGCGCGCATCCGCCGGCAGGGAATGCCGGTCGGCGACGTGGGCGATCGACGTCGACCATCCCGCGAGCGTTTCGTAGCACGGCCGCGCTCTTACCAGCGCGTTCGTCGTCGGCATGTCGCACGTACGCTTGCCGTCGAGCTCGTAGCTGACGCAGAACGGGATCCGCTCGTAGACGTCGAGCACGTCGAGCTTGGTCACCGCGAGCTCGGTGAAGGCGTTCAGCCGGTGCGCGTGCCGAGCCGCGACCGCGTCGAACCAGCCGACGCGCCGCGGCCGGCCGGTCGTGGCGCCGTATTCATGCGCCCGCTCGCGCAGCGCGCTTGCCTCATCGCCGTGGAGCTCCGTCGGAAACGGGCCCTCGCCGACCGCCGTGGAGTACGCCTTTACGACGCCGATCACGCGCGTGATCTTCCGCGGCGGGATGCCGGCGCCGACGGACGCGCCTCCGGCGAGGGGGTTCGAGCTCGTGACATAGGGATAGATGCCCCAGTCCAGATCGCGCATCGCCCCCAGCTGGCCCTCGAGGAGGATCGCGGCGTCGCGGGCGAGCGCCGACTCGACCAGCGGAAGGGTGTCGACGATGCGGTCGCCGAGCGTCGCGGCGGCGGCGAGCACGCCGTCGGACACGTCGTCCGGGTCGAGCGGGGCGTCGCCGAAGCGCTCGAGGATCGCGTTCTTGGTCTCGAGCTCGCGCCGGACGCGCTCGCGGAAACGCCGCTCGTCCTTGACCTCGTACGCCTGCAGCCCATGGCGTCCGACCTTGTCCGAATAGGCGGGCCCCACGCCCATCCCGGTGGTTCCGAGCTTGCGGCGCCCGCGCTCTCGCTCGTCGAGCCGGTCGAGCGCGACGTGCCACGGCATCAGGAGATGCGCCCGATCCGAGACGCGCAGGTTCGCGGCGGAGATGCCGCTCCGCTCGAGCTGCTCGAGCTCGCGGCACAGGAAGGCGAGGTCGACGACGCAGCCCGGGCCGAGCACGCACAGCGCACGTGGATTGAAGATGCCGCTCGGCACGAGATGGAGCTTGAAGGTGCCGTGCTCATTCACGACGGTGTGCCCGGCGTTGTTGCCGCCCTGGAATCGGATGACCAAGTCCGCCTCCTGCGCCAGGAGGTCGGTGATCTTGCCTTTGCCCTCGTCGCCCCACTGAGCACCGACGATGGCGGTCACGGGCACGTAGAACGATGCTAGCCCGGGCGCTCCCCCGCGACCAGAGCACCGAGCTTTACGAGCTCCACGAGCGTGAGCGTGCGTGACGGGTCGCGCGTCCACCACAGGTTCGCGTCCCAGTCGGGATCGTCCGCGGGACGGTTGCGGAACGAGAGCCCGGCGCGATCGAACTCCGGCCCGAAGAGGAGCGCGGCCCTTCGCTGGTGGTAGGGGCTCGTCACCAGGATCGCCGACTTGAGGCCGCGCACGGTCATCAGCTCGGCGACGCGGAGGGCGTTCTCCTCGGTGGTTGCCGAGGACCCTTCCACCACGATCGCGTTGGCGGGCACGCCCGCGGCGACCGCCGCGCGCTTCATGAGCTCGGCCGACGCGACCGATCGCGGGTCGCGCGAACCACCCGAGAAGATGAGGACGGGGGCGTAGCCCTGCTTCCACAGCGCGATCGCGGTCTCCGCGCGCGCACCGGTGTCCCCCGAGATCGCGACGATGGCATCGGCCTTCTCCAGCGGATCGGCCACGCCCAAGAAATGTCCGATCGCCACGAGGACGCCGATGATCGTCGCGCCGCCCAAGATGAAGCCGAGGACGAACCGTCTCACGGGAGGTGACCGTGCAGGAAAGAGGCCGGTCGGCTAGTTCGGCGACATCGGACGCGGCGCCGTCCGGCGCGATTCGAAGCAATCGGAACAGTACACCGGGCGATCGGTCCGCGGCGCGAACGGCACCTGCCCAGGACGGCCGCAGTTGCTGCAGACGATCTCATGCATGTTCTGCGCTCTTGTCGCGGCGCGCTCGGCCTTCGCGCGGCGACGGCAATCGGGGCACCGCTGCGGCTCGTGGAGCAGACCCTTCTGCGCGTAGAACTCCTGCTCGCCGGCGGTCCACACGAAGGTGTTCCCGCATTCGCGGCAGGTAAGCGTCTTGTCGGTCAACGCCATCGCCATACGACCGCTCCCCGCGCGGAATCCTATGCCGGGCGGTCAAGCGCCTTCTCGGCTTCGGCCGTCAGCCGGAGCCCGTCCCGGAGCTTCGTCCTCGGTCGCCAGAGCCCGGCGCGGAGAGCCCTCCCCGGGTCGACGCATCCGCGGAGCACCTCGCCCGGGCGCGGAGGCGCCTTCCGAATGCCCGGGGGCGCCCCGAGGACCGTAGTAAGCCCGGCCACGAGCTCGTTCACGCTCGTCGCTACCCCGGTGCCGATGTTGAAGGTGCCTGTGTGCTCGCCGGAGATTGCGGCCATGATCGCCTCGACGACATCGGCGACGTAGACGTAATCGCGCTCGTAGCTGCCATCGCCGAAGACGGTGATCGGCTCGCCGCGCTTCCAGCAGCCGATGAAGATCGCGATCACGCCGCCTTCGAGGTCCGTGCGCTGCCGCGGCCCGTAGATGTTGGCGAGGCGGAGCGAGATCGACCGGAGCCTCGATGAGTCGACGAGCTTTTCGGCCCTCGCCTTGAAGCGTCCGTAGTTCGACTGCGGGTCTACCGGGACCTCCTCGTCCGCGCAGACCGGCGTTTCGCCGTAAATCGCCCCGCCGGTCGAAATGTTCACGAACATCGAGGAGCCTGCCTGCCGCGACAGCTCGAGCACGTTGTAGGTGCCTTCGACGATGACGCGCTCGTAGAGCTCCTCCTTCTCCATCGACTCGACGACCTTCGTCTTCGCGGCGCAATGCACCACTGCTTGCCAGTTCTCCCCGCCCAGCGCGCGCTCCAGCGCGGCGGAGTCGCTGATGTCGGCCGCCCGCAGGTCGGCTCGCTTATCGAGATTCGCGCGATCGCCGGTCGAGAGATCGTCGACGACGAGGACCTTGTCGCCGCGCGCCAGCAGCGCGTCGACGACGTGACTCCCGAGGAAGCCCGCCCCGCCCGTGACCAGGACTCGCAATTCGCGGCCGCTCCTTTCAACAGCGATGTGGACAAGTCGGTGGGCCACTTGGTGGACAAGGCACGTTCCCTGAGCGCCCCGTCGACGCTAGCGTCTCGTCGCCCGGCGAGCGCTTCCGCCGCGGGTCAGCTGGCGGACGGAGGGGGCTCTCCTGGACGTTAGAACGCCTGTTCTAGACTATCGCCCGTGACGCTGGAGACGCGCGCCGCGGCGAACCGGCAGGTCCCCTTCGACGGGGCCGCCGAGCAACAGGTCCTCGGCAGCCTGCTCATCGACCGGGACGCGATCTTCAAGGTCGCGGATCTCCTGCGCGTCGATGACTTCTACCTCCCGCGGAACCAGCGCATCTACGACGCGGCGCAGGCTCTCCTCGAGCGGCGCGAGCGGATCGACCCGCTCACCATCCAGGTCGAGCTCGCGCGGCGCGAGGAGCTGGATCGCGCCGGCGGCCAGGCGTACCTGCGCGCGCTCACCGACGCGGTGCCCACGGCGGTGGAGATCGAGCGGCACGCGCACGTCGTGCGCGACCGCGCGATCCTGCGCCGTCTCCTCGGCGCCGCGACCGCCATCGCGGCGGACGCATACGACGAGCCGACGGATATCCCGATGGCGCTCGACCGCGCCGAGCAGCGTCTCTTCGCGCTTCGCGACGAATCGGCGAACGCGCAGCTGCGCCACATCACCGCCACGCTCCAGTCGAACTACGAGCACCTCACCGACCGCATGGAGCGACCCTTCGAGGTGAGCGGCATCCCCTCGGGATTCCGCGAGATCGACTACTACACCGAGGGCTTCACGACCGGCGACCTCGTCGTACTCGCCGCGCGGCCGTCGGTCGGTAAGACGAGCCTCGCCCTCGCGATCAGCTTCAACGTCGCGCGGCGCGGCCGCCCGGTGCTGCTGTTCTCGCTCGAGATGGACGCGAAGCAGATCGTCTCGCGCTACCTCGCCCTCAACTCGCGCATGGACCTGCTCGCGCTGCGGACCGGGAACATCATCGACACCGACGCGGCGGCGGCCTTGCACGGACTGCCGATCCTCATCGACGACACGCCCGGCATCTCGATCATGGAGCTGCGCACCAAAGCCCGCCGCGCGATCTCGCACGAGAAGATCGAGGTGATCATCGTCGACTACATCCAGCTCATCCGCACCGGCGAGGACGACGAGAACCGCGTCCAGGAGATCGCGACCATCACGCGCAATCTCAAGTCCCTCGCGCGCGAGCTCGGGGTCGTCGTCATCGGGCTCTCGCAGCTGTCGCGCGCGGCGGGCGACTCGGGCGGCGAGCCGAAGCTCTCGACGCTTCGCGAAGGGGGCACGATCGAGCAGGACAGCGACATCGTGGTCATGCTCTGGCGCGACCGCGAGGAGACGCCTCCGGGTGCGCCGCGGCTCATCAACGGCAGCGTCGCCAAGAACCGCAACGGGCCGACCGGCGGCTTCCAGCTCCTCTTCGAGAGCGAGCAGGCGCGGTTCTTCTCGAAGGCCGCCGAAGGCAGCGGGCCACCGGCATGACGCTGCAAGTCGATCGCGGGATCAAGCCGCCGCCGGAGAAGCCGGAGGCCGAGGCCTCGCTACTCGGCGCGATGCTCATGGACGGCGCCCTCTACAACCAGGTGGCGCGCGGGCGGCTCGCGCCGCCAGACCTCTCGCGCGAGCAGCACCGCATCGTGCTCGCGGCGATCGCCAGGGTCGCCGAGCGCAGCGAGCAGGTCGGCTTCGCGACCGTCCAGTCGGAGCTCGCGGCGCACGACGAGCTCGAGGCCGTCGGCGGTGCGCAGTTCCTCGTCGGCCTGATGCAGAACGTCCCGACCGTCGCCCACGCCGAAACCTACGCGCAGATCGTCGAGCGCACCGCGCTCCTCCGTCGTCTCATCGGCACGGCGAATGAGATCGCGCGCCTCGCGCTCACGCGTGATCAGGCGGCCGCCGCGGTGGCCGACGCGCAGGAGCTGCTCTTCGCGGTGAGCGAGTCAACGCTCCACCGCGACATCGTTCCGCTCGAGGTCGCGCTCCGCCGCTACGCGGAGCAGATCGACGCGCGCGGCGACCTGCGCATCGGGATCCGCACGGGGATCGAGTCGGTCGACAAGAAGACCGGCGGGCTGCAGCCATCCGATCTCATCATCATCGCGGGTCGCCCGGGCCTCGGAAAGACGAGTCTCGCGCTCAACGTCGTCGAGCATGCGGCCGTCGCGCAGCACAAGACGTGTGCGGTGTTCTCCATGGAGATGAGCGAGATGCAGGTCGTCCAGCGGCTCGTCTCGATGCTCGCCGAGATCGACGGCAACCGCATGCGCCGTGGACGGCTCTCGACGCAGGAGTTCACGGCAATCTCCGCGGCCTCGAGCGAGCTGCAGCAGGCGCCGATCTTCGTCGAGGAATCGAGCCGGCTCACGGTGACCGACATCCTCGCGAAGTCACGACGGCTGCAGGCCGAGCGCGGGCTCGACCTCGTGGTGATCGACTACCTGCAGCTCATCGAGGGCGCCGATGACGACGAGAGCCGGGTGCTCGAGGTGGCGCGCATCACGCGCGGCCTCAAGGCCATCGCGCGCGAGCTCGAGGTCCCGGTCATCGCGCTCTCGCAGCTCTCGCGTCAGATCGAGCAGCGGGGGACGGAGCCGATGCTTTCGGATCTTCGCGAGAGCGGCAGCATCGAGGCCGACGCCGACCTCGTGCTCTTCCTGTGGCAGAAGGACCGGAAGGACCGTGAGGAAGGCGTCGTCCGCCTGAAGCTCGCGAAGCATCGCAACGGTCCGACCGGTGACTTCGACCTGCACTTCCAGTCCGAGCTCACGCGCTTTCGCGACCTTGGCGAAACGCGCGAGGGGACCTAAGCCGGCTCGATCGCCACGGTCACGTCCGCGCGCACATCGGCCAGGATTCGGACTTCGACCTTGTGGATCCCGAGCGACCGGAGCGGCTCGTGCAGGACGATCTTCGTCTTGTCGATGTCAGCCTTCACTTCCCTGCCGAGCGCCTCGGCCACTTCCTTCGCGGTCACGCTGCCGAACGTTTTCCCCTGGTCGCCCGCCTTGAGCTTGAACACAAGCGTCACGTCGTGCAGCCGCTTCGCGAGCTCCTCCGCATCCTCATGCGCGCGGTCCTTCTTCGCCTTCGCCGCGTTGCGCTCCTGGGCAAGATGCTTCAGCTCGCCGCCGGTCGCCTCGATGGCGAGGCCCTTCGGCAACAGGTAGTTGCGCGCGTAGCCGTCGGCGACGTCCTTCACGTCACCGGGGCGGCCCAGGCCGCGTACCTCGCTCTTGAGAATCACGCGCATCGCGCGGCGCGGAGGTTAGGAGGAGGCGGACGCCTCGTCCAGGGACGTCTCCTGCTCGCTGCGCCGCAGCTCCATCTCCCACGCGAGCACCGACGCCGCGACGGCCAGGACGCCCATCACCGTGAGCGCGCCGATGATCGCGAGCAGCGCCTCCATGACACCAAAGAGGCCCGGCCCGGAGTCACGGTCGCTCATTCGGTCCCCCTCTTGCGATCGCGGGTCTTGCGATCGCTCTTGCGGATGCGCTCCACAGTATCGCGGACCTCGCCGAACCGGTTTCCGAGCAGGCGTTCGGCGCTGGCGATATCGCGACGGAGCTGATCCTTGTCCTGCGCGATCTTCGCCATGTGCTCGTCGACGATCTTGGATGGGGCGCTGCGGATGAAGAGGTCGAGGCCCAGAAGCACGACCGCGAGGTCGTCGAGCTGGCCGAGAACGGGGACGAAGTCGGGGATCAGGTCCACCGGGAAGACGAGATACGCGCCGATGCCCGCGAGGATGAGCTTCTGCTGCGGCGGGACGCGGCCGTCGCGCAGCAGCGCCCAGACCAGGCGGATATAGGTCGGGAGGCGACGGATGAGGTCGACGACCTCATTCATGTCCTTCGGGGCGCGTATCCGGTTACTCACTGCGCACCTCTCCCTGCGGGAAGCGTGCCCGCAACGCGGCGATGGCCCGCGCGAGGGCCGCATCGCGATTCGCGGCCCAGAACGTGACCAGGTAACGCGCCTTGCCTTCGGCGACGCTGCGCAGCTCGACCGAGGGCGGTGGCTCTGGCGAGACGCCTTCGGCCTTGGCGAGAGCCGCCCGCACGGGTTCGGCGGTCACGGCCGGCTCGTCGGCCGAAAGGACGAGCCACACCTGGGCCCGTCGCGTCGGGAAGCGAGTGAGATTGACGACAGGCAAGATCATGAAGGTGCCGTTCGGCACGACGACCTCGCGGCCGTCCGCCGTGCGCAGCTGCGTCGTGCGGAACGAGATCTCCTCGACGATGCCGGTGTATCCGGTGACCTCGATCGTGTCGCCGATCCGGAATGGCCGCTCGACCAGGACCCACACGCCAGCAAAAAAGTTCTTCAGAATGTCCTGCAGCGATAGCCCGATGACGAGCCCCACGACGCTGAAAGACGTCAGGATCCAGCCGAAGGCGTCGCGTGTGTAGATCGCGAGGATCCCGAGCGCGGCGAAGAGGATGACGCCAAGCTGCGCGAGGTTCCCGAGAAGGATGGTGACGTTCGCCTGGGCGCGGCTGCGCGCGAGGGCCCGCATCGTCGTCGCCCGCACCGCGCGAGCGAGGAGGAGCGCAACGACCGCGACGACGAGCGCCCAAAACGTTCGCGCGCCGTAGTCGAGGAAGTTATCGCGGAGGATCGCCGGGTCGAGCGGCACCGGCGGAGAATACGGGCGCCCCTTGACAACTGAACATCCGTTCGGTTAGCCTGCCCCACAGGCGTGACGAAGCAAGACCAGCAACGGGCGGACCGCATTCTGGCGTTCATCCGCGAGGCCGTCTCAGAGCGGGGTTACCCGCCGAGCGTTCGCGAGATCGCGGAGGCCGTTGGGCTCGCCTCCACGTCGGCTGTCCACCATCACCTCACCAAGCTCGAGAAAGAAGGCCGCCTGCAGAAGGAGGCGACGCGCTCGCGCGCGCTCAGCCTGCCAGGGATGGTCGGCGGGCGCGTGGTGCAGGCTCCGATCGTGGGCGAGATCGCCGCTGGGCAACCGATCCACGCCTACGAGGACCGTTCCGAGTTCATCGGTCTGCCGAGCGAGCTCGCCGCGGGTCGCGGCCGCGAGACGTACGTGCTGCGAGTGCGAGGCAAGTCGATGATCGACGACCACATCGACGACGGCGACTTCGTCGTCGTGCAGGAGCAGAGCACCGCCCGCGATGGCGATATCGTCGTTGCCCTGCTCGAGGACAACGTCGCGACGCTGAAGCGCTTCTACAAGGAGAGGGACCGCATCCGCCTGCAGCCCGCGAACGGAGCGATGTCCCCGATCTACGCCCGGGACGTGCAGATCCAAGGAAAAGTGATCGGCGTCATTCGCAGACTGTCCTAGCCTCGAGCGACGATGCCCGCACGCGTTCCAACGCTCACCAATCGTGAGCTGAATCGCGCTCTGCTCGCGCGCCAGTTCCTGCTGACGCGCGAGCGGGCCGATGTCGTCCACGCGGTCGAGCGGCTCGCGTGCCTGCAGGCGCAGTGGGCACCGTCGCCCTACGTCGCGCTCTGGTCGCGCGTCGCTGGATTCGAGCGCGATCAGCTGACGCGTTCCATCGACCGCGGGGACATCGTGAAGGCGACGTTGATGCGCGCGACGCTGCACCTGGTGAGCGCCCGGGAGTATCCGGCGTCCTCCCTCGCGACGCTCGAAGGCCGATTCGGCGCGTGGCGTCCGCCGGGCGGTCCCCAGATGGCCGAGCTCGCCGAGCTTCACGCTCGCGTGCTTCGATTCGCCGCCAAGACGCCGCGGAGCCGCGAGGAGATACGGGTGCACGTCGCCGATCACGCACCGGACATCGGGGACCAGCGACTGCGCGACTGGCTCGTCTGGGCGGCGGTCGCGACGAGCGGCCTCATCTGGGAGCCGGCGGGGGCTCGCTTCGAGCACCGCCAATTCGCGCGGCACGTCGCGCCGCCGGCGAAGCTGCGCAGGGCCCCGAAGGCGGACGCCGCGTACGACCTCGTGGTGAAACGCCACCTCGAGGCCTTCGGTCCGGCCGCGGTCGCGGACATCGCGACCTGGAGCAGCGTGCGCGTACCGCGGATCCGCGCCGCCCTCGCCCGCATCAAGAACCTGCGAACCTTCGCCGACGACCGCGGGCGCGAGCTCTTCGACCTCGCGCGCTCGCCGCGCCCGAAGGCGGAAACGCCGGCGCCTGTTCGCTTCCTCGCACGATTCGACGCCGCGATCCTCGGGCACGCTGCGCCCGAGCGGACGCGCATCCTCCCCGAGGCGTCTCGCAAGCAGGTCATCTTCTCCGCCGAGGTGTGGCCGACCTTTCTCGTTGACGGCTTCGTCGCCGGACGGTGGACCATCGCGGTGCGGCCGAAGGAGGCGATCCTCGAGCTCAGGCCGTTCAAGCGGCTGGCCCGCGCCGACCGTGCGGCGCTCGTCGACGAGGGCGAACGGCTCATCCGCTTCTACGCGCCGCAGTCCAAGACGCACGGGGTCAGGGCGTGAGGGCGGCCGCGGCTCTGCCGGTCGTCACGTTGCGCGAGCTCAACCGCGCCACGCTGGCGCGGCAGCTCCTGCTCGTCCGGGCGCGGCTCGACGTCGTCGCCGCGGTGGAGCGACTCGCCGCCCTGCAGGCGCAGTGGTCGCCATCGCCTTACATGGCCCTCTGGTCTCGCCTGTCTGGGTTCCGGCGCGAGAGGCTCTGGTCCGCGATCGAGAAGCACGCGGTGATCCGCGCGCGCCTCATGCGCGGCACGCTGCACCTGGTCAGCGCGAACGACTTCTACGCGTACGCCGTCGCGACACAGGATCTCCAGCGCGGGGCGTGGAATCGCGTCCAGGTCGCGCGCGGGGTCGAGCCGGAGAAGGTGGCCGCGCTCGCGAGGGCCTTCGCGCGGAAGCCCCGTCAGAAGGACGACGTGGTCGGCCATCTTCGCGCGCGACTCGGGGGTGTCCTCAACGAGCGCTACAGCTGGCTCCTCTGGCGGTACGTCAGCGCGCACGCCGACCTGGTGTCCGCTCCCCCGGGGGGCCATTGGGAGTACGGCGGGACCGACGCGCCCTACGTCGCCGCGCGTCACTGGATCCACGGTGGCAGGCGCCCGCCGGAGGAGGCCGCCATCGCGCATCTGATCCGCCGCTTCCTGGGTGCGTTCGGACCGGCGACCCTCGCTGACATCAGCAAGTTCGCCGGACAGGTACCCGCGCGAATCCGGCCGGTCCTCGACCGGCTCTCCCCGGCGCTCCGACGGTTCGCCGACGAGCAGGGGCGCCCGCTGTTCGATCTTCCCCGAGCCCCACGTCCCGCGGCCGAGACGACCGCACCCGTGAGATTTCTCCCGCGATACGACGAGGCGCTCATCGCCTATCAGCACCGCGACCGCGTCATCGCCCCACGCTACCGACCGGCGATCTACGCGAAGAACGGGATCATCGAGGCGACGGTGCTGCTCGACGGAGTCGTCGCGGGGACGTGGTCGCTCGCTCGCGGGAGAGACGAAGCCGTCCTCCTCGTCCGTCCGTTCGCACGCCTCTCGCCAGGAGACCGTCGCGCCGTGCTCGCCGAAGGCGAGGGCCTTGCGCGGTTCCTCGCCCCCGACGCGAGAACGACCGGGGTGCGGGTCGCATGACGCGAGCGATCCTCCACTGCGATCTCGACGCCTTCTATGCGTCGGTGGAGCAGCGCGACCATCCCGAATATCGGGGAAAGCCCGTGATCGTCGGGGGCGACGGCCCGAACGAGCGAGGGGTCGTGATGGCGGCCTCGTACGAGGCACGAGCCTTCGGGGTCCGCTCGGCGATGCCCCTCGCCATCGCGGGGCGGCTCTGCCCGACCGGCATTTACGTGCCCGGCAACTTCGATCGTTACGCCGAAGCCTCCGATCAGGTCATGGCCGTCTTCGATGAGCGCACGCCCCTGGTCGAGCCGATCTCGCTCGACGAGGCGTTCCTTGACGTCACCGCGACCGAGCATCTGTTCGGTGGGGCGGTGGAGATGGCCAAGGAGATCAAGCGCGCGGTCCGCGAGCGCTGCGGGCTCGTCGTCTCGGTGGGAGTCGCCACGAACAAGCTCTGTGCAAAAGTCGGCTCCGATCTGCGAAAACCCGATGGCCTGGTCATCGTGCCGGCCGGGGGCGAGGCGGCCTTTCTCGCACCGCTCCCCCTCGAGCGCCTCTGGGGGGTCGGGCCGAAGACGCGCGAGGTGCTCGCCGGCTGGGGCCTCGCCACGATCGGCCAGCTGGCGGCGTTCGACCGCAGCGTGCTCGAGACGCGGCTGGGCGAGCACGGGACCGATATCTGGGAGCGCGCGAACGGGATCGACGAGGGTGAGGTCGCGACCGATCACATGCCGAAGTCGGTGGGCCACTCGCACACATTCGACGAGAACACGCTCGACCCCACGAAGATCGAGTCGATGTTGCTGCGGCTCGCGGAAGGCGTCGGTCGACGATTGCGCGATCAGACCCTGCGCGGCCGGACCATCACCATGACCCTGCGCGTTGCTCCCTTCGAGACGCGAACCCGCCAGCGCACGCTGGCCGAAGCCACGAGCGACGACGTCGCGATCTTCCGCGTGGCGAGACAGCTTCTGCGTGCCGCGCTCGCGGATGACCGCGAGGGCGGCCGGACCAGCCCGGTGCGCCTCATCGGCGTCTCGGTCTCCGGGCTGGGCGCGGGAGAGCAGCTCGGATTGTTCGACGCCGCCCGTCACGCGCGACTCAATGCCGCGTTAGACGCAATTCGCGCTCGCTTCGGTGACGACGCGCTCGATCGCGCGAGCGCCCGTGAGGTGAAGGAGCGTCGTCGCTTCAGCGGACACAGGTCGCGATGACGATCACGCGTGTGGATAGCGATGTGGATTCCGTGATTCGAACCTGTGGAGAACTCTGTGGAGAAGTTCGTGGACAGATCGCTTGTCCATCAGGGGTGACCTGCCGATGATGCCCCGGTCCATAGCGGCGAAGGGGAAGGAAGGGGTGCCCGAAGAGCGGATCGCTCAGGTCGCGATTGATTTCATCTCGTTCTGCTTCTCGCGGCGCTCGGTGGAGTGGCCGGTCCTGTACGACGAGATGTGCTACGTGGCCTCGAACAAGCTCTACCGGGGGCTCGGCTACGCGGAGCTCCGTGAGGTCGGGCTCGACCTCACGCTCGTGGGTCTCGTGAAGACGAGCCGGATCGCGAACGAGGTCACGCGTGAAATGCGAGTTGGCGTCAGGAATCGGCGAGAGGGGCTCCTCGCGGCGAGTTAGCGCACTTTTGGCCACACCGGCGGGGCGGCGAGTGAAAGGAAGCGCACTCGCCGCCTCTTTTTCTTCATGAAGACGCGCTCTGGCAGAATGGTCTGGTCGAGGGGAGCGCGAGGATCGCGCTTTCGTCGCGGATCGGTCCCGTGGTGCAGCGGCCTAGCATACGTCCCTGTCAAGGACGAGATCGCCGGTTCGAATCCGGTCGGGACCGCCAGACTGTAAAAGCTTCACTACCAGAAGTGGAGCGACGTCCTCGCGCGGCCTGACAGCGACGAGTCGTTTGCCACCGACGGTTACGGACTCGAACAGCAAGCCGAGCATTTCCCGACGTCGCTCGGGGCGCGCCTCGTCCCACGCAAGGCCGAAGTCTTGCGCGACGCGAATGGCAGCCATGACGCGCCGCTCGTCCGGCGCACGATCGGCCTTACCCAGCTGCTCGCGCAGCGCGGCCAGCCGTTCGCGGTAGTCGGCCTCGTCGATGCCTCCCCACGTGTACGCATCGGTGAGACGCTTGATCGCTGCACGCAGCCGCTCCGTGGAGCCCTGGTCTTTCCCCTGCCCAAGCTTCGCCCGGACGAGCGCTGCGAGGCGAGGTCGGAGCGCTGGGGAGAGGCTCAGTGCCTCATGCACGAACGCCCCCATCTGGCGTTCGATCCTGTCCGCCGGGACCGATGGCTCGGCGCACGAGTCGTGCTGGGCCGCGCGGCGGCAGCGCAGACGTTCCTTGGCCGATGCGGTGACCTGTCCACCACACTCCGCGCAGCGCGCGATTCCCGTGAGCACGTAAACCCGTCGCTGCGCGGCCCTCCGCGGCAAGCGCGAACGAAGCTGCCGGACCTCCTGAACATGTTCAAAGACATCGAGCGGGACGAATCCCGCGAATGAGGCGCGGCGCAGTTCCGTGCCACCGCGCTTGCGGTGGTAGCCGACGTAGCCGGCGATCAGTGGATTCCCGAGGACGTTCCGCCACCACTCGTCGGTGAGCGCGCGGCCAAGCGGGGTGCGGTGGCCTTCGGCCGCGGCCCATTTCGCCAGATCCCCGAAGCCGTAGCGTCCCGTGGCGTAGCGCTGCGCGCCCTCAAGAACGGTCTTCGCGAGCTCCGGATGCGGGACGATGCGCCCCGCGGCGTCGCGGCAAAAGGTCTCGGGAAGGCGTCCAAGGGGCTCGCCGCGCTCGTGCTTC
>DASYTL010000016.1:0-172480 GCA_036002305.1 Candidatus Limnocylindria bacterium
CCGCGTGAAGCAGGCGATCTTCGGTTCGGAGGTCGCGGCGCAGGACGACACGCTGCTCATGGCGCTCGAGTTCACAGGGATCGAGCCCCTCGCGGTCGCGCAGCGGATGAGTGGGCGGCTTCTCAAGGGGCGTTCCGACGCGGTCCTCATCACCCGCACGATGAAGCTCCTGTACAAGGACCGGCCGGACATCGAGGTCTGGTTCATCGTCTCGGGCGACCGCGACCTCAACGCCCTCTGCAAGGCGATCAAGGACGAGGACAAGCACGTATACCTGATCGCCGGTGACCGCTCCCTCGCGAACGAGCTCCGCGACTCGCCGTACCTTCGCGACGATGTCTTCCTCCTCGAGGACCTCATCCCCCAGGCTCGCTGGACCCGTCAGGCGCTGCGTGCCGACGACACGCAGGTGGACAAGCCGCCCGCGCTCGCGGAGCCGCCGCGACGCGCCGTGCGCCGCGGGGGTGTGCGCGCGCGAGCGCGCACCGAGCCGCACGTTCCCGCGGTCGTCCCGACGGCGTCGCCCGAGTCCGAGAAAGAGCAACGCCGGCTCGCCGTGCTCCTCCTCGATCAGCTCGTCGCGCTTCATGCGCGGTCCATGGCCCGCGTCGACTTCGTTACGAGCGTCGTCCCTCTGTCCGAGAAGGAAGCCTCGAGTGTCCTGGAGCAGCGCATCGACGCCGGAATCGAGCAGGGCACCGTTCTCGCGAAGCACGAAGGACGAGCGCGATCGAAGGCGAAGCAGATGCTGGCGCCGAACATGTCGTCGCCGCTCGTGGCCGAGACCATCTTCCATCTCGTTCGCGTGCTGCGGCGCATCGACACGGTGACGAGCAAGGACACCCGCCGCATTCCGGCGGTCGAGGCGGTCCTCGATCCCCTGTCGCGGGCGGACCAGCCCGGCGGCCTCGCGCGCGGCCGCTCCCAGCGCCGAATCCTCCTCGAGACGCTCTTCAATATCGCGGAGGAGCGGGGGGCGATCGCGACCGAGCAGGTTGAGCGAGAGGGCCGGCAGATCACGATGTGCTGGCTCGCCGAGGGCCATCCGCTCGTCGTCTACGCCCGGCAGCCCGCGGCGTCGATCGTCCACCTCTTCAACTTCGTCGGGTCCACCCGCGCGAAGGGCGACCGCATCGACTGGGTGAACCAGGCGCTCTTCGCGGAGCTCCTCTCGCGCGTCGAAGGTGACGGCCTCGAGTCGACGATCAAGCGCGCGGTCGAGCGCGGCGTGATGCGTCCGGAGGAGCACGGCAAGAAATCCGGCTACGTCATCGACCACGATCACGACGAAGTCCGCACCGTCCTCGGCGAGTTCGACCGCCTCAACGGCGAGGTCCGACCGCCGCTGGCGCTCCCGCCACCCACCGATACGCTGACCCTGCCCGGCACGGCCGTTGCTTCGGCTGGGGGCACGGGCGACGCCGCGACTCCGGCACCGCGCAAGCGCACCCGGCGTGGCCGGCGGGGCGGGCGTGGACGGCGCGGACACAAGAAGGCGGCGACGGGAGAGGCGGCGGACTGAAGCTCGACTTCTGGAAGTTCTGGACCGGCGAGACCGTCTCGGCTTTCGGTACGTCGGTCACGCAGTTCGCCATGCCGCTCATCGTCTTCAAGCTGACCGGCTCGGCGGTCGCGCTCGGCGCCGCCGCGGCGATGTTCACCATTCCGCACCTTCTCTTCGGCCTCGCCATCGGGGCCTGGACCGATCGGACCGACCGCAAGCGGCTGATGGTCGCCGTCGACCTGCTCGCCGCGCTCACGGTCGCTTCGGTCCCGATCGTCGCCGGTCTGGGGGCGCTCTCGATCTGGTGGGTGCTCGCGGTCCTCTTCGCGACCTCGACCCTCTCCATCTTCTTCGAGACCGCGCAGTTCGGCGCGATCCCGAGCCTCGTGGATCGCGACGACCTCGTCACGGCGAACGGACGCATCCAGGCGAGCTTCGCCGCGGCGACCGTGCTCGGGCCGCTGGCCGCGGGTGCGCTGCTCGTCCTCGTGCCGCTCGAGACCGTGCTCTACATCGATGCGGCGTCCTTCGTCGTCTCGGCACTGGCGTTGACGCTCATCGGGCGCAGCTTCAACGTGCCGCTCGAGCGGCGGGTGACCAGCATCCGTCAGGACATCGTCGAGGGCCTGCGGTACGTCCTCTCCCACCCCGTGTTGCGGAACATCTCGCTGATGATGGCCATGATCAATCTGGTCGGCGTCACGGTGTTCGCCCAGCTCGTGCTCTTCGCGAAACAGGAGCTCAAGGCCGCCGACTCGGAGCTCGGCCTGCTCTTCGCGGCCGGGGGCGTCGGCGTGTTCGCGCTTTCGCTGCTGGCCGGGCCGCTCCGCAAGCGCTGGTCGTTCGGGAACGTCGCGCTGGGCGCTCTCATGCTCTCGGGACTCTTCACGCTTGCGCTCGCGTACACGACCTCGCTCTGGCTGGGGATCCTCTTGTGGGCGCTCGCCTCCGGCCTCGGCATCCTGTTCAACATCAACACCGGGTCGCTCCGGCAGGCGATCGTACCGAACCACATGCTCGGCCGCGTCATCAGCATCGCGATGGTGCTCGCGTGGTCGGCCAACCCGATCGGGGCGATCGTCGGCGGCCTCATCATCGAGCGCGCCGGTGATGTCCGTCTCGTCTATGGGGCGATCGGTGTGGTCACGTTCCTCATCGCGCTCGCGTTCCGCCTCGCGAGTCCGCTCGGACGCGCCGAGCGGCACATCGGCAGCACCGCGCAAGCGGCAGCCAAATAGGTCGGGGGGGCGGCGGCTAGAGAGGAAGCGACGAGATATCGTCGGGAAGCGATCTCGTCGCGCGCAGGCCGAGGGCGTCGGCATAACGGAGATACGTGTCGATCGACGCCACCACGACCCAGCCGTCCACAGTGATGAGGTCGATGCCCGCGACCGAGACCCGACCCCAGCCGTCGATGATGATGCCCTTGTCCAGGACGCGGTCCAACACATCGATGAAGCCCGCGGGACTTCGCTCCGGGATGGCCACGATCGGTCTCCTTCGACCTCCTTACTGGGGCAGTCGCTCGTGCGCGCGACAGCGATTTCCCTGGGGCAAGCGCCGACCCGATCGCTCGCTATACGCAGTGCCACTCGACGAGCTCGGCCGCATCCCCATTCTGGGCGCACGCCGACTGCCACCGTAGACCGCTTTGAGGAGGCTCATTGAGGCAATGCTCCATCGTCCGCATGTCAGAACGATGACGACCTGCGATCCGGGCACCCATGCTGCCCAGCCGGAGCGTGGAGGCATGCCATGCCGAGCGAGGGTCGCGAGTCACGCAAGCTCGTTCTGGTGGTCGAGGATGACCGCGTCGTGGGCGAGCTGATCGCCGGTGCGATCTCGGACGAGCCGGGCTACACGGCCGTCCACGTTCTCGAGCCGCCGCAGCGCTCGAGGCGACGAAGAATGTGACCCCGGACGTGATGGTGATCGACGTTCGCCTGCCCGGCATGTCCGGCTTCGAGCTCTACGACCGTCTGCAGCAGGATCCTCGCACGAGCGCGGTCCGGTTCCTGTTCGAGACGGCGAGCCCGGCGGAGAACCTCGGCGAGTTCACGCGACGAGGGATCGCGACCTACGTCAAGAAGCCGTTCGACCTGAACGACATCGTCGCGTATGTGAAGCGGCTCGCGGGCAGGCCCGCCAGGGTCAGCGCGACCGCGCCGTCCGTATGCGCTCTTCCGCCACGCGCCTGACCTCGGTCTCCGTCGCCTGCGAGCTTTTCATGAGCCGGCCGAACGTCTCCTTGTCGAGCGCCATGACCTCGAGCGCGGTCTTCGCGCGAACCGTCGCGATTCGCGGCGCGTCCTTCAGAAGCCCGATCTCTCCGAAGTAGTCGCCCGGGCCAAACCGATTGACGACGACCTGCGAGCCGTCCGCTCCGCGCTGGCTCGCTTCGGCCTCGCCCTTGATGACCATGTAGAAACGGTCCGCGGGCTCGCCCTCGCGGAGGACGATCTCGCCCGGCGTGAACACGAGCAGCTCAGCTCTGCGTGCGCTCTGGGCCGCGACGTCCTTCGGGACGCTCGGTAGGACACGCTCGATGTCCTTGAGCTCCTCGATGTAGCGCTCGGCATGCAGCACGGCGGTCGTCGCGTCGCCGACCGCGGTCGTGATCTGCTTCGCGAGCTGCGCGCGGGTGTCGCCCGCCGCATAGACGCCGGGAATGCTCGTCTGCATGTACTGGTCGGTGATGAGGTACCCGTTCTTGTCGTGCTCGATGTGCTCTTTGAAAAGATAGCGGCCCACGGGCTTGAAGCCGATGAATACGAAGACGCCCTCGACGTCGATCCGCTCGCGTTTTCCGTCGCGCTCGATCTCGATCCACTTCACGTCGCCGTTCCCGCCGATCTCCTTGACCTCGGCGGGCGTGATGGTCTCGACCTTGCCCATCTTGAGCAGCCGGTCCTGGAGGATCGCCTGAGCACGGAACTCGTCCCTCCGGTGGACGACGTAGAGCTTCTTCGCGAAGCGCGTGAGGAAGAGGCCTTCCTGGAACGCGGAGTCCCCGCCGCCGATCACCGCCAGGTCCGCGCCCTTGAAGAACGCGCCGTCGCACACGGCGCAGTAGGACACGCCTCGTCCGTGAAACTCCTTCTCGCCGACGACGCCGAGCTTCGTCGGCTCGCCGCCGACGGTGACGATGACCGCGTAGGCCGAAAGCTCAGTGCCGTCCTCGAGCGTGACGATCTTCCGGTCGCCTTCGCTGCGGACCTCTTTCACGGGCTTGTAGGTCTCGATCTTGAGACCGAATTTGAGGGCATGCTCCGCCATCTTCTGCGCGAGCTCAGCGCCGGTGACCAATTCGAAGCCGGGATAATCCTCGATGAGCTCGGTGTTGAGGATCTCGCCGCCGACGTCCTTCCCCTCGAGGAGGATGGTCTTCATGTTGGCGCGCGCTGCGTAGAGGCCCGCGGTGAGACCGGCGGGTCCGCCGCCGATGATGATGAGGTCGTAGTCGGTCACGGGGTCCTTTCTCGGAAGCTCTCTCAGACTAGAACAATTGACTATTCCCGAACGCTTCCTTGCGCTCGGCGACTCGTTCACCATCGGCACCGGAACGACTCCCGATCGCTCGTTCCCCGCGGAGCTCGCACGTATCTGGCGTGACCGCGGCCGCGACGTCGCGCTGTCGAATCCCGCGGTGAACGGCTTCACCACCGACGACCTCATCTACGAGGAGCTTCCGCTCGTCGGACCCTTCCGCCCGACACTCGTGACCGTCCTCATCGGCGCGAACGACATCGTCCAGGGCTCGAGAGAGGACCGCTATCGCGCGCAGCTCGACCACATCCATCGGCGCGTGCATGCGGACGCGCCCGCCGCACGCGTTATCGCCCTGCCGCAGCCGGACTGGTCACGCTCGCCCGCCGCGACGGGGTTCGGCGACGCCGCGGTGATCGCGCGCACGATCGAGCGGTTCAACGAGATCGCGCGCGAGGAGGCCGAGCTCGCCGACGCGACCTGGATCGACCTCTTCCCGCTGATGCGCGAGCAGGCGCGGAGGCGGATGTTCGCGCCGGATGGGCTGCATCCGTCCGCGGAGGCGTACGGGGAGTGGGCGCGCGACCTCGCCGCCGCGCTCGGAGGCGGAGCGGGCTAGGAGAGCGTCGGCTTCGCCACCATCAGAAACACGATCACGACGACGATCAGGGCGAGGACGATCCCGATGAAGCGCGCGTTGGCGGCGTGATGCACGTACTCCTCGCTCTGCGGCCCTGAAGTCTCGAGCGCGTGTAATTGGTTGCGCACCATCGGCGTGTACACGAAGAAGCCAAGCCCGACCGCGATCGCCCACAGCACGATCCCGCCCGCGATCCAGAACGTCGTGAACCGGAAGTCGCCGAGCAGCACCATCGTCACGCCGGTGATCGCGAGGAGCACGTAGGCCGGGTTCGCGAACCAGTCGTCGAGCCTCTTGATCGTGCGCAGCACGAACGCCTGCGTCGGCACCGGCTCCCGCGCGACGCGCGCGAGCCAGATGCCGTAGCTCGCGTTGAAGCCGACGGCGATGATCGCGAGGAGGACGTGCAAGAACTTGACGATGGCGAAGAGCGTCACGACGCCGCGAGTCTATGGGCGCGCAACGTAGGTCGCGCGCGGGGTGAGTGCTTGACTCAGCCGGGCGTGGGTCGCGCGCCGGGGGCTGGGTGCTTCCTTCGCTCGCGTCGTTCGCGATAGACAACGAGGCGAGCCGCTCGCTCAGGAAGCACCCGCCCCTCGCGCGACCACACAGCACCGCGCGCGTCACGTCCGCGCGACGACGGGAATCGCCGCTCCCGTCACTCCGCTCGCCTCATCGGTCGAAAGAAAAACGACGACCGCCGCGATCTCGGCACCGGTCGCCCAGCGCGAGGGATCGGCCTTCGGCATCGCCGCTCGGTTCTCGGGCGTATCGATGATCCGAGGCAGCACCGCGTTCGCGGTGATCCCCTCCCTCTTGACCTCTTCGGCGAGCGACTCGGTCCACCGGACGAGCGCGGCGTTCGCCATCGCATAGCCCGCGGCCCCCTTCTCGCCCTTGAGAGCGGCCAGGGAGGCGACCGAGACGATCCGCCCGTGGCCGCGTGCGCGCATCGGCCGCAGGCACGCCGCGGTGGCGGTGACCGCCGTGCGCACTTTCTGATCCCACGACGCGCGATACGCGTCGAGGTCACCGCTCGCGGCGTCGCTCGTCGCGTAGCCGCCGACGAGATTCGCGAGGATGTCGAGGCGTCCCCACGCGCGAAGCACTTGCTCGACAAGCCGCTCCATCGCCGGCCGATCCCCCGGATCGGCCGGCACCACCATGAGACGCGACGGCTCACCGATCGCGGTCGCGAGCGATGCGCCCTTCGCGGGGTCGCGCACGGCGATCGCGACGTGCGCGCCGTGCGCGAGATACGCGCGCGCGACGGCCGGACCAATGTTCCCGGTCGCTCCCGTAACTACTACGGCGCGCTTAGAAAGGTCGAACATCGCCGTTAGTATCGCGACGTGGGCGTTCTCGATCGGGTCCACCAGCCGCGCGACCTTCGCGTGCTGCGTCGCGACGAGCTCCTGGAGCTCTGCCGCGAGATCCGCGACTTCACCGTCGAGAGCGTGCAGAAGACCGGTGGTCACATTTCGTCGAGCCTGGGCACGGTCGAGCTCACCGTCGCGCTCCACCGGGTCTTCGATTCACCGCGGGACAAGCTGGTCTGGGATACCGGCCACCAGGCGTACGTGCACAAGATGCTCACCGGCCGCCGCGGGCGATTCGACACGCTGCGTCAGTTTGGGGGCATCTCCGGCTTCCTCGCCCGCAGCGAATCCGAGCACGACCATTTCGGCGCCGGGCACGCGGGCACGTCACTCTCCGCCGCGCAGGGCATGGCGATCGCGCGGGACCTGCGGAGGGACCCGAGCCACGTCGTCGCGATCATCGGCGACGGCGCGCTCACCGCGGGGATGGCCTTCGAGGCCATGAACAACATCGGACACATGCGTACGCGGGTGATCGTCGTCCTCAACGACAATGGCATGAGCATCGCGCCGAATGTCGGCGCGGTGTCGCGCATGCTGGAGGCGCTGCGTACCGCGCAGCCATACCGTGGCGCGAAGCACATCGCGCGCCAGGTGATCGACCACATGCCCGGCGCCGAGCTCGCGGAGGAGGCTCGTCGCCGCATCTTCACCAGCCTGAAGGCGCTCTTGATCCCGAACCTGCTCTTCGAGCAGCTCGGCTTCACGTACTTCGGCCCGGTCGACGGCCACGACCTCTTCGCAGTCGAGAGCATCCTCGAGAAGGCGCGCGACTTCCGAGAGGGGCCGGTCTTCGTTCACGTGCAGACGCAGAAGGGGCACGGGTACGGGCCCGCCGAGGACGACAACGTCAAGTGGCACGGCGTCAGCGCGAGCGGCGCCGCGAAGGCGACCGCGCCGCAGTACACCGCCGTCTTCGCCGACACCGTCCGCGAGATCCTCGCCGCCGAGCCCCGCGCGGTCGCGATCACCGCGGCGATGCCTGGAGGCACCGGGCTGCTGCCGCTGTTCAAGGAGTTCCCCGAGCGTATCTTCGATGTCGGGATCTGCGAGCAGCACGCCGTCACGTTCGCCGCGGGGCTTGCGACGCAAGGGATCGTCCCGATCGTCGCGATCTACTCGACGTTCCTGCAACGCGGCTTCGACCAGGTGGTCCACGACGTCGCGGTGCAGGATCTGCCGGTAGTGTTCGCGATGGACCGCGGCGGGATCGTCGGCGACGACGGGCGCACGCACCAGGGCCTCTACGACATCGCGTACCTGCGCGTCCTTCCGGGCATGACGCTCATGGCACCGAAGGACGAGGGCGAGCTCCGCCAGATGATCTGGACCGCGTACCGGTACGCCGCCGCCGGCCGCGGCCCGGTCGGCGTCCGCTTCCCTCGCGGTATCGGCGTCGGCGCCGCGCTCGACGCTTCCGTGGAGATCCCCATCGGCGTATCCGAGACGCTGCGTGAAGGCGACGACATCGTCATCTTGGCGTACGGGCATCCGGTCGGAGCTGCGCTCGAGGCGGCCGAGCTCCTCGCCCGTGACGGCCTCGAGGCGACCGTCGTGAACGCGCGCTTCGCGAAGCCGCTTGATGCTGAGCGCATCCTCGCCCTCGCGGCGCGCATCCCGCGGTTCGTCACCGTCGAGGAGCACGTTGTCGCGGGTGGCTTTGGATCGGCGGTCGGCGAGCTGCTCGCGGAGCGCGGCGCGCGCGTCGATCTCGAGACGCTCGGCGTTCCGGACGAGCACGTCGATCACGGTGCGCAGAAGCTCTGGCGGCATCACTTCGGCCTCGACGCCGAGGGCATCGCTGCCGCGGTGCGCCGGCGGTGGCCGCGTCTCGCGCCGGTGCGCGAGCCAGAGGAGAGCGCCGGCTAGATCTAGGCGGCCTTCGTCGCGCGCGCCAGGAGATCGCTCACGCGCGCGGCGAGGGCGTCGGCGTCGAAGGGCTTCGCCATCACGTCACGGATCCCGCCTTGCGCGAAGGCCTCTCGCGCCCGGTCGGGCGCCGCGGTCAGGAACAGCACCGGCACCTCGCCCAATCGTCCGCTGCCACGGACGAGGTCGAATACGTCGAGCCCGTTGAGGCCGGGCATCGACACGTCGAGGATGAGCAGGTCGGGCCGGGTCGCGGTGATCTGGTCGAGGACGAGCGCTCCATTCGTGACGTGATCAGCGGTGACCGCAAGGCGCTCCTCGAGCGCCGCCTTGATCGCCGCCGCCGTGTCGGGGTCGTCCTCGGCGATGAGAAGGCGCGTCACACGACGAGCAGGAGGGCGAGCACGCGAAGGAGGATGCGCTCGTTGAGGCGGAGCCTGCGGCGGCACATATGCGAGGACCGGATGCAACGGACGTGCCAGAGGCGGTCGGACCGCGGCCGGCGCTATCGCTTGGGGGTGGGCTTCGCGGTCTGGTTCCCCCGCCGGCTACCGCGGTTCGTGTCCTCCGACGGCTTCGTTCGCTCCTCTTCGTTCTCGATGACGCGCTGGAGCTCCGGCCGCGCCTCCTCGGGAAGCTTCTCGCGCACCGTGTCGACGACCAGTCGGTGCTTCTCCCGCGCGGCGTCGGCCACCGACTGGGCCGCGTCGCGCTTCTCGTCGCTCTCGGCGTCGCGCAGCCTGTCCACGGCGTCCGCGAACCGCTCGACGGCCTCGGCGTACTGGGCGGTGGCCGTCGGCGCCGACGTGGGGCGCTGGTGCGCGATCTCGGCGAGCTCTTCCAGCCGGCGGTCCACGAACTCGGAGAGGAGCTGCATCCGCGCGAAATCGTCGAAGGTGAGCGCGAGCCGCACGTCCTCGCCCGCGCGCTTCACCACGTAAAGCGGGTCGCCCGGGAGGCTGGACGCGGAGGCGCTGGTCGCGCCGGCCAGGACGAGCACAACGGCGGCCGCGGCCGCGAGCGCGGGACGAAACCGGAGGAAGAAGGGCGCGGTCGACGACCGCGGCGCAAGAACCACGACGGCCTCGGACATGAGTCGTGCGCGGAGCTCCTTGCGGAACTGCTCGCGCGGCACGGGCCGCTCGAGGAGCGCCGGGGCCCGCCGCTCACCGCTCATGCGAGCGCCTCACGAGACGGGATCAGCGTGCGCAGGGCCTCCAGCGCGCGGAACTGGATGCCGCGCACGGTGCCCTCACGCTTTCCGACCAGCGCCGCGATCTCCTGCGTGCTGAAGCCCTCGACGAAGCGCAGGACGATGACCTCCTGCTGCAACGGGGTGAGCTTGGTCAGGGCCTCGCGGACCGCGTCCTTGTCGGAAAGGGCGAGGATGGCCGCGTCGGGCTCGACGACCTGGTCGACGCCGGGGTGCGCGAGCGCGTCCTCGAACGAGATCTGCGTCCGGGCGCGCCGACCCCGGTCGATCACGGCGTTCCGGGCAATGCGGTAGAGCCAGGCGAGGAAGGCAACCCGCGGCTCGTAGCGCGGGATGGCCCGGAGCGCACGCATGAACACGTCGCTCACGAGATCCTCGGCATCGGCGTCGTTCCTCACCCGGTAGTACACGTATCGGTACACGGCCTCGACGTAGCGGTCGTAGAGCGCTCCGAAGGCGGCCGTGTCCCCCTTTCCGGCGCGAACGGCAAGGCTGGCGTCCCCTTCCGCCGCTCCGTCCGGGCTAACGGCGCTCCCCGCGCCTCTGTTAGGCGTCACCCGTCACCTCAACGACAGAAGGTAGGCGACCAGTGCTTCCAGGTCGGTAGGCGTCAGGTCTCGGCCGATACCGCGGGGCATCGAGTCCTGGTACCCGGGTACCAGATAGGCCCCGGGGTCGAGGATCGACTCCTTTAGGTAGTCCGCCGCGCTCATGCCCGGTCGGCGCGTCTCGGCGACGGTGTCGATGTGGTCCAGCGGGGGCCCGAGCCGCTGGCCGAACAGGTTCGGCTCGTGACAGCTCCCGCAGCCCAGCTGGCGGTAGACCTGGCGCCCGCGCGCGATCGGGTCGGTCGCCGGCGGTTCGGGCGCGCACGATGCCATGAAGAGCGCGACCGCGATGCACACCGATGCGAGGCGTCCCATCATGCGGCCGGTGGAGGCTAGCGCATCGCTCCGCGATGCGACCGTCATTCTCGAGGATCGTCCGATCCTGCGCGCGGTCACGCTCGACATCCGAGCGGGCCTGACGCTGGTGCGCGGGCCAAACGGCGCGGGGAAGACCACGCTCCTCCGCGTCATCGCCGGGCTGGTCCCGCTCGCTCGCGGCGCGCGGGCGATCCGGGGCGACGCGCTCTACATCGGGCACCGGTCGACGCTGCTGCGCGGGCTGACCGCGCGCGAGAACCTCGTGTTCTTCGCGCGCTTTCGCGGCATGGCCACGCACGGCATCGACGGCGCGCTGCGCGCCTGGGGCGTCGGCGAGCAGATGGACCGTCCGGTCGAACGGCTCTCCGCGGGGGAGCGCCGACGCGCGTCTCTCGCCCGACTCGATACCGAGCCGGTCGGGATCCTCCTGCTCGACGAGCCATTCGCGGACCTCGATGACGCCGGCGTGGTCCGGCTCCGGGACGCGATCACCGCGGCGCAGGCGAGCGGCCGGGCCGTCGTTGTGGCGACGCACGCGCACCACGAGCTCGACGACCTCGCGCGGACCCACGTCGCGGTCGCGGACGGCGTCGCGAGAGCGGCGTGATCGATCGCATCGTCCTGGTCGCTCTTCGCGAGCTGCGCGCCGAACGGCGGCAGCCGGACGGTGTCGTCGCGGCGGTGACGTTCATTGCCGTGCTCGTGCTGCTCGAGAGCCTGGTGATCGGACCGCACATCGCGCGCGACGCCGACGTCGCGCCGGCGTTGTTCTGGCTGGCGCTCGCGTTCGCCACGATCCTCGCCACGATGCGTTCGTTCGACCGAGAGCTCGAGGACGACGCGCTCGAGGGTCTTGTCTCGCTGCCGGGCGGGCGCGACGCCATATTCGGCGGAAAGGTCCTGGCGCTCGCGGCCGTGCTCGGGCTCGTCGCGGTCGTGGGAGGGATCCTCTCGCTCGTCCTCCTCGACCTCCCGCTCGCGCTCCCGTTCCACCTCGTCGTCGTGGTGGCCCTCGGGGTCATCGCTCTACCGCCGGTCGTCGTCGTGGACGTCGTGCTATCTCTGCGGCTCCGCGCTCGAGCCGCGCTCGTGCCGATCCTCGCGCTTCCCGTCCTCGTGCCGCAGCTGGTAGCCGCGACACGGGGCGCGAGCGCTGCGATCACCGGCGACGCTCTGGCGGCGCTCTCGTGGGCCGGGCTGTTGCTCGCGTTCGCGATCGTCTACGCGGTCCTCGGACTGACCATCGTTCCCGCGGCGGTCGAGTAGCTCGCGCCGAGCGGCGCGTATTCGCGTCCCAGCACGACGACGATGTGATCGAAGATCGCGTCGGCGCGCTCGAGGACCGCGGGATCCGCTCCCTGAAGCAGCGCCAGCGTCCGATCGCGGCAGATCAGGATCTCGCCGAGCGCGGTGCCGAGAGAGCCTCCGCGCGAGCGGGTCTCCGCGCAGTAGCCGACCGCGAGCCGCTCGGCTCGCAGCATCGGCGCGGGCGACTCGGCGTCGTGCGGGCAGGCGTGGTCCAGCGCGGCGCGCGCGAAAGCCACGCGCCAGCGAGCCTCGCGAGCCTCGCCCCGGCCGTTCGGGGTCAGAGGCTCTTCAAGAACTCGAGCAGATCGCGTTTCTGGCCGTCCGTCAGCTGCAGCTGAAAGAACGTGTTGTAGTGGTTGATCACGTCCTGAAGCGTCCCGAAGCGGCCGTCGTGGAAGAAGCCGCCCTGCTGCGTGGCGCGCGCGCCGAGACCGCCCAGCGGTGTGGTGCGGTAGCGGCCGTCGGGGGAGCGGTCCGCCTGGAACGAGTCGATACCGATCTCGGCCGGCGTGTGCATGTTCCATCCCGGCTCCGTGTAGAGCGGCGGGACGTGGCAGGTCGCGCAGCGGCCGGCGTTCTGGAAGACCACCGAGCCACGTGACGCGGCCGCGGCGTCGAACGACCCGGGCGCCGGCCTCGGCGCCGCGAGCGAGAGCTGGTAGAAGTGCAGCGCCGCGAGCCGGCCGCTGATGCGGTCGCGGTCCGGCGGCACTAAGGTATGCCCGAAGCGGTTGCGGGCCGCCACGGGGAACTTCGCCGCGTCGTCGAGTCGCGGGTCGAAGAACGTCCCGATGCCGTGCATCTCGAGGTTCGCCACGAACGCGTTCCAGTAGGGCACCGAGCCCCAGCCGGTGTAGGTGTGCAGGTTCACGCCGGCCAGGCCGTACGCCGGTGGGATGAGGGTGGCCGCCGTTTTTCCGTCGGGACGGAAGCCCTTTCCGTCGAGGAAGAGCTCCGCGTCGAACTTCCCGGGTCCCCAGGCCGCGAGGACCGTCTTCACGCTGGCAACGTCGGTGCCGAGCAGCGTGGCGACAGGCTCGAGGTTCGGTGACAGCGAGACGATCGCGCCGACGTTGAGGTCCCGGTTGGGCCACCCGTCCATGCGCCGTCCGATCCCCTTCGCGAACGAGTCGTCCACGGTTGAGTGGCAGAGCGCGCACTGGATGCCCATCGACCGGACGGATCCGTCCGGGTTGGTGAAGGCGGTCACGCCGACGACCGCGTTCAGCTTCAACAGCGCGATCGTGGTAGCCGGGTCGTCCAAGTCGACCTTGCCGTCGGCGATCGCCTTCCGGAGGGAGTTCGGCAGCGCGTCGACGTCGACCTTGAGGCCCACGGCGAGCGCTGTCTTTGGGCTCACACCGCCGCCCACCCCGCCGTTCTTTGCGCCGATGATGGCCTTGTGGAGCTGGAGCGTGTCGCCCCAGAAGGCTTCGTCCCCGAAGGTGTCGAAACGAAAGATGCGCTGACCTTCGACGAGCAGCGCGCGCGCGTCACCGCGACGCATCATGGCTTCGACGGAGCCGGCGATCTCGCGCTCGACATCCCGGCACGGGCGGCCGACACGGCCCTGGATGGCTGCATCACTCTCGGGATCGCGTCCGAGGTGCTGACGGTAGAGGCGAGTGACATCGTCGCCGGTGGCCGTCGCGGATGTGCAGGACCCCGGATCGGCGCCAATTGCGACGACGGAGACGACAAGTAGGAGAACGGCGACCGGACTGAGGACGAGGGACCAGCGCATCGTGCACCCCCGCGGCGGCCGTGAGTTTCGCCAGCGCACGCTAGCGAAATGCATGTCTACGCCGGGACCCGAATCTGGTCAAGCGACTGGCTGGCAAACGAGGTTATGTGGTGCCGTCAGGAACGCGAGAAGCGCAGCAGCGTGCAGCACCACCCGGGCTTCCGCGCCGGGTCGGCGACGGCGGTCACGAGCGACCGGCCAGACGAGCGGCAGAGTCCATCGAGGAACGCCAGGTTCAATTGGCACACCTGTTCCGGCGCACGCTCGGCCAGCGCACCGAAGGGGCAGTTCCGGAGCCGAATGCCCTCCGCTTCGACACGCGGCTCGTAACCGAGACGGTGGAGCTTTCTCGTGAGGCGAGAAGCTGAGACCGGTTGCGGCGCGCTGGCCGGCGCTCGAGCGTCGCGAGCTCGCGGCCGAGCTCGCGGGCGCTCGCGACTGCGGCCCGCCGAAGCGTGGGCCAGCGCGAGGCGACCGCCTCCGCGAAGATGCGGGCGAGCAGGTGATAGCGGCGGGCGGGCACGCTCGCCTCGAGCTCGGCGCGCGCTCTTCGGTAGAGCTTCGGGGGGCGGCCGCGCTTGGAGGTCCGGCTCGCCGGCGACGCGGCGGCCTCGATCAGTCCCGCCGCGACGAGCTTTTCGAGGTGGAACGCCGCAAGCTCGCGGCTTATCCCAATGGCCATGGCGGCGTCTTCGCGCGCCACCGGGCGATCGACGCCGGCCACGTACTCGTAGACCGATCTGCGAACGGGGTCGAGCAGGTAGCCGAGCGCGACCAGGTCCCCCGTTGGCCCCCCGGGGTTCCAACCCACCCGATGATTATTCACCGGAAAAGCGCGCCGCGCCCTGCGATGATAGGCAGCGCGATGCACGCGCCCCTCCGATCTCCCCAACGATGATCCAGGCGAAGAGCCAGCCTGTCGCGGTCATGCGGATCAGGCCCTGGCTCGGCATCGCCGCAGCCGCCGGTTTCGCCGTCGCGAGCTACATGGCGCTCGTATGGGCGCCAACCGATACGGTGCAGGGCGACGTCTACCGGATCCTCTACGTACACGTGCCCCTCGCCTGGCTCGCGTACGTCGCGTTCGTGATCGTCTTTCTCGGATCCATCGGCTGGCTCTGGACGAAGCGCCCGGTGTTCGACGCGATCGCGGTCTCCTCGGCTGAGATCGGCGTCCTCTTCACCGGCCTATTCCTGGTCGCCGGCTCGATCTGGGCGAAGCCGACGTGGGGCGTCTGGTGGACCTGGGAGCCGCGCCTCGTGACGACCGCGATCATGTTCGTGATGTACGTCGGCTACCTCCTGTTGCGGGGGTTATCGACTGACTTCTCACGGCGCGCGACGCGCGCCGCCATCTTCGGGGTCATCGCCGTCATCGACGTCCCGATCGTCCATCTCTCCGTGCTCTGGGCGAACTCGCTGCATCAGCTGCCGACGGTCCTCCGCGCGGGCGGACCGCCGGCGCTCGACGCGCCGATGCTCCTCACCCTGATGGTGTCGCTCGGCGCGTACACGCTCATCTACGCGTACCTCATGTCGGCGCGCGTCTCACTCGAGCTGGCGCGCCAGGAGCGCTTGTGGACCAGAACCTAGGGTTCGTGGTCGCCGCCTTCGCGATCGTGTGGGGCGCGCTGCTCGTGTACCTCTGGTCCCTGCGCGCGCGCGGTGCTTGAGCGGATCGGCGCGCGCCGGGTCCTGCTGATCGCGGCGCTCGCCGCCGCGGTCATCGTCGGGGCGTTCGCCGCGACCAACCTGCAGAGCTCCGCTGTGTACTACCTGACGCCGACGGAAGCCAGGGATCGCGGGATCGCGGTCGGGCAGACCGTACGGCTCGGCGGTCAGGTGAAGGCGGGATCGATGACTCTGACGTTCGGGGGCCCAAGCCTGCCACAGCAGCCGCTCTTTGTGATCACCGACGGGACGGTCGACGTGCGCGTCATCAGCCGCGGTGCCATCCCGGGCCTGCTGCGCGAGGGCGCCGGAGCGGTGGTGGAGGGCTCGTTCCAGGCCGACGGGTCGTTCTTCGCGACGCAGGTCATCGCCAAGCACGACGAGGTCTATACCGCGCCGAAGGCCGGCGCGACGCCCGCGCACCGGACGACACCCCCGTGAGCGCGGGCGACCTCGGCGCGGCGGCGCTTCGCGCCGCGCTGTTCCTTTCGCTTTGGGGCACCGGCGCCGCCACCTACGCGGCGTGGCGGCGAGACGCGCGCGCTCTCGCGTCGGCGCGCATCGCCGCCGGCGTGGGATTCGGTCTCGTCGCGGTCGCCGCGATCGCGATGATGTTCGCGCTGGCGACGCACGACTTCTCGATCCTGTACGTCGCCGAGAACAACGCGCGCGAGACGCCGCTCTTCTACTCGATCATCGGCCTCTGGGCCGCGCTCGAAGGCTCGATCCTGCTCTGGACGGCCATCCTCGCCGGCGCGACGGCCTACGTCGCGTTCCGCGGCACCGCCGCCATCCCCCGCCTCGCGACGACGGCACTTGCGGTCATGTTCGCGATGGTCACGTTCTTCCTGCTGCTCGTCACGACACCCGCCGCGGATCCCTTCGCTCGGCTCGCCTTCCCGCCCGACAACGGGAACGGCCCGAACGCTCTCCTCCAGAACCATCCGCTCATGGCGCTCCACCCGCCGCTTCTGTACCTCGGCTACGTCCTGACCTCGGTCCCGTTCGCGTACGCGATCGCGTCGCTCATCCTGGGTGAGGGCGGAGACCGCTGGCTCGTGGCGACCCGACGCTTCGCCCTCGTCTCCTGGGCGCTTCTCGGGGTTGGCATCGTCGCCGGCGCATGGTGGAGCTACGCGGTCCTGGGGTGGGGCGGCTACTGGGCGTGGGACCCGGTCGAGAACGCCGCGATCATGCCGTGGCTCACCGCGACCGCGTACCTGCACTCGGTCATGGTCGAGGAGAAACGGAGCCTTCTGCGGACGTGGAACCTCGCGCTCGTCATCGCGACGTTCTCGCTGACGATCCTCGGAACGTTCCTCACACGCAGCGGGGTCGTGAACAGCGTGCACTCGTTCACTCAGTCGGCCATCGGGCCGCTCCTGCTCGCGTACCTGGTCGCGATCCTCGTGCTCTCGGTCGGGCTGCTGCTGTGGCGCTCGTCTCGGCTCCGCGACGCGGGACCGATCGGCGCTCCGCTGTCGCGCGAGGCGATCTTCCTCTTCCAGAACGTCCTGTTCATGGCAGCAACGCTCACGGTCCTGCTCGGCACGCTCTACCCGCTGTTCGCGGAGGCGATCTCCGGTGCGCAGCTCTCGATCGGTGGGCCGTACTTCGACCGCGTGGAGGTCCCGCTGGCCCTCGCGCTCCTTTTTCTGATGGGCGTCGGCCCGCAGCTGCCATGGCACGGCGCGTCGCGCGCGACACTTGAGCGCCAGTTCACCGCCCCCATCGCCGCGTCAGCGATCGGAGCGGCCGCCGCGATCCTCACCGGGATCACCGGCATCGCGGCGGTCCTCGCCTACGCGCTCGGCGCGTTCGTCACGGCGACCGTCGTCCAGGAGTTCGCCCGGGGCGTGCGCGCGCGCCGCGCGCTGCACGGCGAAGCGGTCGCCGCCGCGTTCACGAACCTCCTTCGCCGGAGCGGCCGCCGCTACGGCGGCTACGTCGTGCATCTCGGCATCGTCCTGGTCGCGCTCGCCGTCGCCACGAGCCAGGCGAGGACAGTCGACGCGGAGAAAACGCTGGCGGTCGGCGAGACGCTCGAGGTCGCCGGCTACGCGCTGCGCCTGGACGCTGTCCGCAGCGTGCGCGAGCCCCAGCGCGACTCGGTCGTCGCCGATCTGGTCGTCACCGGCAACGGCGCGGACGAGCTGCTGCGCCCGGCCCTCGTGCAGTACCCGAACACCGCCCAGGCCGTCGGCTCTCCAGGGATCAGCGCCGGTCTCCGCGACGACCTCTACACGATCCTCGCGGCATTCGATCAGCGGTCGTTCGCGTGGGCGACCATCCACACGCGCGTGATCCCCGGCGTCTCGTGGTTGTGGCTCGGTGGGGCGGTCGTCGGGCTGGGCGCGATCATCGCCGCGCTACCGGCGCCGCGGCGCCGTGCGGTGCGGCTGTCGGTGGCCGAAGCCCCGGCGCCCGCGAAGTAGTGCTCCCCCGCATCGTTCGCGCCGCCGTCGTCGTTGCGCTCCTCGGCGTCGTCCTGACTCTCGCGCTCGCATTCCGTCGCGATCCGCACGACATCCGGACCGGCACCGTCGGCAAGCCCGCGCCCGCGTTCGCGCTCGAGCGCCTCGACGGAAGCGGGAAGGTCTCGTTGGCGGACCTCGGCGGCAAGGTCGTGATCTTGAACTTCTTCGCGTCGTGGTGCCTTCCCTGCACGCAGGAGAACCCGGCACTGGTACGCGTGTACGAACGCTACCGCGCGAGCGACGTCGTGATGCTGGGCGTGAACTATCAGGAGTCCCGAGACAACGGCCTGGCCTACGTGCGCCGGATGGGTATCGGGTGGACGACCGTGGCCGACGCCGACGGACGGGTGGCGCTCTCGTACGGGGTGTTCGGGCCGCCCGAGACATTCTTCATCGGGCGCGACGGCGTCATCGCGGGCCGCCATATCGGCCCCATCGACGAGGCCACGTTGATAAACGGCATTGAAGCGCTCCGCGGGACGGCGTCCAAGTGAACGGGCGCGTGGTCATCGCGCTCGCCCTGCTGGCGCTCGCGGCCGCGCTCGTCATCGCGGCGCGGCCCCATGAGCCGACCGCCGACGAGCGCATCGACCGGATCACGACCGAGCTGCGCTGCCCGGTCTGCCAGGGCCTTTCCGTGAAGGACTCGATGTCGGATACCGCGCGGCAGATGCGCGACCTCGTCGCCGAGCGCGTCCGCGAGGGCCGGAGTGACGCGGAGATCCAGGCTGAGTTCCGCGCGGCGTACGGCGACTGGATCCTCCTCTCGCCGCCGGTCGCGTCCTGGAGCGGACTCGTGTGGCTTGCCCCGCTCGCCGCCCTGGCGGCTGGCCTGTTGTTCGCGATGGGAAGACTGCGCCGCGCCGACGCGCCCGCGGGTGCGGAACCGAGCGCGGCGCAGATCGCCGCGCTCCGTGACCGCGTCGCGCGGGAGGAGGCCGCCGAAGGATGACCGTCGCGCTCTTCATCCTGTTGCTGCTCGCGGGCGGAGCCGCGGTGATCGCGCCTCTTGCGCGGCGGCGGGCCGCATGGCCAGCGGATCCTCCCGACGCCCGGGACGATGTGGCGCGCGCGGTCAGCTCGCTGCGCGATCTGGAGTTCGCACGCGCCGCCGGCACGCTTGCGGCGGCTGATTACGCGAGGCTGAAGAGGATGCTGGAGCGCGACGCCTTCGTGCGTCGGCCCGCCGACCCGAGGAGCGCCGCGCCTGTTCGGACGCTCGCCGCGGCCGCGGTGATCGCGGCGGTCGCCGTGGGCTTCGCGGTCTTCTACCTGCCGCCGTCGGCGGGGGACCGCGCCCCTGGGGAAACGATCACCGGCACGGTCCCGCAGACGAGCACGCTCGCCGCGCTCGAGACCCGAGCCGGCGCGAACCCGACCGACATCCCGACGCAGCTCGCCCTCGCCGACGCGTACGTCGAGGCCGGCCGGCCACGTGATGCGAGCGCGCGCTATCAGGCGGTGCTCGCGCGCGATCCGGACAACGTCGCGGCACTCGACGGCCTCGCGCTCATCCTCGTCGCGTCGGGCAGCGACGAGGGCGCCATCGTCGCCGCCGACAGGGTGCTGGCGCTGCGGCCGCGCGACGCCGACGCGCTCTTCGTCAAAGGACTCGCGCACTACAACCGGAAGGAATGGAGCGCGGCGGTCGACGCGTGGACGATCTACCTCGACGTCGGCCAATATCACCCAGCGTCGGACATGGTCCGCGCGCTCTACGCGGAAGCGAAGAAAAACGCGAACCGTTGAGACGCCGCGGGGCATCGCGACCGGCCGCACAGATAGAATGAGGACGGGACGCGGTCGCGTTCCAATCCACGGCGGCTATGGTGTAACGGCAGCACTAGAGGTTGTGGACCTCCCAGTCCCAGTTCGAACCTGGGTAGCCGCCCCGATTAGGCCACTCGCACGTCCCATTGACACGACGTCGCGGGCAACCACACATAGCTCCCCGTAGCCGAGCAGGAGTTCCACTGGCTTGTCGGCATCCTCGAAGGTGAGGGCACATTCGTCCGGGCATCACCTTCCAGCCCCGGTCGTCCACTCGTCCGCGTGTCGATGACAGACCGCGACGTCGTGGAGCGAGTTGCCGCATTGCTCCGACGCACCATCACGCCGCTCCGTGCTCGGAAGCCCCACCACAGGAGGCCGTACGCGACCGTGATCAAGGGCGCGCACGCCGTCGGGCTCATGCGCTCGGTCCGTCCCTTCCTTGGATGCTCGCGTCGGTCGCAGATCGATCTCGCGATCGCCTCATGGAATGGACGGCCCGCGCGGTGGGGTCGCCCGTCGGCCCGCTGCTCGGTCGAAGCCTGCGACATCTCCGCCTCGGTTCGTGGCCTGTGCGGACGCCATTACGACCAGTGGTGGAAAGCGCATCGGAAGGGACGGATCTCGTCGATCGAACCGATCGACCCTCCCCCGATGGACTTCAGCCGACCCTTGAGCGCCGAGTGCACGACTGAATGCGACCTGCACTGGCTGGCCGGTCTGCTGGAGGGAGACGGCACATTCGGACTCACTGGGAGCCCAACACGCAGGTATCCACTGATCTCGGTCGAAATGTGCGATAGGGACGTGGTCATTCGCGCCGCGACCATTCTTGGGGCAACCGGCGCTCACCCGCGTGAGCCGGAAGAAGAAGGATGGAGCGTCACTTACGTCGCGAAGATCAGCGGCGAGCGAGCCGCGGCGTGGATGCGCCGGCTGCGTCCTTTGATGGGACTTCGCCGCTGCCGGAAGCCGCATCGGTCGCGCGGGCTCTGCCACGCGCACTACATGAGTTGGACACGCGATCGGGCGAAGGGCCGGACGCCGAGAGTTGCGCCCCTGCGCTGATCAGCGCAGTCCTAGGTCCAGTTAGTCATCCGAATCCCTGTCGCTGACACGCGGCCGCGGCGTGCCCGTCAGCCTCGAACGGTCGCGACCCGAGCTCGTCGCGCGATCACGCTGAGCGGCACGTGCCTCGGTCGCCGCCCGAATGCGCACTTCGATCAGAGGCGTCGAGCGATCCATCCGCGCCGTGCGCTCCGGCGATGGCCTTGGCCTGTTCGCGGGACGCTGCGTCGATCGGCTCGGCGCCTCCCGCAGGGTCGACGCGGGCGCCGCGTGCACCGCCTGCGCCGGCTTGCCGCTCGCGGCCGTCGACTCCTGGCCTGCGCTGACACGCACAGCGGTGCTCGCGCCGGGACGCGCCGGGTCCGGCGCGCTGTGCACCACGATGCCCTCGCTCGTCGTCACGGTCGCGGTCGCGCCCTCCGCGTCGTGGCGCACGTCGACGGCGAAGATCGTGCCGCGCACCGAGGCGGTCGAGCTCGGCGTGCGGATCTGGTAGCGCGAGCTACCGGCAATGAGCTTCGTCACCACGTGCCACGTGCGACCAACGGTCTGCCACATCGCGACGACGGTTCCGCCGTCCGCTTCGCTCGAGAGCGCCTCGATGACGAGCTCGGCGTCCGCCTCCATGCGCACGCTCGATCCCTCGAAGTAGGTGATCTCGGCGAGCGAGTCGTGCCCAGTGCGGATCGTGTCACCCGCCGTGAGCACGTCGCCGGCCTTCGCCGCGACGAAGTCGTCGCTCGCATGACGCACGAACACGTCGCCCTGGACCATCGTGAGCGTCGTAATCGTGCCGAGGGCGCGTGCCTCAGGCGCGAGAGCGACACTCGATCCGAGGACGAGCGCGATGGCGACGATGAGCACGAGCGTTGCGGCGGTGCGCGAACGTGGGTGTTTCCGCCAAGGCGACGGTGAGGTCACGTTGGCCTCCCCAAAAGCTCCGCCCAACCACCGGCGGCTGAGCGTCTGTTGCCCGGCTGACCTAACGCCAGATCAGCCGCCGTGTTCGGTCAGCGGAGTTTCAAAGGAACCGCCCCACTGGATTTCCGCGCGTCATCTTGTCGCGCGATCCGCCAAAGGAGCGCGTCGTTGATCTAGTCGCGCGGCGGCGAATATTCGGAGAGCGCGACGAGGAACGGTCGTGTACGCCCTGGCTGCACCGTGAGGGGCTCGCGTAGGTCCGCCTTGGCGAAGACCGGAACACGGAGGCCATGCAGGCGCTGTGTGGACCGCGTCCACTCCGTACCGCAGACCGGACAAACGAACGAGCCCTCGGCCATCCTCTCGCCATGCGCAAGCAGGATCTTCGCGCAGCAGCGGTCCACGTTCGGCTCGTGGCCGTCCGCGGCGGCGAGATAGGGGAACGCCGCGTTCGGGCCGGAGCGCACGCGCCGCACGAACGCCCGACCGTCCGCGCGCCGGTAGGCGTCGTCGCCGGTCTTCGTCCAGGCCGTCGCGCATTCGGGACAGCGAAACGCTCGGCCGCTCTCGTAGAAGCCGCCCCACTCGATGATCCAGTCCTCGCAGCAGTCGGCGAGGATCGTCCGCTCGCCGGTCGCGTTCATCTCTTCCCTCCGAGGAGCCAGCACAGAAGCGCCTTTTCCGTGTGCAGCCTGTTCTCCGCCTGGTCGAAGACCGCGCTCTGCGGGCCGTCGATCACTTCGTCGGTGATCTCCTCTCCGCGGTGCGCGGGTAGGTCGTGCAGGACGATCGCGTCGCGCTTCGCGCGGGCGAGCAACGCTCCGTTGAGCTGGAATCCGTGGAACGCTCGACGGCGGCGCTCGTACTCCTGTTCCTGACCCATGCTCGTCCACACATCGGTGTAGACGACATCGGCGCCGGACACCGCCGCGGCCGGGTCGTTGCCGATCACGATCCGCGCGCCGCTCGCCCTCGCGGCCGCCGCGGCGAGCTCGCGGTAGCGCGGCAGCGGCTCGTATCCGGCGGGGGTCGCGATGCGCAGGCTCGCGCCGGTCTTCGCCGCGCAGAGCATCAGCGAGTGGGCGACGTTGTTGCCGTCGCCGACGTAGGCGATCTCGACGGTGCGGAGATCGGGGCCCTTCCGCTCGCGGATGGTGAAGATGTCCGCGAGCCCCTGACACGGATGCGACAGGTCGGACAGCCCGTTGATGACCGGGGCTTCGCTGTAGCGCGCGAATTCCTCAATCGTCTCGTGGGCGTTCGCGCGGAGCACCACCGCGTCGGCCATCCGGCTCACGACACGGGCGACGTCCGACACGCTCTCGCGGCGGCCGAGGCCGACCTCCGCCGGCGAGAGGTAGACGCAGTGTCCGCCGAGCTGCGCCGTGCCGACGTCGAAGGAGAGACGCGTACGGAGACTCGGCTTCTCGAAGATCAGCGCGACGGTCAGGCCGCGCAGCTCCTGCCCCGCGGAGCGGTCGGCCTTGAGGCGCGAGCTCTGGTCGAGCAGGGTGCCGAGCTCGTCCGGCTCGAGATCGCCGATCGAGACGAGGTGCCGAACCCGGGAGGCGACGGCGGTCACGGGAGTGCGCGAAGGCGCGGCCGGCGCTCCTCGACGAGCCGCACCAGGGCGGCCGCGACCCGGGAGGCGTCGTGACGGATCGTGTCCTGCTTCAGCCAAAGGTCGCGCGGGCCGCTCCACTTGTCGATCACCGGAGCGGTCACCGCGCGCACGCCGAGCTCCTCGACCTTCGCGAGCTCGTTCGCCGTGGGCTCGAGGTACGCGAGGCCACGCTCGGCGTAGTGAGCGCGGAGATGACCCGGTGGCGGGTCGTCGTTCACCAGCGCCACGTCGAGGCCCGAGCCACCGAGGTAGTCGCGCACCACGCGAACGTGGTCCGAGATGTCGAAGCCATCGGTCTGCCCCGGCTGTCGCGTGGTGTTCGCGACGTAGACGACGAGGCCCTGGGCATCCGCGATCGCGCGCGCGATCTCGGGCACGAGCAGGCACGCGCATACGGTGGTGAAGAGGCTGCCCGGACCGAGCGTGATCAGATCGGCCGCGGCGATCGCCTCGATGCTCCCGTCGGTCGCGCGCACGTCGTCGTCCTTGAGGTAGATGCGCTCGATCGGCGCCTTGCCGGCAGCGCGCACGTTCACTTCCTCCTCGACCACGCTGCCGTCGGCGAGCTTGGCGCAGAGGTGCGTGTTGTAGAGCGTGACCGGCAGGACCCGCCCCCGGATCTTGAGAAGGCGCGAGGCTTCCTGCACCGCGCGCAGGAAGGAGCCCTCCTGCTGCGTGAGCGCGGCGAGGAAGAGGTTGCCGAACGCCATACCGTTCAGGTCGTCGCTCTTGTCGGTTTCGAAACGGTGCGAGAAGAGCTTGACCAGGGCGGGGTCGCCCTCCGACAGGACGGTCAGCGCGCTGCGGATGTCGCCGGGCGCGGGGACATCGAGCGCGATCCGGACCTTCCCGGTCGAACGGCCGGAGTCGGTGACCGCGATGAGACCGGTGATGTCCTCGGTGTGGCGGCGGAGCCCGGCCATGACCGTGGGAGCGCCGAGCCCGCCGCCGACGCAGACCGCTCTCAGCCCTGGCATGGGCCGAATGGTCGCAGATATGCGCTAGGCGCCGGGCCTATTCAGACGGCTTGGCGACGTTGTCGTCCTCGCTCACCTCGATCCCGTGGCGCTTTGCCGCGGCCAGGATCTTCCGGCGGGCCTCCTCCTTAGCGGACTTCGATTCGAAGTCGGTCTGGTTGAAGCGGGCGATCGCGTTGCGCACGTGCGCTTCGTCGTGGATGGGGAGGTGCTCGCCGCCCTCCTTGTCGACGTATGCGAACTGCCTCTTGTCGAGCTTCTCCCGGTCTTCCGTGTCGAGCTCCGCCATGGCCTCTCCTTTCTATCGCCTGAGGATGCTGCAGAGACCGGGCCGGTATCAGAGAACGGGCGAGTGGCGGGTGCTCCGTGAGCGAGCGGGTCGTCCGGTGGCATATTGCGAACGACCCGAGCGAACGGAGCACCCGTCGCGAGCCCGAATCGTTGCGAACGACCCGAGCGAGCCACCCGGCGGCGGACCGATTGAGGACCCGCTCGGAGGGAGGCCTATGAAGCAACTACCGAAACGGCTCGTCCCGATCTGGGCGGTGCAGTTCGTGATCGGCGCGTTCATCGTGCTGATCGCGATCGGGATCGTCGCCGCGCTGCTGGGCCCGGTGGTCCGCGGCCCGACCGCGTTCTTCGACGAGCTTGGGAAGACGATCAGCCGCATCGCGCCTCAGCCACAGGCGGACCTGCGCACCGACGCACAGGTCAAGGCGGTCATCAAGGCCATGCCCGAGGGACGCCTCCGGGTCGGCACGATCATCGAGGAGCAGGACCGCGTCGTCTTCACCATCACGGCCGACCGCTCCGCGGTGCACGCCGCCGTGCGGCCGGGCGACGAGCTGCGCATCGGGCGTGACGGCAACGTCGAGATCGCGCCCACCGGCATACCCGGGGTGATCGATTCGCTGCAGCGGGCCATCGAGGATCTGAAGCGAAGGTTCTTTGGGCCCTAGAAGACGAAAGGGCCGCCCTTCGGCGGCCCCTTTCGACCTGATGTAGAGGCGGCTAACTCGCCTTGCGCGCCTGGACGAGCGCGCGCGTCCCGGTGACGGTCCGCGCGACGAGCTCGGTCCGCCAAGCCTTACGCCGCTCGAGGGCCTCGGTGTAGCCACGGTCGTACGCGCCGATCGCGAGGAAGCCGACGATGATCATCCCGAGTGCGATACCAGCCATGAGTCCGATCGCGAAGAGCACCATCGTGTTCCTCTTTCTTTCGCCCCCTGCGGCGAGCTCGTCTGCCCAGCGCTTGAGCAAACCTCATGCCACGGCGCTCGCTTGCTCGGCCGCGTGGCACGATCGGGACGCGCGGACAGGTCGGCTATGACCGAGCCGCCGTCGCTAAACAGAGGGATCGTTACGGACTGTTGACCTTCTCGAGCCGCGGCCGCTCGGCGACCCCGTCGTGCTCCGAGACATCGGGGTGCTCGTACTCTTCGCGCTGATCCTGGCGAGCGGTGCCGTCCTGTCGAGACGACCGGAGGTGGCTTAGGTCAGGTGGCGTGCTTCATCTGTCGGATCGTGGCGCACGAGGCGCCGGCGAGCGTCGTGCTCGAGGACGCGACCACCATGGCGTTCGTCGACATCCGGCAGCCGAGCGACGGGCACATCCTCGTCGTCCCGCGCGCTCACGTCGAGACCATCGACCTACTCGAGAAGGCGGTCGCCGCGGACCTCGCATGGTCCACGGTGCGCGTCGCGCGCGCGGTGCGCCGGGCCTTTCGGCCACCCGGGATGAGCGTCTGGGTGGCGAACGGGGAGGCGGCCGGACAGGACGTGGCCCACGTGCATTTCCACGTCCTGCCGAGGCACCATGAGGACGGGTTGCTGCGCGAGTATCCCGACGCCAACCCACGGGCGTTCGGACCCGCCGACCCCGCGCTCGAGCGGATCGCCGGCCGCGTGCGCGCCGCCCTGGCTTAGGCGGGGACCTCCCTTCGGACGGGCGGGGACACGTGGGTCGCCTCGTCGTCTTTGGCGAGGAACGGGCAGGATATGCCCCCGACAAAGGAGAAGGCCGTGCGTCTGTCCCTCATGCCCAAGAAGGGCGAGTTCTTCGTCTTGTTCGAGCAGCACGCCCAGAACGCGGTGGAGGCAGCCGAGGCGCTTGAGAAGCTCTTCGCTGACTTCACCGACGTGGAGAACAAGGTCCGCGACATTCACGCGATCGAGCACTACGGCGACAAGCTGAACCACGAGATCATCAGGCACTTGAACGAAACGTTCGTGACGCCACTCGACCGCGAGGACATCGTCGGGCTCGGCAGCCGGGTCGATGACATCACCGACGTCTGCTACGACGTCTCGGAGCTGGTGCAGCTCTTCAAGGTGCGGGCCATCCGGCCGGCCGCGCTACGCCAGTCCAAGATCCTCGTGACCGCGGCGCGCGAGGTCCTGGCGATGCTGAAGAACCTGCAGCGCCTCAAGGAGCTCGAGCCGCACTGGATCAAGATCCACACGCTCGAGAACGAGGGCGATCAGGTCTGGCGCGAAGCGGTCGCCGAGCTCTTCGCCGGATCCGACGACGCGATCGAGATCGTGAAGTGGAAGGACATCTACTCACTCGTCGAGGTCGCGATCGACCGCTGCGAGGACGTCGCGAACATCGTCGAGACGATCCACGTGAAGCACAGCTAGGCGGACCGTTGGACAACGCCACCGTCCTGCTGGTGCTGGTCGTGCTGCTGGGCATCGCCTTCGAGTTCGTCAACGGCTTCCACGACGCCGCCAACGCCATCGCCACCGTCATCGCCACCAGAGTGCTGAGCCCGCTGCAGGCGATCCTCATGGCCGGCGCGCTCAACTTCGTCGGTGCGCTCGCGGGGGATGCGGTGGCGAAGACCGTCGGCAGCGGGATCGTGGACCCCAAGGTCGTGACACAGGACATCGTCGTCGCGGCTCTCATCGCCGCGATCGTCTGGGATCTGATCACGTTCGTCGCCGCGCTCCCCACCTCGTCGAGCCATGCGCTCATCTTCGGCGTCATCGGGGCCGCGCTCTCGGCGCACGGGTTCGAGGTGATCATCGGGCCGGGACTGCAGAAGACGTCCCTTGGCATCGTGTACTCGCCGACGCTCGCGTTCGCCACCGGCTACGTCTTCATGCTCGCGATCTACTGGCTCCTGCGGAACGTCAGCTACCGATTCGTGAACCGTTTCTTCGGGCGAGCGCAGATCCTCTCAAGCGCGTACATGGCGTTCAGCCACGGAGGCAATGACGGGCAGAAGACCATGGGCGTCATCGCGCTCTCGATCTACGCGTTCAACGGGAACGTGGGCGAGTTCCATATCGACACGTGGGTCAAGGTCATCTGCGCGCTTTCGATCGGGCTCGGGACGGCGACCGGCGGCTGGCGGATCATCCGGACCATGGGCATGCGCATCACCGCGCTCAAGCCGGTCAACGGATTCGCTGCGGAGACGTCCGCGGCGACGGTCATCGAGCTCGCGACCCGGCTCGGCATCCCGATCTCGACCACGCACGCGATCTCCGGCGCGATCCTCGGCGTCGGCGCGACACGGCGGCTCTCCGCGGTCCGCTGGGGCATCGCCGGACGCATCGTGACGGCCTGGGTGCTCACGATCCCGGGCTGCTTCGTGCTCGGCTACGGGACCGCCACCGTCATGCGCGCGATCGGGGTGCATCCTTAACGCCTTGACCGTCGCGAGCCGAAGGCCCGACCCCTCCCGCTACGCGCCCCCCTCCCTCCCGGTCCCGCTCCTGCAACGGCAGCGGCTGCTCGACCGGCTGGGCGGGGCTGCGCGCCATCGCCTCACGCTGGTTCACGCCGCGGCCGGATACGGGAAGACCACGCTGCTGGCACAGCACGCCGACCTCCTCCGCGCCTCCGGACGCCGCATGGCGTGGCTGACTCTTCAGCGCGGCGACGAGGATCCACTCGTCCTCTTCGCCGATCTCGTCCGAGCGCTGCGGCGGGACGATGCCGGCTTCGGCGGGCAGCTGCTCTCCTCGCTCGATCGCGGCAAGCGTCTCGAGCGGCGGCTCGGGCCACTCGCGCAGGCCCTGGCCGATGAGCTCGTGCCGCTCGGTGACTTCATCTTCTTCGTCGATGACAACCCGAGCGTCGGCGGAGCGCCGCTCGCGTCGTTCGGCAACGAGCTCGTCGAGCTGCTGCCTGACAACGCGCATCTGGTGATCGCGACGCGACGCACGCCCCAGCTCGGCGGACTGCCCCGCTGGCGCCTCACCGGGTCCGTCCTCGACATCTCAGCGGCCGAGCTCGCCTTCACCCGGTCCGAGGCGATCGACCTCCTGCGCGGCGAGTTCGCGCTGGACCTGCCCGAGCAGGCGATCGATGCGATCTACTCCCGGACCGGCGGGTGGCCGGCGGGCCTCCGCCTCGCGGCTTCCTTCGTTCGCGAGCGTGGCTGGCAGGAGCTCGGTGAGTTCCGCGGCAGCGGCGCTGAGCTCTACGCCTACTTCAACAACGAGGTGCTCGGGCGCGGATCGCGGCGTGGCCAGGACACGCTCCTGCGGTGGTCGCTGCTCGAGCGGATCGAAGATGACGAAGCGGTCGCTGCCGGCGGCGCGGCGCGCGAGCTGCTCGCCTCGCTCGAGCAGGCGGGCCTCGTCGCGCGCGATGCGGGCAGCGGCGGCCATCGTTTCCAGCCGCTTTTCGCGGAGTTCCTGCGCGCACGCGCCCGCGAGCTTCTTCCCGCCGCTCTGATCGTCGATCTGCATCGCGGACATGCGGAGCGGGCACTCGCGCGCGGCGACGTCGACCGCGCGATCCACCACTTCCAACACGCGGGCGACCACAAGCGCGCCGCGCAGCTGGTTCGCGACCACGGCGAGCGCGCCCTCGAGAGCAGCGAGGTCGCGACGCTGCAGCGATGGCTCGATGGATTCCCGCCGGGCGTCGAACGGCGGCTCCCGTGGGTGCTGCTCCTTCGTGGCCTCCTGCACCGCGTGCGCGGAGACTACGAGCGCGCCCTGGCGAATTACCGCGACGCGGCGGATCAGCTGCGCCGCGCGCGCGACAGCGATGGGCTCGCCCGCGCTCTCACCTGGTCCGCCCAGGCGCTGCGCTACCTCCGTCGGCCCCGCGAAGCGCTGGAGCTGGCGCACGAGGCGCAGGGCCTCGCGGGTGAGGGGGCGTCGTCGCGGGCGGCGTGGATCTGGCACCTCATCGGCGGCTCGCACGCCGATCTCGGCGAGATCGAGAAGGCGACGAGCGCGCATCTCCAAGCCGAAGCCATGTTCGCGCTGCTCGGAGATCGCTCTGGCGAGCTGACCGAGGCGCTCGCGCTCGCGCAGCTGCACCACGTCCTCGGTGAGCTCGACGCGGCGCAGCGGACGTACCTCCGGGCACTGGCTCTGCAGCAGAAGAGCGCGGACGTCACCGCGCTGTGCTGGGCCGAGGGTGGGCTGGTGGACGTGCGCACCCGCCGCGGCGACACGGCGGAGGCGCTCGACACCCTCCGGCAAACCCTCGAGATCGCGAGCGCGAACGACCTGCGCCTCGCACAGGCCGCGATGTGCGCCACGCTCATGACGGTCCACGCGATCACCGGCGAGCGTGGCGCCGTCGAGGAGGTCTATCGCGCGGGCGTCGAGCTCTGCCGCGACCAGGGGGACGATCGGGTGCTCAGCGAGCTACACGCGTCCGCCGCGGAGCTGCGGGCGCTTCGGGGCGAGAGCGCGACCGCGCACGATGCCCTGCGCGCGGCGACCGCCGTTGCCGCGTCCTCGCCCGGTCCCCTCCCCGCCATCCGAGCCGCGATCGCCCGAGGCGCGGTCGCCGACGCGGAGGGCGACCGGGACGCGGCGCTCGCCGCGTACGACGAGGCGCGCACGTCGGCCCACGCGATCCAAGCGCGCTACCTCGAGGCGAAGGCCGCGTTGCTCGCCACGGCCGTGGAGGATCATCCGGCCACGACGCGCGCCGGACTTCGCGCGGTCGCCGCCGAGAGGTACCGAGACTTCCTGCTGCTGCGCCCGACGCTCGCCGACGCCCTGCGTCAGCGGCTACCCGAGCTCGAGCTGAATCCTGAGGACACGCGAACGCTGGCCGTGCTGCTCCAGCCGCTCCCCGCGGCGACCGCGGCGCAGGCCATGTCGTCCGCGGTCGCGGAGAGCATTCAGGTGTTCATGCTCGGTCCGTTCGAGCTCCGCGCGAGCGGTACGAGGATCAGCGATCGTGGCTGGCGCACCGGTAAGGCGAAGGAGCTCTTCGCGCTCCTGCTCCTCGATCGTCAGCGCTCGGTACCGCGCGACGAGCTGGTCGCGCAGCTCTGGCCCGAGACGGACGCCGCGTCCGCGCTATCGAACTTCCACTTCACCCTGCATGCGTTGCGCAAGGCGCTGGCGTCCGCCGGCGCCGCGGAGGCCACGAGCATCCTCCGCACCGACACCGGCTATCGGCTGGCGTTGCCGCCAACCATCCACGTGGACGTGGAGGTCTTCCAGCGCTCGCTGCGCCGGGGGCGCGAAGCGCGCGAGGCGGGCCGGTCGCGCGACGCCATCGGGCACCTGCGCGCGGCTGTGGCCGTGCACAGGGGTCAGTTCCTGGCGGACCTCAATGCTCCGTGGATCGAACGCCACCGCGACGAGATGGATCGCCAGCTCGTCGCCGCGGCGAAGGATCTCGCGACGCTGGAGCTCGAGTGGAAGGAGCCCAAGGAGGCGATCCGCCCGCTCGAGAAGCTCCTCGAGCGCGAGCCGTACGACGAGGAGGCGCATCGCCTGCTCATGCGCGCGCATCACGAGTCGGGCGATGGCCAGCTCGCCCTGCGGCACTATCAGGCTCTCGAGGCGATGCTCCACCGCGATCTCGGCGCCGAGCCGGAGCCCGCGACGCGGGAGCTGTATCAAAGAATCAGGCGGGCTGTTTAGGCGCGACCGCCTCTGAACCCGAAGGTCTCGGGCACCGCTAATCAACCTGGACTAGGGCATCCGGGCAGTCGCTCATGCACTTGAGGGAGGACGCAACTCAAGTTGTGTCGCTTGCGTTTCGACCCTCGTTCGGGTGCCCGCCGACCCATTGCGCGGTCGCCTGCCACGGTGAACATCACCCACACAGGGGATGACCTCCGCTGGGGTGGCGCGTAGTACTCGGGTGGGAGTTTCGGGGGAATATGACAGCTCGAACGGGTGAGCCGGTGCGGCGTGGTGCTGCCGTCACTGTTGCGCTCGCCCTCGTCCTCGCGGCGCTTCCCGGGACCAACTGGACCGCCGCCGTCGACCCCGCGCTTGCCCCCGGCGAATACGCCCTGATCCAGGTCGAGCACGGCGCCGCCCCGGCGATCGCGGCCAAGGCGGGCCTCGCCGGCGCGACCGACGTGTCGGCCCTGTCCCAAATCGATCTCGTCACCGCTCGTCTGTCTGGAGAGGCGCTGCGAGCGCTCCGAGCCGACCGGCGCGTCGCCTTCCTCGTTGCGGACGGAGAGGTTTCGGCCGTCGGAAAGGGGCGGCAATTCGAGCACGAAGCCGGCAGGCAGAGCCCCGGAGTTGCGGTGGTCGAGGCGCCCCGCGCGTGGCCGACCTCCACCGGCCGCGGGGTCACCGTCGCGCTCATGGACACCGGCGTCGCCGAGCACCCGGACCTCGCGGGGTCCGTCGTCGCCCGTCAGGACTTCGTCCGCGATGGTGCCACGGAGCTCGACCCGAGCGGCCACGGCACGTTCGTCGCCGGGCTCATCGCGGCGCACGGCAGGACTTTCAAGGGAGTCGCGCCAGACGCGAAGCTCGTCTCGCTGCGCGTGCTCGACCAGAACGGCGACGGTCGGATGCACTCCGTCCTCGCCGCGTTCGACTGGCTCCTCCACAACCGCACCGCGTACCACGTCGGCGTGCTGAACCTCTCGTTCGGCGCCCGCCAGACCACCTCTTATCACCGCCAGCTCCTCGCGGGTGTCGTGGAGTCCGCTTGGTTCGCGGGCATCGCCGTCGTGGCGGCCGCGGGCAACGATGGGCCGAACGCGGGCACCGTGAGCATGCCCGGCGCGGACCCGTTCGTGATCACCGCCGGCTCGCTCGCGGACCAGGGGACCGTCCGCACGGCGGACGACCGCGAGTCGCTGTTCAGCAGCCGCGGACCGACGCGGGACGGGTTCGCGAAGCCGGACGTCCTCGCGCCCGGCGAGCACGTGCTGTCGCTGCGGGTGCCAGGGACGGCGCTCGACCGCGACGACCGGGGATCGGGCAATGGCGTCAACCCGTCAGCCTACGCACAGCTCAGCGGCACATCGGCCGCGAGCGCGATGGTCGCCGGTGTCGCCGCGCTCGTCCTGGGGGCGCGCCCGTACACGCCGACGCTGGTGAAGGGCGCACTCGTAGCGGGCGCGCGCCACGTCGCGGGCACGCCGACCGGCGCCGCCGACGCGGTCGGAGCGATCGCCGCGAGGCCCGCGCGCGTGAACGCCGCGGTGATGCCATCGCTCGTACTGCTGCGGCTCCTCGTCGTGAACGGTCAGATCTCAAGCGGTGTGAACTGGGACGGCATTTCGTGGGAGGGCATTTCGTGGGACAGCGTGGCCTGGGAGGGCATCACATGGGAGGCAGTGTCGTGGGAGAGCGTGTCATGGGAGACGGCATCGTGGGAGAGCGTCGCGTGGGAGGGATTGCCATGAAGGGGCGCATCGATCTCTACGTCGGGACGGTGACCATCGCCGGATTGTTAGCGCTCATGGTCGCGTCGAGCACGCAGAGGACCGATGCGCTCGACCCGATCATGCTGGCGGTGCTGGTGACGCTCGCGTGTGTCGCCCAGCGAGTCCCCGTCTTCCTGTTCCGCTCGAGCGCCATCTCCGTGTCGTTCGCGGCGGTGATCGCGGCGTACGTCCTCTACGGGACCGGTGCGGCGGTGTGGGTGAGCCTCGCCCAGGCGCTGGTGAACTCGGTCACGCCGCGCCGCAAGCCGTTGCGAAAGGCGGCCTTCAACTTCGGCTCCTTCGCGCTCTCGGCGTTCGCCGCCGGCGAGCTGTACCGGCTCACCGGCGGGATGACCCCGCCCGGCGCGATCGCTCCCACGCTTGTCTCGGTCGCGGTCTCCGCCGCGATGTACTTCCTCGTGAACACCACACTCACGGCCGTCGCGATCGCCATGTCCGAGGGGCAGAACGTCAGCGCGGTCTGGCGCACCAACTACAGCTGGATGCCCGTGAACTTCGGAGCGACCGCGGTGCAGGGCGCGGCGCTCGCACTCGCGTACCAGGCGCTGGGCCTCTTCGGGGTCTTCGTCTTCACCGTCCCGCTCGGCGTCGCGTGGTTCTCGTTCCGCCTTTACATGGCGAAGTCGACCGAGGTGCGTCAGCGGAACGAGGAGCTCAGCACGGTCAACGAGCTCCTACGGCAGACAAACGACCGTCTCGAGCAGTCCCACGTCTCCGTCATCGGCGCGCTCATCGGCGCACTCGAGGCCAAGGAATCGCATCTCTCGGGGCACGCTGCGACGACGATGCACTACTCGGTCGAGGTCGGACGCAAGCTCGGGCTCGGCGCCGATGAGATCGCCGCGATCAAGCTCGGCGCGCTCTTCCACGACGTCGGCAAGATCGGCGTCCCCGAGTCGCTCCTCAGCAAGCCGGCCGAGCTCACCGACGAAGAGTGGGTCGAGATGCGCGCGCACCCGACGATCGGGGCGAGCCTCCTCGGCAACGTGCCGATGCTCGAGCGCATCCGTCCGATCGTGGTCGCGCACCACGAGAACTTCGACGGCAGCGGCTACCCGCACGGCCTGAAAGGCAGCGAGATCCCCCTCGCGGCACAGATCATCTCGGTGGCCGACGCGTACGACGCGATGACCAGCGAGCGCCCGTACCGCATCGCGCTGCGCGCGAAGCAGGCGCTGAGGGAGCTGCGCGCGAACGCCGGGACGCAGTTCAACCCGGTGGTCGTCGAAGCCTTCATCCAGGTGGTCGTCGAGGAGCGCCGGCGCGCGGCGCGAGGCAAGGCCACCGTCCACCCGCACCAGCATGTCTACCAGCAGGCGCTCGAGGCCGTGAAGGTCGCGAGCTAAGGGGGTTGAGATGAACATCACCAAGACACTCAAGACAATCGCGATCGCAGCTCTTGTCGCCGTCACGCTCCTCGGGAGCGCCGGCGTAGCGGCCGGGAGCGAGGGCCTCATCTTCGGGACTTCCTGGATCGAGGTCTCAGCCGAGCCGCTTGAGCCAGCCCCGGCACCCGCCGAGGCGCTTCCCGTTGACCCGCTCCCGATGGCTCCCGACCTGGGCATCACCTGGGAGGCACTTCCGGAGCCGATCGGGATCAGCTGGGAGTGACGCTAGGCGCCCGCGAACTCCGGTAGCAGGAAGAGCTCCTCGAGCGACGCCACGACCCGGTCGGGCACGGCGTCGCCGGTCGCCCGATCGAGCCCGCCTTCCTCGGTGAGCCCCGTTGTGATAAGCACTCCCGCCGCGCCGACGCGGTGCGCGGCGACCATGTCGTAGTCCGTCGAGTCGCCGACCACCACCACGCGCTCCCCGTCCTTCCCCGCGCGGCGGATCGCCTCCTCGAAGAGGAAGGGCTCCGGCTTTCCGATGCAGATCGCGCGCGCGCCGGTCGCGACCTCGATCGCCGCCACGATCGCGCCGGCGCCTGGAAGAAGCCGGCCCTCGACCGGATACGCCCGATCGCGGTTGGAGCACACGAAGTGCGCGCCGGCGATGACCGCGCGCTGCGCCTCCGCGATCTTCGCGTAGGTGAGGTGCAGGTCGAGGCCCACGACCACCGTATCCGGCGGCGGCGGCAGATCGAGGCCGACGAGATAACGGCGCATCGCGCCCGGATCCACGCCGTCCGCGGCGGCCTCGGGGGGCGGATGCAAACCGGGAAGATCGGCGGCGGCGCGCACGGGGATCCCGACCGCGCGGATCTCGTGCCGCAGCCCGTCGGCGCCGATGACGAGCACGTCCTTCGACCTCGGGGCGCGGCGCTCGAGGTAATGCGCGGTGGCGTAGGCGCTCGTGACGATGTGCTCGCGGTCACCGCCGAGACCCAGCTGCGTCAGGCGCAGCAGGTAATCGTCACGCGTCGCGGTGGAGTTGTTCGTCGCGAAGAAGACGTCCCACCTCGCCCGCCGCAGGCGCTCGAGCGTTTCGCGCGCGTAGGGCATCAGATACGCGCCGCGGTAAAGCACGCCGTCCATGTCGAAGATCCCGATCGGCATCGCTACGGCACCCCTCGCAGATAGACCAGGTACAACACGCCGGGACGCGCGTACACGCGGCCGCGATAGGTGTACGCGCCGGCTCGGACCTCGACCCTCTCGGTCCGTCCGTTTGCGAACTGGAAGCTGAAGGTCGCGGGCTGCTCATTCGTGGGGTCTGACTGATGCTCGACGTTGGGGGCGGTGAGACCGCGGACGATGGTCGCCTTCCAGCGGCTGATGTCCTGACGCTCCGTTCCCTGCTCGAACATGACCTTCTGCGCCTGGAACAAGGAGCGCACGTCCTCGATCGAGAGCTGAGGCACCGGAAGCCAGCGGCGGGCGAGGTCGTCGAGCTTGCCGTCGTGCGCGAACGCGCCGAGCCGGCCGAGCGAACCGTAATCGTCCCCGCGGAGCTGCACGATCGCTTCCCCAAACACCAGCTCGTAGACCGGGAACGGCAGCTCGAGCTCGCCGGGGAGCTCGGCCTCGGCGACGGCGAATCCGCGCGACAGCGAGTCGCGAAGCTGCGCGATCTCCGCGCTCGTGAGGGAGCGCTCGCTGTCCGCGAGATCCGCGAGGCGTATCGACGCGCCCGCACGGGCGAGCTCGGAGAGCCGGGGCGGCGACGCGAGCGCATACGCGGCAAGCTGCTCATACGTCGACGCGGCGCCCAGGTAGATCTTCCCGCCGGCGAACAGCAGGCCCGCGCTCGCGACGATCTCGAGCCTCGATCCGTCGCCCCAGCTCGCCGCGAAGACCGGGTTCTGCGGCGCAGCCCCGAGATCGGTGCGCTCTTTCGCGAGCGAGGCTAGCCACCAGACCGCCCGGCGCGACGGGGCGTCGAGCTCGACACTCCCCCCGCTGGGAAGCATCGCGGTCAGCCGATCGGGCACCGAGCGTCCGAACGCGGCAGGCACCGGCGAGGGGGGACGGGCGCTCGCCGGCTGGGCGCTCGCGGACGGGGCGAGGAGCGCGTACACGTAGACATTCCCGACGCCGCCGAAATCCGCGGCGAGCTCGTACAGCGCGCCATCGGCGCGCACGTAGGCGTCGACGCCCTTCAGCGAAAGCGGCTCGATCGCGTAGGCGACGGCGCCGCGACCGGGATCGACGCGTTCGTAACGGTAGATCGGTCCGGGGAACGACGAGGCGTACACGTACTCCATGCCCGCGGCGTCCGCGCCGAACGAGTACGCGAGCAGGCCTGGAGTCGCGCTCGCGCGCCGGCGCGGATAGAGCGAGTCGTTCCCCAGTGTGACGGCGCGGACAAGGGCGCCGCTCGCCACGTCGATCTCGTACTCGATCACGCCCACCTGGGCGGTCGCCCGGAGGTAGAGCCGACCGCTCTCGACGAGGAGCGCGCCGGCCTCGCGCTCGACGTACGGCATCGGGATCGAGCGGAGGTACTTCCCACCCTGGTAGACGGCGACGCGCAGCCGCGCCTGGTCCCAGATGTAGATCTGGTCCTGCTCGTCGACGGCGAGCGAGCTCGGACCCCGCCCGGTGATGCCACCGACCCGGGTTGTCGAGGCACCCAGGCGGTCGACCGCCGGCGGCGCGTAGGGCAGCGAGAGGATCGCGCGCGGGATCTCTTCACGCGCCGCGGGCCTCGGTGATGACGACGGCGTCGCGGTCGAGGATGACGGCGACGGTGAAGGTGATGGGGTGACCGCGGGCTCGCACGCGACCGCCGCTAAGGCGAGCGCGAGCACCAACCTACGCATGGCGGTAAGTCTCGCAAGTCTGTGAAACCGCGCGCGTCTGAGTTCCACCGTCGCGCGTACGAGCTGCGGCTCGCTGACTGGGTGAGAAACGTGCCCGAGGGTCAGAGCGCGGCGCGGTAGAGCGCCTCGATGTCATCGAGCTTCGTCTCCCGCGGGTTGACCAGGATGTTCCCGGACTGCATCGCGTCCTTCGCCATGCTCGGGACGGCGTCCTCGGTCACGCCGTACTCGGACAGCTTCGGCTTGATTCCGATCTCGTCGTTCAGCTGGAACGCCCGCCTCACCGCCGCCTGCGCGTCCTTCTTCACGCCAAGCGCCTCGCCGACGGTCGCGTATGCGTCCGGTGCCGCGGTCCGGTTGAAGTCCATCACATGCGGCAGCAGCACCGCGACCGCCGTTCCGTGCGCGACGTGACACCAGCCGCCAAGCGGCAGCGCCATCGCGTGCACGTTCCCCAACCGGGTGTTCGAGAACGCGAGGCTCGCCGATACGACGGCTCGCATCATCCGCTCGCGCGCCTCCATGTCCGCGCCGTCCTTCACCGCGGCCGCGAGCGATCCTCCGACGTCGCGGATCGCTTCGAGGCATAGCGCCTGCGTCATCGGATAGGCGTTCTTGTTCACGAACGATTCGATGGCGTGGACGAGCGTGTCCATACCGGTGATCGCGGTGACGAACGGCGGGCAGGTCCGGGTCATCTCCGGGTCCTCGAGCGCAAACAGCGCGGTGGCGTTTGGGCTGATGATGACGAGCTTCTTGTGCTGCTCGGGGTCGGCGATGACGCTGTTGATAGTGATCTCCGCGCCCGTGCCGGCGGTCGTCGGGATCGCCACGACGGGTGCCGCGGGCCTGGGGACCTTGTCGATCCCGACGTAGTCCAGGGCGGTCCCGCCGTTCGCCAGGAGGGTCGCGGCCATCTTCGCGGTGTCGATCGCCGACCCGCCGCCAACGGCGACGAACGCGTCGGCGCCCATCTCGCGAGCGCGCTCGTAGCAGCGCTGCACCTCGCCGACGCCTGGATCAGGAACGACTTCGTCGTAGACCTCGTAGGTGAAGCCGGCGTCACGAAGGCGCTCCTCGATCGGCTGGACGAGCCCCGCGTTCCGCACGCCCTTGTCGGTCACGAGGAGCACGCGCCTCGCGCCGACCTGCTGGAGTGGCGTGGCGACGGTGAGCGCGACGCCACGCCCGAAGCTGATGCGCGTGGGGATGCGAAAGACATCGACGCGTGTTGGGGTCACGCGCGCGATGTTAGGGTCGCGGGCGGCCGCGCGTGTCGATCGCCGAGCCCGCGTCGGGTGGGGTGCCGCGTCGCACGCCCTTACTTCCTCGGCGCCGGTACGCCTTCCACGCGCGGCCGGCGACGCTCTCGCTATGACGATCCTCGATGTACGCGTCGACGCGCGCGAGCAGAACGGCGAGCAGCGCCGCGATGATCGCGCGCCACAGCGCGAAGAAGAGCAGACGGAGGCAGCCTGCGAGGCACATGGCCTAAGCGGGGATGCCGGACCCGATGACGGGGAGCGTATGCAACGCTCTCGGCACGAGCAAGACCGATGCCCTCGCCGGTCGGCCGATGTGCTCGTACGCGATGTCGAGGCCCTCCTCGACATCCACCGCCGCGCGAAGCTTCGCGAGCCTCACCACCTCGGGGGCTTCCGATGCGGCGACGATGATCTGGCACCACTGCAGTGTCAGCGCGACCATCACCGCCCGCTGCTCGCCCCCCGCGAAGTTGCGTCGCGCCTCGTCGATCACCGCGGCGGGCGACGCCGCGCGCTCGAGGGCAGCGAGGAATCGCTGCTCCCCCGCCCCTTCGCCGGCGCCCTCCTCGAGCCGCGCGGGGATGACGATCGCGCCGCCCTCGCGCACGACCGGGGTCGGCGCGAATCGCAGATACGTCGCGGCGCGCGACGCCTGATAGAGATTCACGTCCTTCGGATGCCCGACGCCGGCGATGACGATGTCGTACTGCTTCCCGATCGGGCGCGTGTAAAGCGCGGCGGCCTTCGCGACGAGCTCGGCCAGCACCGCATCGGGATCACCGGCGGCGACCGCGACCACCCGTTCGCGGTCATCGGTGACCACGTTGAGGCAGAACCGGAGTCCGGCCCGACGGGCGATCTCGCGAACCGTCTCGTGAAAGGGATTGCCCTCGATCTTCGCGAGGCGGACACCGGGATCCTCGAGGAAGCGCATGCCGTGCGTCGCCGTGATCACGGGCTCGCCGCAGCACCCGATCGCGACGGTCTTGCGGCCGCCGGAATAACCGGCGTACTGGTGCGGCTCGACGATGCCGGTCGCGACCACGAGGTCGGCGTCCTTCACGAGCTTCTGGGTGAAGCCGGGCACGCCGTACGGCGGGATCGTCCCGAGGTCGGCCCACTTCGAGGGATCGCGCCCTTCGGAGTCGACGACCCGGACACGATCGACGACACGGTCGCCCAGCTTCTCGCGCTTCTCGGGGCCGGTCGTCGGCCGGTGCAGCCCGATCGCGACGATGACCGTGATCCGCTCGTCGGGGATGCCGCCCCTGTTCAGCTCGTCCAGCAGCGGCGGGACGAGCGCCGCGTCCGGCGACGCGCGGGTGAGATCGGTGACCGCGATGACCGCGGTCGCCTCGCGACGGCGGGACACGGCCTCGCGCCCGAGCTCCCAGAGCGCCGGGGACCGGCGAGGGTGGCTGAGCGCGTCGCGCGAGGCCTCCTCGACATCGGCCACGGGCTCGGCTCTGGCCGACTCGACCACGTCGAGATCGAACCAGGGCTGCAGCATGAACTCGAGCTCGCCTTGCCCGTAGGGGACGCGGAAGTACGGCGCGCCGCCGGGCGGGGCGTTGCGCACTAAAGAAGCCGGAGGATGAGCAGGACCAGGGCGATAACCAGCAGGATGTGGATGAGGTTGCCGGACTGCGGGATGCTCGGAACGCGCGCCGGACCGAAGTACCCGAGCAGCCACAGGACGAGGACGATGACGATGAGGAGCTCCAGCATGACGCTATGAAAGCACTATTCGCGGATTGGGTCGCGACGGCCGATGCCGTCCGCGCGACGTCCAAGAAGCTCGAGAAGCATGCCGCCCTGGCGCGCTACCTCGGCTCTCTCGAGGACGCCGACCTCGAGATCGCGGCGCGTCTCCTTGCGGGCGCCCCGTTCCCGCGCCGAGACGAGCGCGTGCTGTCCGTCGGATGGAGCGCGCTGTCGGACGTACTGCTCGAGCGGTCCGGCAAGAGCGGCGAGGACATGGCCGCGTCGTACCAGCGGCACGCGGATCTCGGGGACGTGGCCGCCGAGCTCATCGGGGAGCGCTCTCCGACGGCAGACCGGCTGACGCTCCTCGACGTCGCCCGGGTCTTCGACGCCATCGCGGCCGCTCGCGGCGTGGCCCCGAAGCGCGACCTCCTGCGCGCGCTGCTGGCTCGCGCCGACGCGGGCGAGGCGCGCTACATCGTGAAGGTCGTGAGCGGCGAGACGCGGATCGGATTGCGCGAGGGCCTGCTCGAAGAAGCGATCGCGCGAGCGTTCGGGCGCGAGCGCGAGGCGGTCGGGCGCGCGCACATGCTGACCGGCGACATCGGCGAGACCGCGCTCCGCGCGAAGCACGCTACGCTCGAGGAGCCGACGCTCGCGCACTTCCTGCCGATCGGGATGATGCTCGCCACGCCGGTCCTCCAGCTCGAGGAGGTCGGGAAGCGCTTTCCCCCGCCGTACGTCGTCGAGGACAAGTACGACGGCATCCGCGCGCAGGTCCACAAAGCCGGCGACCGCGTCGAGCTCTACTCGCGGACCTTCGACCGGATCACGAACCGCTATCCGGAGCTCGTGGCGCCGCTCCTCGCGATCCCGGGGAGCTACGTGATCGATGGCGAGGTCCTCGCCTTCTACGAGGGCAAGGCGGTGCCGTTCACCGATTTCCAGACCAGGCTGGGCCGGAAGAACGTCGCCGATGAGCTTCGCACGAAGCTTCCGTCGACCCTCGTCGCGTTCGACATCCTCGAGCGCGATGGACGCGCCCTCCTGGACATGCCGCTTTCGGAGCGGCAGGAGATCCTGCGCGCCTTGCCGCTCGTGCCGCCGTTGATCCTCGCGCAGCGGCAGAACGTGGAGGACTCGGGCGCGGAGCTCGTCGCGGTCCTCGAGCGCGAGTTCGGCGCCGCGCGCGGGCGAGGCAACGAGGGACTTATGGTGAAAGACCCGCGGTCGCCCTACCGGCCGGGCCGGCGCGGCATGGAGTGGCTGAAGGTGAAGCGGCCGCTGCGCACGCTCGACGTCGTCGTGACCGCCGTCGAATGGGGCCACGGGAAACGACGCGGCGTGCTGTCCGACTACACCTTCGCGATCCGTGACGGCGACCGGCTCCTGAACATCGGCAAGGCCTACTCGGGGCTCACCGACAAGGAGATCGCCGGGATGACCAAGTATTTCCTCGAGCACACCGTCCACGACTACGGCCGGGTGCGCACCGTGGTGCCCGACACGGTCATCGAGGTGGCGTTCGACCAGATCCAGCCCAGCGATCGGCACGAGTCCGGGTACGCGATGCGCTTCCCACGGATCGCGCGCCTGCGGCCGGACAAGCCGGTGAGCGAGATCGACACCCTGGAGACCGTGCGGCAGATCGCGGGGCGATGACCATCGGCGCGTGGCCGGTTCAGCGACTCTCCCGCCCCTCGCCCCGCTCGACGCGCGACTCAGCGCCTATTTCATCGACGGGCTGATCCTCTTCGCGCCCACCTATCCGGTCGTCCTGTCGTCGCTCACTCAGCGCGACATCGTCTGGTGGCCTTTCATCCTCTGGGTGGCCGGGATCAATGCGTACTTCACGATCTTCTGGTCGCGGTTCGGCCGAGGTGAAACGCCGGGGACGCGGATCCGACGGATCCGCGTCGTCCGCGAGGATGGTCGTGACCTCAGCCTCAGCCAGGTGAGGTCGCTTGTCCTCTTCTTCGGCTTAGGCCTCGGGATCGTGCCGCTCAGCGTGCTTCTCGACCGCGACGGGATCGGTCTGCACGATCGACGCGCGGCGACTCGCGTAATCCGGGTCACGAGTCGGAGCGGACAGCCCTAACCCGCGGCGCGACCCCTCGCCGCAGGCGACCAATTGAGCAAGAATCGCGGCGCATGGCACCGCTGAGCGAGGCGCAGCAGCTCGAAACGCTGCTCGAGCTCCAGCGAGACCTGGCGCTCGAGGCGAGCATCGACAAGGTCCTCTGGCGCATCACGCTGGCGGCAACGTTCGTGCTCGAGGCCGACCGGGCCACGCTTTACGTCGTCGATCCGGCGAAGAACGAGCTCTGGTCTCGTGCGTTAACAGAAGGCGGCGAGCGCGGCGCGAGCGTCGCGGCGATCCGCGAGATCCGCCTGCCGCTCGACGGACGGAGCCTCGCCGCGGAGGTGGCCCGTAACGGCAAATTGCTTCGTATAGACGAGCCGTATGAGGATCCGCGCTTTGACCCGAGCGTCGACGCGCGCACGGGCTACCGGACGCGCTCGATCCTCGTGGTGCCCATCGATTCGCGCGACCGCCGCCGCCTCGGCGTCCTTCAGGCGGTGAACCACAAGGGCGGACCTTTCCGCGCCGAAGACGAGCGCTATGCGCAGTCGCTCGCGAGCGCCGCGGGCATCGCGCTCGAGTACGTGCAGCTCTCGTCCGAGCTCGCGGCCGAGCGCCTGCGCGTGGTGAAGGTCGCGGAGGAGGAGCGCCACCGTCTCGCGCGCGATCTCCACGACGGGGTCGCGCAGACGCTGGCGAACGCCGCTTTGGGCATCGAGCTCGCCCAGCGCCGCGCGAAGCAGGACGTCCCCGCCGCGATGTCGGACCTCGAACAGCTCCGCGGCCGGCTCCTCGAGTCCCAGAAGGGCCTCCGCGACATCCTCTTCGCGCTGCGTCCGCTCGCGCTCGAGGACGGCGGCCTCGGAGCGGCCGTGCGCGCGCTGGCCGACCGGATCAACGGTCAGAACGGCTGCCGCGTCGCCGCCCGCCGCGTGGACGCCGAGCGACGCCTCGCGCCGGAGGTCGAAGCGGGCGCGTTCACGGTGATCCGCGAGGCGGCCAACAACGCGATCAAGACCGGACGCGCGCCGGAGGTGTCGCTGGACGTCTACGAGGAGGGCGGCGCGATCGTCGCGATGGTCGAGGACAACGGCAAGGGCTTCGACGTCGCGACCACCCTCGCCAGCTACGCCTCGCGCGGCAGCCTCGGGCTCCTCCAGATGCGCGAGTCCGCGCGGCTCATCGGGGCGCAGCTTTCGCTCGACTCGAGCCCGGGTCAGGGGACCCGCGTGAGGCTCAGGATCCCCGTCGCATGAACAAGGAGCCGCAGGAGCACGAACGTCGCCGCATCACCGGACGACGCCGCGAGGACGGGGCGCTGGATCAGGCGACCTTCGCGGAAGCGTTCATCGCCCTCACCGACGGGATCGTGTTGACCGACGACGAGGGCCGGGTCCTGAGCGCCAACCCGGCAGCCTTCCGCGTCCTCGGTGAGGACGCGCTCATCGGTCAGGTCTTCGAGGAGCTGCTCCTCGTCTCCGGCGCGACCCGGGTGCAGGACACCGAGGGTCATCTGGTGCGCCGGGCATGGTTCCCGCGCGAAGATCGGATGGGCGTGCTCGAGATGGTCTCGACCTCGCTCCCGGGCGGCCGCGCGCTGCACACCGTCCGGGACGTCACGGCACAGGCGGAGCTCCTTCGACTCAAGGAGGAGTTCCTCATGGAGGTCGCCCACGAGCTGCGAACGCCGGTCTCCGCGCTCATCGCATCGCTCGACCTCGTCGTCGACGACGCGCTCACGATGCCGCGGCCCGAGCTCTCAGTCCTTGCCGGCGCCCTACGCCGGAGCGCGCTGCGTCTCGAGCACCTCGTTGAGAACCTCATGGACGCCGGCAGCATCGAAGCCGGCACGTTCCAGGTGCGCGCGATGCCGGCCAGCCTCCGGCACTCGCTCTCCGAGGCGCTCGCGTTCGTTCAGCCGATCCTCGAGTCCAAGGGGCAGCAGCTCACCACGGCGCTAGAGCCCGATGCCGACCGGGTCCTCGCCGACGAGCGTCGGACCACCCAGGTCCTCGCGAACCTCATCTCCAACGCGAGCAAGTACGCGCCCGAGGGCACGCGGGTCACGGTCGCCGCGAAGAGCGTCGACGGCTTCGTCCGCGTGACCGTCGCCGACGAGGGCCCGGGCATCCCGACCGAGGAGCAGAACCGGCTGTTTCAGCGTTTCTTCCGGTCCCGTGCGGTCCGCGAGCAGGCCGGCGGACTGGGCCTTGGGCTTTCCATCTGCCGAGCGATCGTGCACGCTCAGGGTGGGGACATCGCCATCGAGAGCACCCCGGGGCAGGGAACATCGGTACACTTCACACTCCCAAAGGCTCGCCAATTGGCTGAGGAGGCAGAGGACTCATAAAGCTGCTGGTCGTCGACGACGATCGCGACCTCGTGGAGCTCCTCGAGTACGCGCTTCGTCGCGAGGGGTATGACGTGTCCCGCGCGTACGACGGAGAGACGGCCGTGGAGGCGGTCGGGCGCGAGAAGCCCGACCTCGTCATCCTCGACATCAACCTGCCCAAGCTGGCCGGCTTCGTCGTCCTGGAGCGCATCCGCCACGCCGACGAGCACGTCGCCGTGCTCCTGCTCTCGGCGCGTCAGGACGAGAGCGACATCCTCCGCGGGCTGCAGCTCGGCGCCGACGACTACATCACCAAGCCCTTCCGACCGAAGGAGCTCGTCGCGCGGGTGAAGGCGATCCTCCGCCGCTCGGTGCGGACCCGGGGACGGCCGGCGCCGGCGATCTACAAGACCGGCGACCTGATCCTCGACGAGGCGACGCACCAGGTGCGCGCGGACGGCGTGCCGGTCCACCTCTCGCCGACCGAGTTCAAGCTCCTGCGCCACTTCATGGCCAACCCCGGCCGCGTCCTGACGCAGGAGGAGATCCTCGAGGGCGTGTGGGGGTACGACGCCGACGTCGGCGGCGATCTCGTGAAGCTCAACGTGAGCCGCCTGCGGCGCAAGCTCGGGGCGGACGGGAAACCGCGCGACGTGATCCAGACGGTCCCGGGGGTCGGCTACCTGTTCCGCGGCGCCGACGGCGGCGTCATTCGCGAGGAGGCGCGTCCCCGCTGATCACTTCCCGCCGGACGGGCCCAGCCGGCGGCGCGTCGCCTCGAGATCCGCCGGGTTGCTGAAGACGGGATACACCGCGAACCCGGTCGCCTTCGAGATCGAGTCGACCGCGGCGGGGTTCGGCTGTGGAAGCGCCACCGTGAGCACCTGCCCCTCGTGTCCGACGACGACCGCGTTCCACTCCGAGGCGAGGCCGTTCGGGAGGAGGCGTTGCAGCTCGGCCGTCGCTAGGTGCGCGGGGTCGGCGAGATACGGGGCGGCCGGAAGGTTCATCGCGCGCGAGCGGATCGCGCCGCGGGGGCCGTCCCCGAGCGAGTGCTCCCACACCCGGATCCCGCCCCCGGACTGCTTCGCGCGGTACATCGCCGCGTCCGCGGCCTCGACGAGCGAGGCGGCATCTCCCGCCGGACGCGGGAACGTCGCGATGCCGATCGAGAGGCCAAGACGCTCGCGCGCCGCGAGCAGCTCCGGCGGCAGGACGGCCTCGGCGGCCTTCTCGAGGATGCGGTTGGCGACGCGCGTCGCCGACTCGGTGTCGGCGTCGGGAAGGATGACCGCGAACTCGTCGCCGCCGTAGCGCGTGGGCACGTCGTACAGGCGCACCGCCTGCTTCACGGCCGAGGCGACCGCCTTCAGCACGAGGTCGCCGACGCCGTGACCGTAGCGGTCGTTGTACGTCTTGAAGCGGTCGACATCGAGCATGAGCAGAGCGAGCAGGTGCTCCGCACGCAGCGCGCGGTTCGTCTCGGCCTCGAGCCGCCTATCGAAGTGGCGGCGATTGAAGAGCCATGTGAGCGGGTCCGTCTCGGCGAGACGCTGCAGCGCCTCGCCCTGCTCCCGCTGCACGATGACCGCGCCGATGTGGCCCGCGAGAAGCTCGAGCGTTTCGAGGTCCGCTTCGTCGAATGGTCTCCCGTCGTGTCGGTCGGTCACGCTGAGCACGCCGCGCGGCTCGTCGTTGATCACGATCGGCACGCTCACGAACGAATCAGACCGATAGCTGCCTTCACCGGACTGGATCGGCGCGCTCGCGAGGTCGCGCACCAGCAGAGGTCGCTTCGACTGCGCGACGAGTCCCACCACGCCCTCGCCCTGCTTGACCCGCACCTGCCGCATCACGTCGTCGGCGAGTCCGAGGGCGCGCGCGATCACGAAGTCAGTCGAGTTGTCTTCGCGCAGCAGCAGCGACGCCCGCTCACCGCGCACGAGCTCCGTGGCGACCTTGAAGATCGAGTCGAGCAGATCTTCTGCTCGCCTCTGGCTTTGACTGTCCACGTCCCCCATCCTGCGTCCGCCCGTTCGATGCGCCCTGCGCCACCTAAAACTCAGCCCGCTTGCTCGCTTTGGCCTTGCGGGAGTCTCCTGCTCGTCGAATGCCGGAACAAGCCGGCCGGGTATCGAGTGCCAGTCAAAGGAGTCGCAGGTCAGCGATGAACTCTAGCGCGGTTAAGTTCTATCGACCGCGAGTACGGGCTGCGTCGTCGGCTGTAGCGATCCGCTCGCGGGCTCGAGCGTGACCGCGACGCCCTCTCCGGCGCCAAGTGATGCGGTCAGAGACAAAGTGAAGACCCCGCCCGCCTGCGACGTGCCCGCGGGCACCGCCTCCGGGCCCGGCTTGAGCACCCACGCCTCCCAAGCCTGTCCAGGTGGGGGTGCCGGGAGGCGCACGACCAGGTATGGCTGGCCCTGTTTGGGTATGACGACCGCTCCGCGCGCGTCCGGGTTCGCGCCCGTCGCCGCAAGCGCCACCACGTGACCGTCGGCGACGCCCGCGAGCGCACGCGCGTATTCGTCGGCCTGCTGGCGCGTCGCCCCGACGAACGCGAAGGAGACCACGAGCAGAAGAGCAAGCACGATCGGCACCGCGACCGGCACGGGCCGCGTGAGGAATGCGACGAAGCGGGCACCCCAGCTCGCCGCACCCGACGCGCGCGCGCCACGGTGACGGAGCACGATCCGCGTCCGCAGGTCGGCCCGCGGCTCCGCCCGCACCGCGCCAACGACCGCGGCCTCGTACAACGCCTCTCCAAACTGCGCGAGGTCGCGCACGCACTGCGCGCATCGAGCGATGTGAGCGTCGATCACCTCGATCTCCGACGCCTCAAGCGCGCCGAGGGCGTACGCCGGAAGGTCTTCGGTCGGGTGACGATCGAGGCTCATCGGTCTTCCACCAGGCGCTCGCGCAGCTTGTTCATCGCGAGACGCACGCGACTCTTCACCGTGCCGAGCGGCGTGTTGGTCCGTTCGGCGATCTCGCTCTGCGAGTAGCCACCCCAGAACGCGAGCGCGAGAACCTGGCGCTGCTCTGAGGGCAGCTCGCCGACAGCCGCGCGGACCTGCTCCGCGCGCAGCGCGCTCACGACGCGCTCGTCGACACGCGCGTCCGAAAGGAGCTCCGCGGCGGCGTCGATCGCGACCTCGCGCTCTGCACGCTTGCCGCGAGTGCGGCGCCAGTCGATCGCGGCGTTGCGACAGATCGCGAGCAGCCACGTGCGCACGGATCCGCGCTCGGCGCGGTACGACCGCGCCTGCCGCCAGACCGCATGGAACGCGTCCTGTGCCACCTCTTCGGCGGCCTCCGGACCCGGGAGCATCCGATAGAGCACCCCAAACGCCACCCTGCCATAGCGGTCGTAGAGCTCGCCGAGCGCATCGGCGTCGCCCTGCGCGATCCGTTCGACGAGTTTCAGATCGTCCGCCTTGTCGAGCACTACGACCCCTGACCGCACGCCGGATGACCCCACGGGTATCGGCGAGGACTCTAGCGGGGACGGGCCGACCGCTTCATTGCCACTCGCGCGCGGCGATCTTGGCGAAGAGCGTCAGCGCATCCAGGCGCTGGGCCTGCACCGAGATGACGCCATCGACCGTCTGCAGCGTCCCGCCGACGACGACCGCAGCGTCGCTGTCCAGCACGCGCTTGTACCGGCGGTAGATCGTGGGGCGAATGATGATGTTCGAGATCCCGGTCTCATCCTCGAGCGACAGGAACACGTGCCCCTTCGCCGTTTCGGGGTGCTGCTTCACGACCACCGCGCCCGCGATGACGACGTAGGTCCCGTGACGCCGAGTCTCGAGGTCGCACGCCCGGAGCACACCGCGGCGCGCGAGATCCTCGCGGTAGAAGCTCATGATCTGCGGCCCGGTCGGTATGCCGGTGATGCGGTAGTCGAGCGCGGTCCGCTCCTGCGCGTCGAGCGGCGGGAGCGCCGGCGCCTCGGTTGTCGGCAGCGAGAGCGCTCGGCGCGCGTATGACGGTGATGTGCGGTGCGCGTCGCGCGCGCGCCAGAGGAGCGCCCGCCGCGGCTCGCCGAAGCTGTCGAACGCCCCCACCAGCGCGAGATTGCGGAGCGCTTCTTCCTTGAGGCCCACGCGCGTAGCGAATTCATCGAACGATTTGAACGGACCGCCGAGTTCACGCTCGCGAACAACGGCCTTGGCTTCTTCGTCGCCCAATCCTTTGACGGATGCGAAGCCGATCCGGACATCGTGATCACGGCACTTGCGATGCGCAGCGATGGTGCGAGAAGAGTCGATTGGATGCCTGGACGAGGCGCTCAGGGTGTCGCCCGGCGCAGCGGGAGTCGCCCCGAGCGCTAGGGCAGGACTCGATCGATCCGAAGGGGTAGGGCGAAGGGACCCGCGAGCACGGGCGGCACCCCGAGCGGCCCCGTCGACCTCCCGAGAAGCCTCCTCCGAGAGCGACTCGACCACTGCCGCAGCGAACGATCGGTTCACATCGACGGGCAGGATCGCGACGCCGTGGCGCTTCGCATCGCCGGCGATGACAGCGGGCGAGTAGAAGCCCATCGGCTGGTTGTTCAGGAGAGCGACGAAGAACTCGGCCGGGTAGTAGAGCTTGAGATGCGCGGTGTGATAGGCGGTGAGCGCGAACGCGGCCGCGTGGCTCTTGCAGAACCCGAACTCGGCGAACGCGGCGATCTGCCGGAAGATCTCGTTCGCGATCGCCTCATCGACGCCCTTCGCGCGCGCCCCGTTCACGAATGGCCCGCGCAGGCGCTCCATGTCCGCCGCGCTGCGTGCGCGGCTCATCGCGCGACGCAGCATGTCCGCGGCCGATGGAGAGAACCCCGCGGCGGCGATGGCGACGCGGAGGATCTGCTCCTGGAAGAGGATCACGCCGAGCGTCTCCTTGAGGATCGGTTCGAGCAGCGGATGCGCGTACGCGACCGGCTCACGTCCCTGGCGACGGCGGATGTACGGGTTGACCATGTTTCCCTGCAGTGGGCCGGGGCGGATGATCGCGACCTCGACCACGATGTCCGCGAAGTTGCGCGGACGAACGCGCGGCAGCGCCTGGGCTTGCGCGCGGCTCTCCACCTGGAAGAGCCCGATCGTGTCGACCTCGCAGATGAGGTCGTAGACCGCGGGATCGTCGAGCGGGAGCGTCCCGAGCTCGAGCAGCTCGCCGTGCCGTGAGTGGATGTCCGCGACCGCGTCCTTCACCAGCGAAAGCGTGCGCAGGCCGAGCAGGTCCATCTTGACGAGGCCGAGGTCCTCGACGTCGCGCTTGTCGAACTGCGCGACGTTGCGGCCAGGCATGGTCGCGCGCTCGATCGGGACGGTGTCCACGAGCGGCAGCGCGGTGATGAGCATGCCGCCGTTGTGGATCGAGAGATGGCGCGGGAAATTCGCGATCGCCAGGGTCAGCTCGCGAAAGTGCGGGAAGCGCTCGCGCTCCTTGTCGTCGAAGATCGCGAGCAGGTCCACCAGCGTGTCGGGGAGCGCGCGCGGCTCCTCCCACCCATGCTCGGACGCGCGGTCGGTGTGGTGATACGCGGGGTGCTGGGCCGAGCTTGGATAAATGCTCGGGTCGACGTGGTACTGATCGATCGACTTGGACATGCGATCGATCGTCTCGGCCCTGAAGCCGAGCGCCTTCGCGACATCGCGTGAGGCCGAGCGCGCTTGATAGGTGACGACGTTGCACACCATCGCCGCATAGCGCTCGCCGTACTTCTGGTAGACGTACTGGATGACCTCCTCGCGGTCGTTCGTCGCGATGTCCAGGTCGATGTCCGGCATGGTGCGGCTGTCCTCGGTGAGGAAACGCTCGAAGAGGAGGTCGTGCTCGATCGGGTCGACCTTGGTGATGTCGAGCACGTACGCGACGATCGAGTCCGCCGCCGATCCCCTGCCCTGCGCCGGGATGCGGTGCTCCTTGCAGAAGCGGACGATGTCCCAGTTGATGAGGAAGAACTCGGCGAGGCCGCAGCGGTCGATGACGTCGAGCTCGTGCGCGAGCTGCTTCGCCACGTCGCGCGTGATGCGCGGGTACTTCACCTTCGCGCCCTCGCCGCAGAGCGCGTAGAGGAAGGAGAACGGCGTGTGCCCCTCGGGCACCGGGAAGCCGGGGAGGCGATCCTTGCCGACGAAGGACGCCTCAGCGCGCGGCGTGTCGGTGTCGTAGAGCAGGTCGAGCACGCACGCGTCGGCGATCGTGCGCGCGTTCCGGAACGCCTCGTCGAAGCGGCCGAGGCGCTCGCGCAGCATGGCCTCGCCCTTGAGCCAGTACTCGCCGTTCGGCTTCAGCTTGTTCCCCGCCTCGTCGAGGGTGACGCCGAGATCGATGCAGCGCAGCACGTCGTGCAGGCGGCGACCCTCGGGACGCGCGTAGTGCACGTTGTTCGTGACGACGCAGCCAAGACCCCTCTCAGCGGCAACCTGCGCGAGCGTGTCGCAGAGCGCGGGCGCGTCGGGGTCGAGATGGTCGGAGAGCTCGACGTAGAGGCGCTCGCCGAACACCCGCGCGAAGCGCGCGAGCGTCTCGCGCGCGCCGTCGAGGTCGCCGGCGCGGACCGCGCGCGGCACCGCCCCGTGGGCGCATCCGGTGAGCGCGAAGAGGCCCGCGGCGTTCTGGGCGAGGAGGTCGAACGTCGCCTTCGGCTTGGTCTTCTCGCCGGCGAGCTGCGCCGCCGAGATCGTCCGCGTCAGGCTCGTCCAGCCCTGACGGTCTCGCGCGATCAGGACGATGTGGCCAAAGTCGAGGAGCTGGAGCTCCGCGCCGAAGATCGGACGGAGGCCGCGCTCCTTCGCCGCGTTGGCGAACCGTACGGCGCCGTACAGGCCATTCGTATCGGTCAGCGCGAGCGCGTCGAGGCCCTGCTCGACCGCGGCGTCGGTCAGGTCATCGACCTCGGACGCCCCGTCGAGAAAGCTGTAGTTGCTGTGGGTGTGTAGCTCGACCCAGCCGGCCATCCGCGGGCTCCCCACCGCTCTCTGGCCGAGAGCGTGTTAGAACGTCTGTTCTAGACTAGCTCGCCAGCATGGTGGCAAATGATTCTGCCGTTCCACCGGCAGAATGACATACAATTGGGCACGTGCTTCCCTTCAAGCAGGCTCCGCTGCGGCCGTCGCTTGCTGACCTCGACGAGCTCCGCGCAGCGCTCGACGCGCGCCCCCCTCTGATCTTTGGTTGGGAAGGCCAGCACCGGCGTGATCTCGAAAGCGCCGCGATTCAAGCCTCCGTCGCTATGGAGGGGGTTCCCTTAACCGTTGAAGAGGTACGACGAATCCTTGCCGGGGATCCACCCGCGACGGTGAACGCCGCCGACGCCGACCTCGTGCGTGGTTATCGCGAGGCGATGACGTACGTGCAGACCCGCGCAGACGATCCGGTCTTTGAGTGGTCGCCCGAGCTCCTCAAGGCGATCCACAACCGTGTGTTGGCGGGCCGACGGGAGGGGGGTCGCTACGGAGAGGGTCGCTTCATCACGAACAGCTCGACGGGTGAGGTCGCTTATACGCCTCCACGGGATGGTGTGGACCGTCTTATCCGGGATCTCTGCCTCCGCATGAACGAGTGGGACGCCCATCCGGCGCTCAGAGCGGCGTGGGTTCACGTGGCGTTCGCCGCAATTCACCCATTCAAGGATGGCAACGGCCGCAGCGCTCGCATCCTTGCGTCTCTCGCGATGTACCGGGGCGGGTTCAAGCGACCTGAGTCTTGTTCGCTCGAGGAGTGGTGGGGCACCCACCGTGATTCCTACTACGCGGCGTTCAAATGCCTCGGCGCGGCCTTCAACCCCAAGGCCGACGTCACTCCCTTCATCACGGCGCACGTTGCGGCTCAGCGCAGTCAGATCCGAGCATTGGCGCTGCGTGAGGAGACCAACCGGCAGATCTGGGCCGCTCTCTCCCGCATTTGTGCGGGTACCGGGATCCCCGATCGTGCCGCTTTCGCGCTCTGGGACGCGTACAACGGGCGCGTCATCACGCGCCCTTATTACCGGGCAATCACCGATACGAAGGACACATCCGCGACCTCGGACTTCGCAATGCTCACGGCCGCGGGCCTTCTCAGCGCAGAAGGACGCACACGCGGCCGCCACTACTTGGCCGGTCCGCGCCTCCTAGGCAGGATCGCGGAGGAGCTGGGGATCGTCGCCGCCGATGGCGTCGACCGCGGTGCGATCATCCGGACCGTGGCCCAGCGACTTGCGGGCACGCGGAGGCTGCTTGCGACCTCTTGATTGCTGCTAGCGACGACCCCGAGCCACCGGAGGCCTTGCCGCGAGCGGACGCGCCGACCCGATGAAGAGGCCGACTCCGTCGTCGTCATTGTCCGGTGAAGGACGAAAGGACTCGACCGCCAGCATCGCGACGGCCGCGAGAAGGAAAGCCAGGCTCTTCATTGCGCCCACGCGAGGTAGGAAACACGCTCGCGACGCTCAGCGGTCTCCCCCGCCAGAGCGATCTCCGTCGCGAGGGGGACGCAACAGGCCGATGGTGTCTAGCTGGGCCCGCTTCTCAGGGCGAGGGTTGAAGCGAAGTGGTCGCCGTCCTCGTCGTCATCCTCGTCCTCGTCATCCTCGCCACCCCTGACCGTGGCGGTCGCCGTCGCCGGAGCGGATGTCGCCGCCCCGTCGCTCGCCGTGACGCTCACGGTGACCGTGTCGCCCGTCGCGACGTGGCCCCGGAGGTCGAAGCGATCCGTCGTCACCGAGAGCTGCACGACGCCATTCACGCGCCAGACGTACGCGAACGCGAGCGCGTCTCCGTCGGCATCGTGTCCGCTCGCGGTCGCCACGAGGACGTCCTTCTTCCGCGGCGTCGTGCTGCTGAGCGACACCGTGACGGTGGGCGCCGAATTGGCGACGACGGCCGACGCCGACGCCGCCGCGCTGTCGAGCGTTCCATCCGACGCCACCGCTTCGACCGTGAGGGTCTCACCGCGGTCACCGTTGCCGGCGAGCGAGAGATCGAAGCCGTCCGCGGGGTTCGAGCTGGTCGCCACCTCGCGAGTGACGCCATTCACCTTCCAGGTGAACGTGTACGTCAGGCTGTCGCGGGCGTCCAGATCGGACCCGATCGCGGTCGCGGTGAGCAGAGCGTTCGTCGTCGGTGCGGCTTCATTGAGCGAGACGGTGACCGTCGGAGCGCTGTCAGCGATGACCACGGAGGCACTCGCGGTTGCGGTCGCCGCTCCGTCGCTCACCGTCACCTCGACGGAGATCGTGTCGCCACGTGCGCCAGCACCGGCCGCGAGCGTCGGTCCGCTCGCACTATCGATAACGGTCCCGTTGCGCGACCAGCGGAAGCTGGGTGTCAGGGTGTCGCCATCCGGATCGTGGGCGGCGAACGACGCCTGCAACGGGTCGTCCGTGTGCGGCGCGGCCGGCGAGAGCGTGACGCTGTCGATGACCGGCGGGTTGTTGACCGGCGGGACGTTGCCGATGACCGCACCGCCCAGCACGTCGGCGCTGTTGCCCGCGACGTAGAGGCGGCCATCCTGCTCGCGCAGCGCGAGCATCGCCGGCTCCCACGGGAGATCGGTCGTCCCGACCACGGCGAAGGTCTGATCGTCGATCTCGCGCAGATGCTTGCCCGACGTGTCGGTGACCCAGATGCGGTGCGTAGACGGCGAGAGCGCCATGCCTGCGGAGAAGCCGCCAAGCGGTGTCGTGTGGACGATCTGGAAGGTCGTCGGGTCCACGACGTAGAGCTCGGAGTTGGTGAACGGCGGACCGGCCGGATCCTCCGACGCCAGGTAGATCTCATGCGTCACCGGGTTGACCGCCATCGCGTAGCGCACCGGCTTGGGCAGGGCGATGTCCGTGATCCTCGAGAGGTCTTCGTTCCTGACCCGAAGAGTGGGCGCGGCGCTGTTGATGTCCGTGGCGTACACGCGCTGCAGCACGGCGTCGTGCTCGATGCCGAACAAGGAAGCCCCGCCGAACACAAACAGCGTCCGTGCCACGGTGTTGGTGAGCGTGTTCACCACGACAAGCTGATTGCCCCCGGCGACGAACGCTCGGTGACCTGCCGGATCCGCGGCGACGTCCAGCCCGCCTGTCACGGGGATCGTCGTGACCACGCTCAGGTTCGTGAGATCGATCACCGTGAGCGACTTGTCGCCCCCGTTCGAGACGTAAAGTCGCCGCGCGGGTCCGTCGACCGCGAGCAGGCCCGGCTGCAGGCCCACGTCGACGCTGGTCACGGTGCCAGCCGACGGATTCACCACGGAGACCGTGTTGCTGCCGGTGTTCGCGACGAAGACGCGGCCGTCGGTCGGATCGACCGCGACGCCGAATGGCTGGTGCCCGACCGGGAAGCTCGTCGCAATAGTCGCGGCCGTCGCCTGCAGCGACAGCGCGACCAACGACGCGAGAACGAGAGCAACGACGAGCCGACGCATGTTCGCGGAAGCGTCGCGGTGTCGACCTGCTACAACAATTGACGAGGTAGTCCTAGGCCCTTTGGCTGGTCCCTAAACGCGCTGCGCGCAAGCGCCCAAACGCCCCGAGGAGCGTGAATGGCTGGTGCGTGCGCCCCGGCGTAACCGTCAAGGCGAGACGTGAAGCGCTTCCGTTCCGCCAAAGCGCTTATCGCTGATCTGAAAAGGTGATCTTCGGCGGACGTCGAGCTTCATGCGAGCGCAAGGAGCGCTGTGGCCGCGATAAGGGCATCGGGCAGGTCGATCTTCGCCATACGCGCGATGCGGCCGCCGCGTACGGCGGTCGCGGTATCGACGCCGATCTCGCGGAATTGGGCCAGCAGGCGATCGACGCGCTCTTCGTCGGACGCCCGACCGGCGAAAAGCTCCGCTCGAGCATGGTCTGGAGCTCACCACGCGGAACTCGCGTGATTTCGCGGGTGTGCAGGGCCTACGCGTCCGCGATCCCATGAAGCTCGGGACTTAGGCAGCTCAATCCACGACGCGCTGCAGCCACCAGGCGCCAGAGCGCCTGTCTCCGTAGATATCGCAGACGATGCCGTCCGCGGTGCGAAGCGTGAGGTAGTCGCGCGAGACGCCTTCCTTCCACCAGTCGGCCTCGACGCGCCAGCGGCGCATCTGCTCGACGACGGTATGGCGATGCCCCGCGACGATGAGCGCGACGAGCTCGCCCTCGTCCCAGACAAGCTTCGCGGGCAGCGGTTCGGTGAAGAGCCTCATGCGATTACCTCCAATGTTCAAATAGGTTCGCAAAATACGAATCTCGCAATTTGTGATATCGTGTCCTCCCGTGGCAAAGTCATCGGCGATCCTCACGCTCCGCCGCAACGGCCAGATCACTCTGCCTGCCGAGGTGCGGCGCCGCGCTCGCGCCAGCGAGGGTGACGTCTTCCTTGCAGAAGTCCGCGATCCCGATGAGATCGTCCTCCGCAAAAAGAGGCTTGTGGACGCCTCGCAAGCGTACTTCTGGACTGACGAGTGGCAGCGGGGCGAGCGGGAAGCGCAGGAGGACATCCGGCGCGAGCGCGTGAAGCGCTTCCGGTCCGCCAAAGCGCTCATCGCTGACCTGAAGCGGTGATCTTCGAGCGGACCACTCGCTTCAAGCGAGCCGCGAAGAAACTCACCGCCCAAGACCGCGAACGACTTGCGAAGGCGCTCTTCCTCTACGAGGAGAACCCATCGCATCCTTCGCTCGGCATTAAGCGCATCCAGGGAACGAAGGACATCTGGGAGGGCCGAGCCTCCGACTCGGTCCGCTTCACGTTCCAGAGGATCGAGGGCGGGATTCTCCTCCGCAACGTGGGGCCATACGACGCGACGCTCAGTCGGCCGTGACGTCGCGTTCTCAGGCGATCACCTCCACCCATTCATTCGCGCGCTCGGGCAGCCGCGCGGCCTCGTCGGCGACCCGCGCGCGGAGCACCGCGCCCCTGCCGAGCTTCGCCCGGAGATAGCGCGCGGTCGCGATGGCCTCCTCGTGCCGCGCGCCGTCGGGCGCGAAGAGCCCGATCTGCCGGCCACGCGCGGCCTCCACCTCGGGCACTTCGAGCGCGCAGCCGGTGACCAAACCGAGCTCGTCGCGCTCCTCGAGCGACCACCGCAGCGATCGGAGGAGCGCGGCGCTCTCGCGCGTCGGCGGCAGGACCGCCCGCTCGATGCGCAGCGGTCCCGCGTCCTCGCGATCGAGCCGCAGCTCGAGCCGGAGCGCGGCGAGGCCGTCGCGCGCGAGCGCTGCCGTGATCTCGTCCACGACGACCCGCATCGCGAAGACGAGCTGCTCGCGCGAGGCGATCGCGTCGTCCCACGCCCGGCGCGCGCGAATGCGCCGTGGCGGCGCGGAGGCGCGGACCATGTCGCCGTACTCACCGCGGGCGAGCGCGTGCGCGCGCGCGACCGCGCTGCCAAACCGGTCGAAGACCGCGCCGCGCGGGAGCTCGGCAAAATCGCCGACGATCCGCAGGCCGAGGAGCCGCAGCTCCTCGTGGACCTTGTCGTCGACCGGGAGCACGTCGAGCGGCAGCGGCGCGAGGAACGCGCGCCCGTCGTCGACCGAACGCACCTCGCCCGGCGGCGTCCGTTCCGCGATGACGCGCGCGACGAACGGCGTAGGCGCGATGCCGGCCGACGCGTGCGCCCCGAGCCGCGCACAGCGCGCGAGGACGCGACGAGCGACGCGCGCCGGCGCGCCGAGCAGCTCCTCGGTCCCGGCGAGATCGCATGCGAAGATGCCGGGATCGAGCACGCCGACGCGCGGCAGCGCGGCATGCAGCGTCGACAGAAGACGCGCGTGCAGCTCGGGCGTGTCGGTGGCGGCGATCGCGAGCGTGACCGGATCCCTCAAACCGCGACCTGCGCTCCCTCGGCGCGGGTGCCGAGGTCGGCGAGTCGGCCGTCGAGGGACTCGAGACCGAAGAGCGCGCGACTGTCGAGGTGGCTTCGCCCGAATCTCCCCACCGCGAACGACCAGCCGACGGTGCGATCGAATCGGCGCGTCCAGGCGACGCGGTCGAAGACGAAGGTGGGGATGGCGAGGCGGCGCCCGCGCTCGCCGGAGACGACCAGGAGCGCCGCGGGTGATCCGCGAACGGCCGGAAGCGCAGGCGCGATGTCGTCGACGTCGATGCCGCCGAAGGCACGGTCTCCGGCGTCGACCACGACGAGTCGGAACCCTTCGCTGCGAAGCGCGGCCGTGATCGCGAGCGCGACGCCCGCACCGCGCGCGCGAACGACGATCAATCGCTCGAGATCCACGCCAGCGCGCTGCGCGGCGAGCGGATCGAACGACGCGGTGGGGTCAATCCAGGCGGCCATCCCACCGTGCGCCTGCGCGCCTGCGGTCGCGCGGAGCGCGAGCGAGGCCTTTCCGACGCTCGGCGGGCCGACGAAGGCGATCGGCTCTCCCGCGGCGAGACCGCCTCCGGTCACGCGATCGAGCGACGATTTCGTGGCGATGACGAGCTCGCTTCGATGGCGCTCGCTTGTACCGCCCCGCGCTAGCGCATGTACGCCGAAGCGTCCTTCGATCCGCGCCTTCGCATCGGCCAGCCCGCTCGCTCCCACAGTCGCTCCCCTAGTTCGTTACGCGATCCGTCCGTTTATTACCCGATCGCTGGCCTCTTTCAGGTCCTGTTAGAACAGACGTTCTAGAAGGTACGCGGGCCGGGAGCTCCTGTCAACACGCTGTCGAGCATCCAAAAAAGAATGTGTGGCCGTAATCGTGCAGCGTTTCAGCGCGCGATGAGCGGGGCAGCACCGGGGCGCTGCGCTGACTGCGGGGCTGACGCATACATCCAGCTCGCGGTCAAAAGCGCCATGCTCTGCGCGCATTGCTACGCCATCCGGCTTGGACTTTCCAAGGTCGCCGGCCGCAAGGGTGGCGATCCCCAGCCTGTCGCGCCGCGACGGCGCCTGAGCTAGGAGCTCGCGACCGCGCGCGGACGCACCGTCGCGAGGGCATCGCGTAACGCCGGGACGCGAAGCGCGGCGTAGCCCGCGAGCAGCGTCACCACCACCCCACCCGCGAGGAAGGCGTTGTTGATCCCGACGAACGTGCCGAGCGTGCCGAGCAGCATCTGGCCAAGCGGCATGAACCCCATGAACACCATGGTGTGGACGCTCATCACGCGCCCGCGCAGCCCGTCGGGCGTCCGTGTCTGCATGAGCGTGTTCGCCATCCCGAGGAAGACCATCACCGCGAAGCTCGTGAGCCCGACGAAGAGCATCGCGCCGAGCACGGTGTGCTGCAGCCCGAAGAACATCAGCAGGGTGCCGTGCCCCAGCGCGGCCCCGACCAGGAGCGCGCCGCGCCGCCTCCACGAGCCGAGCGAGGCCGTGACCAGCGCGCCGCCCAGCGCGCCGGCGCCCGATGCGGCGAGGAGCCACGACAGCTCGACGGCGCCGACGCCGAGGAACTGCGCCTCGGCGGGGAGCAGCTGGATGTACGGCCGCGTGAGCAGGGCGGTGGCGACGCTGAGCGTCACCACCCAGCGCAGCACCGGATCGCGACGGATGAACGACAGCCCTTCGCGGATGGACTCGAGCATCGCGCGGTGGCGCACCGACTCGACCGGTTGTGGACGCATGAGGAGGAGCGCCCCGACGATCGCCAGGTAGGTGGCCGCGTTGATCATCATCAGGCCGCCGACACCGAACGGGATGATGAGCACGCCACCGACGAGCGGACCGACGAGCGTGGCGCCGTTGAACGCCGCCGAGTTCAGGCCGATGGCGCTCATGAGCTCCTTGTCGGAGACGAGGCGCGGGACCATCGCCTGGCGGGTCGGCGCGTCGAACGAGAAGATGATCGAGTTCAGCGCGCTGATCAGGACGACCTCGACGATGTTGATGCGATCGGTGATGGTCAGGATCCCGAGGATCGCCGCGACGATCGCCGCGCTCGTCTGGGTCATGATCAATAGACGCCGGCGGTCGGCGCGGTCGGCCACGACACCCCCGAAGAGGCCGAACGCCAAGCCTGGCACGGCCCGAGCAAGACCGACAAGACCGAGATAGAACGGAGCGAGCTGCGGCGCGCCGTCCCTGATCGCGAGCTGGACCACCAGCCAGCCGAGCCCGAACTGCTGCATCCACGTGCCGATGTTCGAAACGACGAGGCCGATCCAGAAGAGGCGGAAGTCGCGGTACTCCAGCGCCGACCACGCGGAGGTGCGGCCCGGCTCGGCGGCCGCCGCTTCATCGAGCGCCTCGGTCTCGAGCTCGGGAGCGAGATCCTTCGCGGTCATCGTCAGACCCCAGTGTGCCCGGCTCGGCTGTCGACCGCCTGATCAGCGGCGTGGCAGAGTCCCGGCCGCGCGTGCTGCGAGAGTGCATGGGAGTCGAACCCACCACGGACCGCAAAGCGCCCCGTCAACGGTTTTGAAGACCGCGCGGCTCACCGGAACCGGCGCACTCTCCTGTGAGTCTCGAGGGACCCGGAACGCGAGTCTACGCAGACCGCGCCCAGGGGCCCCAGGGATACGTCTCGGGCGGTTCCTTCGGAGGCTCGGGTCGAGGCCGAGGGGATGCAGTTCGCTCGCTGGACCGGTCGATGTGCACGAGAGCGTCAGAGCGGAGCGCAAGGCGCGTCGGCACGTGGTTGCCCAGCTCTCGCGCTCGGGGTGGTAGACGACGCCGATCGCGCGCCGCCCGTACTGGCGCGCGAGCGCGCCATCCGCTCCGTCGGCGCGCCCCACTCCGCACTGGCGATGACGCTGCCGACGTACGAGGAGAAGCCGATGGCGACGACGTCGTTGCCCCAACGGTCGCGTGCGAGCTGGCCGACGTTCACCATGCCCGCCGCGGCCATGTCCCGTCGCGCGCGCGTCGCCGCCGTGAGTGTTGTGCACCCAGAGGATGCCCTTCTAGCCTCGCGTGGTGCGCATCCTCGAGGTCGCGCCGTTCGCCTCGCCCATCGACGAGCGCCGTGAGCAGCTCGGTGGTGCGCAGGTGCTCATCGCCGACATCGCCCGCGGCCTCGCCTCGCGCGGTCATGCGGTCACGCTCGCCGCCGCGAACGGCTCGCAGGTCGAGGGCGCTGCGCTCGCCGACCTCGACATCGACAGCGCACGCATGCGGCGCGCCGACCTCGGGCCGACCGACGCGCCACGGACCGACGACATCGCGCAGCGCGAGGCCTTCGCGCGCGTGCGCGAGTGGCTCGAGGCGCACACCGCCGAGATCGACGTCGCGCACGCCCACGCGTACGACGCCCCGGCGTTCGCCGCGCTCTCTCGAGCGCCGCGGCCGGTGGTGCACACGCTGCACCTGCCCCCGCTGGACGCGGGCGTGGTCGAGGCGGCGCGTGCCGCGAAGGGAGCGACCCTCTCGACGGTCTCGGAGGCGAACGCGCGGGCCTGGCGCAAGGCCGGCGTCCCGGTGGGACACGTGATCCCGAACGGCGTCGACCTCTCACGGATCCCGCCGGGCACCGACCGCGGCGACCACCTGATCTACGCCGGACGCATCTCGCCGGAGAAGGGCGTCGCGACCGCGATCGACGTCGCGGCGCGGACCGGGCGCGGTCTCGTGCTCGTCGGCGGGGTCTACGACGAGAGGTACTTCGCGAAGGCCGTGGCGCCGCGGGTTCGGCGCGTCGAGCGCCTCGACAGAACGGTCCGCGGCGCGGTGTACCTCGGCGCGAGGCCGCGCGAAGAGGTCTACCGGCTCATGGGAAGCGCGGCGGTGACACTGATGCCCGTGGAGTGGGACGAGCCCTTCGGCCTCGTCGCCGTCGAGTCGCTCGCCGCGGGCACGCCGGTCGTCGCCTACCGCCGCGGGGGCCTCGTGGAGATCATCGACGACATCTGCGGCGAGCTTGTCGAGCCCGGCGATGTGGAGGGTCTGGCGCGGGCCGTGGGCCGCGCCGCCGGCAAGGATCCGGCGGAATGCCGGCGGCGCGCGCAGCGTTTCGGTGTCGAGGCCATGATCTCCGCATACGAGGCGATGCTGGCCGCGCTCGCCCACGGCGAACGACGAAGCTGAGCGGAGGAGTCCGATGACCGAAGTGGCCAATCACAGCGCGACCCTGCAGGTCCGTGAGCGCGACGAGGAAGACCACGTGCTCGTGCAGCCGAGGAACATCACGCACGAGCAGTGGCAGCGATTCGAGCGCTACACCGCGGAGATCTTCAGCGCGTTCGGGATGCGGCTCGATACGCCCGGGACGCGCGAAACGCCTCGGCGATTCGTCCGCGCGCTCTTCGACGCGACCGAAGGATACGAGGGCGACCCCAAGCTCCTCACCGCGTTCCCGACCGAGTGCAAGGGCGGAGCCGCATGCCAAGTCAACCAGATCGTCGAAGGTCCGATCCCGTTCTTCGCGCTGTGCGAGCACCATGCGCTCCCGTTCTTCGGCTCGGCATACGTCGGGTATGTCGCGCACGAGGAGATCATCGGCATCTCCAAGCTGACACGCCTCGTCCGCGTCTGGGCGCGCCGCTTCACGGTCCAAGAGCGCATGGGCGATCAGATCGCGGACACCCTCGACTCGCTCGTCCACGCGCACGGCGTCGCGGTGTACCTCGAGGCCCACCACCTCTGCACGCAGATGCGCGGGGTGCGGGAGCTGCACCCGAAGACCCGCACCGCGGTCTGGCGCGGCGAGTACGCGCAGAAAGCGGACATGCGGAACGAGTTCTTCCACCTGATCGGTCGCGGCTCCGCCTAATCGTGCTGGCTACGCTCCTTGACCGCGCGGAAGGCGAGGCCCTTCCGTTGCCGAGCGGGCTGGTCGACCGCTACGGCGGCGACCTTCGTTTCCCTCTCGATCGGACGCATGTCTTCGCGAACTTCGTGAGCACGATCGACGGTGTCGTTTCGTTCGCTCTGCCGGGCAAGGCGCAGGCCGCGCTCATCAGCGGCGGGCACCCCGCGGACCGCTTCATCCTCGCGCTGCTCCGCGCCGTCGCGGACGCGGTGATCGTCGGAGCCGGGACGCTGCGGCAGGAGCCCGGCACGATTTGGACGCCCGAGCACGCCTTCCCCGACGCGGCGAAAGAGTTCGCGGCCCTGCGGGCGGCGATGAAGAAGCCGGCGCGACCGCTCACCGTGCTCGTGACGGCATCGGGCGAGATCGACCTTCGCGAGCCGGCCCTCACCGCGGGGGACCCCGTGCTCGTCCTCACGAGCGAGGCCGGCGCGCGGCGGCTTGCCGGCGCGCCCGGGCACGTGCGCGTCCGCGTGCTGGCGAAGGGCACCGCCCGCGAGATGGTCGAGCTCGCCACCGCCGAATCAGGCGGCCGCCTCATCCTCACCGAGGGGGGACCGACGCTGCTCGGGCAGTTCCTCCGCGATGGCGCGCTGAACGGGCTCTTCCTCACGATCGCCCCGCGCATCGCCGGCCGGTCGCACCAGGAGCGCCGGCTCGCCCTGGTCGAGGGAGCCGCGTTCGCGCCGGAGGCGGCGCCAGAGGCGCGCCTGCTCGGCGTGAAGGCCGCCGACGACTACCTGTTCCTGCGATTCGGGCGGCGCTAGTCGCGGGCGCGCACCTCGATACGGCCGGAGCCATCGGTGCGGACCTCGAGCGAGACCTCGGAGAAGGTGGCCGGCCCATGACGAACGCCGCCATCCTTCACGCAGAACTGCGAGCCGTGCCAGGGGCACTGGATCTCGCAGCGGTCCGCGCCGACCCACTTCCCCTCGTTCAGCGGCCCGCCGGCATGGGTGCACGTGTTCACCATCGCGTTGATCTTTCCGTCGAGCTTGACGACGAAGAGGTCGACGCCCGACTTCGCCTTGGCGACGACCGGCTTGCGATCCTCGAGGCTCGCGTCCGTCAGGTCGAGCCGCTCCCACTTCGTCGGGACCTCGGTCCAGGCGACGCGGTTCACCTCGGTGCCGTAGCCGAACACCATCTCACCGCCGAAGTACGAAGCGACGATGAGCACCACCCACGCCGCGAGCGCGATGCCGATCGCGAGATCGCGCTGGTCGGCGCCCGCCGCGAGACGCAGCCAGATCGAGATGACGAAACCGACCGACGCGACGACCATCAGAAGGCCATGCAGCATCCCGGTGCGGCGCTCCTCGTCGTAGGTCTCGTTCCAGTCGGTGAGCCCCGAGACGATCGAGATGAGCGAGGTGATGAAGGACGCGATGATCAGGAAGTCGGCCGCGCGGAGCAGGCCGGGCTCGCGGGTGATGAGGTACAGGAGGTCGACCGCGACCGCCGCCGTGTACCCGCCGATGGTGAGATCGGTGACCGCTGGATGCAGCGGATGGTGAAGGGGCCAGGTGCCATGAAGCAGGGTCTTGATCGGCCGGGTGCCGGGAAGCTTATAGAAGCCGCCGACGATCGCGCCGAAGAAGTTGCCGAAACCGTCGAGCCACTTCCATTTGCGGACGAGGGAGTGGGCGGCGGTATTCCGCGGAGCGCTCACCGAGAGAAAGTAGACAGCATTCGGCGCGCCAGCGTGTGTGGCGCCCGGCGACCGGAGTCGGCGCGGAGCATGCTTAGCGTCGGATAACACAGGGAGAGGACGGCCATGCCGACGACGAAAGAATCGCTCTTCGAGACGCTCCACATAGACGACGACGGCGTCGACCGAGTCATCGAGAAGATCAAGAACATGATCCGCGAGGGGAACGTCCGCCGCCTGATCGTGAAGAATCCGCAGGGCGTCACCATCATCGAGGTCCCGCTCACCGTCGGCGTCGTCGGCGCCCTGCTGGTGCCGGTATGGGCGGCCATCGCCGCCATCGCCGCGATCGTGACCGACGCGACCGTCGTGATCGAAAAGCGCGAAGACGCAGCCAAAGAGGGGGACGACGCCACTCGCTAGGCCGCCTGTCGTCAGTCGATCTAGCCCAGCCGAGTCTCGACCAGGAGGATCTCGGCCCCGGCGTCGCCCGCCTCGATCTCGATCGCGGCCTCGCCCGAGATCTTCGCGGCCCCGCCCTCGTCGAGCCGCGGGCGCGCAAGCAAACCGTGCACGACGAAGAGATACCCGCCAAAGGCTGGCCGGAACTGGTGTCGGACCATCGCGTGCGGATCGAGGAGACCCGCGTACACGGCGGCGTCCTGATGCACGGTGACCGCGTCGTCTGCGCGAGGAGCGCCGGTCGCGCTGTATCCGGGTGCGGGCACCAGGACCGGCTTCAAGACGTTCCGCCGCGACTGCTCGGGGAACTCGCGCTGCTCGATGCTGGGCTCGAGCCCCCGACGCGAGGGCATGATCCACATCTGGATGAAGCGCATCGGCTCGGTCTTCGAGGCGTTGCGCTCGGAGTGCTGCATCCCGGAGCCGAGCGTGGCGCGCTGGACCGCGCCCGGATGCAGGATCCCGCCGTGACCACGCGAGTCCGCGTGCTCGAACGTCCCCTCCGCGACGTAGGTGATGCCCTCGATGTCGCGGTGCGGATGCATCGGCCAGGCCGCCCCTGGCACGAGCCGGTCGTCGTTGAACACGCGCAGGTCGCCGATGCCCATGTTCGCTTCATCCCAGTACTGGTCGAAGCTGAAATGCCAGTTCGCGCTGAACCAGCCGCCCTCGGCGTGGAACAGCGAGCTACGCGGGCGAATGACGACGGGCACGGGCGGGCGCGAGTGCTAGCTCGTGCGCGTGGGGGTCGGCGGCGTGGGGCTCGTGGGCTTGGGCGCCTGCGTCGTGCTCGTGTTCTTTTCAGGTGTCTCTAGAAAGTGCGGCTGGATCTCCTGGAGGAGCTTCTCCTTCGGCAGGTAACCCACGACGCGCTGCGCCTCGCGGCCGTTCTTGAACAGGATCATCGTCGGGATCGCGCGGACCCCGAAGCGACCGGCGGTGATCGGGTTGGCGTCGACGTCGAGCTTGGCGATCTTCACCTTCTCGCTCTGTTCGTTCGCGATCTCCTCGAGCACCGGGGCGACCATCCGGCACGGACCGCACCAGACCGCCCAGAAGTCCACCAGCACCGGGGTATCCGACTTGATGACCTCGGCCTCGAAGTTCTGGTCGCTCACAACTTGCGGCTTTGCCATCTGAAGGCCTCCTCCTACCACCTAAACGCGAGCTGCTGACCCATTTGTTCCACCTCCGGCGAGAGGCCCAGAACAGGCTCCAGCAAGTCCAGCGCCACGTCCGGACGGGTGGCCCAACCGCGCAGCGGCCCCCACTTTACGAACCGCCAGCCCCGGCGTCGAACGAGGTCCGCGATCGTCGGGGCTCGGCGCAGCTTGAATTCGGCGAGCGGCCGGCGCTCGTCGGCGATCGCGAGGAAGCGGAAGACGTGGTCCTCATCGGGCACGCCTTCGCCGAGGGCGACGATGCTGCGGTGGAGACGCGCGGTCCATTCGAGCTGCCAGAGGAAGACCATGCGGCTGCGGTCGTACCACACGCAGTCGACATACTCGAGGGCGTCGGCGGACACGCGAGACACCCGCGACACCGGGATGGCGCGCTCCGCGTCGGTCATGAGATCGGCGAGCACAGCCCCGCGGTCTGCGTATGCCGCGGAGAGGGCGCGTCGCTCGATGTCGCGGCCGACGTGCACCTTGAAGCCCAGACGATGTCCCGCGTCGACGAGCTGCATCGCGAGCAGCGTCTGATCGGCTTGACGCCGCACGAGGCTGTCCTCGTCGCGCAGCCGCCAGCGGCCGTCTTCCCCCTGATGGCCATACGCGGCGATGCAACGCTCGACGAGCTCGCGGTCGGGCGTCTCGATGTCGCGGAAGAGACCGTAGGCACGCCGCAGGAGCGCGCGCGTCTCGACCTCGCGCGAGGCGGACAGCAGCCCCCAGATACCCCACTCCAGCCGGTCGTCGAGCGGCGTGGTATCCGCGGGCTGGGCCAGCGAATAACGTGTCGTGTCGTGCGCGTGCTCGGCGGCCGCGCCATCGAGCTCGATCTTTACGATCCCGGACCGGCGCGCGTCGGCGAGCGCCGATCGGAAGTGGTCGAGGAAGATCTCGAGCTCGGACACGCCGCCCGCGCGCGCCAGGGTGAGCGGCGCGAGGAGCCTGCGAGCCGCGAGCGCCTCGAGCGCGGCGACGCCGGCGCGGTCGGTATCGATCGGCTCACCGCGCGCCGTGATCGCGTCGCGCACCCCCGCGCGCATGACGTCCTCGATGGCCGCGCCGTCAGCCGTCTCGTGATCGCGCAGGAGCGGAGCGTCGCGATCGAAGTCGCAGATCGCGGCCGCGCCGGAGCCGCTCGCCGCCGTCGCGAGCGCGTCGCGCTGGTACGTGATGCCGCGCAGCCGGTAGCCGGCGCCCGCACCGGCGAGGCTCACCGCCGCGATGCTCGTGAGGTCAGCATGCGGAACGTACACGACCGCGGGCGCGTCCGGCCTTGAGCCGCGGTGCCCGTCGATGAGGGCCGCGCGCATGGTGCGCAGGAGCCGCTCGCGTCCGACGACCCGCGTCTCGCCGGCATCTGGTGTCTTCGCGCCGCGCGCGCCCAGGAGGATGATCGCCGCGACCGCGCTCCAGCCGCCGAGCGCGTCCTCGACCGGCGCCTCGCACAGCACGAGGTCGGCGTCGCCCGCGTCGAGGGTGAGCGTCGCGGCCCGCGGCCGCGCCGGCGATGGATGCTGGGTGAGCCAGGCAACGAGCTCGCGAACCGTTCGGTCGAATTCGAGCCACACGTTCACCTCGCGCGACTGCGACGCGTGCGAGCGGCGGGCGCGGCCCTTCTCGATGCGCAGCGGCGCGCCGTGCCCGGCGAGCGTATTCAGGCGGCTGCCGGAGATGAGGACCTCGAGGAAGCAGAGCAGCAGGATGTCACCCGCGGAGGATCCGAAGGGGGCGGAGCCCACGCCGACGGTGGTCTCGATAGCGCGGAGCGTGGCCACGAGCGCGGTGAGGTTGCGCGGCGTATAGAGCGCCGCCATGCTCTCGCCGAGGGTCTGGGCGGCCGGGTCGCTCCCGAAGCGCTCGACGAGCTGCCAGTACGCCATGCCTCGCTGCTCGAGACGCTGGCTGGCCTTCTCGTCCTCCTCGTTGGCCGCCTCGATCAGCAGCGCGCGCCCCTCGCGGGCGCAGATGCCGCGGCGGAAGGCCTTCCTCGACGGCGCGGGCGCGTCACGCTCCCACAGAAAGGCCTCGACGATGACCGGCCCGCGACAGGTCGCGCACGTCGAGCCGTAGAGCTCGCGCATCGCGACCCGGTGCGGTGTCCCGACGAGCGCGCTCTCGCCAACGCGGTCGAGCGACGCGAGGATCTCGTCGCCCGCCGGCGCGAGGGCGACGACGCGCCGAGCCCACTCGCCGAGCGGCTCGCGCGAGCGGGCCACGCCGCGACGGTCGGCACGCTCCGCGGCGTCCGCGGCGGACAGCGGGTGCGCGAGCGGATCGAGGACGACACCGCGCCGCGGCGCGTAGGCATTCGCGTAGGTCTCCGCGAGCGCGACCGGGAAAGCGGTGCCGAAGCGGTCGAGTGGCCGGGGAAGAGGAAGAGTCTCGAGCGGGACCATGGAGCGGACGCGCTCGGGCTGGCTCAAGGCAACGTGAAGAGTACGGCCCTCCTCGCGTCAACGATGGCCCCGACCACGCGACCGTCGCTCGAGATCGTGAGGTCGCTGATCGCTCCGCCGGCGCCGAGCTCGTCCGCCGAGCCGTCCGCGGGCGCGAAGGCGACGAGCCGGTCCGTCCCGTCGAGCACCACCGCGCGCCGGCCGGCCACCAGGCGCCGACCGTCCACGAACGTCGCGGTCCACCTGACCGCGCCATCCGGGCCGATGGCCCTGAGCGAGGTCTGGTCCAGGAGGTAGAGCGTCCCATCGGGCGCGAAGGCGATCTCGCGCACGGGGCTGTCGATCCGGGTAAGGGTCTTCGGGTCGGCGAGCGCGAAGCGGTACGTGCCCTGGTCCGTGATCACCGCCGCGGCCGTGGCGGCACGATTCACCGCCAGCGCCCTCCCGACCCCGGCGATCCGCGCGACCGGACGCGCCTCCGTGTCCCGACCGGGCCGGAAGACCTCGATGTCGTAGGCGCCCTCGCTCGTCGTCGCGATGTAAAGATCGCCCGCGTCGCTCGCGGCGATCTGGCCCCCCGCGGCGGGCGTGACGATCGGGAAGGGGTCGCCGAGCACCGCGCCGTCCGGCGCGCGGCCGCCGATCAGACCCGGGCCGCCCGAGGCCTCCCCGCTCGCGCCCTTCGACGCGGCGACGAACAGTCGGCTCGTGGGCACGAAGAGGATCTGGGTCGCGGCGGCGGGGTACCGCATGGTGACGCCGACCAATTCGCCGCCGGGGACCGCGCGGAAGGAAACGACCTGCCCGCCGACGGCGAAGAATTTCGAATCGTCCGAGAACGCGACGACGCTCAAACCGGCGACGGTCTGCGGCAGGGCACGCAGCACGCCGGCGGGCGAGAAGAGCGCCGCGTACCCGTCGTCGCCGCCGGTGAGCACCCAGGCTCCGTCGGCGCTGATCGCAAGGCGGCGCGAGGCCCCGTGCGTGTCCTGCACGCGCGCCGGCTCGCGCCAGAGCTCGACGTCGGGTACGGGCCCGCTCCGCGCGAAGGAGTAGGACGCCGCGTCGGTCACGACCGAGGTGATGCCCTGCTTGCCGAGCTCGGCCGCCCTGGCGACCGCGGCGGCACGGTCCGAAAATGGCCCGATGCGGACGACGAAAGGCGAGGACTGGGTGACCGTGGCGTTGAGCGGCGACCCCATCGCTCGATGCGCCTGCTGCGCGTCGCCAACGCTCGTGTACGGGCCCGTGGTGATGGTCGAGAAAGTCGCCGACGTGGCGGTCACGGTGAACGAAGTCCCGCGCGCGATCGTCGACTGGAGCGCGTCGTCCTTGGGCAGCGCGCCCGAGAGGTCGCGCAGGCGCTGCCAGCCCGCGGTGACCCCCGAGACGACGCGGGCGAGGGCCGCGGGATCCCCGCCGTCCCCGTAGGCCTCGCCGTCGCGGGCGAGGTCGGAGAGGCCGTCCGCGAGTGGGACGAGCTTGTCGCGAATCGGTCCGGCGCGATCGAGGGTGGCCGTGAGGACACCGGCGTTCAAGGACGCGATCGACTTCGCCGTCCTGCGGAAGATCGTCCCGTACCGCTCGGGGGTGACGGTCCGCGTCTTCTCGCCGGCGAGCGCGCCGGCGAGGCCGTAGTCGTACGCCGCAAGCTGCAGCAGGATCGCGCCCGCGTCGCGCGCGAGCTTCGGCGCCCCCTCGACGTCACCGGACGGCGTGGGCGTCGGCTTGGCGGACTCGGTGCAGGACGCGAGGAGCGCGAGGGCGACCAGGAGTGCGACGGGGGTTCGAGGGGGGCAAAGCCCCCATCGACCTTTCACTCCTCTGCTTCGTCCTCCTCGTCGTCCTCGGTGTCGACGGCGAGCGGCTCCTCGGTGACCTCGGGCTCCTCAAGGGTCTCCTGGGCGGCGGGGGTCTCCTCCTCCACCTCCTCGGCTTCCTCCTCGAGCTCCTCATCGCCTTCGCCGTAGCGGAAGAACGTGCCGCGGACGTATGCGCGCTCCTTGGTCTCCGCCGGACGGTGGTGGCCAGGGAACGAGATGCGGCTCGCGTTCTCGGGGCTCTGGAAGACCTCGCGGATGGCGACCCGCGCGTTCAGCGGATCGGTGCTCACGAGCGCGGCCACGTATTGATTGCCGGTCCGCAGCAGGTCGATGAGGCGACGGCCGACCTTCGGCTCGAGGAAGCCCACCAGCTCCCCGTCGCGCGCGTGCACCGCCAGAAGGCCCTCCTGCTCGCGGAGATCGCACTCCGCGCCCGGGCTGTACTTGGCGAGCACGTGAACCGGCGCGGGGTTGATGAGGCGCAGGATGCCGGTCTTCCCCATGTCCTCGATGAAGAGGCGAGGCTGGGTCTTGGTCGTGGTCGAAGCGGGCTTCGTTTTGTGCTCCTGAAGAGCGACGATGCGCGCCTGGTTTCGAAGCGCGATCGAGTTGTACGGCTCGGTCTTCAGCACCTCGGCGAATGCGGCCTTCGCCTCGTCGAGTCGGCCGAGCTCGACGAGCGCCCGCCCGAGACGGTTCCGGGATTCGACGTCGTCAGGCGCGAGCTCGAGGATTTTCTGGTTCACCTCTATGGCGCGCGGCCAGTCGGCCTCGAGGGCGGCCGCGGTGGCCTGCTCGGCGAGAGCGCGGACGCGAAGACCGCTGTCGGTGATCTGTGGCAAGCTCCGTTCCTCCAACGCGTGAGGGTTCGCCCGGTGTGGGCGGTCTGGGATATACGAATTGTACCGGTTAGTCTTGCGGCGTCGTGCCGTACCTGTCGGAAATACAGCACCGCAGGGTGATCGAGCCGAACGGCAACGAGGTGGGTAAGCTCGCGGACGTCGCGGTCGTCCCGCAGGGACAGTTTCCGGCCGCGCAGTGGGCGATCCTGACGACGCCGAGCGGAGAGAAGATCATCCGTTGGGGCGACCTTGCCCAGGAGATCGGGCACTTCCGCCTCCGCAGCCGCCTGGAGACCACGCCGGACGCGCAGCTCCCGTCCGAGGCGCTGCGGCTGGCGCGCGACCTCCTCGACAAGCAGATCGTCGACACCCACGGCGCGAAGGTCGTCCGCGTGAACGACCTCCAGCTCTCCGAGGTCGAAGGACAGCTCCGCCTGGTCGGGGCGGACGTCGGCCTGCGCGGCCTGCTGCGCCGCGTTGGCGCCGAGTCCCTGGCCGAGCGCGTCGCCGGCCTCGCGGGCCGGCGGCTGCCGCGAGGGATCATCCCGTGGCACCTCGTCGAGCCTCTCGAGACCGCCAGCCCGGACGCGGCGAAGACGGCCGCGGTGCGGCTGACGATCCCGCACGCGAAGCTCGCGCTCCTCCATCCCGCGGACATCGCCGACGTGGTCGAGGAAATGACCGCCGACGAGCGGGTCGCGGTGTTCCAGCAGCTCGACCTCGAGACCGCGGCCGAGGCTCTCCAGGAGGTCGAGCCCGAGATGCAGGCGGCGATCGTGAGCGACCTTCCCGAGGAGCGCGCCGCGGACATCCTCGAGGAGATGGACCCGGACGAGGCGGCGGACCTTCTCCAGGACCTTCCCGAGGAACGCCGCGAGGAGCTCGTCGAGCTCATGGAGAAGGAAGAGGCGAAGGACGTCGAGGAGCTGCTCACCTATCCCCAGGAGTCGGCCGGAGGGATCATGACGAGCGACGTCGTCGCGCTGGGCGGCGAGCTCACCGCGGCGCAGGCGATCGATGAGCTCCGCGTGAAGAAGCCCGACCCCGAGCTCACCTACTACCTGTACGTCGTGGACGGCGAAGGACGGCTGGACGGCGTCCTCTCGCTGCGCGATCTCGTCGTCGCTCCGCCGGAGACGAAGGTCAACGCGATCATGGACCCGCACGTCCTGCGAGTCGACGCGGAGACGCCGAAGGAAGAGGTCGCGTCGCTCATCGCGAAGTACGACCTCCTCGCGCTGCCGGTCGTCGACGCGCGCCGGAAGCTCATCGGGACCGTCACGATCGACGACGTCGTCGAGCTCATGCTGCCCCGCGGCTGGAAGAAGAGGTCCCTTCGGTCGATCGCACGGTGATCAGGACCGCCTCCGCGGTCCGCCGCCGCGCACGCATCCGCCGCGGCACCCTCCTCGCCTTCCTCGCCGTCATGGGTCCCGGCATCATCACCGGCTTCGCGGGCAACGACGCGGGCGGCGTCGCCACTTACACCGCGGTCGGCGCGCACTACGGCTTCGCGATGCTCTGGCTGCTGCTCCTCTCCACGGCGGGGCTCGTGGTCATCCAGGAGATGTGCGCGCGGATGGGCGCGGTGACCGGGAAGGGCCTGTCCGACCTGATCCGCGAGCGCTTCGGCGTCCGCTGGACGATCGTCGCGATGATCGCGCTGCTCGTGGCGAACGGATCGAACGTCGTCGCGGAGTTCGCGGGGGTCGCGGCCAGCCTCGAGCTCCTGGGAATCGAGCGCGTGGTCTCGGTTCCCGCCGCGGCCATCGCCATCTGGGCGCTCGTCGTCTTCTTCAGCTACCGGGTGGTCGAGCGCGCGCTCTTCGTCCTCGTCCTCGCGTTCGTCGCCTACCCGGTGACCGCGCTCATCGTGAAGCCGGACTGGGACGCCGTCCTCAAAGGGGTCGTGCTGCCGACGATCCCGGCCGAGCAGGCCGCGTTGATCGCGGCGCTCGCCCTCGTGGGGACGACGATCACCCCGTACATGCAGTTCTACATACAGGCCTCGATCGTCGACAAGGGGATCGACCGTGAGCTCTATCGCTTCGCGCGCGTCGACGTCTACCTCGGCGCGCTGCTCACCGGACTGAACGGGTTCTTCATCGTCGTCGTCGCGGGCGCGGTGCTGTTCCCGAGCCACGTGACCGTGAACTCGGCGGCCGATGCGGCGCAGGCTCTCGGCCCGCTCGCCGGAGCTCAGTCGAAGCTGCTCTTCGGCGTCGGGTTGTTCGGCGCTTCGCTGCTCGCGGCGACGGTGATGCCGCTCTCGACCAGCTACGCGATCTGCGAGGCCTTCGGATGGGAGTCCGGCATCAGCCGGAACTTCCGCGAGGCGCCGGTGTTCATGGGCCTGTTCACGCTTCTCATCGTCGTGGGCGCGCTGGTCGTGCTCTCGCCGAGCGTCCCGCTCATCCCGCTGATCCTGGTGTCCCAGAACGTGAACGGCCTGCTGCTGCCGATCGTGCTCGTCTTCATCCTGAAGCTCGCCGGCGACCGAGCGCTCATGGGCGACCAGGCGAACGGCCGCGTCTCCCAGATCGTCGGGGTGGGCACGGCCCTCCTCGCCTCCGCGCTCTCGGTCGGCCTGGTGGTGACGACGCTGATCAGGGGCTGATCTCGCGCGGGCGCATCCGCGCGTCGCAGCCGTGTATCGCACCGGACCCGGGTCTACCGGACGGGGGAGGGCTCTCCCCCGGTCAGGTGTTCCCGGTCGCCTCGCCGGGCGCGAGGCTTCCCGCGAATGGCTATGGCGCTGAACGTCGCGATCCCCGTCGTCGATCCGTACGGCAGTGTCTTCCGGCTCCTGCGGTCGGTCGAGCTGCCGTTCTCGCTGTTCCGCGTGGAGGATCCATCGGAGGTCGAGGCCGACGCGCCGTTCGCCATCCTGAGCTCATACGGAAAGGCCGACGCGCAGGCGGTGGAGGAACTCGCCGAGCGTGTGCCGACCGTCGTGTACGCGGTGCAGGTTCGCGCAAGCGATCCCGCGCCGCTGATGCGCGCCCTGGGCTACGTGAGCGACCGGATGCCGGCGGGCCTGATCCGCGACGTGATCATGGCCGCTCTTTTCCGCTCGACCGACCGGTAGCAGCGCGCCCTCAGGGCGGGCCCGAACGATGGGCGCGTCGCGAGCGAGCGGGTCGCCTCGTCGTCTATCGCGAGCGACCCGAGCGAGCGATGAGCCCGGCGTGAGGGCACCATGTCACCGCGGCTCGTCGAGCACTTCGCCGGTGGCGTCCAGATAGCGGTCCGGGTTCTCCTGGAAGATCAGCTTGCACTTGGCCGCGTCGAACACGTAGATGCGGTCCTCGTAGCGCACGCGAAGCGCGCCATCGCCGAGAGCGGCGCCGCAGATCACGCAGCGCTGCGCGCTCACGATGGCTCGAGCTCGATCAAGGGCTGGTGCGCGCGAACGAGTTGACCGTTCTCGGCGAAGATCCGCCGCACGCGCCCCGCGGCGGTCGAGCGGATCTCGTTGAAGAGCTTCATCGCTTCGATCAGACCGATGACCTCACCCGAGGTGACGTTCGACCCGACCTGCACGTAAGGCTGCGCCTGCGGTGAGGCCGACCGGTAGAAGATGCCGGTGAGCGGCGCATTGACAGTGGGGAGCTCGACCGCCGGCGCGGCGGGCGCCGTCGTCACCGCCGCGGGCCCTCCGGCGAAGCCGGCGGCTGGCGCGCTCGCCGCCTGAGCGCCATCCTTCGTGACGCGCACGCGCACTCCGCCGCGCTTCACCTCGAGCTCGCGGACGTCCTCGTGCGCGAGCCGCTCGAGCAGCTCGCCGACCAGGGCGTTCGCGTCGGCCCGGATCTTCTTCGGGTCCGCCACTAGGCCGCGTCCCTACCGATCACCAGCGCGACGTTGTGGCCCCCGAAGCCCATCGAGTTCGAGAGCGCCAGATCGACGTTCGCCTGGCGCGCGCGATTCGGGACGTAGTCGAGGTCGCACTCCGGGTCGGGGACCTCCTGGTTGATGGTCGGGGGAAGCACGCCCTCGCGCATCGCGAGGATGCAGAGCCCCGCCTCGAGCGCACCCGCGGCGCCGAGCATGTGGCCGGTCATGGACTTCGTCGAGGAGACCGCGAGCTTCCGGGCGTGCTCGCCGAAAACGGTCTTGAGGGCGGCCGTCTCAGCCCCGTCGTTCGCCTGCGTCGACGTGCCGTGGGCGTTCACGTAGCCGATCGCCTCGGGACGGACGCCCGCGTCCTTGATCGCCATGCGCATCGCGCGGACGGCGCCTTCGCCACCGGGCGGCGGAGCGGTCACGTGGTAGGCATCGGCTGACTGCCCGTAGCCGAGGAACTCGCCGAGGATCGTCGCGCCCCGGGCACGCGCGAATTCGAGATCCTCGAGAACGAGACAGCCCGCGCCCTCGCTGAAGACGAAGCCGTCGCGCTCCTTGTCGAACGGCCGTGACGCCCTCTCGGGAGCGTCGTTCCGCGTCGAGAGCGCGCGCGCCTGGTTGAACGCGCCGATCGCGACCTTGATCAGGCCCGCCTCGGCGCCGCCCGCCAGCATGACGTCGGCCTGCCCGCGTCGGATCATCTCCGCGGCCTCGCCGATCGCGTTCGCGCTCGAGGCGCACGCCGAGACGTGCCCCATGTTCGGGCCCTTCGCGGCGTACTTCATCGCGATCTCGCCGGCGGCCATGTCGATGATCATCATCGGGATCAGGAACGGCGAGACCTTCCGCGGGTCCTTCTCGTGCGCGAACACCTGCTCGACGAGCGTCTCGATGCCTCCGATCCCCGAGCCGAACGCCACACCGACGCGCGGCGCGAGGTCCGCGGTGATCTCGAGACCCGCCGCCTTGAGCGCCTGTCCGGCTGACGCCACCGCGAAGTGCACGAAGCGGTCCGATCGCCGGATCTCCTTCCGATCCATGTAGTCGAGCGGCTCGAAGTCGCGGACTTCGCCGGCGATGGTCGTCTCGAGCCCGGTCGGGTCGAAGCGCGTGATCGGCCCGATCCCGCTCCGGCCGCTTCTCACCCCATCCCAGGTCTTCTGCACCGTCGAGCCGAGAGGAGTGATCATGCCAAGGCCGGTGACCACGACCCGGCGGCGCTCCCCGTTGCGCACGAGCTTCAAGTCTAGGGGGGTCCGCGGGGGCGAAGCCCCATCGTCCGCTAGAGCGCCTGCAGCCTCGCGATATTGGTCGTCTCGATCAATGCCGCGCCCGCGAGGAACACGAACGCGACGGCGACGAGCGAGAGCTCGAGGCGCGTCAGTCGGATGTCGCGAACGTAGCGAACGCGGACCAGATGGCGATCGGTGAGCCGTCGCTGCCGCCAGAGCGACGCGTTCGCGAGCACCGTGGCGAGGAGGACGTACGCCATCAGCTCCGGTATGCCGGCGTGCGACAGGGTGGGGCCCAGGTCGAGGGGAGCCACGCGCGCCCCGGGGACGAACAGCGCGAACGAATTTGTCCCGAGCGCGATGCCGAAGCGGACGAGCCAGGTCCACGGCGCGAGATACGCGAGCGAGATGGGCCCGATGCTGTAGAGGCTCGCGAGCGCGATCACGCCAAACCCGAACGCGGCGTTCCAGGCGAAGAGGGTGAGGGCCACGGCGCCGGCGTCGTCGCGCGCGTCGAGCGCCGGCAGGAGGCCGAGGGTGAAGCGCGTCGCGCCCTCGGGCAGCAGCGCATAGCTCAGCGTCCACGCCAGCGCGAAGGCCACGACTCCCACCGCGGCGGAGGTCGCCAGACGCACCAGGGCGCTCCGGTGCGTCAGCGCGCGCGCGAGGAGCGACCAGGTCACCAAGCCATGGCAACGCTACCCGCGCTCCGCGCGTAACGGCCATAGCCCTGTCGTCGTGACACACAGGCGAGCGCCTGTGCGTTTGAAGTCAGACCCGGACGCGGATCGCGTCGAAGCTCGTGCCCGGCGGGTGGATCTCCTGTTTTTGGAAGGAGCTCATCGTGACTGCGCGACCCCTGCCCCACACCGTCCACCGATCGGGCCCCTCGACGATCGCCGTGTCCTCGTCGATGCCGATGCCCCGGCACCCGTCGGGCCAGAGCGCGATCCACTCGCCGACCCGCTCGGACGGGAAGGTGCCGAGGAGGTCGAAGTGCGGGATCACGAAGTGTCCGGGGAGGACGTTGAGGCCGTCGCGCATGGCGATCGTCTGCGGGAAGCCCCCCTCATCGAAGTTGTCGGGCGCGTAGCTCTTCTCGCCCAGCATCATCGCGCCGGCGCTGGCTCCGGCCAGCACCGCGCCCTCGCGGTGCCGGCGCACGACGGCGTCCCAGAACGGCGTCCCCTCGAGCGCGGCGATCGCGTGCTGCGGGCGCCCGCCGGAAAAGAAGATCCAGTCGACGTCGCGGAGCGCTTCGATCCACCTTCGGTCACGCGCGTCGTCGCGGCGCAGCACCATCACCGGGATCGCGTCCGCACCGAGCGGCGCGAAGTGCGCGATGCCCATGTCCGACCAGCTCTGCGGGGTCTCCTCGAGACCGGAGGCCGTCGGCACGATCGCGATGCGCGGGCGCGGCTTCGGGATGCTCGCCAGGATCTCGCGATCGAGGTCGTCCATGACCGGCGTGAACTCGCCCGAGCCGAGCAGCAGCAGCCGGCCGCGGCTCACCGGCGCCCCGCCAGCAGGAGGGATGTGCCGTGGAACCGCTTGTACATGCGGTCGAAGTTGCGGCGGCTCCGCTTGAGGCGCTCGTCCTCGGACAGCGACTCCCAGACCCGGTGCTCGTGACGGCGCGCATGCTCGCTCCCGAGCGCCACGACGTCATAGCCACGCTCGCGAACGGCGAGGGAGACCGCGATGTCGAGGTTGCGATAGAACCGGTAGCGCTCGTCGAAGCCACCGATCTCGACGAGCACCTCGCGCCGCGCCGCCGCGCAGTAGCCCTGCATCGCATCGGCCTCGCCCGCGGTGACCTCATCGAAGTGCTTGAGGTCCGCCGTGCGCAGGCCCCACGGGCCGGCGATCCCGGTCTTCGGATCGTCGAGCGCGCGCCCGAGCGGCGCGAACAGGTCGCCGGTCAGCTCCACCGAGCCGTCGAGCTCGAGGACCAGCCGACCGCGGGCGACGCGTAGGAGCGCGTTGCGCGCGGCGCCCTCACCCAGGTCGCGGTCGGCGAAGAACGCCTCGACGCGCTCGTCCGCCTCGGCCGCTTCCGCGAGCCGATGCTGAGCCTCATCGCGCGAGCCCGAATCGAGGACCAGGACCTCGCCGTCCTGCGGCAGGAAGCGCAGAACCGCGCCCAGACAGCGAGCGAGGTCCTCCGGATAATCGCGGCTGACGATCGACACCGACCACGAGCGCGTCGCCGCCTCGCCACGGCGGTCGGGCAGCTCCTTCGCGGACGAGACGGTGCGCCGCTCGCGCGCCTGCACGCGCCGATCGGCGCGCGACACGACCGCGCGATCGGCGACCTGGTCGTCGACGCGATACCCGTCGAAGGTGGCGCGCAGCCCGTCGGCCTTCCCGTAGTCGCGCGCCATCCGCGCCGCGACGTGCTCCTCGACGCTCGCGAGCACCTCGCGCGGCGCCTTGGCGTGCTCGTGCGCGACCGCGGCGAGGTCGAGGCCGAGGACCTTGTCGGCCTCGAGCGCGACCTCGAGCCGCGTGCGCTCGGGCGTTGGCGAGTGGACCGAGCACTGCTGGACCAGGGCAAGCGCTCGCGGCAGGTTGAGGTCGTCGGCGAACGCGTCGCCGATCTGCGCGAGCCAGCGCTGCCGAAGCACGGGCGAGGTGCGATCGTCCGCGAGCTGTGACCAGTGCCGGACGCGCTGGCGCAGGTGGTCGAGCGCTTCCGCGGCCTGGCGAAGCGCGCCGAGCGAGAACTGCATCCGCGCGCGGTAGTGCGTGAGCAGGCATTGGTAGCGGAACGCGAGCGGATCGATCCCGAGCTCGACCATCTCGTCGACCGTCAGCGTGTTTCGCGCCGACTTCGCCATCTTCACGCCGTCGGCGAGCAGGTGCTGCCCGTGGACCCAGTGACGCACCGGCGCCTGACCGAACGCGCCCTCGGACTGCGCGATCTCGTCCTCGTGGTGCGGGAAGATGTTGTCGACGCCGCCGGTGTGAAGGTCGAAGCGCTGTCCCAGGTACTTCGTGCTCATGGCCGAACACTCGATGTGCCAGCCCGGGAAGCCGGGACCCCACGGCGAATCCCAGCTGAGCATCCGGCCGGGCTCGGCCTTCTTCCAGAGAGCGAAGTCCGCCGGATCGCGCTTGGCTGGATCGACCTCGACCCGCACGCCCTGTTTGAGCGCCTCGCCCACGTTCCCCGAAAGCTTCCCGTAGCCGGCGAATCGTTTCACCGCGAAGTAGACCGTGCCATCGACCTCGTATGCGAGCCCCCGCGCGACGAGCTGCTCGATGATCGCGATCATCTCGGGCACATGATCGGTGGCGCGCGGGAAGTGCGACGCCGGAAGGATCCCGAGCCGCCGCTCGTCGGCATGGAAGGCCGACTCGTAGAACTCGGCGATCTGCTTGGGCGTCTTGCCCTCGGCGAGCGCCGCCGCGATGACCTTGTCCTCACCGCGGTCCACGGCGTCCTGTCGCATGTGACCGACGTCGGTCACGTTCTTGATGGCGGTCACCGTGTTGCCGAAGAACGTGAGCGTGCGCCGCAGCCAGTCGGCGAGCAGGTAGGAGCGCAGGTTGCCCAGGTGGACGGGCCGGTAGACGGTGGGACCGCAGGTGTACATGCGGACCTCGCCGGGCCGCTCCGTCGTGAGCGGGACGATGCGGCGCTCGAGGGTGTCGTAGATGTGGAGCTGCACCGGCCTCCCCTGGGCAAAGGGTACGACCGCTCAACGTTGAACGGACGTCTCGTTATTTCGTCCGGCGGCCCGCCGGCCAGGGCGCGGCGCGCTGCCCGAGCACGCGCTCGAGGGCCGCCACCGCGCGCTCCACCCCCTCGAGCTCCGCCGGGGCGAGCTCGCCCAGGAGACGCTCGATCGCCTCGATCCGCATCGCCCGGCCCCGAGTCAACGCGCGCAACCCCTTTCGGGTGGCGTGGATCCGGACGACGCGCGCGTCCTCGCGATCGGTCACCTTGCGCGCGACGCCGGCGCGCTCCATCTCGCTCACCAGGCGGCTCATCGTCGGCGGCCGCACCTGCTCGGCTCTCGCGAGCTCGCCGAGGGTCATCGGACCGCCCATGAGCACGGAGAGCGCCAAGAGCTGCGCGGGCGAGACGCCGGTCAGCGGGTCCGTTCGCCGAGCCCTACGGAGCAGGTGGATCGCGGCGGAGTGCAAGCGATCGGCGGCCCGGCGCGCCCGGCCGCCGGTTGCACGAGGCGACATCGCATGATATTAGTTAGCAAGGCTAACTAATCGCAAGGGGAGAAAGGCGATGGCGACCGAGCTCTTCACCGCGATCAAAGGCGGCGACAAGGCCGGAGTGGAGCGTCTTCTCGAGCGCGACCGCGCGCTCGTCGACGCCCGCGACGAGCGAGGTCTGTCCCCCGTCCTCACGGCCCTCTACCACGGGCAGAGCGAGATCGCGACCGCGATCCTGCGTCGCGGACCGAAGCTGTCGGTCTTCGAGGCCGCGGCCGCCGGAGACCTGGCACGTGTACGCGAGATCGTCCAGCGCGACCGTGCGCAGGCGAACGCCGTCTCGCCGGACGGGTACTCGCCTCTTGGGCTCGCCGCGTTCTTCAAGCGGCGCGATGTGGCGAGCTACCTGCTCGAGCAGGGCGCCGATCCGCGAGCCCCTTCGCGTGACCAGGGGTTCACGCCCCTGCACTCCGCCGTGGCGACGGATGCGGGTGCCCGCGATATCGAGATCGTGCGGAGGCTGCTCGAGGCCGGCGCGGATCCCAACGCGTTGTCGAAGGAGGGCTCGACCCCGCTGCACACCGCGGCCTTCACCGGGGATCGCGCGGTGCTCGACCTGCTGCTGGCCCGGCGCGCGGACCCTTCGATCAGGACGAAGCGGGGACAGACGGCGGCTCAAATCGCGCGCGAGCGCGGGCACGACGGGATCGCGCGCGACCTCGAGCGCTGAGCTGTTACAGGATCGTTTGCCCCAGCGCCGAAGCGACGAGCTCGACGGCGAGAAGTGCGGTCCGGTTGCCCTGGTCGAGGATCGGATTCACCTCCGCGACCTCGAGCGAGCGCAGCTTCCCCGATGCCGCGAGCATCTCCATGGCGAGCTGCGCCTCGCGGTAGGTGAGGCCACCGCGGACCGGCGTACCGACGCCCGGCGCCTCGTCCGGGTCGATCGCGTCCATGTCGAGCGAGAGATGGATCCCGTCGCCTCGCGACGCCACGGCGATGGCCTTCTCCATGGCGGGGCCGATGCCCATGCGGTCGATGTCGGCCATCGTGATCGGCGTCACACCGGCGGCCTTGATGTTCTCCTTCTCGCCCGTGTCGACGGCGCGGATGGCGACGAGCGTGCTGTTCCGCCCATCGACCGACCCGCGGAGCGACTTCGGGAACGGCTCGTCGGCGAGACCGAGCGCGACCGCGAACGGCATCCCATGCACGTTGCCCGAGGGCGACGTGCGCACGGTGTTGCTGTCGCCGTGCGCATCCATCCAGATGACACCGGGACGGCGCCCGGCGCGCGCGATGCCGGCGAGGGTGCCCATCGACATCGAGTGGTCGCCTCCGAGCACGAGCGGGATCGCGCCGGCGCGCTCGATGTCGGCGACGACCGCGGCGAGCTCTTCCGCGACGCGGATGATCTCTTCGACGTGGTGCGCGGGGCGCCGTCTCGCGGTCGCCATGTCGCGCTCGTCCGTCGGCCGGAAGTCGCTGGCGCCCTGGTCCCGATCCGCGACGCCGACGTTGCCGCGGTCGCGGACCGAGTAGCCGAGGCTGGCGAGCCGGTCACGGAGCCCCGCGTAGCGGATGGCGGAGGGCCCCATGTCGACGCCGCGGCGGTTTCCACCGAGGTCCATGGGAACGCCGACGATCTCGACCGCCTTGCTCACGACTTCGCCCTGGGCTGGAAGACGGCGAGGATCACGCCCTCCGCCGCGAGCTCGTCGCCGACGAGCGTGCGGACGTTCACGCGCGCGAAGCCGCGGCGCATCTTGTCGATCTCGGCGACGAAGCGCCCGGTCTCGCCGGGCTTCACCATCCGCTTGAAGCGCATCTCCTCGATGCCGGCGAAGAGGCCGAGCCCCTCGCGGTAGTCGGGATGGGCCATCGCCGCCACCGTGGCGGCCTGGGCCATGGATTCGACGAGGATCACCCCGGGCACGATGGCGTTGCCCGGGAAATGCCCCGGCTGGTACCACTCCGCGCCGGTGAAGGTGTGCTCAGCGACCGCGCGCTGCCCGGGCTCGAGCTCGACGACGCGGTCGATCAGAAGGAATGGATCGCGGTGCGGGATGAGCGCTTCGATCCCGGCCTTGTCGAGCGTGGTCACGCGGCGAGTCTAAAGAGGGAGGCCCGGCCAGTCCGGCCGGGCCTCTCGAGATCGCGACGCGCGTGGGCTACGGCGTGACGCTCTGGATGATCACGTCGTTCTGTCCGATGACGGTGCCACCGTCGGTCACTACCTGAACGTTCCCGTACAGGACGCGGCCAGCGGCCGGCGCGGCGTTCGCGGTGACGCTCCCCGGAACCGTCCAGGTCGCGCCAACCGTGCGAAGGGCGTTCGCGTCGGTCACGGTGACGCTGCCGAACGCGGTGTTGGCGAAGACATCGATGTAGCTGTAGCTGGTCGATCCCGATGGGACGTCGAACCCGTCAACGACGACGAGCCAGTCCCCTGCCTCCGGGTTCGCGATGGTGACGGACTCCTCCGAGTCTCCGTCTGCGCTCTGGCCGCGGAAGGCGCACGTCGGGCCCAGGGACGAGCAGCCCGAGAACACGAAGAGGTCGAGGTCCGCGGCCGGATCGGAGGGACTCCCGATGGTCGCGCGGAGTGACGTCGATCCGGTTGTGACGACGAGCGGGTACTGCTGCGTCTCGAGATGAGCAATGGTGAAGGGCCCGCGCCGCGCGCTGCCGAGCGTCGTGCCGGCGGCACGGCCGGTGAAGGAACCGAACTGGTTCGCGAGCGTGTACGAGCGGCTGATCGGAGTTCCGATGGTCGCCGACGCGATGATGTCGGGGTTCGGCGAAACGGTAGCGCCGAGGACGGCAGCCGTCAGCGCGAAGGGTGCGTCGTCAGCGTCGGAGCTGCGACGAGCGTCGACGGTGATCTCCCAGACGCCGCCCTGCGTGCTCGTGCCGGTCCGGCTGTTGGGGTTCTGATCAACTCCGCCAGCCCTGTTGCAGGCCCCAACCGGGGGCTGCGGCGGGGAGTAGCAGTTGCTCACCGCGTTCGACTCAATCCCCAGACCCCAGGGATGCCAGCGGAGGAACCGCGCCTGTCCGGTGCCGGCGGTCGTGGCCGGACCGGTGAAGTCGACCTTCAGGGCTGGCAAGCCCGCCGGGACGCGGTAGAAGTAATGCCTCGCCTGGGCGATGTCGATGTCGCTGTTGATGGTCTGGCTGAAGTTACCGGTGCCGGTGAGCTCGAATGGAGCGATGACGACGTTCATCGTCTGGTAGTCGATCCCGGCGGTCGCCGGATCGTCAACGTTGAGGATCGCCGAGTGAGCGCCGGCCGATGCCGGATTGATGTTCACGGTGAGCTTCACCGGAACGTCCTTGGGTAGCGGGAGCGTGCCGGCGCTGGAGAACGTCCCGTCGTTCTGGACCCAGCTCAGGCTGTAGGTGATCGTGCCGCCGGCGCCGCTCGTGCGGCGGAAGGTGTACTCGCGCGTGTAGCTCCGTCCGATAGCGACGCCTTCACGATCGTGGATCCCCACGCCGACGTTGGGTGTCGGCAGGAATCCGCTGAGAAGCGTGCTGACCGCGACCGAGGACTTGATCTCCACGGTCTTGATGTTCGTTCTGAGAAGGTTCCAGGCCGCCTCGACGTTCATCAGGCCGTTGCCTTGATCGAACGCCTGGAAGCGGGTCGGGTCGAAGGCCCGCGCGGTCGAGTAGATGGCCTGGCGCAGCTGCTCCGGCTGGTGCTGAACACCGGTCGCCTTGGCGGCGCTCAGAAGGAGCGCCGCGCCCCCGGTGGCCTGCGGCGCGGCCATCGACGTGCCGTTGAACATCCCGTACCCCGGCGGCAGCGAATACGTGCCCGGGACGGGGCTGCCCGGCTGCCACATCGGGATGCTCGAGACCGCGGCACCCGGCGCGACGATGTTCGGCTTGAAACCACCGTCCTCACGGGGTCCGCGCGAGCTGAAGAAGTGGAGGTTGTCGGCGTGGGTCGGTTCCGTAGGTCCATTCCCGTAGTTCTTCAGGTACGTCTCGGCCGTGATCGAGGCGCCCACGCTCACCACATCGGTGCCGACGGACGGGAACCCGACCGTGTTCAGGCCAGGTCCGCTGTTTCCCGCCGAGATGAACATCTGCGCTTTCGTCTGCTTGATGAGACGGTTGTAGGTGAGCGAGAAGACGTCGTTGCCGTCATTCAGCGCCGGCAGCCCCCCGATGGACATGTTGATGACGTCGACGTTCGCCTGCTTCGCCACGAAGATCATGCCCTCGAGGAGAGCATGCGACGTGCAGCCCGCGACGAAGAGGCACGCGCGGCTTGAAACGATCTTCGCGCCTGGCGCGGCGCCGCTCATCGCGCCGCCGAAGAGCGCATTGCCGGTGGCGATGCCCGCGACGTGGGAGGCATGCGCCCCGGACGCGATGCCGATGTTGACGAACTTGTTCTTGCCGTCGGTCTGAACGACGAACGGTACAGCCTCACGGATGGCGGTCGCCGGGTTGTCGGTCCCGAAGGTCCCAACGTCGAAGCGAACCTTGTAGTCGGTCATGGTGGTCGCGCCCGCGAAGCTGCGATCCGCGTTCGTGTCGACCCAGACCATGTTGTCTGAGGTGCGCCAGAGCACCCCGAACCGCTCGCCGCAGACTCCGTTGCGGTTCACGTCAGACCCGTTGCAGCCGGGGACGCCCAGGGCGCGCGCGTCGTACTCGCTGAAATTACCGAGGCGCTGCTCACTGAACAGGGCGAACCGATAAGCGCCGTCGGCGGCGACATGCGTGTAGGTCGCGCCTCCGGAGGTGAAGCTCCCCCCGGCCACGGTCACCTGCGTCGCCATGTTGAGCCAGGTCGGATCGCCGTCGTCGATCGGGTCTGTTCCGGTGACCCAGTCGACGATCTTGCGCTCGCCGGTGCTCGTCGTGACCAGACTCGGATGATCGAAGCTCACGCCCGTGTCAACGATGCCGATCGTGATCCCGCGGCCGTCCCATGTCGGGTGCGCCGCGAGGAACGCAGCCGCTCTCGTGTCGCGCGTCGGCATATACGGGTTGCTGTTGGGGGTCGTTGCCCCCGGTGGCGTCTGCGGCGCGACGGGCGCGATACCCTCGGGCCGCGGGTCGTCGATCGGGATGATCTCGTCGAGATCGGCCGCATCTATCCCGGGCAGGGCCGCGACTTTCTCGGCCAGATCCGTGGCCACCCTGACCCGCAGATAGTCGAGGTCGTTGTCCTCGTATCGGATGTTGCCGCCAAGAGCCTGTACGGCGGTGGCAACGCTGCGGCTCTGACCCGGGACCGCCGCGATCAGGATCGTGACGGCGGGCTCGCCCTTCGCGCGAGCCGCGGCCAGCAGCTCCTGGTCATGCGGGCCGAGCTTGCCGGTCTTGTCCTTCTTCGCGGAAGGCGCCGCGTACGAAACGTTGTCGATGGAGAGCACCATCACCGAACTGAGCAGCGCGACGATCGTGAGCATGCTGAACGGACGTCGCAACACGTGAGACCCCTCCCCCGCTGATCGAATAACCGCCCGTGTGGCCGCGTGACTCTAGCGCAAGGTGCCCGAGTATCGCAGGGCTAATCGTCGAGCGGACGAGCGCCGAATCAGCCGGTGAGGGCGTCAACCCCGACGGTGTCGATGAGATGCGTCGTCACCTGGCCGGCGCGGAAGAGGTCGCTTGACAGGATCTTCTTGTGGGCCGGGATGTTCGTCGTCACGCCAACGATCGTGAATTCGTCCAACGCGCGCTGCATGCGCGCCACGGCCTCGGCGCGGTCGCGTCCCCACGCGATCACTTTCGCCAGCAGTGAATCGTAGTAAGGGGGGACCTCGTAGCCCTGGAAGCAGTGCGAGTCGACGCGGATCCCCGGCCCCCCGGGCGGCAGCCAGCTGGTCAGCACGCCGGTCGAGGGAGCGAAGTTGGCCTCGGCGTCCTCGGCGTTGACGCGGCACTCGATCGCGTGCCCTTTCACCCAGATCTGCTCCTCGCTGAACGAGAGCGGCTGACCCGAGGCAAGGGCGATCTGCTCCTTGACCAGGTCCATGCCGGTCGTCATCTCGGTCACGGTGTGCTCCACCTGGATGCGCGAGTTCACCTCGATGAAGTACGCCTTGTTCTGCGCGTCGACGAGGAACTCGAACGTGCCGACGTTGCGGTAGCCCGAGCGGACGGCCGCGTCCACGGCGAGCTTCGCGATCTCCTGCCGGAGGCTCTCGCTGATCGAGGCCGACGGCGCCTCTTCGATCATCTTCTGGTTCCGTCGCTGGATGGAGCACTCGCGCTCGCCCAGGCAGATCCCCCGCCCCGACTCGTCGACCGCGATCTGCGCCTCGACGTGGCGGACCCCCTCGAGGCACCGTTCGACGTAGATCCCATCGTCGCCGAAGGAGGCCTTGGCCTCGGCCGAGGCCTGCGACCAGAGGCGCTGGAGGTCGGACGGCGACGTCGCCTTGCGCATCCCGCGTCCGCCACCGCCGGCCTTGGCCTTCAGCATCACCGGGTAGCCGATGGCCTCGGCGATGCGGAGCGCCTCGGCGACGTTGCGCACCGGCCCGTCGGAGCCGGGGATGACCGGCATCCCGCCGCGCTTCATCTCGAGTCGTGTCGCGGCCTTGTCGTGAAAGAGGTCGAGGACGCTCGACGGCGGACCGATGAAGACGAGCCCATGGTCCTTGCAGACCTCCGCGAAGTCCGCGCTCTCGGAGAGGAATCCATAGCCGGGGTGGATCGCCTGCGCGCCGGAGAGCAGCGCGGCCGAGATGATCGCGGGGATGTTGAGGTATGACTCGCGCGCGTTCGCCGGCCCGATGCAGATCGCCTCGTCCGCGAGGTGAACGGGCAGGCTGTGCCCGTCGGCCTCGCTGTACACCGCGACCGACTCGATGCCGAGCTCGCGGCAGGCGCGAATGATCCGCACGGCGATCTCGCCGCGATTCGCGATGAGGATCTTGTCGATCGCGGTCAAGGCTTTTGCTGGGCGATGGAGAACCGATTGCCTTCGGTGTCGACCGCTGTCGCCAGCATGATCCCTTCGCCCGGTCGCGCCTCGGGACGCTTGGTGACCCTTCCGCCCGCCGCCGCCACGGCGGAGCAGGCCGCCTCGATGTCGTCGACGTAGAACCCGAGGCCCGTGTCGCGCTCGCCGGCTTTGCCGCCACCGTGCAGCGCCACCGTGCTTCCGTTCTGCACGAGCTCGGTCCACTCGGGCGATTCGTACCCGGGCTCGAGACCGAACGCCCTCTTGTAGAAGGACGCCGCGCGCGGCACGTCCGCGGCCATGAGCATGAAGTACGTCTTCGTGACTCTCACCGCGCCTCTCCTATTTCAACAGCGGAAGCGACTGCCGAAGCGTGCTCTCGTCCGAGACGTTTCCGGTGACCGCGCTCGGGAGGATCCGCTTGACGAGTCCGGTCAGCACGTTCCCGGGACCGAACTCGACGAAGACGGACGCGCCCTCTCCTCCCGCGCGCCGTACTGAGGCGACCCACTGTACCGGAGACCACACTTGCCTCTCCAGCAGCGCCGGCATCTCGCGGGCGTGCTGGTGCACCCGCGCGTCGACGTTGGCGACGACCGAGTAATGGAGCGCGCGGAAGGTCGTGAGATCGATCGCCTGGCGGAGCCGTGGCGCGACGACCTGCATCGCCGGCGAGTGGAACGCGGCCGAGGTGCGGAGTGGCACGACGCGCTTCGCGCCCGCGCTCTTCAGGCCATCGCCAACGCGCGCGAGATCCTCGCGTGGACCCGAGATGACGACCTGGCCGGGGGCGTTGTCGTTCGCGACGACGACGGCCGAGCCGATGACCGCGCGGGCGATGACGTCCGCATCGATGCCGATCACCGCGGCCATGCCGCCGTTCGGATCCGCGGCCTGCATGAGCTCGCCGCGCGTGCGCACGAGCCGCAGCGCGTCGGCGAGCGCGAGCGCGCCCGCCGCGACGAGCGCCGTGAACTCGCCGAGCGAGTGGCCGAGCACGAACGCCGGCTCCGGCAGCCCGCCGGCCGCTTCTTCGGCCGCACGCAGCGCCGCGATCGACGCGGCGAGCAGCGCCGGTTGCGTGTTCGCCGTGCGGTCGAGCTCGTCCTCGGGTCCGTCGAAGCACAGCGCGCGCACATCGAAGCCGAGCGCATCGTTCGCTTCCTCGAACACGCGCGCGGCGCTCGCGTAGCCGCCGGCGAGCTCCCTGCCCATGCCGACGGATTGCGAGCCCTGACCCGGAAAGAGCCACGCGACGCCCACGAGCCGCCGAGTCTATGGAATCGCGCATCCGCCGGCGTCTCGCGCACGTAGGAGGAGCGGAGCCGCGTCCGTCCGGACTCGCGAACGCACCAGGCTCGTCCACTGCGATAGGGGAGGTTCGCATGCGTAGGTCGCTCATTGCGTTGGTCACCTTCGTCTTGTCTGTCGTGCCCGCATCCGCGATCCTGGCGGTCAGTAGCGTCGACCAACAGGCAAACCAGCCCCAGGTCACCGGCGATCCGACGAGCAACACCACCGCACGATTCCCGACGAACAAGCAGAACGAGCCCACCATCGCGGTCGACCCGGTCAACGGAAAGCTCATAGCGGGCTCGAACGACGAGCAGCGCCAGCCGCCATGCGGGCCTGGCCCCGTCCGTGGAACGACCGCGCCAGCGAACGATTGCTCCTTCTTCCCCGGCGTTGGCACAAGCGGCGTCTACACCTCGAACGACGGGATTGGCTGGACGAACCGCGGCCTCTTGCCCGGTTTTAGCGACAACGGCGGCCCGCTGGTCTCGGACGGCGATCCGGTGATCGTGTTCGGTCCTAAGCCGGACGGCGCCGGGGCCTTCAGCTTCGCGAAGGGCGCACGCGCCTACTACTCGACCCTCGCGTCCTTCGCGCCCGGTGCCGCGAGCGGCAACCAGGCGCCGGAGCTTCTTGCCGTCTCACGGTCCGACGACGACGGCTTGAGCTGGATGGACCCGGTAGTCGCCGCGGGCGGCCACGGGTTCAAGTTCAACGACAAGGAAGCCATCTGGGCGGACACGAACCCGGCCTCGCCATTCTTCGGACGCGTCTACATTTCGTGGACCCAGTTCCGCGGCAGCATATTCACGTTCTTCGGCGAGCCGGTCATGGTTGCGTTTTCTGCGGACGGCGGCGCGACCTGGTCCCTGCCGAACCAGCTCTCCGCTGCGCACAACAACGCCACGGTGGGCGGCCGACAGGGAGCCGCGGTGCGCACGGGTCCGGACGGCACGGTCTACGTCTTCTGGGAGGACGGCGACAACAAGATCGGCAACAAGATGGTCTTCGCGTCCTCGAGCGACGGCGGCGTGAGCTGGACGCGTCCGAACGACATCGCGGCCGTGCGTGATATCGCCGATCCCATCCCGGGCGCGAACTTCCGAACTGACAGCTTCCTCTCGGCCGCCGTGGACCAGACCAGCGGCGCGGTATACGCAGCGTGGTCAGACGCGACGGGCGGAACGGGACACATCGTGGTAACGAAGAGCACGAACAAGGGCGCGACGTGGAGCGGACCGAGGACCGTCTCGGCCGCCGTGAACGGCTACGCCTTCTTCCAGGGCCTCGACGTAGCGCCGAACGGGCGCGTCCACATCGGCTATCAGGCGCTTATAGCGACGACCACGACGACGTACGGGACAGGCAACGCCCGCATCGACAGCTACTACACGCGATCGATCGACGCCGGCGCGACGTGGTCGGTACCGGTCAGGGTCTCATCCGTGTCGAGCGACCCGGCCGCATCGGCCCAGAACAACCTCGCGCGCCAGTTCTGGGGCGACTACAACACGCTCGTCGCAACAAACGCCGCGGCCTTCTTCATCTACACCGACTCGCGAAACGGCGTCGGCTGCCCGGCGGTAGACGCGTTCCAGCACGGTGTGGACGGCTCCGGTCCCGCGACGCCCAAGCCGGCGCCCCCGACGGCCTGCGCCCCGCAGTTCGGAAACACGGACGTCTTCGTTTCGAAGATCACGCCCTAACGAGCACGCGATGAGGTCCGCGCCCCCGGTCGCCATCGACGACCGGGGGCGCTGGTGAGACGCTCCCGCTACCGCGCGCACGGAGCGCAAGGCATCATCTCGGACCAGTGACGCGACTGGCCGACTGGGCGCTCATCGAGCCATCGGGGAAGCGACACCAGCTCGGTGTGACCCGCAACCTGTTCGGCGGCGTCCGCGTCTCGTTCGGGCGCAGGATCCTGCAGCGCTTCGATCAGACGCCCGAGAGCGATCGGTACGTCCTGAGCCTCGCCGGCCACGTGCTCACCGTGGCCGTGCCGCGAAACACGAGCGAGCAGCCGACCCTGAGCGTTGACGGCAAGCCCGTGCTCGGGAGCGAGGCGACGCTCGTGCCCGTCCATGGACGGACGACCGAGGGTGGGGCGGTGATCACCGGACAGGACCTCGCCCGTCACGAGCTCGAGCAGAAGCGAAACGGCGGAGCGTCGTGGTTCTACTGGATCGGCGGGGCATCAATCATCAACTCGGTGCTCTTCGCCGCGGCGCTGCAGTGGGGCCTCGTCGTGGGCCTCGGCATCACGTACCTGATCGACGGGCTCGCCGCGGAGGTCAGCGGCACGACACGGACGCCGATCTACGCCTTCCTCATCGACATCGCGATCGCGGGCGGGATCATCCTGATCGGCCGCGCAGCGCGCCGCGGCCATCTCGGCTGGTACGCGATCGGCATCGTGTTCTACGCGCTCGACGGGCTCCTCTTCATCGTGGTGCAGGACTTCCTCGGGATCGCCATACACGCCATCGCGCTCTTCGGCCTACTGGCCGGATGGCGCGCGGGCCGCGCGCTCAAACGGGTCGAGCGCGCCTCCCAGCCGGTGCCCGCCTAGCGCCGCGCGAACTCGCGGGCGTATTCGGGGAAATAGCGCTCGATGGCCGAGAGATCGAACTCGCGCAGGATCGAGGTGTTCGGCTCGCGAGCGAGCAGGAACTCGAACGATCGACGAACGAGCGCGGCGACGTCGCCGCCGCCGTACCGGTCGCGCTCGGCTCGCGACACGCGCACGCGATGCGTCGTCGTCGCGCTGTCGCGCACCGTGACGTCCGCGATCCAGCCGTCGTGCGACTCCTGAACGGTCACCGCGAGGCGTTCAGGGGAGGGCAATGACGAAGAGCGCCTGTCCGTACTCGACCGGCGCCCCTCCCGCGACGAGCACCTCGCGGATCTCGCCGTCGGCGGGCGAGCTGATCTCGGCGACATGGCCCAGTGATTGGATGCCGCCGAGCACGTCTCCGCGCGCCACGGGGTCCCCGGCGCTCCACTCGCGCGCCGAGTTGAAGATGCCGACGGTCGTGGCATGGACGCGCTGCGTCTTCTCCACCGTCGCCTCGGCGTCGGCGGTCGCGGGGGCTCCGCCCCCACGGCCCCCGGGGCCGTCGTGGCGGCGGGTCACCGAAACCGCGAAACCGTCCGCCTCGACCTCGATCGTCGCGCCTGCGAGACCATCCGGCAGCTTGATCTTGAGCAGATCGTCGACGAGGCCGAGGAGTGGATCGTTCTCGCTCAAGGCGCGTCCTGCCGCAGCGGGTTCCGCATGATCCGCCGCCACCAGGGCCGCGGCGGCGGCGGCGCCTGGCCGGCTCCGGGCTCGACGACGGTGCCGAAGGATCGGAACCGCTCATAGCGCAGCGAGAGCAGGTCCGCGGTCGGCACGCGCACCAGGCGATCGAGCTGCGCGACGAGAGCCGCCTTGATGGCCGCGGCCGTCGCGTCGTGATCGGTGTGCGCGCCGCCGGCCGGCTCGCGGATGAGCGCGTCCACGACACCCGTCTCGAGCAGGTCGGGTCCGGCGAGCTTCATCGCGAGCGCGGCGCGCTCGGCCTCGCTCGCGCTGCGCCAGAGGATCGCCGCGCAGCCCTCGGGCGAGATGACCGAATACGTCGCGTTCTCGAGCGCGAGCACCACGTCGCCGACTCCGAGCGCGAGCGCGCCGCCCGATCCGCCCTCGCCGAGCACGACGACGACCACGGGCGTGGCGAGCCGCGTCATGAGCTGGATGCTGGAGGCGATCGCCTCGGCCTGGCCGCGCTCCTCCGCCTCCGGCCCGGGGTACGCGCCCGGCGTGTCCACGAGGGTGACGAGCGGCAGGTGGAACTTCTCGGCGAGGCGGAACAGGCGCATCGCCTTGCGATAGCCCTCGGGATAGGGCATCCCGAAATTGCGCTCGATGTTCTCCTCGGTCGAGGCGCCCTTCTGCTGGGCGACGACGACGACGGGGCGGCCGTCGAGCTCGGCGATGCCGCCGACGATCGCGGGGTCGTCGCGGAAGCTCCGGTCGCCGTGCAGCTCCTGGAAGCGGTCGAAGACCCGGTTGATGACGTCGAGCGCGTGGGGCCGCGCGATGTTCCGCGCCGCCTGCACCGTCTGCCAGACGGTCGGACGCCCGGATGCGAGCTCGGCGGCGTCGGTGATCAGGCCCGCGTCAGCGAAGTGGCCATTGCCTTCCGCCGCGCGGCGCGCACCGACGATCCGGTCGAGCATGGACATCTCAGAGGCTCCAGCGCAGGTCTTGGCCCGCCACGCGGATGGCGTTCAGGAAGAACGCGATGCGTTCCTTGAGCTGGGGCCGCGGGACGACCTGGTCGACGAATCCGTGCTCGAGCAGGAACTCGGCGCGTTGAAAGCCTTTCGGCAGCTTCTCGCCGATCGTCTCGCTCGTCACCCGAGCGCCGGAGAATCCGATGAGCGCGCCGGGCTCCGCGAGGACGATGTCCCCGAGGGACGCGAACGACGCCAGCACGCCGCCGGTCGTCGGGTCGGTCAGCACGCTGATGAAGGGCACGCCGGCCTCATCGAGACGGGCGACCGCGGCGACGGTCTTGGCGAGCTGCATGAGCGCGATCGTGCCCTCCTGCATGCGCGCGCCGCCCGACGCCGAGACGATGACGAGCGGCTTGCGCTCGGCGAATGCGCGCTCGGCGGCGCGGGTGAGCTTCTCGCCGACGACGCTGCCCATCGACCCGCCCATGAACTCGAAGTCCATGACCCCGAGGACGACCGGGATGCCGGAGATCTTCGCGTCACCGGTGAGCACCGCGTCCTTGTGCCCGCTCTTGGCCTGCGCCGCCGCGATCCGTTCGGGGTACGGCTTGCTGTCCACGAACCCGAGCGGATCGGACGAGACCATGTCCGCGTCCGTCTCGGTGAACGAGCGCTGATCGGCGAGGAGCTCGATGCGATCAGCGGCGCCGAGCTTGAAGTGGTGGCCGCACTTCTGGCACACGCTTTGGTTCCGCTCGAGCTGCTTGTTGAAGAGCATCTCTCCGCAGCTGGGGCACTGGGTCCAGAGATGGGAAGGGAATTCCTTCGGCTTGCGGCCGAACGGATTGCGCAGCCTCATGCCCGGGCGTCCTCCTCGCGGTACCAGCAGAGCCCGGTGACGCCCGGCCCGGTGTGCGTGCCGATGGTCGGCCCGGCGTCAGCGGTGAAGTACTCGAGGCAGTGGAATCGTTCGCGCACCCAGTCGCCGAGCACGATGGCGCGCTCGGGCTGATTCGTGTGCATCGCGCAGGCGTGGATCCGCGCGCCCGCAGGGACGCGCTGCTCGATGAGCTGTTTCAACCGCTCCACGCCCCGCTCGCGCGTTCGCACCTTGTCGACGAGCACGCGATCCCCGTCCTTCACCTCGACGATCGGCTTGATCGAGAGGAGCGCGCCGAACGCGGCCTGCGCGCCGGAGACCCGGCCGCCCCGTCGCAGGTACTCGAGCGTGTCGAGGAGGGCGAGGATCTGCACGCGACCCGCGAGCCTCTTCGCCAGCGTGACGCTCTGATCGAACGACTGGCCGTCGCGGAGCGCGCGAGCGCATGCGGTCCCGATGAGAGAGATGCCGCCTGCGGTCGTCCGCGAATCGACGACCTCGATGCGCGCGCCGTTCACCTGCTGCGCGGCCGTCTTCGCGACGCTGTGCGTGACCGACGCCTCGGCGATGACGGTGATCACGAGGATCGAGCGGTATCCCTCGTGCACAACGCGCTCGTAGAGGTCGAGACACTCGCCCAGCGAGGGGGCGGCGGTCGTCGGCATCTTCTTCGAAGAGACGAGCTTCTCGTAGAACTGCGGTGCCGTGAGGTCGACGCCCGCGGTGAAGTCCTCGTCGCCGAAGATGACGTGCACCGGAAGGGTCCGAAACGCGAAATCACGCTGCATCTCGTCGGAGAGCGCCGCGGTGCCGTCGAGGATGATCGCGCTCCTGTCGCTCATCCGACCACCCGTACCTCGCCGGCGACGACCCGTTCGGACCCGACGAGCAATGCTCCGTCGTCGGCGATGTCGCGCGCGACTCCGTGGGCCGTCGGGCGGCCCTCGCGGATGACCTCGACCTCGCGGCCGAGAAGCGTCGCCCGCCGCCGCCACTCGTCCAGCGCGGCGGCCCGTTCAGCGACGTCTGCCACCCGGTCGAGCTCGCCGGTGAGCCGTATGAGGAGGGACAACCTGTCCACAGTGTGTCCGGCCAGCGCAAGCGAGGTCGCGCTCTCGCGGAGCTCCGGGGGGTAGTCCTCGAGGCGCTGATGGACGTTCACGCCGATCCCGAGCACCAGCGAGCCCCCCTCCCCGTCCGTCGCCGCGTGGGCGAGCACACCGGCGATCTTTCGGCGACCGGCCTCGACGTCGTTGGGCCATTTTAGGCGGGCATCCGCGAATCCCAGGCGCGCCAGAGCGCGCGCGAGGGCAACCCCCGCGAGGAGCGCGAAGACCGCGGGTTCGGCGGGCGACGGACGGAAGAGCCAGGACGCGAGGAGGCTCGTCCCGGCGGGGGCATGCCAGCTGCGGCCCTGCGTGCCCTGACCGGCGGTCTGCTCGTCGGCGACGACCACGATGGCGGGCGAGCCCGCGGCCGCGAGCTCCCGCCCGCGATCCTGGGTGGACCGAAGCCTTGCGTGATATTCGATCTCGCGGCCGATCTCGAGGCCCACGGCGCTGCGCACCGCGGGGACACCGAGGAGCGCGAGGCGCATCAGGGACCGGCGAGAACGATCGGGACGCGCACGATCTCGTCGACCAGCCCGTTGACCGGGCTGCGCGTGAAGACCTCGGCGAATCCGATCGCGTCCGAGGACGGGTCCGTGTACGTCGCCGTGATCGTGAACGTGCCACGCTCGGGCGCGCCGGCGCTCGCGGTCGTGAAGCCCTTGGCCAGCGAACGGCCGGCCGTATCCGTGACCGCCCACTCGAGGTTGGCCTCGAAGACGCTCGCCTCGCCGCTGATGGTGAGCGGGCTGCGCACGCGGGCATTCGCGAGAGGTTCCTTCACGACGATCAAGCCCCGCGCGGAGATGAGCGGCGTGGGCGACGGACTGGGCGTCGGGGTCGGGCTCGCCGTCGGGCTCGCGGTGGCCGTCGGCGACGCCGTGCGGACCGGAGAAGGCGAGGGCGTCGTGACCACGATCCGCTGATCGACGCACGAGCCCGCGGAGAGGGCGAGCGCGAGAACGGCGATTCGAAGGGGGCGTTGCCCCCTTCGGATCCTCACTGGCGCCGGACCTGCGCTCCGGCCGCCCGCACGCGCACCACGCGGCCGCGGGCCATCGTGCCGACCGCCTGCGCGGACTCCTCCATGGCCGCGGCGACGCGCGTCGCGAGCCGCGCCGGCGCGAAGGCGACCACCGTCGGCCCGGCCCCCGAGAGCGCGGCGCCGAACGCGCCCGCGCCTCGCGCCGCGGCGATGATGTCGTCGAGCCCGGTGACGAGGTGCGCCCGTGCCGGCTGGTGGAGCCGATCGGCCATGGCGATGGACAGGAGCGCGCCGTCGGAGCGCAGCACCGCCGCGAGGAGCGCCGCGGCGTGGGCGAGGTTGAACACCGCGTCCGCGCGCGACACGCTGGCCGGGAGGATCGCACGCGCCTTTTCGGTCGCCAGCGGCTCCCGCGGGATGAGCAGGCAGATCCGCCATGAACGTGGGAACGAGATCCGCGTAACGACCGGCCCGTCGTCGCCCGGGAGCGCCACGGTGAACGCCCCGTAGAGCGCGGCGCCGACGTTGTCGGCATGGCCCTCGACCTCGCTCGCGACGCGTAGGAGGGAGCGCCGGTCCAGCGGATCGCCCATCAGGGCGTTGGCGGCGACGACGCCGCCGACGATGGCCGCGGCGCTCGACCCGAGGCCGCGCCCCACAGGGATGGCCGAGCGTTGCGTCACGTGGTAGGCGCCGAGCGTCTCGGCGGCGGCCCTGGCCGCCGCGCGGGCCGAGACCACGAACAGGTTCTCATCCACCGGAGGGAGACCGTTACCTTCGCCGTCCACGGTGAACGACCAGGTCCGCGCGGGGCGGACCTCGTACTCGGCGAGCAGGGGCAGGGCGATGGCGAAGGAGTCGAAGCCGGGGCCCAGATTCGCACTCGACGCGGGCACGCGCACGCGGAGCTCCCCCACTGCTACGACCTCAACGCACGCCGCACGGCGTCCGGTGTGGCCTCGACCTCCGCGATATCGCCGGCCAGCGAGCGCGCCCGCTCGGGGTCCTTCATCCCGTTGCCGGTGAGGACGCAGACCGCGCGACGGATGTCGCGAAGACCGCCATTTCGCGCCCTCTGGCGCAGCCCGGCGATCGCCGCCGCGGAGGCGGGCTCGCAGAACACGCCCTCGCACCGCGCGACGAAGCCGTACGCATCCAGGATCTCGCCGTCGCTCACGGCCTCGATAGCCCCGCCGGATTCATCCCGAGCCGCCACCGCGCCCTTCCAACTGGCCGGGTTCCCGATCCGGATCGCCGTCGCCACGGTCTCCGGCTCGGCGACCGGCGCCCCCCTCACGATCGGCGCCGCCCCCTCTGCCTGGTAGCCATACATCCTGGGGCGCGCCTTCGCAAGACCGACGTTCGTCGCCTCGACGAACCCCTTCCAGTACGCGGTGATGTTCCCGGCATTCCCGACCGGTATGAAGAGGGCGTCGGGCGCCTCGCCGAGCGCCTCGCAGACCTCGAAAGCCGCCGTTTTCTGCCCCTCGATGCGATGCGGGTTGACGCTGTTGACCAGGACCGCCTCGCCCTGCTCGGCGAGCGCGCGCACGACGGCGAGGGCGGCGTCGAAGGGGCCGCGCACCGCCACGATGCGAGCGCCATGCGCGATCGCCTGGGCCAGCTTCCCGGCCGCCACCTGGCCCGCCGGGAGGACGACCGTGCACGACATGCCCGCGCGTGCCGCATATGCCGCCGCGGACGCGGCCGTGTTGCCGGTCGACGCGCAGAGCACCATGCGCGCGCCTGCCTCGAGCGCCTTCGCGACCGCCACCACCATGCCGCGATCCTTGAACGAGCCGGTGGGGTTCAGGCCCTCGACCTTCAGCCAGATCTCGGGGACGCCTGTCTCGCGCTCGAGCGAGTGAGCCCGCACGAGCGGCGTGCCGCCCTCGCCGAGCGTGATCCGAGGCGTGCGGTCGGTTACGGGGAGATGCGCCGCGTATCGATCGATGAGTGAGGGCGCGCGCACCACGGGGGAGCATGGTATTCCGTCATTACCATTCGCCTGTGAACCTGTCCCCGCGCGAACGGCAGCTCGCGATCACGCTCGTCGTACTGCTCATCGTCCTCGCCACATTCCAGATCGTCGCGAGCCTCACCGAGGCGCTCGCGCGGGTCGCCGACGTGATCCTCATCTTCGTCGCCGCATGGCTCCTCTCGTACCTGCTCGCGCCTCTGGTCAATCGCATCGACGAACGCACACCGCTGAACCGCGCGCTGAGCGTGATCGTGGTGTACATCGGGATCGCGATCGTCCTCACGGGCGTGCTCGCGCTCGCGGTCCCGGGCCTCGTCGCGCAGCTCAACGATCTGGTCACGCGGGCCCCCGAGTACGGCGATCGCGCGGCGCGAGAGGTCATCGCGCTGCAGCAGCGGCTCGAGGGCTCCGGCGTCCCGGTCAAGGTCACCGAGCTCTACGGTCAGGTGCCGGAGAAGCTCTCGCAGGTCGCGGGCTCGATCGCGACGGACGCGCTGGGCTTCGTCTCGGCGACCGCGACCGTCCTCTTCAACGCGACCCTCGTGCTCATCATCGCCTTCATCATGCTGATCGACGGCGACCAGCTGTGGCACTCGTTCCTGCGTCGCCTCACCCCTGAGCTGCAGAGCGAGGCCGAGCTCCTGCGGCAGAGCGCGGACCGGTCGTTCGGGGGATTCATCCGCGGATCGCTTTTGCTCGGCATGATCTACGGGATCGCGACGCTCTTCATCCTGGTCACGCTCGGCGTGCCGTTCGCCGGCGTGCTCGCGGTGTTCTCCGGGCTCACGATGATCATCCCGTTCTTCGGACCGATCATCGCCGAGATCCCGGTGCTCATCGTCGCGATCCTCGGCGCGCCCGATGTCTTCTTGTGGGTCCTGGTGCTGACGATCGCGCTGCAGCAGATCGTCCTGAACGTGGTCGGCCCGCGGATCATGTCCAGCGCGATCGGCATCCACCCGATCTTCGTGTTCCTCGCCCTGCTGCTCGGGTCGCGGATCGCCGGCTTCTGGGGTGTCTTCCTCGCGATGCCCGTCGCCGGGATCGCCAACACCTTCCTGCGCTACGGGTTCCAGGTCGCGCAGGGTCGTCGCGCGCGCACCGAGGCGGCGACGCTCATCTCCGAGTCTGAAGCGGCCGCCGCGGCGGCCGCCGCTGAGGCGCGCGATGCGAGCGCCGACGCGCGCCAGGCCGCGCGCGCCGCGCGACAAGCGCGCATCGCCGCGCGCGGCAAGTGACCCGCGAGATCGCTCGCGGCTCGACCGTCGGTGGAGGTGCTCGCGCCATGCACGCCGCGCCCATTCGACCCACGCGTCGATCGGTGTCTGCGGACAGCACACCCGAGCTCAACCTCGTCGGCAAGCCGGGCGTCGTCCTGCCCGATCTGGGGGCTCAGCGCCGACGGACGGTAATGGGAGGTGTTCGCCCGCCGGGCGGATGAGCGTCGGGCGCGGCGTCGTCCTCAGCGCGTCGTCACCCGCGAGGCGGCGGGCAGGACGGCGATGCGTCCATCGAAGTGGAGCACCGCGAGATCGTCGCCGAAGACCGCATGGACGAGCTCCGCATCGAGCGCCATCCTGGGAACGCCGTCGCGGATCACTCGTCCTTCGCGGAGGACGGCCATGCGATCGGCCACCGCCGCCGCGAGGTTCAGGTCGTGGAGGACCGCGGCGACGGCGAGGCCCCGCGCGCGTGCAAGCGTTCGCACCAGCTCCAGCGTGGCGACCTGATGCGCCGGATCCAGGTGGACCGTCGGCTCGTCGAGCAACAGGACGTCGCTCTCCTGCGCCAGCGCCATCGCGAGGACCGCGCGCTGCCGCTCGCCTCCGGAGAGCCGGTCGATCCGCCGCGACGCGAGGCCGCCGAGAGCGAGCTCTTCTATCGCCCGCTCGACCGCGAGGGCGTCCCCCTTCGACGGACGGCCGAACAGGCCGAGCCGCGCGGTGCGCCCGAGCGCCACGACCTCGCGCACCGTGAACGGAAAGAGCGTGTCGAAGATCTGCGGGACGACGGCGATGCGCCGCGCGAGCTGCGCGCGGCGGAAGGTTCCGATGTCCGCGCCGTCCAGACGGACCGCGCCCGCGGTGGGACGCAGGAGCCCGGCCAGCACGCGGAGCAACGTCGACTTCCCCGCCCCGTTCGGGCCCACGACCGCGACGACCTCGCCGGAGCGAAGGGCGAAGTCGCATTCTCGGAGCGCCACACGCTTGCCGTACCCGGCCGTGACCCTTGATGCCGACAGCGCCGTCATAGGACGACCCGGCGGGAGCGAACGAGAAGGGCGAGGAAGAACGGCGCTCCGACGAGGCCGGTGATCGCCCCGACCGGGAGCTCGCCCGGCGCGATCAGCGTCCGCGCTCCCAGATCCGCGAGCACGAGCGCGACCGCTCCGCCGAGGAAGCTCGCCGGCACGAGGCGCCGGTGCGTCGCGCCGATCACGAAGCGGAGCGCATGCGGCACCACGAGCCCGACGAACCCGACCAGCCCGGCAAGCGCGACCGCGGCGCCGGAGAGCAGCGCCGTCGCCCCGAGGACCGCGGTCGTCGTCCGGTCCGGGTCGACGCCGAGCGTCGCGGCGGTCTCATCGCCGAACGCATACGCGTCGACACGGTGAGCGAGCACGAGCGCGAAGACCAGACCGACAGCCACGATGACCGCAGCCACCGCGAGCTCCGACCAGCTGATCACCGAGACGCCCCCCTGCAGCCAGCCGAGGACGGCGCGCAACCGCAGGGCGAGACGATCGCTCGAGACGAGCACGAACGTGACGACGGCGCCGGCGAACGACGTGAGGATGATCCCGGCGAGCAGCACGGTCAGGACCGTGGTCGCTCCACCGAGCCGCGCGAGCCGCCACACCAGCGTCACCGCGACGAGCGCGCCGGCGAAGGCGGCGAGCGGCACGAGCGGCGCCGCCGCGCCGAGCGCGATGGCGACCACGGCGGCGAGCGTCGCGCCGGCCGAGGTGCCGGTCACGAACGGATCCGCCAGCGGATTCCGAAGCAGCCCCTGGAGGAGCGCGCCCGCGACCGCCAGCGATCCGCCGACCAGGGCGGCCCCGATGACGCGAGGCAGTCGAAGCTCGCGGATGATCGTGCCGTTCACGTCGGCCGATCCGAGGAGCGCGCCGAGGACGTCGATCGGCCCGATGGCGACCGCGCCGATGAGAACGCCGGCGGCCGCGCTCAGCGGGAGCGCGGCCGCGAGGGCCGCGAGGACGATCGCCGTGCGGATCAGCGGTAGAGCTCCGGATGGACGAGCCGGGCGTAGGCCTCCGCCGCCTCGCCGACGCGCGGCCCCGGCCGGTTGATGAGGTTCGGCTCGATGGTCAGGATGCGACCGTTCTTCACGGCGGCGATGACCGACCAGCCCTGCCGCGCGGCGACCTGCGATGGCTTCGCCGAATACTCCCCCGCGGCGAGCACGATGATCTCGGGGTCGCTCTTCAGGATCTCCTCGGCGGAGAACTGCGGATAGGCCGACGGCGCCCGTGCGGCGATGTTCGTCCCGCCGGCGATGTCGATGAGGTCGTTGATGTAGGAGCCCGGACCGACCGTGTAGATCTTCGCGGGGTCCGAGGCATCGATCTCGTGATAGACCCGCGGCCGCGTCGCGGCCGTCGCGGTCTTGGCCTTCACCCCGTCGACCTTCTGCTGGATCGAGCGCGCGAGGCCCTCGCCGTCGGCGCCGACGGCCTTGCCGAGGAGCGTAGCCGTCCTCGCGACGTCGGCCACGCTCTGCGGGTCGACGACGAGCACGGTGAGCGACGCCGCCTGCAGCTTCTCGATGGTGCCGTCGGAGAACTTCACGCTGAACACGAGGTCCGGCTTCAGCGCGACGACCTTCTCGAAGTTCACCTTGATGCCGCCGACCTTGTCGCGCGTGGCGGCCTCGGCCGGCTCGTCCGAGAAGTCGTCGACCCCGACGACACGCGGCCCGGCTCCGAGGGCGAAGAGGAACGCGGTGATGGAAGGGCCGATGGAGACGAGGCGCTCGGGACGCTTGGGGATGGCGACGGAGCGGCTCTGGAAGTCGGTGATGGTCGCGGGGAACGGCGAGGCCGAGACCGCTGGCGAGGGCGAGACCGTCGTGGCACCGCCGCAGGCGGTGAGCGTGAGGACGAGTACCGCGATGAGCGTGACGAACCGTGATCGCATCTGGCGCACCCCTTTCTCGCGAAGGCGTGTGGGCCGCGAGCGGATGTTCCAGGCGACCCGAGTTCGGACGTTCGTCCGTCACGGTGGCGGGACCCTGCCGGAATCGCACCGGCTTCGCTGAAACCCCGCGTATTCAGTTTTTTCGCCGGGCTCAGGCCGGGACGTGCTCCTGCGTGAATCGGGCGTTGTCGGAGAGGTTCGCCTCGAAGATGCGCTGCAGCGTCATCACGTGGGCGCACAACCCCGATGTGCGGAAGTGCTCGCACTCGCAGGCCCAGTCATCGCCCTTGAGCGAGACGGCGTGTGTGCCGTTATCACCGCGGAATGAGACCTCAAAGCTTCTGAAGCTGATCCGTTCGGGCTCCTCGGCGTAACGCTTCGCCTTCTCGATCTTGGAGATGAGGCTCGAGTACATGAGGCCCTCCACACTCCTGTTTTTTCCGGCTTCCCGGACGTGCCGAGTCTAGCCCTGGGTCCTATCCTTCGCGAGACCGTGGAAATGCGGCCGATTTCCCGCAAGATGGGCGAACTGCTGGATGCTCACCGGCGGCTCCTCGAATTCTTTGTGTGGTTCGGGCCGCGCCTGGCGCAGGAGGGCATCGCCGACTTCGTCGCCGGCAATCCGCAGGAGATGCCGCTTCCCGAATACGTCGCCGCGATCAAGCGGTGGACGGAGCCGAAGCGGACCGACTGGTTCGCGTACCAGATGAACGTCCCGGAGGCGCAGCGGGCGGTCGTGGCCTCGCTCGCCGAGCGCAGGGGAGTGCGCTACGCGGAGGAGGACGTCGCGCTCACGACCGGGGCGTTCGCGGGCCTCGAGATCGCGATGCGCGTGGTCTGCGACGAGGGCGACGAGGTGATCTACCTGACGCCGCCGTGGTTCTTCTACGACGGGATCGCCCGCGGACTCGGCCTCGTCCCGGTGAAGGTGCCCGTCGACATGCGGACGTTCGACATCGACGTCGGGGCGGTGGGGCGCGCGATCACCGCGCGCACGCGCGCGGTCATCGTGAACTCACCCAACAACCCGACCGGCCGCCTCTACCCGCGCGAAACCTTGGACCGGCTCGCGACCATCCTCGAGGCGGCGTCGAGGCGGAACGGCCGGCAGATCTACCTGCTCTCCGACGAGGCCTACCACCGCATCCTCTACGAGGGCCACCGGTACGTGAGCCCGACCGAGTCGTACCCCCGATCGATCCTCATCTACACGTACGGCAAGCAGCTCCTGACGCCGGGTGAGCGCATCGGCTTCCTCGCGCTGCCGCCGACCATGCCCGCCGAGGAGCGCGAGCCCCTCCGGAACGCGATCACGATGGCGCAGCTCGTCGGCGGCTGGTCCTGGCCGAACGCCGTGGTCCAGTACGCGCTCGCGGACATCGACCGCCTGACGATCGACATCGCCGCGCTGCAGCGAAAGCGCGACCGGATGGTGCGCGGGCTCCGCGGCGCCGGCTACGAGCTCCACATGCCGGATGGGACGTTCTACCTGCTGCCGAAGTCACCGTGGCGCGACGACTGGGCGTTCACCCAGCATCTCGCCGAGTCGGACGTGTACGTGCTCCCCGGCGAGGTCGTCGAGATGCCCGGCTACTTCCGCATCTCGCTCACCGCAAGCGACGCCATGATCGACAAGGCGCTGCCGGTCTTCGCCGCGGCGGCGAAGGAGCGCGTCCCAGCCTGAAGGTCACGGTGAGGTAACAGGAGCGGCCATGCCTAACGGCGCCGGCCTTCGGCCGGTTATCTCGTTCGGAAAAAGAGTGCCCACTCGGCTGCTTATCGGCTTGATCTGCGTCGCGCCTGGCCATCGCGCCGGCCCGCGATCGGCGGGCGCCGTGACGAAGCATGAGGGCCGCTGGGGCCTCTGCGGCCTATCGGATCCGCGCGGCGCGCACCAGTGGCGACCCCTCGCGCCGGCGATGCCGTTCACGGACGCCGCACGGCTCCGAGCCCGGCTCCTCGGACCGAGCGCTCCGTCGTCCGCTCGCGCGCGCTACCGTCAACCGCTCCAGCGCCGATCGGACGTGCGACGGCAGATCGAGTGCTCGGTGCATGGCATGTCCGCTGCCGCGCACGCCCGCATGACTCACCGGTCGGTCGTCTTGGCCCTCGTGCGGTGGATCTCGCTGCTCGCCCCGACGGCTCGCGCGGATGCTCTCGTGGCCGGTTTCGACTCAAGCCACGCGGGCGAATCGGCGTTCCTTACCGTGATTCCTGGTCAGACGTACGGGTTCCAGGTGTTCTTCATGAAGCGCGTCCCCGCTTAGACAGGCGTCCTCCTGCTGCCGCGAGCAGTTTATATGCGCGACACGCGCAGATAATATGCACGCATGGACGCCAAGGGGACGACCGGCTCCGAAGAACCTCTCGCTGCCCTAGGCCAGCTGCTCGCCGAGCGTGGGCAGCGCTATGAGCTCCTGGCGATCGGCGGTGGCGCCCTGCAGATGCTCGGCCTGATCGACCGTCCCACGCGCGAAATTGACGTGATCGCTCTTGTCGATGACGATGCCTAGTCCCGCTTACCAACCTGCCGGACCAGCTGCGGCGGGCGGTCGAGGATGCCGCAGCCGCGTTCCGGCTTGCGCCGAACTGGTTCAACGCTGGTCCCCGAGCGCTCACGGAGCTCGGATTGCCGGAAGGCGTGCTCGGACGGGCCCATCCCCGACGATGGGGAGGCTTGATCTTGCACATCGCTGATCGTCGCGACCAAGTCTTCTTCAAGCTGTACGCAGCGGTCGATCAGGGCCCACGGAGCAAGCACTTCGAGGACCTCCGCCGCCTCAAACCGACGACCGATGAACTCCGTGAAGCCGCCGCTTGGGCGCGGACGCACGATCCAAGCGAGGGCTTCCGACAGGAGCTCAGGGCAGCGTTGCGCGAACTCCGAGTCGTCGATGACGACGTATAGCGAACTCCGTGAGTACGTCCTCGATACTCTTTGGAGCCACTGGCATGAGCTCGGCGTCGCCGCAGCTGTGCCCCGTCGGCACTCCGACGACTTCGTCGACCCCGAGCCGCTGATCGCATTCACGGCAGCGCACAGCGATCTTGATCCGCGGCTGCGCGATGAATCGATCGATTGGGTGCTGCAATACGGGCCGTATGTGTCAAAGGCGCGCCTAAAAAATGTTGCATCTGATTGGGGACTGCTCGAGAACACTCTGTTCCGGGAGTACGCGGCGACCGTGAATGCACACGGCGGGACCGGCTGGCCTTCGGCTGGTACAAGGCCTCTTCCCTTTCGTTCGCGGGCGCGGGTGAATCTAGAGGACCTCACGCGCCCGGCACTCCTTTCATTGCGAATTCGCGCGATCTTCGGCGTCGGCGCGCGTGCGGAGCTCATGCGTGCGTTCCTAACGCGCCCCCTTCCGGCAATGACGGCCGCCGATCTCGCCGAGGAGACGCGCTACGGCAAGCGAAACGTTCTCAACGAGCTTGAGCCGCTGCGCCTTGCGCGCGTGGTGACGAGCTTCCGCGCGGTGAACGTCGACCGTTACTCCCTCGCCAAGGCTGATGAAATCAAGGCACTGGTCCGCCCACTACCTCAGCGATTCACGCGATGGATACAGACATTCGCGGCGCTGCACGCGATCCTCGAGGTCTCACGCGGCGCCGGCAAGCGGAGTGAACTGCAGAACGCCGTCGAAGCGGCGCGATTTCTCCAGGAGCATAAGGATCTGCTGGCGTCTGCGGAACTCTATCCGCCCGCTCTTCCTGCCGGCGTCGCGGCATGGCGGACGTTTCTCGACTGGGCGGTGGCCTACGCAAGAGTTATCGCCAGGAAGTAGGCACCGTTTCTGACGCGCGAAACAACTCATGCGGGCGGCCGGCGCGATCGCGCGGCTCGCGTGTCACCTCCAAGCGCAGCTTGTGCCGCGGGTTGTCGCGGTCGCTTCGGAGCAGCAGAAGATCGGCGCGGGTGCCGCGTTGGCGGGTTCGACAAACGAGGTCGTGCCGCCTGGGCAGGCGGGCGCATCCAACGGAAACTCCTTCGTGCGCGCTCTTTTGGCGACCGGGATCATCTCGTCCATCGTCGCCACGCCGACCTCGGTGACGGTGAGTTTCGACCTGAGCAAGCCGTCCTCCAAGTAAACGTCCGCCGGATTCAACCTCACGATCCCCGACGGCGCGGGTCGCGGAGTCGCGCTCATCCTCTGCCCGCTACCGGTGCCCGATCCTGGCTTCCCCGCGTTCGTTCACCTGCGCCAACTTGAACTGACATTGCGAGGGCGCGGAGCCGCTCGGGGATAGCCCGGCGGCTCCGCCGCCGACCGACGCGGGTCATGGACGCGGGGGCTCGTAGGCGCGCCAGGCCTCGAGGCCGTGCGCGGTGGAAGGCCAGGCGAGGTCCTCGAGCGGCGGCAGCCGCTCTTTGGCGAAGAACCCCGCCTCCGAGGCTTCGTCTGGCGCGACGCTGAGGTCGCCCCCGACGATGTGGGCGCGGTAGATCACGACGAGGATCGGGAATCCTGGCCGCATCCACGTGGCGAGGAGGCCGTCGAGGCCGACCTTGAATCCCGTCTCCTCCTCGGTCTCGCGCATCGCCGCTTCCTCGAGCGTCTCGTCGTTCTCGACGAGCCCTCCGGGGAGCGCCCAACGGCCGTCGCGCGGCCCGTAGTTGAGCCGGACGAGGAGCACGCCACCGTCGCGCTCCACGATGGTGTTCGCCCCGATCTGCACGTACATGAACTCGGCGAACCCGCACACGGGACAGGTCGGGCGATCACGTCCGTCGATCCGCGTCGGCACGAGCGGAGACCCGTCGCGCGGGCAGAACGCGAACGGTCGGGGGGCTCTGCCCCCCGGCCCCCGTCCCTGCAGTTACGACCCCTTCGCCAGACGTTCCTTCAGGTGGTCGATGGACTTCACCGGCGAGGGATCGACACCGTTCAGGAGCGCGACGTAGAACGAGACGTAGTCGGTGAAGAGGACCATCTGCAGGACCTCGGAGAGCAGGTTCCGCCCCGCGAACTGCAGCGAGCGGTGCGGGACACCGCCTCGATCGAGCAGCTCGCGCGTCACCTCGAAGCGCAGCTTGTGCCGCGGGTTATCGCGGTCGCTTCGGAGCAGCAGGACGGTGAGGGCGCCCTTCGCGATCGGCGGGTTCGGGAAGCCCACGACGGCGTTGTGGTTCAGCTCGGGCATCGTGTCGAAGCCCGCCCAGTTCTTGGCGTTCTCGTTCCACTGGCCCTTGACCCGCCGGGCCATGACCCCCATGACGCCCGCGCCGTAGGCGAAGGGGATCCGTCCGAAGAGCTCCTGCGCCATCTTCTTCGCGTCGTTGGTGCGCGCGCCCTCGTGCACGCGCTCCTCGAGCTTCGCGAGGTCCGAAAGCGCGGCCTCGATGTCGTCGGAAAGGTCACGGACGAAGCCGAGCTTCGTGAGCACGCCGAGGACCAGGCCGAGCGAATACCCGAGCGCGGCGCGCGGCTGCGCCTTGTAGCTGAAGGTGACGACCGGATAGCTCGAGGCGTGCGCGAGCTCGGCGAGCTTCCCGCCGGTGGTGAGCGCGATCACCTTCGCGCCTCGCTTCCGCGCTTCCTCGAAGCTCGAAAGCGTCTCCTCGGTGTTGCCCGAGTAGCTCGACGCGATGACCAGCGAATCACGCCCGACGTACGCCGGGAGGCCGTAGTCGCGGTGCACGCTCATCGGCAGCTTCAGCTCGTCCGCCAGGAGAGCGGCCGCGAGGTCGCCGCCGATCGCGGACCCGCCCATCCCGGCCACCGTGATCGTCCGCACATCGGCGTACGCCGGAGGGAGCGTCGCCTTGCTCGCGATGGCCCAGGCATCGCGGACCTGTTTCGGCAGGTCCTTGATGCGCCCCAGCATGTCCCCCGGATCCGCCGCGCGGATCCGCTCGACCGATTCGATCACCGACGTGTCGGCCGTCTCCGTCATCGCCATCTCTAGGCTCCTCTCACCATCTGCTCGCCCGCGTCGAGGAGCGGCGCGAGCTCGCGCTCGTCCTTGGTCTCCGCGTACACGCGCACGAGCGCCTCGGTCCCCGACAGCCGGATCAACAGCCACGACCCGTCGTCGAGGAAGAACTTCGTCCCGTCGTTTGTCTCGAGCTGCACGATCCGGGCGACCGCGTGCCCCGCGAGCTGCTCGGGCGCCGCCTCGCGAAGCTTGGCCATGATCCGCTCCTTCGCCCGCGCGTAGGTCTCCGCATCCAAGTGCAGATCGCGCCGGAGGTAATACGAGGGGCCGGCCATCTTCATGAGCTCGGCGATCAGCTCGGACGGTTGCTTCTTCGTCTTGAGCATGAAGTCGAGGAAGAACAGGTCGGCGACGATCCCGTCGCGCTCGGGAAGGTGCATCGCGAACCCGAAGCCGCCGGATTCCTCGCCGCCCATCATCGCCCCGGTCTCCTGCATCTTGGGGCCGATGTACTTGAAGCCGACCGGGACCTCGTAGACCTTCACGCCGTAGCGCTCGCCGAGCCGATCCACCATCGAGGTCATGTTCACCGTCTTCACGACCGGCTTGCGCAGCCCACGGATCTCGCAGAGGTACCACATGAGCAGCGCGTACAGCGTGAGTGTCGTCACGAAGCGGCCCTGCTCGTCCGCGAGGCCGGCGCGATCCGCGTCGCCGTCGACCGCCAGCCCGACGTCGGCCCGCAGTTCTGGGATGCGGCGCAGGAACTCGTTGATGTTCGGTGGGATCGGCTCGGGGTTCACGCCGCCGAAATACGGGTTGCGCTCGCTGTGGAGCTCGATGACCTTCGTGCGGCCGCCGCCGAGCAGTCTCGTGAAGTAGCCGCCCGCGCTGCCGTAGAGGACCTCGCAGAGAACCGTGCTCCCGGCGGCTCGGAATGCGTCGAGGTCGAAGAGCTCCGCGACGTGGGCGAGGTAGTCCGGCGCGGGGTCGAACTCCTGGACCCGGCCCTTCTTCCTGGCGTCGTCGAGCTTCATCCGCCGCACCTTCTCGGGGTGACCCTCGAGCGGACGGATCACGGCCTCGAGCTCCTTCAGCATCTCGGGACCGGCGGCCGCGCCGGTCTCGGCCTTCACCTTGAAGCCGTTGTCCGTCCAGGGGTTGTGGCTCGCGGTGATCACGATGCCGGCCTTGGCCTTTCGCCGCATGGTCGCCCACGAGAACGACTGCGTCGGCGCCGCGGCGCTCGAGAGATGGACGTTCACGTCGTGCGCCGCGACGACCTCGGCAGCCGCTGCCGCGAAGTGCTCCGACGCGAAGCGGCGGTCGTAGCCGACCACGACTCCGCGGTCTGCGCCGCCGTTCCGCGCCACCCACTCGGCAACCGACTGCGCGCAGATGCGGACCGCGTCGAACGTGTACTCCTCCGCGATGCGAGCCCGCCAGCCGTCGGTGCCGAACACGATCGTCACGCGGGCGCTCCCTCTCTATGCCGGATGGTCGAACGCCAGAAGTCGAGGGTATCGCGGAGAGAGTCGGCGAGCGTGATGCGGGGTGACCAACCGGTCTGTTGGCGGAATCGTGTGGCGTCGAGCGCGATGCGGGTCGGGTCGCCCCCACGCACGCGCGACGGGTCGATCTCGGCGCGCACCGGTATGCGCGCGAGGGCGATGAGCGTGTCGAGGATCTCGGCGATCGCCACGGCCTCGCCGCTCCCGACGTTGAACGTGCCTCCCTCACCGAGCGCCAGCGCGGCCGCGTAGGCGCGCGCCATGTCGCGCACGTCGATGAAGTCCCGCTCCGCGTCGAGGCGGCCGTGGCGTACGACCGGCTCGGCGAGGCCGGCCTCGGCCTGGGCGATCTGCTTCGCGAAGGCCGATGCCGCGAGGCCGGGATGCTGTCGCGGTCCGTTCTGGTTCGCCGGGCGCAGGATCACCACCGGGGCGCCGTGGCGTGACGCGAGCTCGCGGGTCAGGGCCTCGGCCGCCACCTTCGTCGCCGCGTACACGTTCGCCGGGCGGACCGGCGCATCCTCGTTCACCGGCACGCGCTCGGGAGCGCCGTAGACGTCGGCGCTCGAGGCGAGCACCAGACGCGTCTTCGGTTCGGTCTCGAGAGCGGCGAGCACGGCAGCGGTGCCGAGGACGTTGAGACTCACCGCGGCGACCGGATCCGCGCTGGCGAGCGTCGGCACGGCCTGACCGGCGAGATGCACGACCGCGTCGGGCCGCGAGCCGGCGATGGCCCGCCGCACGTCCTCGAACCGAGTCACGTCACCACCGTGGATGCGCACCCGGTCGATGACTCCGGCGAGATTCGCGAAGGGCGGATGCTCGTGCGCGACACCGTGGACCAGGTCGCCGCGCGACACGAGGTGCTCGGCGAGATGGCTGCCCGCGAAGCCCGTGATGCCGGTGATCAGCACGCGAAGCACCCCGGCATCGTGCCACGTATGGTTCGCGTGTGCCGCGCTCGCTCATCACGCCGCTGGCGGCCTTCTGCGTGGCGACCGCGTGGAGCGGCGGGTGGATCTTCGGGAAGCTCGGCGTCGAGAGCGCGCCGCCCCTCGAGTTCTCGGCGGTGCGGTTCATCATCGCGTCGATCGTCCTCGCGATCATCGCCGTCGCGACGCGTACGCGGGTCGGCAAGGGCGGGTTCGGTCCGATCGCGCTGTCGGCGGTCTTCGGGTATCTCGGGTACAACGGGTTCGTCTTCGTCGGGCTGACGATGGCGCCTGCCTCGGACGCCGCGTTGATCGTCCCGACCACGATCCCGGTGCTCACGGCGATCGCGGCGACGTTCGTCGGCGAGCGCGTCACCGCCACGAAGCTCGCTGGATTCGTCCTCGCCTCGGTCGGCGCCGCGCTCGTCATCGCCGCCGGTCAGAACGGAGGCGAGCTCTCGACGCGGCGTCTCGTCGGCGACCTGCTCATGCTCGCGGGCGCCGTCTGCTGGGCGATCTACACCGCGCTCGGGGCGATCACGCTGCGCACGCGCTCGCCACTGGCGGTCGTGACGCTCGCGGCGCCGATCGGCGCCCTGCTCCTGCTTCCGCTCGGCTTTCTCGAGCAGGGCTATCGAGATCTGGCGACGTGGAGCGTCGGGGTGTGGGTCGATGTGAGCTATCTGGCGCTCGTGGTGACCGTCGGCAGCTTCACCCTCTTCTACTGGGTGGTCCGTCGGGTCGGCGCCGGCATCGCCGCGATGTCGTCCTACTTCGTGCCGGCGCTCACCCTCGCGATGGCCGTGGTCTTCCTCGGCGACCGGCCGCAGGCTCTGCAGCTTCTCGGCGGCCTGGTGATCCTGGCCGGCGTCCGCGTCGCCACGGTGCGGCCGGCGGAGTCGACGCCGGTCCCCGAAGGGGCCGCCTGAGCCAAAAGCGCGTCCTCGGACAGCCATCGGCTCGCTCGCACGTCCGGCTTTAGGCTGACCGCGTGGATGACCGCACGTCGCCTCAGGAGTTCGGTCTCCTGTTCAAGCGCTTCCTCGACGACATCGTCAACCGCGCCGAGGTTCCGGAAGGTCCGCTGCTGAAGCGGCTTCGCGATCACCTCGGCGGGGAGCCGATGCGCATGCCGGTCATCACCGAGGAGTTCGAGCGCTTCCAGCAGCCGAATCTCCAGGTCGCGATGGACGCGTACCTCGAGCGTCCCGGCCACAGCGCGGAGCTCATCGGCCTGGCCGCCGAGAACAAGCGCCAGTGGGGTCTTGGCCTCTCCGACTTCGTGAACCGCGGCACGTCGCCGTACAGCCTCCGCCTCGCCGAGGGCCCGGTGGACTGGGTGAACTTCCACCTCGACGGCGACCGCGTGCTTCCGGTCGTGCAGTTCGGCCTCTACCTCGTCAGTGCCGACGGCGCGCCACTCGTCGCGTTCGTCTCCGGCCCGAACGAGAACATGGGTCCTGGCCGAGCTCGCGCCCGCGTCGAGGTGATGGCGCCGGAGCGCGCGAACGCTCAGCGTTTCCTCGCCGACGTCACCCAGCTCATGGGGGAGCGCAACGTCTACCGCGGGAAGATCGTCTCGCTCGGGCCGCAGCAGTTCGGGTTCGGCCCGCAGACGATCATCACCTTCCACCGGCTCCCGGCCGTCGCGCGAGACGACGTCATCCTCCCGAACGGTGTCCTCGACCGTATCGACCGGCACGCGATCGCCTTCAGCGAGCACGCCGAGCGGCTCATCGCGGCCGGCCGCCCGATCAAACGCGGGCTCCTCCTCTATGGACCACCCGGGGTCGGCAAGACCCTCACGGTCATGTACCTCGCCGGCCGCCTGAAGGGCCGGACCGTCCTGCTCACCACCGGACGCGGGCTCGGGATGATCAGCTCGGTCGCGCAGATGGCGCGCATCCTCGCGCCGAGCATGGTCGTGGTCGAAGACGTCGACCTCATCGCGCAGGAGCGCGGCATGCCCGGGATGCAGACGCAGCCCATGCTCTTCGAGCTGCTGAACGAGATGGACGGGCTGCGTGACGATGTCGACGTGCTCTTCGTGCTCACCACGAACCGGCCGGACATCCTCGAGCCCGCGCTCGCGGCGCGGCCCGGCCGCGTCGACCTCGCGGTCCCGCTGCCTCTGCCGGACGCCGACGCACGCGGGAGGCTGTTCGCGCTCTATGGACGCGGGCTTCGCCTCGAGGTCGCCGATCTCGACCGGTTCATCACGCGGACCGAGGGCGCGAGCCCCGCGTACATCAAGGAGCTCCTTCGCAACGCCACGGTGTTCGGCGCCATCGACGGCGACGGCGCCGGCGCGGTGCGCGTGACCGACAAGCACCTCGACCAGGCGATGGACGAGCTCACCGAGGGCGGCCGTCTCGCGGAGCGCATCGCGGGCTTCGCGCGGCCCGGTGAGGAAGGACCGCCGCCAGGCGCCATGGGGCCGAGCGGCTTTCCGGTCGAGGTGCGCGGCGCCACGTTCCGCACCCGCTAGACGAAGGACGGGCGGGCAACGAGCAGGCCGTTCTCCCGAGAGACCGGGAGCGCGAACGAGCGGTCGACCTCGAGCGCAAGCTCGGCGTCGCGCCGCGGGAACCAGTCCTCCCATTTCTCGGCCGACCCGCGGAGCTCGAGAGACGGGGGCGCGTGCTCACCGCGCAGGCGCGCCGCGATGAACGCGGCACCCACTTCATCCTCCTCGCTGGGCTCCTGCGCGGTGCTTCCCATCGCGACGATCGTGACGTCCGTCGCGCGCTTCGCGAGATAGCGCGCGGTCGCGCTCCCGATCACCAGGCTGCCAAGGAGGATCTCGCTCGCGTTCCCGGCCGCCACCACGCCCTGCGTGCCCGAGCTCGTGCGCTGAACGACCCGCCGGCCCTCGAGGTCGAGGCGCATGGCCGACGGGGAGTTGCCGGCGTCGAACCCCGGGATCGGCCGGCCGCCGATCTCACCGGTGAGGAACAGCGTCGGGTCCGCCCGTTTCATCCCGAGCGCCTGCTCGTGATCGGCGAGCAGGACGATCTCGCGCGCGCCCGCGGCGACGCAGAACGCCGCGGTGGTGAAGGCGCGGAAGACGTCGACGATGACGACGTGTCCGGTGGCCGACCGCGCACCTTCGAGCAGGCGCGTGACCCGCACGTTCAGAGGACGGTCGCCCTGAACGGCCGGCGTCCGCTCTGAAATCGTTCGAGCGAGAGATCGCGGATGTCGATCGTCCGCGCCCGGCCGTCGAGCATCTCCTCGACGACGAGCTGCGCAGTCGCTGGCGAGTGCATGAAGCCGTGGCCGCTGAACCCCGCGGCGACGTAGATCCCGGCGACGCCAGGCACCGCGCCCACGATCGGATGATCGTCGGGCGTCATCTCGTAATAGCAGGACCACGAGTCGACGATGCGCAGGTCAGCGAACGCGGGGTGTCGCCACGCCGCGCGCGCGCGGACCCATGGCTCGAGCGAGGCGGGGACGTCGAGCGGCGCGTAGTCGCCCGGGAACGCGGCGGGGGCGGCACCCGGACCCTTCTCCTCCTTGCCGTCGGCCGTGAGGTTGGGCATAGCGAACCGCTGGACGTTGCCTCGCGGGCGGAAGTGGAACCCCGACTCCCACTCGATCGTCATCGGGACATCCGCGAGCTGCGGGATCGGGCCGGACTCCATGATCGAGCGGCGGTACGGCCAGATCGGCACCGGCACCGCCGCGGTCGCGGCGAGCGGCGCGGTCCAGCAGCCGGTCGCCAACAGGACCCGCTCCGCTCGGACGTCGCCGGACGCGGTGCGCACGCCGGTCACGCGGTCACCCTCACGCAGCAGCGCGTCGACCGCGACGCCTTCGCGGAAGGTGACGCCTGCGAGCTGCGCCGCGGCCGCGAAGCCAGCGAGCGCGACGACCGGGTCGCCGTAGCCGTCGCGGCCGCAAAAACGCCCGCCCACGACGTCATCGACCCGGATCCCGGGGACAAGCTCCGAGATCTCGATGCGGCCCACCATTTCGACTGGTACGCGCATCCGCTCGTACAGCGACATCGGCTCGCGGAGCTGCGCGAGTCCTTCCTGGGTGTTCGCGATGAAGAGGTAGCCACGTTCCTGGAAGGCGTGCGGCGAGCCGGTGCGGTCGTCGAAGTTGCGCCAGAACGCGACCGCGAGCTGGGACAGCCGCACGTCGAGCTCATCCTCGAACTGATGCCGGATGCCGCCCATCCCGCCCTTGCTCGTCCCGCTCCCCAGTCGGTCTCGCTCCAGCACAAGCACGTCGCCCTCACCGCGCTCGCCGAGAAAGAACGCCGCTGCTGCTCCGACGACACCGCCACCGACGACTACCGTCGAAGCGGTTTTCGGAAGGTCTGGGCCCCGCGGAAGCGCCAAGATACGTAGTGCATCGGTTCCGGCTGGTTGACGGTGACTTGCTTGAACATTCGACAAGCACCGAGGTACTTAAGTAAGGCTATACAGTTCTACCGACATTGCACAAACAATCCCGCCCGTGGAGACCGCTTCGGTGGTCCCTGGCCTGCGACCGGCGCTTGGTGCCGTCCTCATTTTCGCGGGACTGCAGACCAGCCAAGGGCGACCTCGAGCGCAAGCGTTCGCGTATGACTGGGACCATGGCCGCGCGGTTATCGAGGTGATCATCTACCCGGAGGCGCAGAGTCGCGCCAAGGACGAAGCCGAACTGCGTCGCAGCCTTGAGCCAGACGCGACCGCACGGGGACTAGGAAACTTTGTCGCCGTAGTCCGCTCTGCCGACCCCAACGTCAGGTCCCGGATCGTGGCGAGCTTGGATCGCTTGGTGCCATAGGACTGCTCTAAACGAAACCAGGTTGCGATCCCCGCCCGCGGGTCGGCGGCCGCTAGATGGCACGCTACGTCAGGGGAGGCCTCGCTCGGGTCCGGTTTTCCGATAAACAGCTATGCCGCCCGGCTCGCCCGCCACGGCCGCGCTACCCGCGCCTCACTCGCTCACTTCGTAAAACCGGTATTTCCCATCGACCTCGGAGATGCGGCCGAACCTCGGGACATCATGGGTGAACCCGACCGTCCACCTCTCGTCGATCGCTCGTTTGAGGATCAGCTTCTTCGCGGCCAGGGTGTCGAGCGGGAAAAGGTCGAAGGCCGGGATCCATGGCAACGGCATGTGGTGTCTATCCGGCATGAAGTCGCTCGAGAAGAAGAGCGTCTCGCCGCGATCGCTCACGCGCACGGTCTGCGTGCCGCGCGTATGCCCCTGCACCCTGTCGAGCCGGATGCCCGGGAGGATCTCGACCGACTCGTCGACGAGCTCCAGCTTCCCGGCCGCCTCGAGCGGTGCGTAGTCGTCCGGCAGATACGACCCGCGGGTGCGCTCATTGGGCGCCGTCGCATCCTCCCACTCCAGGCGCTGGAACACATAGCTCGCGCGGCGAAACGTGGGGACGATGCGTTCGCCCTCGCGGTAGGTGTTCCCGCCGGAATGGTCGAAGTGCAGATGCGTGTTGATGACGAGCGTGACCTCGTCCGGGCGCACGCCGAGGGCCCCGAGCTCGTCGAGGAGCCGCGGCGGTCCGCCGATCCCGAAGATCTCCTTCTGCTTCGCCGTGAGCTTGGGCCCGGCGCCCGTCTCGACGACCACGATGTGATCGACGTCGCGGATGAGCAGGCAGTTCATGTCCATCGAGACGCGGTTGCGGTCGTCGGCCGGCTTCTGCTTCTCCCAGAGGACCTTCGGAACGATGCCGAACATCGCGCCGCCGTCGAGGCGGAAGACCCCGTCGCTGAAGATTCGAACGTCGAAACGGCCGACGCGCACGAGGCGTCAGTATGGGCAGAGTGGAGATCCGCGAGCTTCGCGAAGCCGACTGCGACGAGGTCCGCGAGCTGTGGCGGGCGAGCGGGATCCGCATCAGGCCCGGCGACGACGACGTCGGGCTCGTCGCGCTCGCCACGCGCAACCCAGGGCTCTGCCTCGTCGGCCGCGAAGGCGACCGCATGGTCGCGTCCGCGCTCGCGGGATTCGATGGACGCCGCGGCTGGCTCTATCACGTCGCCACGCACCCGGAGTCGCGCCGCCGCGGCATCGCCACGCGCCTCGTGCGGACGATCGAGGAGCGGCTGCGCGCGCTCGGCTGCCGAAAGCTGAACCTCATCGTGTGGGACGAAGAGGACGACGCGATGGCGTTCTGGGCCGCGATCGGCTACCGGCGCGAGCGCACCGTCGAGTTCGCGAAGGAGTTGGCGGACTCGTGAGCGGGATCGAGCCCGTCCAGCGCCAGTTCGGGCGGACGGCGGCGGCGTACGTCGACAGCGCGACCCACGCCCGCGGAGAGGACCTGGACCGCGTCGTCGCGCTCGCGACGGAGCACGGCGGCGAGCGGCTGGTGGACGTCGGCACCGGGGTCGGGCACACGCTCCGGCGGCTTGCGCCGGGCTTTCGTGCCGCCGTCGGCGTGGACGCGACGCGGGAGATGCTCGAAGCGGGCCGCGGCGTGCTGGCGGCGGCGGGCGTCGGCAACTCGCTGCTCGTCCACGCGGACGCGACCGCGTTACCGATCGCGTCGCGTTCCGCCGACGTCGTGACGTCGCGGCTCGCGGCGCATCACTTCGCGGACGCGGCCGGCGCGTTCCGCGAGATCGCGTGCGTCCTCCGGCCCGGCGGGCTCCTCGTGCTCGTCGACAACTACGCGCCGGACGACCCCGCTCTCGACAGGTTCATCAACGAGCTCGAGACCCTGCGCGACCCCTCGCATATCCGCAATCACACGGTGCGCGGCTGGCAGGACCTTCTCGAGCGTGCCGGACTCCGTGCCACGGTCGACTCCGACGTACTCGTGACGAAGCTCACCACCGACGATTGGCTCGCCCGCTCCCAGACGCCGCCCGACCGCGGGGAAGAAGTCCGGCGACGCCTTCGCGCGGCCTCGCCGGCCGCGATCGACGCCTTCCACATATCCCCGACGACGTTCGCCGTGCGCAAGCTCATCCTCCTCGGCCGCGGGTGAGCCTCGACGACCTGCCCGGGCTGCGCGACGTCCCGAGCGTTACCGGAGCGCAGATGGCTGAGATCGACCGCATCACGATCGACGAGCTCGGCGTCGCGGTCGAGATGCTCATGGAGAACGCCTCGCGGCAGATCGCCGCCGCCGCGCGTTTCGTCCTCGGAGGGGTCGAGGGGAAGCGGATCATCGCCATCGCCGGCACCGGCAACAACGGCGGCGACGCCCTCGGAGCCGCGCGCCGCCTGCTTGGATGGGGCGCCGACGCCCGGGCCGTCCTCGCCGCGCCGCGGGAGCGGGTCCGCGAGAGCGCGCGCCGGCAGCTGGAGCTGCTGGCGCGCCTGGAGGTCCCGCTGGCCGAGATGACCGACACCGGCGGGGAGGTGATCGGCGAGACGCTCGCCGAAGCCGACTTGCTCCTCGACGGCCTCCTCGGCTACAGCACCCGCGGCGCGCCCCGCGGGGAGGTCGCCGAGCTGATCCGCGCCGCGAACCGTTCCGGCGTCCACATCCTCGCCGTCGACCTCCCGTCGGGCCTCGATCCCGACACCGGCACGCCGCTCGGCGTCGCGATCCGAGCCATGGCGACGGTCACCCTGGCCCTGCCCAAGACCGGACTGCTCGCGCCGGGCGCGCGGGGCCTCGTCGGCGAGCTGCTCCTCGCGGACATCGGAATCCCGCCCGTCGCCTTCGGACGGATCGGCGTGGACACGCGATATCTCTTCGTGGACAGCGACCTCGTCCGCATACTTCGCTGAATGCCGCTCACCGGGAAGCGCCTGGCGTTCATCGGCGGCGGGACGATGGCCGAGGCGATGATCCGCGGCCTCCTCGACCGGCATCTGGTGCCACCGTCCCACGTGCTCGTCACCGGCCCGCGCCGCGAGCGGCGCGCCGAGCTCGCGAAGACGTACGGCGTGAAGGCGCTCGCGTCGAACGTCGAGGCCGCGAAGGGCTCGCACGTGGTCGTCCTCTCGGTGAAGCCGCAGGTGCTCGCGACCGTGATGCGCGAGCTCCGCGGCAAGCTCGACGAGGCGCAGCTCGTGATCTCCATCGTCGCCGGCGCGACGCTCCGGTCGCTCCGGGACGGGCTCGGTCACGCCGCGATCGTCCGCGCGATGCCCAACACTCCGGCGCAGGTCGGCATGGGCGTGACCGCGTGGTCAGCGACGACAGCGGTGGACGCCGAGCAGCGCGACCGCGCGAAGGCGATCCTCGGCGCGCTCGGCGAGGAGCTCATGGTCGAGGACGAGACGCTCGTCGATATGGCGACCGCGCTCTCCGGGACGGGGCCGACCTATGTATTCCTGCTGATGGAAGCGCTCGTCGACGCGGGCGTGCACCTCGGCTTCTCGCGGCGGGTCGCGGAGGAGCTCGTCCTGCGCACGGTCGAGGGATCGGCGCTGTTCGCGCGCAAGAGCGGGCGCCACCTCGCGGAGCTGCGTAACATGGTCACCTCGCCCGGCGGGACGAGCGCCGCCGCGATCTACCAGCTCGAGAAGGGCGCGCTGCGCACGGTGCTCTCGAAGGCGGTGTACGCCGCCTACCAGCGCACCCGCGAGCTCGGCGCGGAGGCCGAGCGGCAAGGCGAGGAGCGGCCGTGAGGAACGTGATCACCGCGACCGTCCTCGGGGCGGCGCTCGCCGCTGGTCTCTACTTCACGGCCGTCGACGCGAACCCACGCTTCGACGACACCGGCATCCTCGCCGGCCTCATCGTGCTTACGGCCGGCGCGCTCTCCGCGGTCCGGCCGCGTGCGGCGCTGATCGTCGGCATGCTCGTCGGGCTGCCGATCCCGGTCGTGGAGCTGATCCGCTCCGATTTCGAGAGGTGGGCCGCCCTCGCGGCGCTCGGGCTCGCGCTGGCCGGGGCGTTCGCGGGCGCCTACATCGGCATCATCGTTCGGAGGACCGCGCAGCAGGCCACCTAACGCGGGCTACGCGTTGACCTGGTGGACCTCGAACACCTCGCCGGCGCGCTGGATCGACGCGTGGGCGTCGACCGTCTTGAGCCAGGCGTTGATCGCTCCGTTCAGACCCTCGAACGTCTTCGCCTCGTGGTTGCGCGGCCAGAGGAGCACGGTTCGCTCATGAGGCGCACCCTCGGAGAGGAAGCGTTCGAGGTCGTTCCGGGTCGCGAGGACGACCGCCGCGCCGCTTGATGCCCCAGCCGGCGCGAACCGGACCCCTCGCGGTTTCCATGCTTCGAGCCATTTCGGAGCGGCCCCGCCATCGAACCCGACCACCGCGATGAGCGGCTTCGGTCCGAAGTCCCAGAGCCACGCGGCCGTCTCGGCGAGGGTCTCCGGATCCGCGAGGGGGCGCCACGTGGCGTCGGCGGGCGGGAGCTCCAGCACGAAGCGGTCGTATGCGACCTGGCTCACCTGCATGTGTTTTGGCATTTTGGTCGGCCGCCTGCCGAGCGTGGGAACAGTCACGGAACAAACCCGGCTAGTACGGAAGTACCACCTCAGGCCGAGCGGCGAAGGCGCGGGTCGAGGGCATCGCGAAGCGCATCACCCAGGAAGTTGAAGGCGAAGACAGCCGTGAAGATGGCCACACCGGGGCCAACGCTCATCCACCACTTGAGATTCGGCAGGTAACGCTGGGAGTAGTTCACGTCTTGTCCCCACGACGGGTCCGGCGGCTGCGGGCCGAGCCCGAGGAATGAGAGCGCGGCCTCGGCGAGGATTGCGAATGCGGTCGACAAAGTGGCCTGAACGATGAGCGCGTTGGTGACGTTTGGAAAGATGTGCCGCAGCACGATCCGGAGTGGCGAGCACCCGATGGTGCGGGCCGCGACGATGAACTCGCGGGCTCGCACCGAGAGCACCTGCCCGCGAGTGAGGCGCGCGTAAGCCGGCACGGCGACGATGCCGATCGCGATCATCGCGTTCTGGATCTGGGGGCCCAGCGCCGCGGTGATCGCGATCGCGAGCACCAGCGCTGGGAACGCGAGCAGGGCGTCGATCGCCCTCATCACGAGCAGATCGAAGGTACCGCCCAAATAGCCTGCCGCCAGACCCAGCGTCACGCCGACGAGGAAGCCGATGCTGACGGATATCACGCCGACCGAGAGCGACACGCGGCTCCCCCACAGCACGCGCGAGAAGACGTCCCGCCCGAGGTCGTCCGTTCCGAGGAAGTGAATCCCGCTTGGGGGCTGGAGCGCGCCAGAGACGTTCACCTTGATCGGGTCATACGGCGCGATGAACGGCGCAAGCAACGCGAGCAGCAACCAGGTCAGGACCATCGCCCCGCCGATCAGCATTCGCGGATTCCGTCGCGCGAAGTAGCGGATCGCGGTCGCGCGGTCCGCCTGCCGCAAGTGGAGCGCGACGGGAAGAGTCGCGCCGCTCATGCCCCGACCTTCTCATAGGAGATGCGCGGATCCAGCCAGGCGTAAAGGAGGTCGACGAGCAGAGTTGTCAGCATGAAGGAGAGCGCGGAGACCAGCACCACCCCCTGAACGACCGGGTAATCGCCGGATGGGATCGCCGTGACCGCGAGGCGGCCGATTCCGGGCCAGAAGAAGATCGTCTCGGTGATAAAAGCGCCCTCGATGATCGCGCCGATCTGGATACCGATGAGAGTGACGACGGGGATGAGCGCGTTCTTGAGAGCGTGGCGAACGATGACTGTCCCCTCGCGCAGCCCCTTCGCCCGAGCAGTGCGCATGTAGTCCTGGCCGAAAACATCGAGCAGGCTCGAGCGGACCTGCCTCAGGTTGATGGCCAGGCTCGCCGTCGCCAGGGTAAGCGCGGGAAGAACAAGCCGCCGAAGGTTGTCGCCGGCGTCCTGCGTGAACGGTACGTAGCCCCCGGGCGGAAAGATCCGCCCGGGAATGACGTAAGCGAACAACAAGATAAGGACGATCCCCAGGAAAAAGCTCGGAAATGAGACGCCCGCGAGGGTGACACTCGTCGAAAGCAGGTCGACGACGGAGTTGCGCTTGATCGCAGAGAGGATCCCGACGGCTAGCGCGAGGGTCACCGAGATGAGCAGGGCCGCGAGGCCAAGCTCGAGCGTCGCCGGCAGACGCTCGGTGATCGCCTCAAGGACCCGTTGCCGGGTCTGGAACGAGCGCCCGAGGTCGCCCTGCGCCAGTCGCGTGACCCAGGCGACGTACTGCGCCGGCATCGGCTGGTCGAGCCCAAGCTCCTGGCGCATGGCTGCGAGGACCGCCGGGTCACGTTCCTCGCCCGCGAACACGAGCACTGGGTCGCCGGGCGACAGGCGGACCAGGACGAACACGCCAATGGTCACGAGGAAGGCAACAGGCACCATGAGCAAGAGGCGACGGAGGATGTACCTCGTCACTCCGTCGCCTCCGCTCTCAGATCACTCCGACGTTACTTCTGCAACCAACCGGTGTGGAAGCGCGGGATCCGATCTGGATGCGCCTCGAGCCCGACGAGGTTCTTCACGCTGATGATCGGCGAAATCTCGAAGCTGTACCAGACGCGCGACGGATCATCCACAACGTAGATCTGCTGCGCCTCCAACAGCAGCGCCTTGCGCTTCGCGGGGTCGGGCTCCGCGCGCTGCTGTTTCATTAGCTCGTCGACCTTCGCGTTCGAGTAGCTCGAGTCGTTGTTCGGAGAACCTGTGACGACGAAGTCGTACGTGTTTCCGTCCGGATCGAGACGGCCGCTCCAGCCGACAAGCGTCATCCCCAGATGCTTCTTCTGCTGCTGAAGGGTGACGATGTCGTTGAAAAGCTGCGTCTTGATGTCGGCGGTGATATCCGCCCTCTTCAGCTGATCCTGGATCAGCTGCGCCTGCTGCAAGGTCGAGGCGCTTCCCGATTGCACCAGCAGCTCGAACTTGAGCGGCCCCCTGCCGACTTCGGCGATCAGCCTCTTCGCCCCCTCGGGGTCGGCCTTCGGCCAGGGCTTGAAGTTCGGGTCCCACGCGAAGTGGGCCGGCGTGATCGGGCCCCAGCCGACCAGCCCAACACCTTGTTGCGAGCCCTTCTGGAGCAGCTCATCACGGTCGAGTGCCATCGCCACGGCCTTCACGTAGCGGTGTTCGGAGAAGATGAAACCGGGAGCCTCGTTCGGGACCATGCTGTTGAAGGCCAGCGCACCCACTTCCTGATAGTTGAGAGACGGGTCCGTCTTCACGGCCGGCACATCCTTGCCCGCGATGTCGTTCATGACCTGCACGTTGCCGGTCCGCAGGTTCGTCAGGCGCACGTCGTCGTCCACGATCGGGCGCACGATGATCTTTTCGAGGTACGGGAGCTTGTTCCCGTCCTTGTCCTTCCCCCACCAGTTCGGGTTCTTTTCCAGCGTGTAGTGGTCGTTCTTCACCGCCTCGGTCAGGATGAACGGACCGGTACCCGCCTTGAACGGTTTCAGCGTGAAGTCGGCGCCCGCGGCGTCGTGCACCGCTTTCGACACCATCATTCCAGCGCGATCGACGAGCGCCGCGAGAAGCGGCGCGAACGCCAGCTTGAGATTGAACCGCACCGTGCTCGAGTCGACGACGTTGACGCTGTCGACCGCGGCAAGATCCGCGGTTCGGCGTGATCCTTGCGTCGTCCTATAGCGGTCGATGTTCCACTTCACCGCATCGGCGTCGAACGTCGTGCCGTCGTGGAACTTCGCGTCCTTTCGCAGAGTGAAGGTGACCGTCTTTCCGTCGCTTCCCGTTTCCCACTTCTCGGCAAGCCACGGGATGATGTTCCCCTTCGGGTCGACCCGCACGAGCGAGTCGTACATCGCATACATGATGTTGCGGTCGACGAACAGCCCTGATCGCATCGGGTCGAGGTCGCTGACATCGTTCTCAAGACCGAACGTCACTGTCCCGCCGTACACCGGCTTGCCGGCCGCCGGCGTCGGCGAAGCGCCGCCACCGGTGGTCTGTTGACCGCCGGTGCACGCGGCGAGAAGGATCGCGAACGCGGCCACGAATGCGAGCGAGTAGCGGGCGGATCGCATTGGTTGGACACCCCCTCCAGACCAGCGGGTCTCAGGGAGGATACGTCCGCCCGCTTTTCGCGGTTCAGAGGACTATGAGCGGTCCGTTTCGGTCTCGCGCCTCTCGTCGACGCGCTCGCCGCCCTTCCTTCCGAATGCCGGAATGAGCGGCTTACGGTCCTTCACGACTTCCCGTTGCGCGCCGCGGTTGGCGGGCGGAACGCCGACGGATCGCGCGGGGATCGGGCTGGCCGCGCGGCCCGGATAGGGGGCCGCAACGACCGCGTGCGCCGGGGCGAGGACACCGCCGAGCCAGCCCGCGAAGATCGCCGCGAGGAAGCCCAGGAGCGCGCCGAACGTCAGCGCCTCACCGACGTTGTCCGCGTTCAGGTCGCGCGCGCCCGGGACGAGATCAGCGATCCCGTTCACGCCGAGGCCCGCGAGGAGTCCGCGGTCCGCGGCGTAGCCGAGGAGCGCGAGCACCAGGAGCACGAAGAGGCTGAAGAACGCGGTCATCATCCCGTGCCAGCTGGTGCGGTAGCCGGCCATCCGCCCGGCGACGTAGCCGCCGATGAGGTACGAGACGAAGATCCCGATCACCACCGGGACCGCGGGCGTGATGTTGTTCGTGCCGATGTTCGCTCGCGCGACGATGGCCGCTATCAGCGGGGCGACGAGCGTCATCGCGCCGATGGTCGCGATCCAGCCGCCGAGCACCGCCATCCACGACGTGCCGGCGGGTCGTAGGACCATGTTCTCGATGTGCACCATCACCCTCCTTGCAACAGGCGTGTGACGGTGAGGTGCAAATCGCCGGCCAGCCCGTCGCCGGGCAGGGTGCTAAGCGAGCGCTGCCTTCGCCCCCGCGGCCTTCGCGAAGGTGTCGGCGAGGTCGAGCTTCTCCCACGGCAGCTCAGGCCGGCCGAAGTGACCGTACGTCGCGGTCTGTCTATAGATTGGACGGCGCAGCCCGAAGCGCTCGATGATCGTGCCGGGCCGGAAGTCGAAGTGCTCCGCGATGAGCTTGCGGATGGTCTCGTCCGCGACCGTCCCAGTGCCGAAGGTCTCGACGTTCAATGAAATGGGCTGCGCGCCACCGATGACATACGCGAGCTGCACCTCGAACCGGTCGGCGAGTCCCGCCGCGACGACGTTCTTCGCGACGTAGCGCGCCGCGTACGCGGCGGAGCGGTCGACCTTCGTCGCGTCCTTGCCGCTGAACGCGCCGCCGCCGTGCCGCGCGTAGCCGCCGTACGTGTCGACGATGATCTTGCGCCCGGTGAGGCCGGCATCGCCCATGGGCCCGCCGATCGTGAACGCGCCCGTGCCGTTCACGAGGTACTTCGTCTTCGCGTCGAGCCAGTCGCCGCCGATCGCCGGGCGGATGACCTGCTCGCGGATCTCGTTCTTGAGGCGCTGGTAGTCGATGCCCGGATCGTGCTGCGCCGCGACGACCACGGTGTGGACCCGTTTTGGCACGCCCTTGGAGTACTCGACCGTTACCTGGCTCTTTCCGTCAGGACGAAGGTACGGGAGCGTCCCGTCCTTGCGCGCCTTGGCGAGCTGACGCGCGACGGCATGCGCGAGCGTGATCGGGAGCGGCATGAGCTCGGGCGTCTCGCGGACCGCGAAGCCGAACATCATCCCCTGGTCCCCGGCGCCGAGCTCCATCGGATCGGTCCCGTCGCGCGCTTCGATGGACTCGTTCACACCCTGCGCGATCTCCGGCGACTGTTCCTTGATCGCCGTGAGGACGCCGCAGGTGCGGAAATCGAAGCCGTAGTCGGCGTTGGTGTAGCCGATGTCCTGCACGACTCCGCGGACCAGGTGCGGGACGTCGACGTACGCGTGCGTGGTGATCTCTCCGGCGACCAGGATCACCCCGGTGGTCGTCGCGGTCTCGCACGCGACACGGGAGTTGGGATCCTGTCGCAGGCACTCGTCGAGCATCCCGTCGGAGACCTGGTCGCAGAGCTTGTCGGGGTGTCCCTCGGTGACGGACTCGCTGGTGAAGAGGGTCTGATCCGAGGACATGAAGGACTGCGTCATCGGCCTAGGTCCCCGCCTTCCACGACCGCGCGTACTCTGACTGCTCCGCGGTCATTTGGTCGATTTTCATCCCCATCGCGGCGATCTTGCGGCGCGCGATCTCCTCGTCCAATTCGCGCGGCACAGGGTAGACCTGCGGCGCGAGCTTTCCGGCGTTCGCGACCAGATGCTCGACGGCCAGAGCCTGGTTCGCGAACGACATGTCCATGACGGCCGGCGGATGCCCTTCCGCCGCCGCGAGGTTCACGAGACGTCCGTCGGCGAGCACGATCACGCTGCGCCCGTCGCGCAGCGCGTACGAAACGACGAACGGGCGTAGCTCGCGCGAACCGGTGGCCATGCCACCGAGCGTCCCGAGGTCGATCTCGTCGTTGAAGTGTCCGGCGTTGGCGAGGATCGCGCCGTCCTTCAGCCTGGCGAACGCGTCGCGTCCGATGACGTTCACGTTGCCCGTCGCCGTGACGAACAGGCCCCCGCGAGCGGCGGCCTCGGCCATGGTGGTGACCTCGAATCCGTCCATCGCCGCTTCGAGCGCGCGCAACGGATCGACCTCCGAGACCAGGACGATGGCCCCCATCCCACGCAGCCGGCTGGCGATCCCGCGGCCGACCCAGCCGTAACCGGCGACCACCGCGGTCTTGCCGGCGATGAGGAGGTTCGTCGCGCGGATGATCCCGTCGACGGCCGACTGCCCCGTGCCGTACCGGTTGTCGAAGAGGTGCTTGGTGAGGGCATCGTTCACGGCCACGATCGGATAAGCCAGCACGCCTTCGGTCGCCATGGCACGAAGGCGCGTGACGCCCGTCGTCGTCTCCTCGGTGCCGCCGCGGACACCCGTGAGCAGCTCGCGGCGCTTCGTGTGCAGCTCGGTCACGAGGTCCGCGCCGTCGTCCATCGTGATCTGCGGCCGGGTCGCGAGCACGGCGTTGATGTGCGCGTAGTAGCTGTCCCGGTCCTCGCCCTTGCGGGCGAACACCGCGATGCCCTCGCCTTGGACAAGCGAGGCGGCGACGTCGTCCTGGGTGGACAGCGGATTGGACGCGCAGAGCGCGACGGACGCGCCTCCGTCGCGGAGCGCGAGCATGAGGTTGGCCGTCTCGGCGGTCACGTGAAGGCACGCGCCGATGCGCAAGTCGCGAAGCGGGCGCTCCTTCGACAAGCGCTCCCGGATGCCTCGGAGGACGGGCATCTCCCGCGCCGCCCACTCGATGCGGCGCGCGCCCGCCGGGGCGAGCCCGAGATCGGTGACGTCGTGCTTCGGAGCTTTCGTCGCGACTGCCATCTATTTCTTCTCCTTCAAGGCGCCGAACAGGCGCTCCCAGGCGGCGCGGCGGACCGCCGGCCCTTCGACGAAGGTCCCGTGGGTGAGGTAACCGAGCCGCTCGTAGACCGCGATCGCCGGCGCGTTGTCCTGGCGGACGTTCAGCACGACGTCGGGATGCTCCTCGAGCGCCGCTTCGGTGACCGCCGACGTGCAGGTCGTGGCCATCCCTCGCCCGCGGTACGCCAGCCGCGTCAGGACGTTCCCGACCGCGGCGATGCCGGAGCGGGTCGATCGGACGTGCGTCCCGGCCGCGGCGAGGAGGGTGTTGCCCTGGTAAACCCCGAAGTAGATCTCGCGGCGCATCCGCTCGGGCGTGAAGTAGGTGCGCGAGGCGTGCCCGTACAGGTCGATGACCGCGTCGAGGTCCTGCGCGCCGAGCCGCGTGACCTGATGCGCGAGCCGCGGACGGAACCGACGGACGTTCACCGCCATGCGCTTCATGTGATCCACGCGCTCGAAGCGGTAGGTTGCCTCGATCGCCGGCCGGCACCGCGGCGGCGTCGCGAGGAGCACGCGCGGCTCGCGGATCGCTTCGCGGAAGAGCGTGGCGAGCGCGTCCGCGCCACCCGTCGCGAAGCAGGGGCGGAACGGCAGGCCCTCCACGACGAGCACCACCGCCGCGATCTCTCCCTCGCGGCGCGCGATCCACCATCTCGTACCTTCGATCTCCGGCTGATCGATGTCGGCGAGCGCGTACGCCGCCATCAGCCGATCGCGCTCGAGGTAGGCGCGCGCCTCGTCGGCCGATGCATGGGGGTCGATCTTGATCTCTGGCAGCGACGGGGCCGCGGTCATCGGTCCTCCCTTATCGGGGTGACCAAGCGGGCCTCCGCCGGTCGCTCTGTGGCCTCGAAGTGTACGCCGCCCGAGACGGCGAAGGCGGCGAGCGCGGCGCAGCGAACCGCGCTGACCGGGCCCGCGAGCAGGCCGACTGCGCGGAAGGGCCATGGCGCGAGCGCGGCCGCGAGCACCGCCATCTGCGCGGTCCCGGTGACGCGGTCCCAGGCGGCCTCTTCGGCGGTCAGCGTTCGCGGATCGCGCACCGCGACGACGGCATACCGGGCCACCGCGGGCAGGAGGACTAAACCGGTGGCCCCGCGGCGGACCGCGGCGACGGCGGCGCCGAGCGTCAGCAGCGAGTCGGCCTCGAGATCGAAGCGGGCGCCGTAGCCCGCTTCGCCTCCGCGTCGCGCGAGCCACCCGTCGATCCAGTCGGTCGCGGCCGCCAGGAGGACCACCGCGAGGCGGGGCCTCGCGAACAAGGCCAAACCCGCGATGGCGCGTGATGCGGTGAGCGCGTCCGCGGCGACGCGATTGGCGTTCAGTGCCAGCGCTCGCGGAGCTCGCGCAGCGCGCGCCCGCCGCGCTCGATGAGGCGCCGCGCGATCGTGCCCGCGTTCAGGCGCAGCGCGCGGACGCGGTCCGCCGCGTGGAGCAGCACCTCGGCACCGGCGGCGCCGCCGATGTGGTCGGGGTGCGCGTGCGTGACCACGAAGCGGCGGATCTCCCGAGGATGGCGGCCGAGCGCGGCGATCGCGGCGCGCAGTCGGGGAAGAGACCCCCCGGCATCCCCGCGTCGAGCACCGTGACCTCGTCTTCGAGGATCGCGTACGCGGTCGCGCCGATCAGCGGTATCGCGTGGACGCGTTCGGCGAGCTCGGTCGTCCGGCCAGTCTACGAAGCGCTCGGCAACGCGCGGCGCTACGCGCGGATCAACGTGATGATCTCGTGGCCGCTGAGCTTCTCGCGGCCCTTGAGCGCGGCGAGCTCGATGAGGAACGCGAGGGCGACGATCTCACCCTGGAGCTGCTTCACGAGGTCGATCGTGCCCGCGACGGTGCCGCCGGTCGCGAGGAGGTCGTCGACGATGAGCACGCGGGCGCCCGGTTTGATCGCATCCTTGTGCATCTCGAGCGTCGCGGAGCCGTACTCGAGGTCGTATTCGACGCTCACCACGTCGGCCGGGAGCTTGCCCAGCTTGCGCACCGGGACGAAGCCGATGCCGAGCTTGTAGGCGATCGGCGCCGCGAAGATGAAGCCGCGCGACTCCATGCCGACGACCGCGTCGATCTTGCGGTTGCCGATCCGCTCGATGAGCCCCTCGATCGCGGCCTTGAACGCATCCCCGTCCTTGAGGAGCGTGGTGATGTCCTTGAAGAGGATCCCGGGCTTGGGGAAGTCGGGAACATCGCGTATGCGCGAGGCGAGGTCTTTCGTCGCGGTGGCCACGCGCGAAGGTTACTTCGTCCCGATGCCGGTCTGCCACGCCGCGAGCGCCGGCTTCGCCGTGCCGTCGTTGCGACGCAGGCTCAGGCTCGAGAAGGTCGGAGGCCCGCCCGCACCGACATCGTTCGGGAACGACCAGAGCGCGAGCGCGGGCCGGACCGCCCGCGTCAGCTCGAAGAAACGAGAGACGAAGGCCGCCTGCTCCTCGGGTGTCCCGCCGTAAGGCGATCCGGCGGCCGCACCGCCGAGATCCGCTGACGGCCAGCCGATCTCGGTGAACGCGACCGGCGCGGGCGAGCGGCGCGCGGCGTCCGCGTAGTAGTCGTCCGCGAGATCGCCGGGTCCCGCGTAGCCCAGGAACGGGTAGGTCGTGTACCCGATGAGGTCGAGCTTGCCCGCGCGGACCCGCGCATGAGCTCGAGCTGGAAGATGGTGAAGACCTTGGTGGCGGGCGAGACCTGCTTGATCGCGTCGTACGCGTCCGCGTAGCCCTTTGTGAAACCCTCGAATGCGGCCGGCTCGGACATGAAGAGCCGGTTCGACTCCACACCCAGGGCGAGGTACTCGGGCTTCTGGTCGCGAGCCACCGCCGTGACGGCCGCGAGGAACCGATCGCGCCCCGCTCCACTCGACGGTGCTCCGGACACCGCCGCCGGCCGCGTCTTGCGCGACCCCCAGCGCGATGACGAGCGGGCCGAAGCGGTATTTGGCGGCGGCCGCCGCGGTCGCGGCGACGACGGCGGGCGCCGCGCCCTCCTTACCGGCGTCCGCCCAGTTGGTGTACACGCCGACAGAGCGCCGCCGGTCGCGGCGAAGGACGTGTAGAGCGTGTCGTAGTCGGCCCCCGTGGCGTATGGGAAGTGCGGCGGGATCAGCCCGGCGACGCCGTATCGGGCATGGGTCGCGGTCGGTGATGGGGGGCCGGCCGCGGACGGCGCGGCGGTGCGCAGCCGGCCCGTTGCGACTAGCGTCACCGCGGATGAAACTCGATCTCCACACGCACTACTACCCGCCCGCGTACTTCGAGCGGATCGAGCGAAGCGGTGGCGACTTCTCCTTCCGAACGAGCCCGACCGGGCAGCGGATCATCCGCTACCGGGGGGCACGGTTCTTCGGCATCACCGCGCCGATGACCGACGTCGCGAAGCGCCTCGAGGACATGGACCGCGTCGGCATCGACACCGAGGTCATCTCCCTCTCCACCCCGAACGTCTACTTCGCCGAAGGGAAAGCGCAGGCCGACGTCGCGCGGCTCGTGAACGACGCGTACGCCGACCTCGCCGCGAAGCATCACGGCCGCTTCCTCGGATTCGCGTCGATCCCCATGGACGATCCTGACGCGGCCGTGCGCGAGCTCGAGCGCGCGCTCGACGAGCTCCGCATGCAGGGAGTCGTCCTGCTCTCGAACATCCGCGGACGGGCGCTCGCCGATCCGGCGTACCGGCCGTTCCTCGCGGAGGCCGACCGGCGCGGGGCGTGCGTCTTCGTCCACCCGATGATCCCGTCGGCCGCGGAGGCGTTCACCGAGTACGTGCTCGGCCCGATCGTCGGTTTCCCGTTCGACACGACGCTCGCGATCGCGAAGCTCTGCTACGCCGGCGTCTTCAAGGAGCTCCCGAACATCCGCTGGCTCGTGGCGCACGCCGGCGGCGCGGTCCCCTATCTCATGGAGCGCCTCGACTCCGGCTGGCGCGACTTCGCCGAATGCCGCGTGAACATCGACGAGCCGCCTTCGGTCTACCTGAAGCGCCTCAACTACGACACGGTCACCTTCAGCCCGCACAACCTGCGTCTCCTGCGCGACGTCGTGGGCGCGGACCACATGGTCATGGGGAGCGACTATCCACATCTGCTCGGCTCGATCGACCGGGCGGTGAGCTCGATCGAGGCGATGGACTTCGTCGCAAGAGAGAAGGACCGGATCTTCAGCGGGACGGCGCTCGCGATCATGAACAACGTGTCGGCCAAAATCGTCCGCTAGCGAAGCTCGCTACCTCTGCGGTTCGTCGAGACCGAGACCGCCCCACACCACGCGCTCCCAGCCGACCTCGGGCAGCCCCATCGCCTTGCGCTGCTCCGGCGTCATGGCGCCGATGCGCGCACGCGCGCGCCTCGCCTCTTCGATGTTGGATGCCGCGAGGCTCGCCGCCGTCCGCTCCTCGAGCGTCGGCGAGCCGAGCCACCGGTCAAGCCAGACCTCAACACTCGGAGCGACCTCGCGGAAGCAGCGCTTCCAGCCGCGCTGCGCCGCGCGGTCGTCGGGCTCGTCCGGATCCCACTCCTCGAGCAGCTCCTCGGGATCGAAGTCCATGACCCTTCCGCTTGCGCCGTCGACGCATACGTAGGCGCCGTCCTGATCGATGAGCGGCAGCAGCTTCTCCGGCCAGTCGCAGCCGTCCGGTCCGGGCGACCTCGCGCGCAGTCCGCGGTACGCGGTGATCGCCGCGTCGAGCGGCATGAGCCCCGGGCCCGGGCCGAAGCCGCCGTCGGCCACCTCGAGGTAGGCGCGACTCAGGGCGGGCGGCAGCGGAACACCGAGCTCCGCCTCCGCCGCCACAAGCGCCTCGGCTTTCGCGATCGGCGGGAGCTCGGGCATCTTGCGGCGGCTCATGCCGGTCACGAGCGTCTCGGCCTTCGCGACGAGGTCCGGATCGAACTGACCGCCACGTAACCCGGCGACCATGCGCCCCAGGTCGTCGAGGCTGAAGACGTTCCCGAGGCGGCGGACCTCGTCCAGCGAAGCGGCGTGACGCGCTTCGACGCGTCGCTCGGGATCCGCGGCGCGCTCGCGTATACGCGCGATCAGGCCATCCAGCGACGCGCTCTTGTCACGAGCCACGGGGGCATGGTCACATGCCGATGCCCGAGCGGCGTTTCGTTCGCGTCGCGGTGGGCGAGCTCCTAGCCGACGTGATCCGCGGCGAACAGCCGCTCGACCGTGTGGGCCTTGCCGTCGGTATGCACAACGCTGATATTCGTGTTCGTGGCGGGGCTGCGATCGAGCTTCGGGAGGATCCCGAGGAAGTGCGAGAGCAGGATGCGGTTGATGCCGCCGTGACCGACCACGAGGATCGTCTTGCCGGGACTTTCGCGCGTCAGCCGGTCGATAGCCCCGAGGGTTCGCGCGAGCACCGCGTCGAGCGTCTCGCCGCCGGGCCAGGCGACGAAGCCATCGTCGCTCCAGTTTGGAAGTCCGCGGGCCTCGTCGAACGGGGTCCCGGTGCGCTCGCCGACATCGATCTCCCGCAGCTCGCGGATGACCTCCACGCCGACGCCCTGGCGCTTCGCGATGGCTTCCGCGGTCTCGCGCGTGCGAGAGAGGTCGCTGGACACGATGCGATCGAACTTGACCTTGGCGAGCTCGGCGGCGACGGTCTCGGCCTGCCGGCGCCCTCGCGGGGTGAGCGGCGAGTCGGACTGACCGGCGAAGCGGCGAGCCGCGTTGGCCTCGCTCTCCCCGTGGCGCACGAAATAGAAGGTGGTGAGCTCGCTCATACGCCAAGGTGCTGCGCGAGATCGGTCCAGCCGGTCACGCGGGTGATCCGCTCGCCGGCGACCTCGCGGTTCCACGGCTGGTCGAACAGGAAGACGCGCACGCCGGCCTTGGCGAGGGTCTGCGCGATGACGACGTCATCCTCGCAGAAGGCATCGAGCGCGAGCTCCTGCGCGAGGCGCGACTTGTACTCCGCGGAGCCCGCCGCGTCGTATCGGCCGCGCGGGAAGTCGGGGCGGAAGTCGCCCATCGGTTTCAGGTGCACGGCCTTGGCGTAATCGAGCAGCCCCTTCTCGCGCAGCCACGTCTCGGTGATGTACCGCCGGCGCTCGGCGCGCGCGGTGATGAAGTAGAGCTCGTGTCCCGTCGCGACCAGGCGCTCGAGGATCACGGGGCAATCCTTGTAGACCTCGAGCTCGCCGAAGAACGTGCCGTCGTAGAGACGGATCCGGAAGCGGTCGCGCTCCTCGGGAGTCACCTTCGGGAGCCCGAGCACGGGCTTCTCCGAGGCGTCGTCCCAACGCGAGAGAAGATGCCAGCCGATCTCGCTCTCATCCGGGAGCTCGACGCTGAATTCCTGCGCGAACCGGCGCAGGTACGGGACGGCGCAGATCGCCATGACGTCGTCGAGATCGATACCGATCTTCACGGGTCAGCGCCCGAAGTCTTTGAGAGCCCCGTCAGCGCGGCAGAGACGGCGGACGGTGATGTAGACGCGGGCGGCCATGCCTGTATGGAACACGTCAAGTGGTTAGGTACGCAACCCGCGGCTGGGCGGACCACAGCCCAACCAGGATCACCGCGTTGAACGCCCAATGCGCCGCGATCGAGGTCGAGAGCGCTCCAGTCACCAGTCGCAGGGTCGCCATGACGACGCCGCCGACGAAGACGACAACGAGCGCTCCGGCGATCGCCGGGATGATCAGCACCTCCGGAAGCTGCGTGTTGAAGACCGTTGCGATCGCCACGGTCGCGTGCCACAGCGCGAACGTCAGCGCCGATCCAGCGACCGCCCGGCGGACATCGCCGCTCCGCAGCAGCGCGCCGAGGAGCGTGCCGCGGAACGCGATCTCCTCGGGGATCACCGCGCCGAGCGGAAGGAATAGCGTGACGTGGAGCGCCAGGTCCTCAGGCGTGACCTGGAGGAGCGGGGTGTACACGATCGGCGCGCCGAGGATCGCGGGCGCGAGCCGGATGAGGGCCACATCGAGCAGAGCGATCGCGCCGCCCGCGAGGAGGCCTATGACCACCGCCCGAACCGCGCCCGCACGCCGCACACCGAGGCGACTGGCGTCGAGCCCCAGCGCGCGCGCCGCGACGAGCGAGACCGCCACGAGGGCTGCGCCGGCGACGACGAACGCCCAGCTCCCACCGGGGAGCAGGGCGGTGGCGCCGATCAGCGGATGGAGAAGATTGCCCCAGAGGATCAGCAGGGCCGAGAAGAGCGAGATCCTCACAGGGAGGCGGCGGGGGGAGCCGCTAGCGGATGGCGAGTCCGGCGATCAGCGCAGGGAGAAGCGCTAGTACCGCGAGGGTGATGGTGCGTAGCGCGTTCAGCATCGTGTCGCGCGACGATGACAGAACGCTGCCGCTTGTGGTTGCACGCGCGTGTCATCAGGCCGCCAATCGATCGAGCAAACCGGTAAGCGCGTCACGCCAGTCGCCCTTCGCGTCGAGCACCGAGACGCGGATCTGCCGCTGCCCCGCCTGCGCGCGCGGGAACGAACGTAACAGGCGCGTGCGCTCGTCTGGCTGGATGTCCCGTCCCAGCACGACGCGGAGCTCCGCCCCGCGCGCGCGCACTTCGGTGGCCCCGGCCTTCGCCGCCCGGAGCTTCACCTCGACACCGTAGAGGAGGTTCCGCACCGGCTCCGGGGGTGCCCCGTAACGGTCGCGGAGCTCCTCGCGCAGCCCGGCCAGGTCGCCCAGGTCGGAGAGCTCGGCGATGCGGCGGTAGAGCTCGAGCTTGCGCTGCCGGCTCGGGACGTAGTCGTCGGGGATGGCCGTCGAGAGCGCCAGGTCGACGGTGATCTCGGGCCGGGCGGCGGCACGCGGCGCCCCGCGCTGCTCGTTGACCGCCTCCTCGAGGAGCTGGGTGTAGAGCTCGAAGCCGACGGCGGCGACGTGCCCGTGCTGCTCGGCGCCGAGGATGTTCCCCGCCCCGCGGATCTCGAGGTCGTGCATCGCGATCTTGAAGCCCGCGCCGAGCTCGCTCGCCTCGAAGACCGCCTGCAGGCGCTTGCGCGCCTGCTCGGTGAGGTGCTGCTCCTTTGTATAGAGAAGGTAGGCGTAGGCCTTCTCGGCGCTCCGGCCGACGCGACCCCGCAGCTGGTAGAGCTGCGCGAGTCCGAGCGTGCCGGCGCGGTTGATGACGATCGTGTTCACGTTCGGGATGTCGAGGCCCGACTCGATGATCGTCGTGCAGACGAGCACGTCGTGCTCCGCGTCGGCGAACTCCACCATGACGCGCTCGAGCTTCCGCTCGTCCATCTGGCCGTGGGCCACGACGTGGCGCGCGTTCGGCACAAGCTGCCGCAGGCGGTGGGCCTCCTGCTCGATTCCCTGCACGCGGTTGTGGACGTAGTAGACCTGGCCCCCGCGGTCCACCTCGCGGATGATCGCCTCGCGGAGCACGTCGTCGCTCCGCTCGACGACGTGGGTCTCGATGGGCTGCCGATTCTCCGGCGGCGTCTCGATGACGCTGATGTCGCGCACCCCCGAGAGCGCCATGTGCAGCGTCCGCGGGATCGGCGTCGCGGTCATCGAGAGCACGTCGACCTCGGTGCGCAGCTGCTTGAGGCGCTCCTTGTGCTTCACCCCGAAGCGGTGCTCCTCGTCGATCACCACGAGGCCGAGGTCGCGGAAGCGCACGTCCTTCTGAAGAACCCGGTGCGTGCCGACGACGATGTCGGCCTCGCCAGTGCCGAGCGCCGCGACGACCTCTCGCTGCTCCGTCGGCGATCGGAAGCGCGACAGCATCTCGACGAGCACCGGGAATGTGGCGAGGCGCTCGGCGAATGTCTCGTAGTGCTGCTGCGCCAGGACGGTCGTCGGCACGACGATGGCGACCTGCTTACCGTCCTGCACCGCCTTGAACGCGGCGCGCAGCGCGACCTCGGTCTTCCCGTAGCCCACGTCCCCGACGATGAGTCGGTCCATGGGGCGCCCTCGCTCCATGTCGCGCTTGGTCTCGTCGATGGCCTGCAGCTGGTCCGGTGTCTCCGTGTACGGGAACGCGTTCTCCATCTCGATCTGCCATGGGGTGTCCTTCGAGAAGGTGAAGCCATGCGTCGCCTCGCGCGCGGCGTAGAGCCTGAGGAGCTCCTTCGCGATCTCCTCGGCGGCCTTCTTCGCCTTGCGCTTCGTGATGAGCCAGTCCCGCCCGCCGAGCGCCGAGAGCGCCGGCGGGGTACCCCCGACGTAGCGGGTGACCTTGTCCACGCGCTCCGTCGGCAGGGAGACGACATCCGTCCCGGCGAAGCGGAGCTCGAGGTACTCGCGGACGACACCGGCTACCTCACGGGTGACGAAGCGCTCGAACCGGCCGATGCCGTGGTCCTCGTGAACGACGTGGTCGCCGGGCTTGAGGTCGGCCAGGAAGGAGCCCAGGTGGACCCGTCGGCGGCGCCGCTCGGGGTGCCGGGGCTTGCGGAAGCCGAAGACCTCGGCGTCCGTGAACACCCGGAGATCGAGCTCGGGAATCGCGAATCCCTCGGCCAGCGGGACGCGCGCGACCACGAGCTCCCCCTGGGCGGGCGTTTCAGCGACGGTCTCCCGCGATATAGCGGCGATCTCGCGGTCGGCGAGCAGCTCCGCCAGGCGCGCCGCCTGTGGCGTCGCCACGATCCGGATGTCCCGGCCCGCTCCGGCCACCTCGCGCAGGAACTGGTCGAGCCGTCCGGCGTAGCTCGTGGTCCCCGACCAGCCGAGCCGCACGGCGTCCCCGCCGGGGCCGACGCGCGCCGCCCCGTGCCGCCCCGCGAGCTCTTCGATGCGCGAGCGCGGAACGTATGGCGGCGGCAGGACGCTCACGGCGAGCCCGTGCGACGCGAGCTCGTCCCTCTTCTCCTCGGCCTGCGCCTCGAGCGCGTCCTGGGCCAGCTCCAGCTCGACCGTGTCCTCGAAGATCACGCTCGCGCGATCGCCGAGGTGATCGAGGAGCGACGCGGTCGCGCCAAGCGCCGGTGCGAAGGCGTCGGCGCCGGGCGCGTCGGTTCCCTCGCGGAGCGCCTCGACGAGCCGCGCGTACGCGGAGAGGTCCGCCGCGTCCTCGTCGTCGCGCTGCGCGGCACGGTCCCACCCCGCCGCGGTGAGCCGCACGGCCAGCTCCGGCGCCCGCTCGAGCGAGAACTCGCGCGCGGGCAGCACCACGAGCTCGGCCAGATCCGATTGCGAGCGCTGCGTGACCGGGTCGAACGCGCGGAGCGTCTCGATCTCGTCGCCGAAGAGCTCGACCCGCGCGGGCTGCTCCGCCGAGGACGGGTAGATGTCGATGATCCCGCCGCGGCGCGAGAACGTCCCCGGCTCGCTCACCTCGGTCACCGGCTCGTAGCCCAGATCGAAGAGCCATGTCGCGGTCTCCTGCCACGAGAGGCGATCGCCAGCGCGCAGGGTGCGCCCGCGCCGCGCGAGCTCCTCCGGAGGGATGGTGTGCTCGAGCAGCGCGCGCAAGCTCGTGACGACGGCGACAGGGCCTTGCGCGGTCGCGAGCCGCCACAGCGTGAGGAGCCGCTGGTGAACGGCGGCGCCGGAGGGCGCGCCGGCCTCGAAGGGCATCGTCTCGCGCTCGGGGAACGCGAGGACGCGCTCCTCGCCGAGCCATCCGGCGAGCTCCGCTCGCCAGCGGCGCGCCCGATCCTCGCTCGGCGCGACGAGCGCGATCGTCCGACCGCTCTGCGCGACGAGCGCGGACCACGCGAACGCGCGCGCGCCCGCGGTGGCGTCCGCGACCGCGACGCGCCGAGCGTCGCCGAGCCGGTCGGCGAGCTCGCGATAGCGCTCGCTGCGTTCCGCGAGAGCGAGCACGCCGCCCATCCGCGCCGGCACGAGTGTCGCGGTGCTAGCCATTGAACCGCTCCATGGCCCGCTGCATGCCGTCGCGGAGCGCCACCTCGACCGCCTCGGCCGCTCTGGTGATCGAGACGTCGGCGCTCTCGCGCTCGTCGGCGGTGAACGGGCCGAGCACGTGCTCGACGAGATCCCCGATCTCGGCGCGCGGATCCGTCGGCGCGACGCCGACGCGCAGCCGCGGGAAGCCCTCGCCTATCACAGACACGATCGAGCGCATGCCGTTGTGCGTCCCCGGACCGCCCTTCTCGCGGAGGCGCAGCTTCCCAAGGGGAAGGTCGATGTCGTCGTAGACCACGAAGAGCGCGTCCGGCTCCACGCGGTACCGGTCGAGGAGCTTGCGGATCGCGCGGCCGGAGTCGTTCATGAACGTCTGCGGGCGCGCGATGGCCACGCGCACGCCGTCGATCGCGCCCTCAGCGATGCGCGAGTCCGCCGCGTTCACGGCGAACTCGGCGCGGGCGCGCTTCGCGAGGCGCGAAGCGACGTGGAAACCGACGTTGTGGCGCGTCCCGGCGTAGCCCTCGCCGGGGTTGCCGAGCCCGACGACGACGCGGTCGACGCGCGGCGGCGCCGCGGCTCGGCCGAAGAGCCTCGCGAATCGCGCCACGAGAACCTCCCGAACGACTAAATGGGCCGCATCAGCCGATGCGGCCCCTCGGATCGCGTATTGGAATCAGGATACGGCTTGTCAGTGCCCTGAGTCCTTAAAGGACCGCGTCCGCGATCTCGCGGACCGACCGCTCGGTGATCGGGTCCACGACGAGGATCGCCTCGTCCGCACCGGCCTTGTCGAGCTGCTCGAGGTGGGCGGCAAGGCCCGCGGCGGGTACCGCGGGAACGTTGTGCGGCCGCTCATCGGGGCCGCTGCCCGTCGTCACGAGCACGCACGCGCTGCGGGTGATGTCGCGCGGTTCGCGCCCGGCGCGCACGCAGGCCGCGTCGACCTGCGCGGAGAGCGTGGCGAAGCCCTCGGCCGTGTTGCCGTACGAGGTGAACCAGGTGTTCCACGTGCCGACGTGCGGCAGCGCGATCGCGAGCATCCGCGATCCGTTCGACCCGATCATGAGCGGGATGCGCCGGGCGGGCGGCGGCAAGAGGACGGCGTCGTCGAGCGAGTGGAACTGTCCCTTGAGGGTGACACGCTCGCCGGCGAGCAGCCGGCGAACGATCTCGAACGACTCCTCGAAGCGCGACACCGAGCGGTCGAAGGGGAAACCGAACGCGCGAAACTCCGGCTCGTTCCAACCTGCTCCGAGGCCGAGCACGAGACGGCCGCCGCTGATGTCGTCGACCGATGCGGCCATGCGCGCGACGATCCCCGGTGCGTGAAACGCGGTCGCGGCGACGAGCGGACCGATCCGCACGCGACTCGTGATCGCCGCGAGAGCGGCCAGCTGCGTCCACACGTCCCAGGGGCCGCGGTCCGGCCGACCGCCGCCGCGATAAAGCAAATGGTCACCGACCCAGATCGAGTCGAAGCCCGACTCCTCCGCCGCGCGCGCGATGGCGGCGACCTCCGGCCAGCGCACCACGCGCTCGACCTCTGGGAGTTGGATCCCCACGCGCACGTCAGGTGGACGATATCCGCTCGCCGAGTGCGAGTTGCCGCCCGACGCCTCCCTGCTCGCAGCGGCCGCTATCTTCTACTCGCGATGAAGTTCCCGCGCTTCGACATGGAGCGGATGCAGTCGACCTGGGAACACAAGGTCCGCTACGACCTGTCGGAGTCTGGCGTCGAGGCGCTCACCCTGGAAGAGATCACCCGCGACCCGAAGGAGCTGATGCGCACGAGGCTCGGGTACGCCGAGGGCGTCGGCCGGGAGGCGACGAGAGCGCTCATCGCGTCGCTTCACCCAGGCCGTGACGCGGACGACGTCGTCGTCACGACCGGCACGAGCGAGGCGAACTTCCTCGCGCTCGCGTCGCTCGTCACGGCCGGCGATGAGGTCGTGGTGGTGATGCCGAACTACATGCAGGTGCACGGAGTCGCAATCGGTCTCGGGGCGCGCGTGCGCGAAGTCTGGCTTCGCGAGGAGCGCGGCTGGACGATCGACCTCGACGCGCTCGCGGCAGCGGTGAACGCGCGCACCCGTGTCGTCTGCGTGTGCCAGCCGAACAACCCGACGGGCCAGATCCTCTCCGCCGCGGAGGTCTCCGCGATCGCGCGCATCGCCGATCGGCATGGAGCGTGGATCCTGGCCGACGAGGTCTATCGCGGCGCCGAACGGTCGGCCGAGGAGAGCCCGACCTTCAGCGGTCGCGGCGAGCGGATCATCGTCACCGGCGGGCTCTCGAAGGTCTACGGGCTACCGGGCCTGCGCGTCGGCTGGATCGTCGCGCCTCCGGAGCGCGCGCGCGCCGCGATCGAGCTCAAGGACTACACGACGATCGCGCCCGCGACGATCTCGGAAGCGCTCGCCGAGATCGCGCTCGAGCGGCGCAAGCAGCTCCTCGAGCGCGCGCGCTTCCTCATCAACGAGCGCTGGCCGATGCTCGAGGACTGGGCCGCAGGGCACTCGCGCGAGCTGCACTGGACGACCCCGGCCGCGGGCGCGATCTGCTTCTTCAGCTACCAGTTCCCGATCGACTCGATGGCCTTCGTCGATCGGCTCATCCGCGAGTACAACACGATGATCGTCCCGGGCATCCACTTCCGCGCCGAGCGGCACCTGCGCATCGGGTTCGGGATGCCGCAGCGCGTGCTCCACTCGGGGCTCGCGGCGATCGACCGCCTGCTCACCTCCTTCGACTAGCGCGGCCCGCCGCGGCGCGAGCGGCATAGAGGTTGCACGACCGGCGACCAAGCTTGCGCACAGGAGGCACGAATGACCATCACCGTGACATTGATCCTCGCGGTCATCGCACTCGTCTGCGGCATCCTCATGCTCGTTTCCGGACGTTGGTCTCGTTATCCGCTCGCGGCCATCGCGATCATCTGCCTGGCGCTGATTCAAACCGGTCTCATCAAGTAGCGCGCGGCGGGGCCGGGCGGGCCGCCTGCCTGGTCGCCCGTCTACCATGCACCCACAAATGGCGGCTCGCCCGCTCCATCTCTTCGAGGCCGGTGTGGTCACGGAGCAGCGGTTCATCGGCCTGCAGGAGGCGCCCGCCACCCTCGGTCCGCGGTTCGCGGAGCGGCTCGGCGCGGACAAGCGCGTCCGCATCCCGTTCAACCCGCGCGATCGCTGGCTGACCGCGGCGCGCGAAGCCTGCCGGATCCTCGCCGACGGCGTCCTCGCGACCTTGCGCGAGGGCGCGACACCGCTCGTCCTCGGCGGCGAGTGCACGGTCGTGGCCGGCGCCCTCTCGGGCGCGCTCATCGCCGACCCCGAGCTGTCGCTCGTCTACCTCGACGCGCACGGCGACTTCAACACGCTCGCGACGACGCCGTCGCATTACATCTCGGGGATGGTGCTCGCGCACCTGTGCGGTCGCTCGGTCGCGCCCCTCCTCTTCCCCGGGTCGCGCAAGATCGCGGACGACCGCGTCGCTCTGGTGGGAGCTCGCGCGCTCGACGGCGGTGAGATCGAGAACCTCGACCGCTCGCGCGTGCTGCGCATCGCATTCGACCGAGAGCACCCCGAGGCGCCGGGTCTCGTCGCGTGGACCCGGCGCAGGCCACTCTGGCTGCATGTGGACGTCGACGTGGTCGACCCGCGTGAGTTCCCCGCGGTGGCGTTCGCGGCCATCGGCGGTCCGGCGCTCGCGTCGCTCGCGGATCTCCTCCGCCAGCTGTTCGCGGTCGCGGACGTCAAGGGAATGTCCCTTTGCGGCTTCGACGCGCGCGCCGATCGCGAGCGCAGGCTCGCGGCTCCGCTCGTCGACGCGATCGCCGGCGCGATACCTCGAGTGGCGGTCCGCGCCTAAGCCTCGGCGCCAAGGCGCGCGGCGATCTCGCGCCGGTGCTCCCACTCGTGCTCGAGCATCCGGCGGATGATCCGGTGCGCCGAGTACGTCGACTGTCCCGACCGGCGCACGCGTCTCCGCTCCGCTGGCGTCAGCGCGCGGAGGCGCTCGATCGCCGGCGGGCGCGCGATCTCGAGCGCGGCGCGGACCTCGAGGTCGCCGCGGTCGGCGGCGTTCGACGGCTCGCCCATGGCCTTCAGCGGCCCGACGAGCCCGTACACGTAGGACCGGTCGGCGCCGAGCGCGTGCAGCAGGATCTCGTGGAGCGACCGGCCTTTCGCGGGCTTCGCGCGCAGGCGCTGCTGGTCGAGCCCCTTGACGAGCGAGAGCAGGTCCGCGCGCGACCACTCGACCCAGCGCAGATACCGCGCGAGGTCCGCCGGCGCGAGCGGCTTCAGGTCCGGCGGATAGATCGCCTGGCCCAAGAAGAGGCCCTCGGTGTTGTGCTCGGCGACGCGCGTCTCAAACCGCGCCTTCGGGTCGACCGTCTCACCGTGGCGCGAGAGATAGCGGAGGTACGCGCGGATCGCGTCGGGTGCGGCCGCGAGGGCCTCGTCGGTCGTGTCGCCCTGCACGACGCAGCCGAGGAGCTCGAGCGCGTGCACGAGGGTCTTCTTGCGCTGCGGCCCGGACTCGAGGGAGAGCGCGTACGTGCGCACGCGCCTGATTCTAGAAAATCGTTTGCTTAGGCCGTGCGGCTCACCATGGTCGACGCCGATCCGGCCAGCCGACCCGGCCCGAGAGCGCGTCGACGATCTTGGCGGAGAGGACGTCCGCGCTCTTCACGGCGATCCTCTCAGGCGGAGCGAGCCGGCGCACCGAGATCGCCGTCCGCGGCTCTCGGTCCGCGAGCCCCGTGAGCGTCGGCATCGGCGCGGGCGTGAACCATCCGAGCCGCGCGAGAGCGGTCGGCGCCAGCGCGCGCTCGGACCAACCGCCGCCCGCGCTGACGAGACCGAGGATGAACGAGGCCGGCGCGGCGACGCCCGCGGCCCGGCCGGGCATCGCCGTGGGGCCCGCGACCGCGAAGGTCGCGTGCATCGCGCCCTGCGCGCCGGCGTCCGCGTGGCTGAAGCCGAGGACGTGGCCCAGCTCGTGCTCGACGACCTCGAGGAGCGTCGCCGGCGTCCAGCCGCGTCCCGCCGCGTCGCTGTCGATGTAGATCGTCCGGCCGAGCGTTTGCCCCAGCATGTCGCCAGCGAGATCGGCGACCACGACCCGGACGCCGTCGAACATCGACTCGTCGCTCCCGAGCGAGCTCGCCCAGGTGCGCTTCGCGGCCGCGACCACCGGCGCAAGCGCTGTCTCGGTCAGCGCCGAAGCTCCGGAGCCCCCCGCGTCGGCGGTTGCCGCCGTCGCAGGCGCGGCGAAGGCGCGGTCGTTGGTGCGGATGCGTACGTTGTCGAACGAGGCCGTTGCGCCGCGCGCGATGAGGCCGAACTTGCCGTCCACGACCGCGCTGTTGAAGCCCCACGTCGTGATGTACGACGCGCCGAGCGTGACGGCCACGGAGGCGCCCTTCAGGGAGAGAGACAGCGTGTAGTCGGTGTTTGCGATCAGGCTCCGCGCGATGGACTGGTCGATGACCACCCCGCGCCGCGGGTCCTGGTGACCAACGACGACCCGCTGGGCGACGATGTCGAACCCCACGAACTTGTAGTCGTCCAGCGCGTACTGGTCGAACACGATCCCAGCCATGCTCGTCGTCTTCGCAGTCGCGGTGAGCTCGAGGTATGAGTCGGTCGTCAGCCCGCGACCGATCCCGAGGTCAACGTCATTCGACGCGCTGACGGTGGCCAGAACGGGCGTGCCCAGGTACCGGCCGTCCGTCGGAGTCGTGCCGGTCGTCGCCCACGTCCCGGCCGTCAGCCCGGTGAAGAGGTTCGCGACGCGGTCGTTGAAGTCCTCGGTCGTGTCGAGCGTGAACGTCGGTTGGGCGACCTGGATCGCGATGTTGTCGAACGAGCCGCGCGACTGATCCGATCCCACGCCGATCATGCCCTTGTTGAGGCCGTTCACCTCGCCGTCGATCATGCGGGCGCCGAAGATGTAGTTGAACGATTTCTGGTCGTCGATGTTGACGGTGACGGACGTGCCGTTCACTTGGACCAGCATCTGGTAGGCCGTGTCGGCCTTCAGCTGGTAAGGCGTCCACGCATCAGTGATCCAGCCCGACGCGTTGCGGTGCCCGAGCAGGACCTTCTTCGTCGACATGTCGATGCCCGCGAACTTGAAGTCGGTCGGGGAGAAGTAGTCGAAGATCACGAACGAGTTCGCCTTCCAACCACCGACCGGCTTGATCGTTGTGACGCTCGCGGCGATCTCGTAGTAGATCGGCAGGTAGTCGTCCTGGTAGAAGACCGCCGCGGCATCACCCCAGCTGCTCGCGGCCGTCACTGTGAGCGCGCCCCCCGTTACCGCGAACATCCCGCTGTCCACCGCGAAGGAGTGCAGCGTGCCGTCGTTGAAGTCCGCCGAGCGCAGCACGTCGCGGCGGCCGCCCGGGATGTCGCCGGGCTGCGGGTCGGTCGGGCCACCGGTCTGCGTCTGCCACAGGCCGTGGTCCTTCTGCGTGATCAGGCCCATCTCGCCGTCCGGTTCGCCGTTGCGCGCGGCGCTGTTGCCGGTCTCGGCGGTGCGCGTCGGGTCGGCGCCCATGGACTTCGACAGCGCGTACAGGAACTCGTAGAGCATCGGCGGCACCTGGCGGCTCACCGCCGCGATGCCGAACGGCGCGAACGGCGCGATGTAGCTGTTGAACTCGCCGACCCAGTCGATCATGCGGTCGCCGCCCGTGTTGAGAATGAGAATGTCGAGCCCGGCACCACCGTACACGCGGTCCTCGTACGTCGGCGCGGTGTCGGGCGCTTCGTCGGTCGCGCCGGTCGTGCCGAGCTTGTCGTCGGCGTTCGACAGGTCGTTGCCGTACCCGGCGAAGATCGTGTCGTTGCCGGTGCCGCCGATGAGCCAGTCGTTGCCGAGGTCGCCGAAGATGACGTCGGCGCCATCGTTGTAGACGGCCGGATAGGGCACGCCGTCCGGGCTGGTGCCGGCGGGGAACAGCATGCCTTCGTTCGAGACGAAGTTGAGCAGCCACTCCTTGCCGCCGGTGCCGGACATGACCTTGGAGCCGTCGTCGTTGAGCCGGACGATGCGGCGCGGGTCGAACTCGTCGTAGAGCGCGAACTCGCCGCCGCGGCCGCGGTGATCCTGGTGCCAGCTGTCCAGATCCGCGCCCCAGTTCAGCATGTTGCCGCCATTGAACGGCCGCGACCAGTCGCTGCGCACGACGCCGATCACCGCACCGGTCGGAGTCATCATCTGCCCGTACGACTCGGTCATCGCCTCGGCGCCCGAGATCGCGTCGTCCCCCGAGCCGCCGTGCATGAAGTCGCTGCCCAGGCCGCCGTACATGATGTCGTCGGCGTAATGCGGACGGAACAGCGGGTCATCGCCACCCGCCGCGTTCGGCTTCAGGTTGAACGGCGTGATGTCGAACGCCTTGTTGAGGGCGTTCAGCGGGTTGATCGTCGTGATCTGGATGTTGCCGGGCGTGTAGATCAACTCGTTGATCACGTTGCCGGCGCTGAAGCGCGTGTCCGGATCGGTCGCGAGGAGGCCCGCGACGCCGTACAGCGGCTCGCCCGCGGTCGTGTTGCGGCTCGTGAAGATGCGGCCGTCGTCGCCGAGCATGCCGTCCTGGCCGGTGCCGCCGGACATCCAGTCCCAGCCCCAGCCGCCGATCATGTCGTCGTCTTCTGAGTCGCCGTAGAGAACGTCGTCGCCCTTGCCGGCGTACATCGTGTCGTCGCCCGACTCGCCGTGGAGCTCGTCGTTGCCGCCGATGTCGGTGATGCAGGTCGGCATGGGCATCGGCACGTTGCACGCGAAGTCGGGGCCGCCCGGCGTGTAGTCGAGCAGCGTGACGCCGCGGACGACGATCCCGCGTCCGACGGAGGTGTCGTACAGGAAGCGCAGGTTGAAGAGTGTCGGGTTCGCATCGGGCGCGACGCTCGTGCCGACCAGGCGGTGGATGTTGCCGTTGTCACCGACGATGTTGTCCGCGTCGCGCGAGTGCGTGTCGGTCAAGGGCAGCGGTGTCGTCAGGGCCGCATTGCGATCCGTGCGCGTGCCGGCCCCACCGAAGATCAGGTCGGCGCCGTCCGGCCGGAGAGCCAGGCTCGTGAGCGTGTAGAGACCGGAGCTGCCGCCGACGATGTCGTCCTGGCCGAGCCCACCGAAGACCGTGTCCCTGCCGCCGCCGGCCTCGATGTAGTCATCGCCGTCTGTCGTGGCTTCGAACGACGCGACGAGGTCAAGGTCGCCGACGAGGTCGCACACCGTGCCGACGCAGCCGTCCGCGGTGCGCGATGCGCCGACGTGCGCCGTGCCCGCGACGGCGCTCGCGATCGAGCCGTCGCCTTGGATCGTGTCGTCGCCGAGCTGGCCAAAGATCACGTCGTCGCTCGGGCCACCGGCGATGTAGTCGTTGCCGAACGTGCCGACGTATGTCGCGCCCGACTCGATCGAGAACGAGTGGTACAGGTTCTCGATGACGTAGCCGGCCCAGAGCGGGAACGCCCCATCGGTGTCCCGGTAGTTCCGCGCGACGCCGGTGATGAGCAGCTGGCCGCTGTTGTCGTAGCCGAGCGCGGCGGTGTCGTCGAGGTCGGTTCGGCTGTAGATGTGGCCGCCGCTCAGCGACCGGAACCGCGGGTCGGTGATGACGAGCGTGCCGCTGTTGTCCGTTGCCGACGAGAAGGTGACACGGTTCAGGAGACGAACGCTGTCGCCGAAGATGAGGTCCTCGGCCTCGTTGCCGTCGATGGCGTCGTTGCCCCTGCCGCCGATGAGCACGTCGCGGCCGAGGTTGCCGAAGACGATGTCGTCCGCGCCGTTCTGCAGGGCCGACTCGCCCGCGCCAGGAAGTGACGAGTCGATCCGTGTGATGCGGCCGGTCGTCTGGATCTTCTGCGGCTTCGGGTTGATGTTCGGGTCGGCGACGTCCTGCGTCACCACACCGTGGTCGCCGAAGATGACGTCGTCGAAGTCGCCGAGCGCGCCCCCGGCCGACCCCGCGCCGTCGCCGTACAGCGTGTCGCGGCCCGCGGTGAGCGGGTCGGCCATGAGCGACAGGCTGGTGTTGCCCGTGGGGATGGTCAGCGCGCGCGTGAGGATGTTCACGTTCACGCCCGAGTCGCCGTAGATTTGATCGGCGCCGCGCTGACCGTCGATCAGGTCGTCGCCCGAGCCACCGGCGAGGAAGTCACCGGCCTGGCTGCCCCAGATCGTGTCGTCGCCGACCCCGCCGTAGGCGGTGAAGCCAACCGTCGGCAGCGCCCCCGCGGCGGCGCCCGCGAACAGGCCGCGCGCGTCGATGACGTCGTTGCCGGCGCGCGTGTAGCGGTTGGCGACCGGGAACACGAAGGTGTCGTCCTCGGTCCCGACCTGATCGGTCGGCTTCGGACCGAGATCGATGCCCAGGCTGTCGTACGGGCTGCCGGAGTACCAGATGCCGTCCTGCGACGTGTCGCCGTAGACGACGAGCGGCGACGTCGGGCCGGCTCCGCCGTTCACGATGATCGTGTCGCCGCCGACGCGCTTGCTGCCGAGCAGATCGACCTCGTACGTCGTGACGGTCTTCATCACGGCCGACGCGGGCGTGAACGCGGACCCGGCGAGCGTCATCACGTTCCCGGACAGCGCGCTGACGGTCCAGTTTCCGGCGTGGCCGGAGATCGTCACGAGCTCGCCCACTTCGAAGCCGAACGACGACCACGCGGCGCCGTCGGTGCGCGTGAGCGACGTCGTCGCGATGTTCACCGTTCCGGTCGCCGACTCGGTCTTCGGGCCGGCGACCGAGATCGTCTTCGTCGCACCCACGGCCGGCGCGATCCCGGGGCCGGCGACCTGCATCACGCTTCCGATGCCGCACGTCGCGAACGGATCGGCCGCCGGACATGTCGCCGCGTTGGCGATTCCGGCGATGAGCTGCGTGCCGGCGGCGCCGTCGACGGTGATGTACTGGCCGACCGCGAAGCCGTCGTCGGCCCACGCCAGGCCGTCGGTGCGGGTGATCGACGAGCTCGTCGTGTCCATCGCGCCGGCGACCTCGAGCAGCGCGTTGCCGCCGCCGTGCACGACCGTGAGGCCGCCGTGGTCGGCGACGATGCCGGTGGTGCGGTCGCTGCCCGGCACGAGCGTCCCGTTGATCGTCAGGCGGTCGTTGCCGGTGCCGAGCAGCAGGTTGACGACCTCGATGGTGGTCTCCGGCGAGGTGCTGATGACGCCGGTGATCGGGTCGGCGCGGATCGCGCCCCAGTTGATGCCGCCCGGAACCGTCGCGGGCTCGCCGAAGTCACTCGTGTCGAACGTGATCGGACCCGACATCCCGAAGCCGGTGAGCCCGCTCGACGTCATCGTGCCGATGCCGTCCTCCTGGCTCGAGTCGTTGAAGATGTTCAGCACGTCGATCTGCGTGTTCTCGGGCGCCTGCGGACCGACGTTGAACAGCGGGCCGTCCCCCTCGCCGGGCAGCTTCACCGCGGTCACGAGCGAGCGGTCCGCGCCGATCTCCCCGCCCTCGACCGCGACCGGGCCGCGCAGCTTGCTCAGCAGATGCGTCTGGACCGGGAAGCTCTTCACGTTGTCGCGGCTGGGCGGGATGAGGAACCAGGGGTCCGCCACGAGCGCGACCGTCTGCGGCGCGTGGAAGTCCAACGGAGTGAACGTCGCCTGCGGCGCGAGGCGCGTGAGGCTGATCGTCGCCGTGCCAGGGGTCAGCGGGGTCTTGAGCGTGACCTCGATCGTGTTGTCGAGCGTGAGGTTGGTGCCGCGGATCTGCTGGATCTTGTAGTCGCCCGCGTTGAGTCCCGCGCCGATGCGGACCATCTGGCCCTCGAGGAACCCGTCAGCCAGGAAGCTGCCGCCGTCGCTACGCGTGAGGCGGTACGACGTGATGGCGGGTGCCGACGCGTCGAGCGGGTCTGGCGCGCTGCTCGTGAACGTCACCGCGCCGCTGAACACGCCCTGGTTCTGCAGGCGGCTCAGGATGATGTCCGAGAACGTGCCCGACGTGGCCAGTGGCGTCGTCAGCGTGATCGTCGTGCCGGTCACCGACGCGATGGTGTAGTCGCCGGCGTTCGCGGCCCCGCCGATCCGGAGCCGCTGGCCGGTCGCGAACCCTTCGAGCGCGAAGTCGCCGAGCTCGCTGCCGGGGCCGCGGGTGATCGTCGTGCCGCTGAAGGCGACCGTTCCGTCGAAGAGGCGCGACGGCGTCAGGCCGCCGATGGGCTGCAGCGTGGCGATCGCGCCGCCGATCGTCGTGACGTCGGTCTGGCCGTCGGTGAGGACGGAGATCTTGACCTCGCCGGTGGGCTGCTTGGTCAGGCGCAGCGTGTAGCTGTCGCCCGTGCCGGGACCGTCGGTCGTGTTACCGAGGATGACGATCGTCGAGCCGTTCGACTCGTACACGAGGATGCCCGGGGTCTCGTCGTCGAGCGCCTCGGCGTCCATGCGCACCGGCTCGAAGACGTAGGCGGTGTCGGCGCCGGCGACGGTCGTGTCCGCGCGGTGCGTAATGAGCGTGAAGCCCGGGTCCTCGCGACGGAAGTCGTTGCGCGCGCTCACCTTGATGCGCACGGGCATGTTCCAGTTCGTCGAGTCGAACGTCACGGTCTTCGCGGCGAGGTTGAAGCGGCCCAACGCGTCAGTGCTCGACAGCACGACCTCGTCGTCGGACAGCTCGAGCTTGATGGTCACGGTCTTGGTCGCAGCCGGGGCCATCGGCAGCTCGATCAGGTACTCGTCCGTCTGACCGGTGGTCGCCGTGCCCTCGAGCACGACGGTCCGCGCGTCCTCGGTGGACGTGCCCGGTGCGACCTGCGTGATGATCACGCCGGGCGCGTCGTTGTCGCGGATCTTGACCTCGACGTTGCGGACCGCCTTGTGGTCGAAGACCGGCCGGTCCGCGGCCGTCTTCGCGATCGTGCTGTGGTTCACGGTGACCACCCGGTCACCCTCGGCGCGGGTGTCGTCCACCGCGCGCACGTACACCGTCTGCGGGCTGTTCCAGTTGGTCGCGTCGAACCGCAGGACGACGGCTCGGATCGGCACGAGCACGTCGCTCCCGTTGAGTCTGATCGTGCGGAAGAACGACGCCGTCGTCGTCGAGATCAACATGCTGTCGCCCGCCGGCGTTCCGTCGCGCTCGACCTGGTTGGAGCGAGCCGCCGAGGCCGTGACGAACACCGGGCCGGTCGGAGCGGCCGCGAGCTTCACGGTGTACGAGTCGGTGTCCGTCGGGCCGCCTTCGCGGATCGTCGTGAAGCCGTCGCTCTCGTTGATGACGACGATGCCTTCCTTCGGGCTCGCCACGTTCAGCTCGATGCCGGGGGCGACCAGCCCGTCGTACCCGAGGTCGAGCAGCGACCGGACGAGATGGTCGATGCTCGCGGAGACTCCCTCGAGCTCCCGCACGATGATGTCCTCGACCACGTCGCCGGCCACGTTGATCGCGTCGCTGCCGAGGCCGCCGATCAGACGCAGGGCCACGCCGGCGCGCCAGCTCAGCAGGAAGAACTCGTCGTCGCCCTCGAGTCCGTCGACCTCGACCACCTCGACGTTGTCGAACCGTACGTTCAGCCCACCGCCGAAGACGCCCCTGTCGCTGATGACGAAGTCGTCGGCGAACTCGGTCCCCAGGATGACGAGCTTGTCGAAGCCCGTGCCGCCGTCGACCGAGACGGGCGCGTTGATGTTGTAGGAGACCTCGTCGTCCCCGCCGCCGGTGCGGACGTCGAGTGGCCGCGCCAGCGAGCTGCCGACCTTCGGCTCGGCGACGAGGTTCGGGAGGTCCTTCCACACGACCTGGCAGGTCGGGTCGTTCACGTCGGACGAGCAGTTGCCGGTGGTGAGCGCGAGCGCGAAGGCCCGGATGGTGAACAGGTCGTTCCCGTCGTCGCCTTCGAGGCGCAGCTCGGCGTGGTTGCTGTAGACGGTGAACTGGTCCTTGCCCGGACCGCCCTGGACGACCATCGCCACGCTGTTGCCCGCCGACAGCCAGCCGCGGGTGGTCGCGACGCTCGCGAACACGTCGGCGCTGTCCAGCGAGCCGCCGCTCGTGTCGCCGGCCGGCCGCGGCCGCTCGAGCGCGTCGCGCTTGAAGCCGAAGAGCTGGCCGACCTGGAACTGGTCGTAGCCGTTGCCACCGTCCAGGCTCGTGATCGCGCTGTTGTCGTCCGAGGCGAAGTAGTCGTTACCGCCCAGAGCGAAGACCTGCAGGCGGCCGTTCAGCGCCGTGTCGTAATTGATGCGCTGCACCAGCTGCGGCCGCACCGCGGCGCTGCCGGTCGGGTCGGACGCGCGGACCTGGTCGAGCGTGCCGTGCAGCAGGGCGACGAAGGCCGGCCGGTCCGCGGTCTCCTGGGTCTCGCCCGGTGACATCGAGCGGATGAAGGCCTCCTTGCGCAGCAGGAAGATGTCGTCCGTCGCGTGGCGGACGCCGGGGGCGGACTCGCCGTTCAGCGTGCTGTCGAAGCCGTGGACGAGCGCGTCGTCGACCCCGTCGTCCGGAGCGCCCGTGTCGAGCAGGTTGATGACGTAGTCGCGCGGCGTGTTCTGGCTGCCGGTCGTCCAGATCGTGTAGGTGTCGGTCTCGGCCTGACCGTCGATGGTCAGCGTGTGACCGAGGGCGACGTTCATCGTTTTCAGGTGGAAGACGGTGAAGGAGTCCTCGCCGTCGTTCGTCGGCGTGCCACCCGCCGGCGTCGGAGCGTTCGAGCCGTAGACCTTGGTCTTGCCGCCCAGGAACATGTCGCGGAGCTCGATCCGGTCGTCGTCGTTGTTGCCGAAGATCCGCGTGATGCAGCCGGCCGGGTGACCGGACGTGGCCGGGCAGCCCGACAGCGGGCCGGGCGTGATCGAGCCCGTGAGCACGGTGTTCGCCCCGAAGCCGTCGTCGCCGTTGACGTTGTCGAGGTAGATGTCGATCCACTGGCCCGAGACGATGCCGGTCGTCGACGTGTCGACGAGGTCCTCACCGATCCGCAGCTCGATCCAGCCGGCCGCGGTGATGTGGCCGTTCGCGATCGTGCGCAGCACCCCCTCGACGAAGCGCACGCTGCCGGTCGGCAGGAGGACCAGGTCCTCGTCGTGGTCTCCGCTCTCGCGCACGGTCAGCCGGATGTTGCCCGTGCCGGCGAGCGTCCCGAACGCCTGCGCGAAGACCAGGTTGAGCGCCGAGTCGACCTCGGTCAGGAAGATGTTGTGGTCGGCCTCGAGCCCGACGTCGCCGGAGCCGTAGAGCTGCGAGTCGATCTCCAGGTCCCCGCCGCCCGTGGTCGAGCCGATGCTCCCGCCGTTCGCGTCGATGTCGACGCTGCGGGCGTAGATCTCGGCGTCGTCCGACGACGTGCCGGCCGCGTGCCTGCCGTCGGTGATCGAGCCCGCGAGCGTGACGAGCGAGGTGTCCGCGGGCGTGTTGACCTCGTGGATCGGCATGTTGCCGGCCGTGTCCGTGAGGTAGACGCCCTCGGTCACGTCGGCGAAGGTGTCGTACGCGCGCAGAGCGCCGAGCGGCGCGCCGCTCAGCACGTCGACGTTGATCTCGAGGAAGTTCGCCTGCGTGCCGATGCCACCCTGAGCGCGACCGGCGTCGGCGCACAGCGGATCCGCGGCGGTGCGCAGGTGCATGCTCGCCGGCAGCCCGACGCCGGCGCACATCGTGATGTTCTTGCCGGTCACGTCGGCGTCGGCGGGCGGCGTCGTGTCGGCGACCGCGTCGATGATCCGCGCGGGCGCGTACAGCAGCACGTCGTCGCCGGTCGACTTGATGCGGCCGACGCGCATGTCGTCGGTGTCCTCGTACAGCGTGATGAAGCCGTTCGTCAGGACGTCGATGTGGCCGGACGACAGAACCTCGAAGATGCCGCGCACGTTGAGCGTGGTGTCCGCCGGCTCGGGCTCGTCGCTGCTGTCGAACGGCGAGCCGTTCGGATCGGCCGTCCTGACGATGATGCTGCCTCCGGCGGTGATACCAGGCAGCGTGCGGTTGCCGGCCGAGTCGAGCTGGCGGAAGTCGTATGTGCTCGTCGCGCCCACCGGTGTCGCGCCGATGCCGAAGCCGGCGTGGACCGGGCCAGGCGTGACCGAGCCGGACTCCTGGAAGTGGTTGTAGTGCGTCTGGCCACCGGCCGGTCCGCCCGCCCACTTCACGAGCACGCCGCCGGATCCGCCTGTGCCCGCGTCGCTCTGGCTCGCGCGCAGCAGCAGGTCCGTGTCGCCGTCGGCGACGACCGCATCGACGATGACGGTGTAGGTGCCACCGCCGGAATCGCGGCGATGCGCCTCGATGTCCATGAACGCATCGCCCATCGGCACGCTGACGTTGAAGCGGGTGACCGGGGTCAGCGTGTTCAGCGTCGTCAGCGCCGAGGACGCGCGGTTCAACGTGATCGGCGTCGTGGGTGTGCCGGTCTCCGCGAGCTTGATGCTGATGCCGTCCGACTGGACGAGCACGACGTAATGGCCGCCGTTCACGAGATCGGCGATCGCGTCCGGCGAGGTGTAGCGGACGAGCTGTCCGGTGTAGAACTGGTTCTCGAAGCCCAGGTAGATCGCGTTCGTGATCGGGCTCACGCGTCCGGTGCGGAAGATCGTGCCCGCAGGCACGCCGGTCGCGTCAACGATGTCGACGTTCAGGCGCTGCGAGGCGTTCTGACCCACGTCGCCGGCGTCGACGTCGAGGCGCAGGATGTTCGTGCGGACCAGCGACAGACGACCGTCGCCGCCGGTGCTGCCGCGGACCTTCGTCGAGCGGACGTCGCCGCCGGTGTTGAAGATCGACGTCACGCCGATCGGGTTCTCGACCTTCCCGTTGAACAGGATGTTCGACGAGCTCAGGTTCCGGATGTCGATGACGGTCGGCGCCTGGTCGCGGCGGATCTTGAACGTGAGCGGCACGGTCGCGCCGGAGATGCCCGGGCTCAGCCAAACCTTCGGCTGCGCCGAGCTGAGCACGTCGACGCTGTTCAGGAACAGGTCGCGCGTCGACTGGTTGATGATCGTCACGGCCTGCAGCGTGTCGCGGAAGACCCATACGCCCTCGGTGGCGGCGGGCTGGGTGCCGTCGATCGTCTTCGAGCGGAACACGACATCACCGGGACCGGCGTGACCAGGCGCGCCGCTGTTGTCGATGTTCTCGACGACCACCCGGTTGAGGCCACCGTTGATCGTCGCCGTGACATTGACCGCCGTGATCGTGTCGTTGCTCGCGACGAACAGGAACGGCGAGCGGCCCGACAGGATGAGGACATCGGAGTTGAAGTCCATCGAGTCGGCCTTCTCCGAGTGGTTGCCGCCGCGCGTGCCTCCGGCCGCCAGAGACCGGCGACTCACGCGAGCGCTGCGCGTCATGCTCTCGGAGCCGAACTGCGTGTCGGCGAAGAGCGCGAGGTGCGTCGATCCGGTCGGGTCGTCCGGCTCGGTACCGGGTCGCGGCCCGGCGGTCACGACCGCGCCGACGGCCGGGGTGGGCAGGCGCAGCGGCCCGCCGGCGGCGCCGGTGATCGTCGAGCGCAGATGCGTGTCGTTGTTGCCGTCGGCGCGCACGTATCCGAACAGGCCGGTGGACCGCGCGAACGACTCGGTCCGCGTGCTGACGCCGCCGGTCCTCGCGATCAGGTCGACGCCCTCGAGTCCGGTGAGGACGGCGTTCGTGCCGATGATGACGTTGGTGTTGATGTTCCCACCGACGTCGGAGTCGTCTTCGCCCTCGGCGTAGAAGCCGGCGCCGTAAGCCTCGCCGTGCGCGAACAGGCGCAGCTTGGTGACCTGGGCCTTGAGCGAGGCAGACTTCGCGACGAGCGACACGTTCGTGCCGAGCTCGACCTGGCTCAGGCTGGTGCCGGCGGTCACGCCGTTGCGTGAGTCGCCGTCGCCGCCCGCACCGATGCCGCTGGCATAGGCGTTGCCGTCGCCGTCCGCGCGCGCGTTCGTCGAGAGGCTCGCGCGACCGCCGACAGCGACGTCGGCATCGGCCTTGATCGTCGTCGTCGTCGTGTAGTGCGTCCGCACCTGGCTGTTCGCGTCCGCGGAGCCGACGAAGCCGCCGGAGCGCGAGCGTGTCGCGCTGCTGGCCGTGATGTCCGACGAGGCCGACATGATCAGGTCGCCGCTTGCGACGAGACGAACGTCCTCGTCGATGTACGCGTCGCTGATCACATCCGCGAACGCGTTGGCGTCCGCGTCGCTGATGCCGACGAACCCGCCCGTGTCGTTGCGGGAGTCGGCGTTGCTGTTCGTCTTGGCGGACGTCGTGATCGTGACCGAGCCGCCCGCCGTGACCATGCCGCCCGTCCCGGTCGAGATGTGTGCGGACACGTTCGGGCTCGTCGTGACGGTCGCGTCGTTCGTGCCGACCCCGACGAAGCCACCGCCGGATCCGGTCGACTTCGACTTCGACAGGCCGTTGCCGCTGCCGGCGAGCAGGCTTCCCAGCGGAAGTCCACCTTGTCCGGTGATCCGCTGGTTGCCGCCGAGGGCCGGGCTGCTCAGGACGTCGATGCGGAGCTGGTGCGTCCCGCCGGGCGACGACGTCAGATCGACGGTCGGCTCGAAGCTGTGCGACGCGTCGGGCCGCTGATCGGTCGTGTCGAAGGTGAGCGCCGTCCCGTCCTTCTCGAGCGCGATGCCGATCGTCGTCGTGCTGCCGCCCGGGTTCACGACGTAGTAGGTCCGCCCATCGACGAGCGAGCCGCCGCTCCCGTCCGTGTAGCGCAGCGGCGTGTCGCCGTCGCGGATGATGCTGTGCACATCGTCGCCGGCCTTGTGCGGGTTCGTCTGCGTGATGGTCTTGGTCAGGGCACCCGACGTGACCGTAGCCGAGCTCGTGGAGGCCGACACCGTGCTGTCGACGGCCATCGTGTCGCCGGTGATCTCGGTGATCTGGTACGTGCCGTCGTTGGCGCCTGCGCCGGTGATGGTGATCGTGCCGCCGACGACGAAGTTGGTCGTCGCCGTCCACAGGAGGCTGTCCGTGCGACGGATCCGGTTGAAGACGGGCGGCGTGCAGCCGGTGCCCGCGCAGGTGCCGACGGTGTGCGTGAAGACCAAGCTCGTCGTGACGTCGGTGGCGTTCACGCGGTTCGCGTCCGTGAGCGTGAGCGTCGTGTCCGTCGCGCTCTTGACCGTGTAGAAGCCGTTGTTCGCGCCGGTGCCGGTGATGTTGATCTGCGCGTTCGGCCCGAAGGTCGTGTCCGTGAGCCAGCTGCCGGAGCTCCGCGTGATCAGGTCGCCCATGTCATTCCGGATGAAGCGCGCGGCGGCCGTGTCGACGTCCGGTGCCGCCGTCACGACGTTGATCGCGGCGCTACGCGTGCCGCCGACGTGGACGGCCTCCGATGTGGCCGCGCAGCTGCTGTCAGCGCAGCGCTTCGCGGTGATGATCGTCCGCGCCGGGTTGATCGCCGTCACCAGGTAGGTGCCGTCGTTACGGATCGGGTCGCCGTCGGCGTCGGCGGTGCCGGAGATCGTGATCTTCGACCCGACACCGACCGCGAGGTTCTGCCAGTCGGAGCTGGATCGCTCGATCGTCGTGGCTGCCGTGGTCCCGCCGAAGTTGACGGATGTCGTGATCGAGCCCTTCTGCGGACTGAGCACGATCACGTCCTCGTCGAACTGCTTGCGCACCTGGTTCGAGAACGTTGCCGAGACCGGGCCCTCGACCGTGATGTCCGGCGATACCTCGAGGGTGTCGTTCGTCGAGACGGTCGTCAGGATGTTCGTGATCGAGTAGGTGATGTTGTTGAACGTCGTTCCGCTGACGACGAAGTCCTGACCGATCGCGAAGTTGGTGTCCGTCGTCCACGACCCACCGTCCGTCCTGCGGATGCGCTGGTGAACGGGCGGCGCGCAAGGCGTGGGACTGCATGTGCCGGTGACCGTGAAGAACGTGGCGGTCGTGATGATCCGGGTCGCGGTCACGCGCGGGTCGGTCGTGGCGAGCGTCAGGGTGTCGCCGGCCACGCTCTGGATGTGGTAGGTGCCGTTGTTGAGACTCGATCCGCCGCCGCTGGACGGCGTCTGGATCAGGAGCTCCTGACCGGCGGCGAAGCCGTTCGTCGACCAGAACGAGCCGTCGATCCGGATGATCTGGTCGCCGCCGCTCGGACGCCGCACGAAGTCGACCTCTTTGATCGTGACGTCGTTGAACTTCAGCTGGATCGTGGTCGAGTTGATCCGCACGACGCGGTAGATCCGGCCGTCCTGCAGGCCACCGATCGCGGCGGCGCGGAGGTCGTCGCCGCTTCGGACGTGGTAGACGACCTTGTCGCCATCCGAGAGGCCGTGCGCCAGGAGCTCGCCGCTGACCGGATCGACGAACGCGAGCTTGTTCGACGACGGGTCGTCGGTCAGGTCGGCGAAGACGCCGGTGCCGGCACCGGGCTGCGTCGGGACGTCGGCCAGGCCGCTGCTGAACTCGAACGGCCTCGGCGCGCGGTAGATGACCGGCGTGTTGTGGCCCGGGACGTTGACGCCCGTCAGGGTGATCGCGGTCCCGCTCACGTTCGCGGGGGTGAACTGCTTGATGAACGCGGCCGGGTTCGTCGCCTGCGCCGACGTCGCGACGAGGCGGATCGTCCGCTCGTCCAGGACGAGGACGTACAGGAACGGCGCGGACGTCAGGTCCAGTCCGCCGATCGTCGCGCCCATCGACGGGCCGCTGTAGATGACCTTGTCGCCGCTCACGAAGTTGTGCGCCGAGCCGAACAGGATCGTGTCGGTCGTCGTGTTGACGCAGCTGGATGTCGCGGGGCTGCAGCCGACGCCGGTGAACTGGCTACCGAGCTGCATGTTGTTGGCGTCGGTGCGGATCACGTTGTACGCGCGGCGCACGAAGAGCTTCTGCGGCGTGCCCGAGTCGTCCGGATCCTCATCGCAGATCGCGGTCTGGAGCCCGCCGATCGCCGGCGAGATCCCGCCGGGGCAGTCCGCCGGGTTGCCGGTCGTGTTGTCGTACTCGATCGTGTCGCCGGTCTGGAGCCCGTGCTCGTCGACACGGATCGTGTCGTTGGTCGAGTTGAAAGACAGGATCTGGTACGTCGGGCCATCGGCGCCCGCGGTCTGCAGGTCGGTGGTCGCCTCGAGCGTGATGTTCTGGCCGGCGTGGATGTCGGCGCCGTCGCCGAAGTAGGCCTCGACGGTCGGCGACGCGGTGGCGGTGGACGAAGATCCGCCAACACCGATCAGACCGACGGCGGTGCCACGGGTCGTCGCGTCCGCCTCCGGCTGGGCCGTCGCGCGCACGCTGATGTTCTGGTCGACGATCGTCGTCGAGGTGCCGGCGATGTAGGCCTTGGCCTCGCCGTTCGCGTTGGCGGTAGACGCGTTGTCGCTTCCGGCGACGAGACCACCGGACGCGGCCTTGGACTCGGCGCTGGCGGTGGACGCCGATCCCGCGGTGACGTTGAGGCTGAGCGCACCGGAGGTCGCGCCCGCGCCGACGACGTCACCCGCCATGTACGCCTGGACCGTGGCGTTCGCATCGGCGAATGAGTGCGCCGCGCCGAGGCCGACGATGCCGAGGCTGTCGCCTTCGGAGCTGGCGCCCGCCCCGTTCGATGCCGATGCGGCGAGCGTCACGGTCCCGGTGGCGTCGATGGTCGTGCCACTCGCGACGTACGCCTTCACGATCGGGTTGGAGGTCGCGCGCGCGGTGCCTCCGGCGACCGCCGCGAGCAGACCGATGCCACCGAGCTTCATCGTCGCGTACGTCGGCTGCGGCCTCGGCGAGAACGCGGTCGGAAGGAACTGGGCACGGAACGTGATCGATCCGCCGGACAGCGTGGCGTCGGCTTCGGTGTAGGAGGTGATCCTCGGCGAGGCGGTCGCCTCCGCCGTGCCGCCCGAGCCGGAGAACCCGAACGCACCGCTGAAGCCCTCGCCGTCGGCGCTCACGTCCAGATCGGCGAGCGCGTCGAGGAACAAGGGACCGGGACCGGAGCTCACGTTGGCCTCGTCACCGATGAACGCGCTGACCGTCGGGCTCGACGTGGAGGTGACATTGCTGACGCTGACGTCGCCGAACAGCGCGAGGGCGAACGCTCGCATGACCGAGTTCACGTTGGCGATCGCGGTCGCCGACATCGTGATGCCACCCGTGCCGGTCGTCGCCACGCGAGTGCGGTTCGAGCTCGAACCGGTGGCGCCGGCGCCGGGCCCGATGTATGCCTCGACCGTGCTCGCGTCGACAGCCTCGAGCGTGATGCCACTCCCACCGAATGCGCCGATGCCCGTCGTGCTGAACGACAGCGTCGGCGTGTTGTTCCCGGTCGCGCTGAAGGCCAGGCTGCCCGCGTCGACCTCGGCGCCGTCCGCGATGTACGCGGCCGTGTACGACGTGGTCCGCGCGTCGAGGTCATAGACGCCGATCCTCACGATGCCGGCGTCGAACGCGGACGTCGCGGCGGCGGCGTTGTTGGTGCCGATGGCCGCGAACGAAGCCGCGCCGGTCACGTCGACGTCGGCGTCGGCGCCGATGAAGGCGCGCGTGTCGTGGTTCGCGCGCGCGTCGAGCGTCACGCCGGTCCCGGAGCCGAAGAGGCCGATGCTCGTGACGTTCGTCGTCGCGTTGGCCCGCGAGGTCGACGTCGACGTCGCGTCGATCGAGCTCGCGGTCAGTCGTGTCTCCGGTCCGATGTAGACGCGCGTCGTGCCGGTCACGGTCGCGGAGGCGTCAAGGATCTGGATGCTGGCGACACCGAACGAGCCGCCCCGGGTCAGACCGTTGGCGGTGTTGTCCGAGGTGGCGGTCAGCGTGACGGGCCCGAGGAGGGTGATACCCACAAGCGAGCCGGTGAGCGTGGCGCCCGCCGACTTGCCGAGGTACGCCTCGACCGAGTTCTCGACCCGAGCGTCGGTGTCGGTCAGCGCGAAGGCGACGAGGCTCACCGCGATGCCGCGCGCGGTCGCGTCCGCGATCGCGACGCCGTTCGCGGTGATGGCGAGTGAGCCGGCGTCCACGTCGGCGCCGTCGCCGGCGTAGGCGCGCGTTACGCCGCCGGTGGTCGCCGACGGCAGCAGCACGTTGACCGATGCCGCTGGCGTCAGTGACAGGCCTTCCGTCTCGGCGACCGCGTGCAGGCGCGCGTAGGCCTGCACGGTCATCGCGCCCGTGACCTGGATCTTCGTCGCATCGGTGTTCACACCGGTGATGCCGGCCGGCGCGCCGACGAACGCCTCGGTCGTCCCCGTCACCTGGGCGCTGGGCACGACGCCGGCGCCGCCCGCTATCGCGAGCGTGAACACGAAGGCCTGCGAGTGGGCGTCGAGCTCGACGCGATCGGTGGACCGTCCGGCGCGGACCGTGAACGTGCGCGCATCGACGTCGACGTTGTCTCGCACGTACGCGCGCGTGGTGCCGCTCGCGGTCGCCGTCGGGATCATGACGCCGATCGTCAGCGCCGCGACGGTGCCGCTCCACGCCTCCGCGTTGGCATCGACGTCAGCGTCGGCGCTCACCGTGATCGAGCCAGAACCGGCGTTGACGGTCGTGACGGCCGAGGACGCGTCGTCGAATTGCCGGCCGATGAACGCCTCGACGAAGCCGCCCGCGATCGCCTCGGACTTCAGCAGTCCGCCGCCGATCGCGCTCGCCTGACCCGTCTTCACGATGGCCTCGGCGGTGATCGCGCCGAACGCCGTGATGTTCACCGTTCCGGCGGTGACGTTCGCGCCCTGGCCGATGAAGGCGCGGGTCACGCCGCGGGCCTGGGACTTCGGCAGTGTCACGCCGAGACCGATCGCGCTGACGCTGACGCCCTGGAACGTGATGCTGGCGTCGTCGTCCGCCGTCGCGTCGATCGAGACGATCCGCGTCCCGGTCGTGAGCGTCGCGGAGCCCGTCACGCCGGCCTCGGTCACCGCGGCGGGATCGATGTTCGCCTCCGCCTTCGCGAAGGAGCCGGAGAAGAGCGCGATGCCGATGACCGTCGTGTCGGCCGTGGCGTCGTTGTTGCTCGTCGAGCTCACGGTCAGGCCGTTGCCGCTCGTGGCGTTGCCGCCGAAGATGGCGCGCGTCGCCGCGCCTGACTGCGCCGTCGGCAGCGTGACCGTCAATGCGCCGACGCCACCGCTGCCGCCGTTCGTCGACACGAAGGCCTCGTTCTTCGACGTCGCGGTGACCTGGATGAGACCGCTCGTGGCGATCTGAGCGGCGCTGCCGACGAGCGCCTCGGTCTTGGCGTTGGTCGTGATCTCGGCCTGCGTGTCCGTCGCCGTGATCGCGCCGAGGCCGGCCGTGATGAAGAGCGTTTTGGCGATCGCGTAGTTGTCGCTGTTGGCCTGCACCGTGATCGACCCCGAGCCCGTGACGTCGCCGTCCAGCTTGGCCGTCACGGGCGCGCCGACCTTGGCCTCGGAGATCGTCGCGCCGGCGGCGATGAGGCCGATGCCGACGGTCTCGAGCTTCGCCTGAGCGTAGTTGTACCGCGCGTACGTATCGGTCGGATCGGCGGTCCGCACGTTCGGCACCGTGCGCGGCGCGAGCTCCGCGTGGACCGTGACGGCGCCGGAGACGTCGACGCTCGCGCTGCTACCGATCTTCGCCTCGGTCCTGGCGTTCGACGTTACGAGCGCGCTCGCGGTGTTGACCGCGGCCGCGAGCGTCAGCGACATGGCCGCGACGAGCGCGTCCACGGTCGCGTGGTTCTGCGCGCGAGCCCGGACCGTCAGGCTGAGCGTCTTGGTCGACGTCGCCGGCACGTCGCCGTCGAAGGACGCCACCGTCTCGCCTTCGACCTTGCTGAGCGACTTCAGGAAGGCGAGCGACAGGCCCGCGCCCGGCGCGACGCTGGTCGCCTTCGAGTTGGCGCGGTTGGTCGATGTCGCGAAGACCTCGATCGCGCCGCCCGGCGCCGAGTAGGACGCGGCCGAGCCGACCTCGGCACGCGTCGTGGCGCCGGTGCCGACGCGCGCGTCGCCGACGGTCACCGCGACCGCGATCGCCCCGGCCTGGAGCGCGAGCGACTGGACCTCCGCGAAGTTGTTGCTCGTCGACTGGACCGTGACGCCCGCCGAGTCGCTGACGTCGCCGCTGATGTCGATGTTCGTCCCGCCGTTCACGGTCGCGGTTGGCAGCGACAGACCGGCCGACAGGAAGCCGCCCGACGCCACGTCGGTGCGCGTCTCGGAGCTGTTGCCCGACCGCGCGCTGATCTCGATCAGACCGTTCGCCGACAGCGCCGAGCCCGACCCGCCGAGGATCTCGACGTCCGCGTTCCCGCTGATCTCCGACGAGGCGAAGCTGAAGTTGCCGGAGAAGCCAAGGCTGCCGCTCAGCACCAGGACGTTGGCGCGGGCCAGGTTGCGCCCGTCCGCGGTGATGCCGATGGCGGGTGTGCCCGGGGTGGAGGCGCTGGAGGTGGTGGTGACATCGCCGTCGATCTGAACGCGGACCGCGCCCTCGAGAGTGGCGATCGACACCATGATCGACAGGGCGGCCACGCCGCCGAGCGACCCGAGCTTGGTGTCAGCGAGCGCGCGGTTGTGCAGGTTGCGCGTCTTCGCTTCGATCAGCACGCGACCGGAGCTCGTGAGGTACGCGGTCGAGCCGATGAACGTCTCGATGCGGGCGTCGGGCGTGATCGAGGCGACAGCGGCCGCGCCCGAGAGTCCGATCGCCGAGACGTTGACCAGGAGCGACTGCGCGGTAGCCGTGTTGTCGGCGATCGACTGGATCGTGAGAGATGACGTGTTCGTGAAGGACCCGTTCACGGTCGTGCGCGTCGCGCCGGCGACGATCGCGAACGCCAGCAGCGCGGTCACGCTGATCCCGCCGGTCGAACCACCAGGCGTCTCGATGTCGGTGATGTTCGACGCGGTCGCGCGGATGACCACCGCGCCGGTCGTGTTGATGCTGGCGGTCGAGTCGACGAGCGTCTCGGTGTCGCGCTCGTTGTGTCCGCGCGCGACCGTCACGCCGATCGCGCCGGCTCCGGTCGCCACGTTGACCGTGAGCGCGCTCAGGTCGTGCGTGCCGTCAGAGCTGATCTCCACACCACCCGAGCCCACGTTGCCGTGGCCACCGAACCTCGCGCGCGTGAAGCCACGGAGCTCGGTGAAGGCCATCGCGGCCGACACGCCGACGCCGACGCCCGCCGCGACCGAAACCGCCAGCGTTGGCGCGTTCGTGTCGTCCGTCGCGCGCACGATGAAGTGGCCGACCGGTCCGCTGCCCGCGCCGGTGCCGATCGTCACGTCGCCGACCTCGGCGCTCGTGCTTCCTTCGACCTTGATGTAGGAGATCGACGCGCCCGTCGTGAAGGCACCGGTGCCGAACAGGATCGAGAACGTCCGCACAGCGCGGTCGGCGTTCGCGAGGACGTCGACGCCGCCGCCGGCCTGGAGGATCCGCGTGCCGTCGTCGATGTGCGCCTTCTGGGTGCCGGTGTCGCGCATGACGACCACTTGCGCGCCGACCGCGACGAAGCCGCCGGTGCCCGCGAAGGAGATGGCGGTGACGTCCTCGTCGAGGTCCGCGTCCACGAGGATCACGTCGGTCCCGTCAGTGCCGGCGGTGATGCTCGAGTTCGGTCCGATCTGCGCCTCTGTCTTGCTCTCGACGTTGAGGATCAGGACCGCCGCGCCGATGCCGACGAAGCCACCGGCGACCGCACCCGCGAGGCCGACCACCTCGAGCTTGTCGTTCGCGCGGATCCGGACGCTGTCGCCGGCGATGACCGTGCCGTTGATGGCCGCGAACGTGCCATCCGGAACGACCGTCGCGGGCGTGATCGCGCCGCTCGCGACGGACGTGCCGGGCGCCCCGCTCGAGATGCCCGAATTCGCGGTCGTGGTGCGCTCGCTGACGCGGCCGTTGAGACGGCTGTCGCTCCGGTACTGGTCCTCGTAGTCCTCCCAGCGCGCCGTGTCGACCGACGGGTCGAGCGTCGCGCTCGAGGGCACGGCCACCTTCGCGCGGTAGTGCCTGCCGCTCGAGACCACGATCTTGCCCTGCGCGTACGCGGTGCTCGGCGCCCATGTCTCGGCCGTCGCCGGTGCGCTGGAGCCCATGAGCACCTTCTTGAAGCCGGGCGCGCCGTTCGCGTTGTCGTTGCCGGATGCGACCTCGTCGGCGCTGCCCTGGGCGCTCTGACCGCCCTTCGTGGCCGACTGCCACTGCGCCGAGTTGCTGCTCGGCCGCGTGCCGAGCGTGGCGCAGTCGGAGGCGGGCCCGCCGGAGACGCACGGCCCGTCGGCGCTGCCGCGCACGCCGTAGTACTTACCGTCGAAGGTGTCGCGCACGACGTCACCGCGGTGGTAATAGGTGGACGCGCTCCAGTCGCCCTTGTCGGTCGTCGCCGCGAGCGAGTTCGTCTCGCCCTGCCAGTCGTTCGGGTGCGCCGGGTCGGTCGGGCTGAACTGCGGTCGCTCGATCTTCGCGACGTACTTGTTGCCGCTGAGCGTGACCACGTCGCCCTTGTGGTACTGGCGCTTCTCGTCAGGGACGAGCGCCGGGTTGGTGTCGCTCGTCGCCCGCATCGCCCTCGCCTCGGTGAGAGACCACTCGCCGCGGTCGGGGCCCGCGACGCCGTCCTGGTACGTCGTCGTCGGGTTCGTGCCCACGGTCCAGACCGAGACCGAGCCGGCCACGCCGACGAATCCGCCGCCGACGCTGACCGCGTAGGTCTGGACGTTCTTGCGCGAGAGCGCGTTCACGTCGACGTTCGACTTCGCGCGCACGATCGACGTGTTGCCGATGTGGGACTGCACGCTCGAGTTCGCGACGCCGATGTCGACGCCGCCCGCGACGCCGACGAATCCACCGGCGACGCCACCGGCGACCGTCAGCGACTTGAAGTCGTCGACCGCCGACACGTTCACGGACTGGTTGCCGCCGGCCGTCGCCATCTCGTCCACGTTGATGAGCGACCCGCCGGCGATGAACGCCTTGGTCGTGGCCTTGAGCAGCGTGACACCCACGCCACCGGCGACGCCGACGAATCCGCCACCGGCGCTCGCGCTCAGGCCGAAGACGTTCTCGCTGGACGCCGCCTGGACCGCCAGACCGTGGAAGCAGCCCGGGTCGGTCACGACGGCACAGACCACCGTCGAGAAGCCGTTGCCGGTGATCGTGCCGGTGTAGACGCCTGGCAGGCCGGTCGAGCCCAGCGCCTTGGCGTCGACGTGGCTGCCGGTGCCGATGTACGCCTGCGTGTCCTTCGTCATCTGCGCGACGCCCACCGCGACGCCGACACCGACGTATCCGCCCGCGAGGCTGGCGGTGATCTGGATGAGCTTCGTCTCGTCCTTCGCGGACACGAGCACGTTGTTGCCGGCCACGACGGTGACGCCCAGCGTGGTGGCGGTGCAGCCGCGCTCGTCATCACCGCTGGCAGCGATGTCCTCGCGCCACGTACCGAGGCACGCGTGCGTGTGCGTCTTGAGGATCGTCACCGTAAACGTGCCGGCCACGCCGACCTGACCGCCGCTCGCGCCCGCGACGACGGACACGATCGTGTCCTTCCCGGTCGCGATGACCGAGACGTCCCTGGCGGCGTTCACGTGGGCCTGGTCGTCGATGTAGGCGTCGGTGTTGAGCGTGACAAGGTGGACACCAACGCCGACGCCCACGCCCGCCGTCCCGCCGATCGCCAGGGTCGCCGCGATGCCCAGCTCGTAGTACTGATTGCCGGCGGCCACGCGCACGGACTGGTCGGCGTGCGGGCTCGCGACGTTGCTGGCGCAGGTCGCGCCGCAGTTGATCCCGGCCGACCTGCCGATGTGCGCGGTCGTGTTGACGTTCACCACCTCGACGGCGCCCGAGATGTTCACGGCCGCGGTGCCCGCGAAGCCGGCGCTGATGCCGACCGCCGCGAGGTCGTCACTGTTGGTCGCGGTCACGCTCACGCCGCGGAACGCGCTCGTGACCGGCGTGATCGTGCGTGGACCCGACGCGCTCGCGTCGCCGGCGGGGGTCGAGCCGTGCAGCACGATGCTGTGCGACCGACCCGTGCTCGGCGGCGTGGCGACGAGGTCGATCGGGGTCGGTCCGCCCGAGCCTTCGCAGTCGTCGCTGGATGACGTGCCGGGGCCGATCGCCTCGCACTTCGTGGCGGCGAGCTGGATGACCGTCGTGGAGGTCACGATCGCGTAGTAGGTCTGGCCGTCCACGAGGCCGCCGATCGGCTCGCCGCCGCCGGAGCTGTAGACGACCTTGTCACCGGTGACGATGGGCGAACCCGAGTCGCTGTCGCGTAGCTCGTACGGCAGCGTGATCGTGTCGGTGGCGAAGTTGACCGCGCCCGGCTTCGCGGGGTTGAACCGCGGCGACTCGTCCTTGCGGACGCCGGCCTGGTCCGACGGCACGACGCGGTGGCTCTCGCCGTACAGCGTGCCGCCGACGAGCGGACCGAGATCCAGGGCGGAGGCCATAACTGGCGCGCAGTTCGGATCCGCGGCACCGACGGCGTGGCAGTAGCTGTCGGCCAGCTTGATGCGCGTCGCGTCGACCTTGATCGCGTAATACGTGCGGCCGTCGGTGAGGCCGGGGATCGTCGCGCCGCCGCCGTCGTCGTACAGGACGGCATCGCCGGTCTCGAGTCCGTGCGCGTAGCCGAGGTCGATCGTGTCGGTCGCGGCGTTGTAGACGCCGGCACCGCGTGGGTCGAACCGCGTGTCGAGCGGGAGCACGTTGAACGCGCCGGTCTTCACAGTGACCGAACCGCCGCCGGCCGCGTTCACGTTCGCGTTGTCGCCGATGTAGGCGTGCGTGTTCTTCGTCAACACGGGCACGGCCGCCGCCGCGCCGACCGCAGCCGTGCCGCCGCCCGAGATGTTGCCGCCGATGATGTCGAGCTTCAGCTTCTCGTCGGCGGCGATCATCACGCTGCCGTCAGCGTTGATCGACGTGCCGAGCGCGGACGTCGGCGCGTCGGCGATGTAGGCCTTGGTCGTGATGTCGATGACCGACACGCCGACGTTGATGTTCACCGCCGCCGTGCCGCCGAAGCCGCCGCCCACCGCGATCGAGGTCATCTTCTCGCTCGACGCCGCGTCGATCACCACGTCGCCGGTCACGGTGACCTGGACGTTGCGCGCGATCCACGCCTCGGTCCGCTTCGTGATGACCTCCACGTCGACGCCCGCGCCGACGCCGGCGGTGCCGCCGAACGAGAGCGCGCCCGCGATGCTGAGGATCTTCGTCGTGTCACTAGCGGCGACGCGCGTGCCGGCGCTCGCAGGACCGCTGCCGACGGTGACGCCCTCGTCGATGTGCGCGGTCGTGTCGTTGTCCATCACGTTCACGACGACCGATCCGGCGACGCCCGCGTCGCCGCCACCCGCGCCACCCACCGCGATCGCGAAGATCTCCTCGGACTGCGTCGCCTCGACCGCCAGGCCGGTGCCGCCGCTCGCGCGGATGTCGGCGCCGGACCGGATCGCCGCGTCCGCGGCGCCGCTGCGGACCAGGACGACGGCCGACACGCCGACGCCGGCCGTGCTGCCGAACGCGACGTTCCCGGCCGCCAGCTCGAGCTTGTCGACCGTGTCGGTCGCGATGACGTCGAGCTTGCCGCCGGCGTGGACCGTCGCGTTGCCGCCGATGTAAGCGGTCGTGCCGTGGCTGCCCGCTGGGTTGAGCAGCACGACGAGGATCGACCCGGCGACGCCCGCGTCTGTCGATGCGCCGCCGCCGATGACCAGCTCGAACATGTCCTCGCTCGCGAGCGCCTTGATCGCCACGTCGCCGCCGGCGCGCGCGTTCGCGAGGCTGCCGATGTACGCGTTCACGTCCTTCGTGAAGACTTCGACGATCACCGAGACGCCGACGCCGGCGCTGCCGGTGGTGAGCGCGAGCGCGCCAGCGACGTTCGTCATCTCAGTGTCGTCCTGCGCGATGACCTCGATCGTCTGGCCGCTGCCGCCGAGCGCGATCGTCTGGTTGATCTGCGCGCCGTCGGCGATGAACGCCTTCGTCGTCAGGCTGAAGACGTCGACGATGAACGAGCCGCTCACGGCCGCGTCGCCGTTGCCCGCGCCACCGGACACCGCGACGGACTGCACGGCCGGGAGCGTGACGCGCGTAATGCTCGGGTCCGGAACGATCGGCGACAGCGACGAGGTCGCCGTGGCCGAGATCGCGCCTGCGGCGTCGACGCGCGTCGTGCCTCCCACCGTCGTGTCGGAGTCGATGAACGCCTGCGTGTTGATGTCCTGCAGGACGTTCACGACGATCGCGGCGCCCGCGGCGTTGCCGTCGCTCAGCGCGAGCGCGCCCGCGAGCGCGAGGCTCTGCAGGCCGATCGGCGCCGTCGCCTTCACGGTCACGCCGCCGCCCGACGTCAAACGAGCGCCCTTGCCGACCTTCGCCGTCGTGTCGAAGTCGATGACCTGGATCGCCACCGATCCGGCGACGCCCGTCTCCGACTTGCCGCCGGCGGCCGCGAGGCCCCACGTGATCAAGTCGTTCTGCTGACCGGTTGGCGTGATCGCCTGGACGGTGATGCCGTTGCCGTTGACCGCCGCGCCGGAGCCGATCTCGGCCGTGTTGCTGATGAGCGCGACGTTCAGACCGACGGCCGCGCCGATGTTGTCCGAGCCCTCGGAGTCAAGCTCGAGGTTGAGGCTCACGCCCATCGCGCGGGCCGTCGAGTCGGTCTGGTTGCGAGCGTTCACGCTCACCGCGCCGGTCCGACCGATGACGGTCAGCCCGTTCGCGATGCGCGCCGCGTTGTCGGTGTCGACCCAGTTGACCGCGATCGCCGCGGCGACGCCGACGCCGCCGCCAGAGCTTCCCGCCTCGGTGCTCGCCTGCCCGCCCTTGTCGCTGTCCGTCGCAGCGCTGTTCGCGCTCGGCAGCGTGCCGGGGTTGCGGCCGGTCGAGTTCGTGTTTGGGTTCTGGCTGGTCTGGCTGTTCGCTTTCGTGTCGGCGTCGTCGTCGTTCTCGTCGCTGCCGGACGTGCTCGCCTCGGCCTTCGCGCCCGCGGTCATAGCCGTCTCGGCGGTGATCGTCACAGCCGTCGCGCTGATGTTCCGCAACAGCTCGGCGATCGTTGACCACTCGAGCGCGATGTTGATCGCGACGTCGGCGCCAACGGCCGTCTCGCCGCTCGCCTCGGCCTTCGCCTCGGTCTTCGAGACGTCGGCGGTGTGCGTGGCGCGGATCGTCAGCGCGCCGCCGATCGTGAGCGTACCGGCCACCGGCGAGGTCCCAAGGCGCGCCGTGGCGCGGTCGCCCTTCACGAGCACCAGCGCGACCGCCGGCGTCACGGCCGTGCCGCCCTTCGAGCCGGCGACAACGCTCGTCTCGATGGTGCGGGTCGCGTCCGCCGTGATCGTCATGTCGTTGCCGCCGGCGAAGGTGACGCCGTTCTCGATCTCGGCGCGCGTCCTCGAGGCGATGAGGATGTTCAGCGCGATCGACGCGCCGACGCCGGTGTCGCCGCCCTCGGCCTGCGACGTCGCCTTGGCGACGTCCTTCTCCTTGTTCTCGGCCTTCACCGTGACGTTGCCGGACCCGGCGCTCACGGTCGCGCCAGCGCTGACAACGGCATCCGTGTGGTTGCCGTTCACGATGTTGAGCGCGAGCGCACCGGCGACGCCGACGCCCTCCGAGCCGGCGCCCGATGTCGCCTCCGCACCGGTCGTGTGCCGAGTGTCGCCGCCGACGTTCGTCATCGTCGCCTGGACATCGAGGCCGACTGACGTGATGGATCCGTTGCCGGTCGACGCGGTGTTCGTGATCTCCGTGTAGGTGATCGCGACCGCGGCGCCGATCGCGTCGCCGCCGTCGCCCGTCGTCACCGCCGATCCGTCCGCTGTGGCGTACGAGTCCGTGTTGGCCGACGACTCGACGCGCAGCGGACCGCCGCTCGCGACGACCACGAGGCCGTTCTCGATCCACGCGCGGGACCGGACGATCGCGATGTTCACGCCGACCGCGGCGGCCACGCTCACGCCGCCCTCGGAGGACGACGCCTTCGTGTCGTTGCCCTCGCTGCCCGCGCCCTCGCTGCCGTTGTCCTGCGCGAAGAGGTCGGCGAAGCCGCGCTGCTCGTTGATCTGACCGGTCACGCCGCTAGTCGTCGAGTCCGCCGGCGGCGTCGCGCTGCCGCTCTCTTCCTCGGGCGCGCCGGCGGCGCTCGCGATCGCGTCGCTGCGCGTGTCCGACGAGCCGAAGGCCAGCACGCTGATGAGGCCGCCGGCGGTGATGCTGCGCGCGCTCGAGGCATCGACGAAGTGGTGCGCGATCGTGAGGACGAGCGCCACGCCGACCGAGGCGTCGCCGCCCTCGGTGTCGCCGCGCGCCTTGGCGAGCGACTGCGCGGTCTGCTGCGCCTTGATCTCGACGTCGCCACCCACGTTCACGCCGTCGCCCGATCCGAGGTACGCGCGTGTCTTGACGTTCGTGATGACGATCGAGATCGCCGGCGCGACGGCCACCTCTTCGGCGGAGGCGCCGGTCTTCGCATCGGTGAACATGTGGTTCGCGGTGGTCGCCGTCACGGACAGGTCATGGCCACCGACGAGCGTGCCGTCGATCCCAGCGGTGGCGTTGTCGTCCATAACCACGACCGCGACCGACGCGCCGACGCCCACCGAGCCGGCGCCGCTCACGCCGCCGGTCCCCTCGGCCGGCAGGGCGGTCGTGCTGGTCGTCGAGTCGGAAGCGGCCGCGACGCGGACGTCGCCGCCGTGCGCGTTGACGATCGCGCCGGCCGGGATCACCGCCGACGTCTGGATGTTGACGATGTTGATCGCGACCGACCCGGCGATGCCGACGTCCCCGGCGCCTGCGCCGCTCGACGCGTTCGCGGCGAACTCGTGGCGCGAGTGCATCGTGGCACTGACCGTCACACCGACCGAGCTGATCGTCGCCGTCGATGGGATGACGACCTGGTTGATCACGCGCGCGTAGTTGATCGCCACGCCGACGCCGATGGACGCGTCGCCGCCCTCGGCCGTGACCGCGCTGCCGTCAGCGCTTGCCGCCGCATCGGTGTCCGCATTGCTGGTCAGGGAGAACGCGCCGCCGGTCGAGGTGATCGTGACGCCAGTGCCCAAAGTGGCTCGCGAGATCGAGTGGGCGATGTTGATGCCGATGGCCGCCGCGACCGAAACTCCGCCATCGGACGTCTCCGCATCAGGGGTCTCGGCGGAGTCGCCGTCGCCCTCGCCGCCGTTGTCCAGCGAAAGCTGGTCCGCGAAGCCGCGCTGGCTGTCGACCAGCTGGGTGACGCCGCTCGAGCTCGAATCCGCGGGCGCGCTCGCGTCCTCGGGCGCGCCGGCGGCGGACGCGACCGCGCCGGCCGAGCTCGCCGAGGAGCCGGCCGACGAGATCGTGATCGCGCCGGCCGCGCTGATGCTGCGGTCCGTCCGGGCCTCGACCTTGTGGTTCGCGATCGCGAGCGCGAGCGCGACGCCGATCGCGGCGTCGTTGCCCTCGGTGTCACCGCGCGCGCTCGTGAGCGCGGACGCGGTCTGCGAGGCGCTGACCGTCGCCGAGCCCGTCAGCGACAGCGTGTTACCGGACGTGAGGTACGCGTGGGTCGTGACGTTCGAGAGCGCGATGCCCACGGCCGGCGCGACGGCGACCTCGTCGGCAGATGCGCCGGTCTTCGCGTCGGTCGTCATCAGGTTCGTCGTGCTGGCGGTGACGGAGAGGTCGTCGCCGCCGGTGAGAGTGCCCTCGACACCGGCCAGGGTCGTGTCGTCCATGATCGTGACCGCGACGCTGGCGCCGACGCCCACCGAGCCCGCGCCGCTCACTCCGCCGGTCCCCTCGGCGGGCAGCGCTGTGGTGCTGCTGCTCGAGTCCGACGCCGCGGCGACGGAGACGTCGCCGCTTCCGGCGTTCACCGTCGCGCCGGCGGGGATCACCGCCGACGTGCGCAGGTTGACGATGTTGATCGCGACCGAACCGGCGATCCCGACGTCGCCCGCGCCCGCACCGCTCGACGCGTTCGCGGCGAACTCGTGGCGCGAGTGCATCGTCGCGCCGACGGTGACGCCCACGGCGGTGATCGAGGCGGTCGACGGGATGACCGCGGCGTTGACCACGCGCGCGTAGTTGACGGCCACGCCAACGCCGATCGCCGCGTCGCCGCTCGCGGCGGTGACCGCGGAGCCATCCGCGCTCGCCCCGGCATCGGTGTCGGCGGTGCTGCTGAGCGCGAAGGCGCCGCCCGCATTGACGCTGACCCCAGCGCCGAGCGAGGCACGCGAGATCGAGTGCGCGATGTTGATGCCGACCGCGGCCGCGACGGAGACGCCGCCGTCGGAGGTCTCGGCGTTGGGCGTGTCGGCGGCGTCGCCGTCGCCCGTGCCGCCGTTGTCCTGCGACAGCTGATCCGCGAAGCCGCGCTGGCCGTCGACCTGCTGGGTGACGCCGCTCGAGCTCGAGTCCGCGGGCGCGCTCGCGTCCTCGGGCGCGCCGGCGGCGGACGCGACCGCGCCGGCCGAGCTGGCCGAGGACTGCGCGGCCGAGATGCTCACCGAGCCGGCAGCGCTCAGGTCGCGGTCGAGGATCGCTTCGGCGCTGTGGTTGGCGATGGTCAGGCCGAGCGATACGCCGACCGCGGCGTCGGCGCCCTGCGCGTCGCCCTCGGCGAGGGCGCCCGCGGAGGCGGTCTGATCGGCGCTCGCGCTGAACGACCCGGTGAGGTCGAGCGGCGTGGCGCTCGGGCCGACCGTCGCGAGAGTGGTGACGTTCGAGAGGGCGATCGCCACGGAGGGCACCACCGCCACGTCTCCACCGGCCGCGCCGGTCTTGGCGTGCACGTTCGCGAGGTGGATCGTCGAGGCGGCGAGGGTGAGGCCGGCGCCGCCGCTCAGCGTCCCGACGAGCTCGGCCGTTGTCGTGTCGTCGATGACCGCCACGGCAACCGATGCGCCGATCCCGACCGAGCCCGCGCCGGCGGTGCTGTCGTCGGGCGCTTCCGCGGGGAGAGCGGCGACGTCGCTCGAGGAGTCCGAGGCCGCCGCGATCGAAACGTCGCCCGAGCCCGCGGCGAGCGCGCCCGCCGCCGAGGCCGAGGTCTGGATGTTCTCGATCTCGATGGCCACCGACCCGGCGATACCGACCGATCCGCCGCCCGCGCCGCTCGCGGCGGAGGCTCCGAGCTCGTTGGTCGAGCCCATGAGCGCGTGGATCGTCGCGCCCCTGGACGTGACGACACTGCCCGGGGGCGCCCTCGCCTGGTTGGTGATGCGCACGTAGTTGATCGCGACAGCCACGCCGATCGAGACGCCGCTCGCGCTCGAGTCGGCGGGCGAATCCGAGGACCCCGAGCTCGAGTCGGCGGGCGCGCTCGAGTCGCCGGGCGGCTGCACCGCGCTGCCGTCGGCCGCGGCGTGCGCATCGGTGTCCGCTCTGGTCGCCAGCGAGAACAGGCCACCCGCGACGATCGCGACGGCGTCGATGACCGCCCGCGTGACGCTCTTCGCGATATTGATCGCGACCGCCGCCGCCACGCTCACTCCGCCGTCCTTGGTGGACGCCGATGGCGTGTCCGCGGAGCCGCCGGTGCCGCTGCCGCCGTTGGCGAGCGAGGTGCTGTTGGCGAAGCCGCGCTGCGAGGCGACCTCGCTGTCGACGCCGCTG
>DASYTL010000017.1:0-5010 GCA_036002305.1 Candidatus Limnocylindria bacterium
TCGGATCAGCCCAGACGGGTCCCGGTCACGGGGTCGAACAGATGGAGGCGCTCCGGCGGCATGCGGAGGCCGACGGGGTCGCCGATGCGTCCGCTGAAGCCCGGAGCGGCGACGACCTGGACGACCAGCTCGCCGACCTTCACGCTGACGATCTGCTCGCGGCCCATCGGTTCGACGACGTAGATCTCGCCGTTCGCATTGCCCTCGCCCGGCGCGACGACCTGCAGGTGCTCCGGGCGGATCCCGACCGTGGCCTGCTTCGCGCCATCCGTCTTCGGGCGCTGCGCGAGCTCGACGTCGATCCCTTCGGCGCGAGCGACGGTCGATCCGTTCCGGGCTCCGAGCTCCGCGGTGAAGAAGTTCATCGGCGGGGTGCCGATGAACTCCGCGACGAAGCGGTTCCCGGGCCGGGCGTACAGCTCGGCCGGCGTCGCGTACGCCTGGAGCACGCCGTCCCTCATGAGCGCGACGCGGTCGGCCATCGTCAGCGCCTCGAGCTGGTCATGCGTGACGAAGATCGACGTGATGCCGACCTCCTTCTGGAGGCGCTTGATCTCGCCGCGCATCTCGTGGCGCAGCCGCGCGTCGAGGTTCGACAGCGGCTCGTCGAGGAGGAGGATGTCCGGGCGCTTCACCAGCGCGCGGGCGAGCGCGACCCGCTGCTGCTGCCCGCCCGACAGCTGCGCGGGACGCCGGTCGAGGAGCCGGTCGATCTGCACGAGCGCCGCGGCCTCGCGCACGCGCCGGTCGCGCTCGGCCTTCGGCACGCGCCGGCCGACCTCGAGCGGGAAGCCGATGTTCTCGGCGACGGTCATGTGCGGATACAGCGCGTAGCTCTGGAACACCATGCCGATGCCGCGGTCCTTCGGCAGGAGGTGGTCGACGCGCCGGTCGCCGAAGAGGATCGCGCCATCGGTCGGGCGGTAGATCCCCGCGACCATGAGGAGCGTCGTCGTCTTGCCGCACCCGGACGGGCCGAGGAGCGCGACGAACTCGCCGCTCGCCATCTCGAGGTCGACCGCGTTGACCGCGACGACGTCGCCGAAACGCTTCGTCAGCTTGTCGAGACGGACCTGCATCAGCCTTTCACGCCTCCCGCATAGATGCGCATGAGCTGCTTCTGCGCGACGACGAAAATGACGAGGACCGGAGCGACGTACCAGAGGCCCACCGCGGTGAGGAGGCCGTAGTCGACGAACCGGCCCTCGCCGAGGATCCCGCGCACGAGCGTCGACAGCGTCTGCTGCGATCCGCTCGGCATGAACACGAACGGGAGCAGGAACTCGTTCCAGCCCTGGACGAAGGAGAGCAGCCCGAGGGCGAGGAGGCCGGGTTTCACCTGCGGGAGCATGATCCGCCACCACGTCCGCAGCCGGCCGGCGCCGTCGACGAGCGCGGACATCTCGAAGTCCCAGGGGATCGTGTCGAAGAACCCCTTCATGATCCAGATCCCGAAGGGCAGCTCGAACGCGGCCTTCACGAGGATGACGCCGATGAGCCGGTCGTAGAGGCCGAGCGTGCGGAGCACGACGAAGAGCGCGATGAGCAGCGTCACGCTCGGGAAGCTGTGCAGAAGGAGGATCCCGGCGAGGAAGGGGCGGCGGCCCGGGAACCGCAGGCGCGAGAACGCGTAGCCGGCCATCGACGAGATGAGCAGCACGATGACCGAGGTCAGCGCGGCGAAGATGAACGTGTTGATCGTGAGCGGGACGATCGCCGGGCGGTTGCGCATCTGCGGGACCGAGAGCGGGTCCCACAGGAATCGCCAGTTGTCGATCGTGAAGCCGCCGATCGGCGTGAAGCCGTGCACGCTCGGGAAGAACGCCGAGTAGAAGAGCCAGACATAGAGGACGGCGATGGGCAGCGAGGCGAGCGCGAGGATCGCGTACGGCAGGGTCCGCGGCCACCGGACGACGCGCGCCGGGGCCGGTGCGGCGATGGCCGCCATCAGCCGACCTCGACCTTGGGCTCGGCCACGAGCTGGCCGAAGCGGAACACGCGCAGCATCACCAGGCTGATGACCAGGCCCATGACGACGAGGACCGCCGCCATCGCGGCGCCGTAGCCGAACTCGAGGTTGCCGTAGTAGTTCGTGAGCGCGGTGTGGAAGGCCCACAGGCTCCACACCTCGGTCCCGTACAGGCCGGGGCCGCCGTCCGTCGTGAGGAGGATGTACTCATACGAGGCGATGAGGCTCATCGTCTGATAGATGAGGACGAAGAGGATCGGCCACTTGATCAGGGGGAGCGTGATCCGCCGGACGATCTGCCACGCGGACGCGCCGTCGACGCGCGCCGCGCGGAAGAGATCCTGCGGGATCGCCGTGATCGCGCTGGTGAAGACGAGCATGCCGAACGACGCGCCGACGAATCCGTTGACGAGGATGATGATCAGCCACGGGTCCGACTGGAGCCAGAAACGGGGCTCGAGCCCGACCGGCGCGACGAGGTAGTTGATCATGCCGAAGGGCGGCGACGCCGCCGCCCACGTCCACATGAGCGCGTAGACGACCGAGGGCGAGAGGCGCGGCAGCAGCCAGAGGGCGCGGAAGAGGCCGCCGCTCCGCTGGTCCATGTGCACCGAGAGCAAGGCGACGCCCAGGCCGACGAGCACGTTGAACGCGAGCGTCAGGCTCACGTACACCAGCGTGTTGCCGAGGATCGTCCAGACGAACGCGCTTCGGAACATGCGCTGGTAGTTCGCGGTCCCGTTCCACGTCCAGTTCGACAGGCCCGTCGACGTCGCGAGGTCGGTGAAGCTCATGGCGAACGTGATGGCGACCGGAGCGATGAAGAACACGGCCACGAGGACCGCCGCGGGTCCCATGAACAGCAGCGCGGTGGCGTTGGTACGCCACCACGCTGCCGCATAGCTCTCGCGGTGGACGGGAAGCGCTTCCGTCCGGGCCACGTCGTTACTTGACGATGAGATCGTCCCCCAGCTGCCCCTGCAGCTCGGACACGGCAGTGCTCACCGCCTGGCTCGGGGTCATCTGTCCGCCTTCGACCGCTCCGAGCAGCCGGTAGAGGACGTCGTCGTACGGTCCGAACTTCGGGTGGTTGGGGATGAAGTGGGTGAACTCCTGCATGTAGCTCGTCGCGAGGAGGAACTTGTCCTTCGAGTAGGTCGGGTCCTTCGTCTGCGTCGTGAGGATCGCGCTGTGCGCGCTCTCGACGGAGTGGCGCGAGTTGAGCTCAGGGGTGGTCGCGTTGGCGATGAGCCGGAAGGCCGCATCGGGGTCCTTCGCATTGCCCGTGACCATGTAGGCGAGCGGGTGCGAGAGCGTCGATGGCTTCCCGCCCTTCGTCGCGGCCGGGATGAGCATGAACCCCACGTTGTCCCAGAGGGACTGCTCTGGGACCTTGTAGGTCGCCTGCCAGTCCTTCCACGTCCACGTCCCGGCGTTGTAGAAGAGGACCTTCCCCGCGGTCACGGTCTCGTGCCACTGCTTGCCGGCCATGCCGTAGACGGCCCTGGGCGTGATCTTGTCGGCTACGACCGCGTCGGCGTGCATCTTGAAGTACTGCTCGAAGGCGCCCTTGACGAGCACGAGCTTGCCGGAAGCGCCGTCCTGCATCTGCCCACCGAAGAGGTAGTAGTAGCCGTAGAAGTCCGCGCCCTTGCTCGGCCGGTGGTACCAGCCACTGCCGGTCTCGACGACGTTCTTGCTGATGGCCTCCTTCGCCGTCGCCACGAGGTCGGACCAGGTCCACTCGCCCTTCTTGACCGCTTCGGGTAGGCCGTCGATCTTGTCCTTGGACCAGCCCAGCTTGGCCAGCAGGTCCTTCCGGTAGTACATGGGCCGCGCTTCGGTGTCCTGGGGGACGGCGTACGTCTTCCCCTTCAGCTTCATGGCATCCCACAGCGTGGGGATGACGTCCTTGACGCCGCCCTCGTTCTGGTACTTCTTAATGAGGTCGTCGAGCGCGATGACGTAGCCGGGGCCGACCCACGGCGCGAAGTTCTCGTGCCCCGCGAGCACGATGTCCGGCGCGGTCTTCGCCTCTGCGGCGAGGGTGAACTTCTGGAGGTAGTCGCCCCACTGGCCGCCGCTCTCGAATGTCGCGTCGACCTCGACCTTCTTGTTCTCGGCCGCGATCTTCTTGTTCAGGATGTCGACCGCGGAGATGAGGTTGTCGCGGCGGTAGTACGACGGCGCGTCGGGGCCGATCGTCCACGCGGTGAGCTTCACCGTGGCTGGCGCACCCGGTGCGGGCGCGGCGCCTCCGGTGGCCGGCGTCGGCGACGGCGCGCCGACCGGTGCCGTGGCGCACGCGGAGACCGCCACGAGGGCGCCGGTGGTCGCGAGGAGCCGGCGACGGGTGAACCGCGTCGCGGCGATATCGCTTGGGGTCGTTCCCTTGCTCATCAGAGCACCTCCCCTCAAAGTGCGGCGGCAGTGTACGCCGCGGGTCCAGCGGCCAGACGCCCGCGAACGGTCGGCCACCGTGGCGCGAGCGCACTGGCACCCGAGAACACGCTGCGCGCGATCCAGCTCGCGATCGCGGCGGGCCTCGACATGGTCGAGGTCGACGTGTACCTGAGCCGCGACGGCGAGGTGATGGTCATCCACGACGCCGACCTTCGCCGCGCGGCGGGCCGGCCCGAGGCCGTCGGCGATCTCACAGCGGCAGAGCTCGCGCGCGTCGACCTCGGCGCGGGGCAGGGCGTGCCGAGGCTCGCCGAGGTCCTCGCGCTCGCCCGCGGCCGGATCGGCGTCTATGTCGAGCTGAAGGGAGACCGGACCGGGACCGCCCTCGGATCGCTCGTCCGCTCGGGAGCGGCAAGTGGCGTCGAGGTCATCTCGGGCTCGTTCGACCTGCCGCTGGTCGAGGAGCTGCGTGCCGCGGCGCCGGAGGTGCCGCGAAGCGTGCTCTTCCGGCGCACGTCCGTCGCCGGAATGATCCGTGACTGCCGCGCGGTCGACGCGGCGTACGCGCACCCGTGCTTCCGGCCGCTGACGGGGGAGATCGTCGACGGGCTCCACGCCGCGGGCCTCGCGATCATGGC
>DASYTL010000018.1:0-1998 GCA_036002305.1 Candidatus Limnocylindria bacterium
GTCGCGACCGGTTCATTCGCGGGTGGGATCGTCGCCGCGCTGGGCGCCCTCGCCTCGATGGCGACGTGGACCTGGATCTTCAACGGAGGCGTTTACGCGCGCATCGTTGGCGCGGGCCTCGGTGCGTGCGCCTGCTGGGCCGCGGCGGTCTGGATCCAGCGGGGCGGTCGCGGCGCGTTCGCAGCGACGGCCGCGCTGCTCGCAGCGGCCATCGCATCTCACCAGTTCGTGGGTGCGGTCTTCGCCGTCGGGATCGGGATCGCAACGCTCGCGTTCAAGAGGCCGTCGCCCATCATCCACGCGTTCTCGCTCGCGGGGCTGACGGCACTCTTGGCGTCGCCGGCGGTCGTGCCGACCTTCCTCCGCTACGGCGGATTCACCGGCGCATTCCTCGGCTTGGACCGGCCGCAGCTGCGCTCTGCGCCGAACGTCCTCGTCGAGCCGCTCCACGTGGGATTTGCGATCCTGCCCATCCTCGTCCTCGCCATCGCGGTCGGGGGTCGGCCGCGCCGCGGGGTTCTCCTGCTCGTCGGCGCGGTGGCGTTATGGCTCCTGTACCTCTTCGCACCGAACCTCGGCATCCCGAGCCGGCTCTACTACGTGAACGGGATCGATCCCTTCTCGACGACCTTCTTCGTGTCGGTCGTGGGAGCTCTCGCTGGCGGGGTCGCGCTCGGCGTCGCGCGAGGACGCCGGCCCCGCCTGCCGATGGAGGCGCTCACGGTCATCGCCCTCTGTCTTCTCGCTGCGAACGCTTGGCTTGGCGTGTCGAGCGTCCTCGCCAGCACGGGCTATCCGCGGGTCGAGGATACGAACGCGCCGACGTCAACCGAGGCGCTGGCGCGGCGCACGCTCCAAGTCGACGGTCGCGACCTCGCGCACCGCTATCTCACCGCCACCGCGTATGAGTCGGTTTGGTTCTCGTACGTGTACGCGAAGCCGCAGCTCCGCGATTACTACGCGCAGGGCGTTCTCCATCCCGACTGGCTCGCCTGGGCCAACGCCGCTGTGTACACGCCGCCCTTCGTGAGCGACCGCTTCCACGCCGCGCTCGACTGGTTCGCGATCGACGGCTTCACCGTACCGCAGGGCCAGAACTTCACGGGCAACCTCCCCGATCTGGAGCGTGATCGGAGCATCCGCCTGATCGCGACGAGCGCGGCCGGGGACTTTCGCGAGTTCTCCGTGCTTGATGCGACGACGATCTATCGCGCGACCAACGCGCCCCTGCTCGTCGTGGTCGGGGATCGCGAGGAGTACGACACCATTGCGCGCCTCGCCCTCGATCACGGCGCGCGACCCGGCTCGCTCGTCCCGATCTGGTGGTCGGGCACCGCCGACGCGCTCCCCGCTGACCTCCTCGAGCGGGCGCAGGCGGTCGTGGTGCAAGCCGGACGTGTGGGCGACGACGCGCGTGCCGCGCTACTGCTCGAGCCGCAAGCGCGGCGTGGTGCTCGAGTGATCCTCGATGCGGGATCGAGCGCGGACGCGTCCCTTTCGGCGTTCTGGCCGGTCGAAGGCTCCGTCCGCGAGGCGATCGCTGCCTGGCACCTGGCCGCCGACCCTGCTGTGGTGCGCGTTGCGGACTTCGCCGCGGCGAGCTACGAGGGCGGGCCGTGGAGCGCGCCGATCGGGACAGGGCTTCGGCCGGACGCCCGCGCGATCATCACCCAGGAGGGCCGACCGCTCATCGCCGAGCGCGCGATCGGCAAGGGCAGGGTGCTCTGGGTCGGGGGCAACCTCTTCTACCACGCGAAGAGCAAGGCGAGCGCCGCGGAAACAAGGTTTCTCATGGAGATGCTCGGTTCCGCCACCGCCGCCCGGCCTGCGACTTCCGAGATGCACTGGATCGACCCTAAGCGCGTCGACATCCGCAGCGCGGCGGCCTCGGGCGTATTCGTGAGCGAGTCCTTCCACCCGAATTGGACCGCACGCTGGTCCGACGGGTCGCGCCTCGGCGTCTACTACGCCGGACCGGGACTCCTGTATGTCCCTACA
>DASYTL010000019.1:0-1616 GCA_036002305.1 Candidatus Limnocylindria bacterium
CAAGTCCCGCGACGGCCTCGTCGCCGCGCTCAACGCGGACGCCAAGGCGAAGATCGCCGCCGCGCAGGCCGCCGGCACGATCACCGCCGATCAAGCGACGCAGCTGAACAACGGTCTTGCTGACCGCATCGCGCGCCTCGTCGACTCGACCCGGCCCGCGGGTCCGGGCTTTGGCCGCTAACACCCACACCCTCCCTCTCACCCCCAAGACGGGGCCGGGCCGCAAGCGGTCCGGTCCCGTCCCCGCGTGGGCGCTCAAGGTCGGGACAGCGCTCACGACGCTCTCGATCTTCGCGGTCTCGTTTGGCTTCGCGAGCTCGCACCTCTACATCACGAGCGCGCCGTTGCAGCCGGTGGTCGTCTCCGTGAGCGACCCGAGCAGGAGCACCACGTCGCTTGCGTCGAGCGTGCGCACCACGACGCGCACGGCCGTCACGACGACAAAGAGCTCGTAGATGGATCTTGTCTTTTGGGAGCTCGCACGCGCGAGCGGGCTCGCCGCATACGCCGCGCTCAGCATCGCCGTCCTCACCGGAATCGCGCCCCGCACGCGGCTGCTCACCTTCCTCGCGTCGAACCGCGCGGTGCGCGCGCTCCACGACTGGACCCCGTGGATCGTCATCCCGGCCGCGCTCACGCACATCGTCGCGCTGCTCCTGGACGCGACCGCGAAGGTGGGCGTGCTCGATGTGTTCGTGCCGTTCCTCATGAGCTACGGCACGCTCGCGATCGGTCTCGGGACCGTCTCGGTCGACGTTTTGATCATCGTCCTCGTCACGACGTGGTTTCGCCGCGCGATGAGCAACGGCGCGTGGCAGTGGTTCCACCGCTTGAGCTACGTCGGCTTCGTAACGCTCTTCCTGCACGCGCTGCTCTCGGGCACCGACCTCACGTCGCCGCTCATTTCCGTGCCCGCATGGGCTGCCGCGATCGCCATCGGCTACTACACGCTGGAGCGCGCGGGGAAGGCGCTCCAGCCCGCGAGAGTTCGCACCTAAGCCCTACAATCAAGGGTGCTCCCTGGCTCGCACGAACCTAGAAGTGGGCCGCGAGCTATGGAGGATCCCCACGTGAGCTTTCAAGACAAGACCCTGACCTGCAAGGACTGCGGGCAGGAATTCATCTGGACGGCCGGCGAGCAGGAGTTCTATGCCAGCCGCGGTCTCCAGAATGCCCCGACCCGTTGTCCGACCGACCGCGCCGCGCGTCGCGCGCAGGGTGGTGGACGCGGCGGTGGCGGCGGTGGCGGCGGATATTCGAGCGGCGGTTACGGCGGCGGTGGCGGCGGCTACGGCGGCCAGCGCGAGATGTTCACCGCGACGTGCAGCAACTGCGGCCGTGAGGCGCGCGTCCCGTTCCAGCCCCGTGGCGACAAGCCGGTTTACTGTAGCGACTGCTTCGAGCAGCGGCGTCCGGCGCGGCGCTACTAGAGGTGCCGAAGCAGAGGGGGCCCAAGCGCGACAAGCAGGAAAAGAACCGCATCGCGGCACTCAAGCAGCAGAAGGCACGAAGAGGAGGCCGATTCTCCGATCGGTCCCGGTGAGTAAGTTCAGCGCGAGCGTCACCGTGAAGCTGCATGGCGGCCCGCTCGACGGGAAGTCGGCGGTCTCGTACGG
>DASYTL010000020.1:0-122242 GCA_036002305.1 Candidatus Limnocylindria bacterium
CGGGGCGAGCAGGCCCGCGCCGTAGATGATCGCGGCGAGCACGAGGTAGCCGAGCGCCCAGCCGTTGGCGAAGATGCCGATGCTCGGTGAATGCATGAGCCCGACGAACGAGAAGGCCGCGGCGATCAGAGCCACGATGCCTGCGGCGCGGTAACGTCGCTCGATGATGAAGGCCGTCATCGCGCCGAGGATCATGCTCGTGAGCAGGACGCCCTGCTCGAGCGCGGCGAGGCCGTTGTAGAGGACGTTCTGTCCCGCGAGCTTGTCGATGCCCACCTGGACGGCGTTCGTGCCGGCCGCGGTGAGCGCGCCATCCACCTGCTGCTTCGCCCAGCTGGCGAGCCACGGCAGGAGCGCGATGACGACGGCCGGGGCGTGTCGAGCGGGGACCGCCTGGAACGCCTGGGCGCCCATCACCAGCGCGATATAGAGGAGGATGGGGATGACCGCGACGATCGGGATGATCGCCTGGAACAGCGAGAGGATCCCGAGGACGCTCACGAGGAGCACGGCGATCCCCGTCGCGGCCGTGTAGCCGAAGCCCGCGCCCATCTCCTTCCAGCCCGGCTGGCCGACGAACACGCCCGTCGCGAACGGGCTGCCGAAGACGCTGCCGACGAGGCTCGCTCCGCCGTCGGCGAGCATCGCCTCGCGCGTGTCGAACTCATCGCCCGCCGCCGCGGCGCTCTCGACGTTGTCCATGGTGTTGAGGAAGCCGCCGATGCCGAGCGGGATCGCGATCGCCAGGAACGGGACGAGTGCGGTGAAGCCTTCGAGGGTCAGGTTGACGCCCGGGATCGCGAGGCGCAACCCAGACGTCGCGCTTGTGACAGCCTGCGCGCTCATCTGCTGGGGGGCTGGGATGAGACCGACCCAGGTGCCGACCCACGCGATGACGGTGCCGACGACGAGGAGCGCCAACGCCGCCGGGATGTTGCCCGGCAGGCGCGTCCGCCCGGTCCAGGCGATCAGGACGAAGGCGAGCGTGACGAGGCCGATGTAGGGGGCCTCCCAGACGCGGAAGGCCGCGCCCATGCCGATGAGCGTGATCGCGATGCCGGCCATGACCGCGAGCATCGCGGCGCGCGGCGTGTTGCGCCGGACCCACGGTCCGACGAATGAGCCGACGATCTCGGTCAGCGATTCGACCGCGCACCAGGCCGCGCCGACGAGCCACGCGAGCGTCGCGTTGTTCGTCGACCGGAAGACGGGCAGGATGATGAGGAAGGTCACGACGAAGAGATGGCCGACGCTCGGCCCGTAAGGGAGCGCGGTGGCGCGACGGCCCTCACGAATCGAGGTCCGTCTCGCCATGTACGCGTAGTAGAGGTTCCCGAGGAACACCGCGATGCCCAGCGCGGGCATGATCTGGCCGAAGACGATGTTCGCTGGGATGCGGACGACGAACAACAGGAGCGACGCCGCCACCAGCATGTTCGCGACGATGTTCGCGAAGAGACCGAGGAATGCGTTCCAGTCGCCGGCGACCCACCAGCGTGCCGCATAGGTCTGGTTCATTGGCCTCCTCCTTCAGCTGTGATCGAACGCGCCCGTTACATCACCCGCCCGCTCACCGCCTCCCTGCGCGCGACGTCGCGCGCGCTGTGCTCCCTGCGATGGGCCTCGGGGTCGCTAGCCGCGACCGCCAGACCGACGAGCAAGCTACGCCCGGACGAGTGGCCCCAGCTCAGGAGCGGAGCGACATCGCCACGCTCCAGGGCCGCGTGCGCGGGCTCCGGCAGCTCGCCCTCGGCCGCGTGGCGCAGGAGCGTCGCGCTGAGCGCCGTCGTCCGCCGACGCGCCACCGCCGCGATCGCGCGCGCCGTAGCGCGGTCACCGTGGAAGAGCGCGAGCCCCGCGACGTATCCGATGAGGATGTCGTCGCCCGACGGCGTGAGCCCGCTTCCGCGACCCGCGAGCCGTTCCACGTCGAGCCTGACCTCTACCGTCATCCGCGGAAAGACGCGTGGACGTGGGACGGGCTCCCACTCCGGACCGCCCGTGACCATGACGTAGCGCGTGCGGACCGCACCGTCGCCCACGAGCACGTGCTCCCCGGCCGCGACGGGGGCGTCGGATTCGATGCCGTTGGGCAGCCGCGGCGCGCCCCGCGGCACCAGCGCCAACACGTAGCCACCGACGTCGACGTAGCCGCGGCCGAGCCCGATCCCGGGGCGCGCGGACGCCTCGAGCAGCGGACGCACCGAGCGGCTGATCGAGAGAGCGGGCTCCACCGATGCCGTCCACGACGCTCTCACAGCAGCCGGTCCAGGATCTCCAGGAGCTCGGGGTCCCCCTCCGCGGGCGGGGTCCACTCGACGTCGACCACCTCGCCACCCTGTACGCGCAACGTCTCGGCGAAGTCCCGGATGCCGACGTTCACAGCGACAGGCCCTCGGGCGAGCAGCTCGGCAAACCGCTCGCTCACGCGCCGGCCACCATCGCGGCCGCGAGCCGCGCGGCCTCGGCGCTCGACCCGCTGACCGTCGCGCCGGCATCGCGCAGGGCGCGGACCTGACGATCCAGTCCCTGTGGATCGGCCGGCGTCCCGATCACGCTCGCGATGACATCGAGCCTTCCGCTGCGGCGCGCGTGCACGATCGCGTCGGCAAGATCGCCGCCGGGGTCGGGTGCACACCCAAAGCCGAGGATGACGTCGAGCAGGATGACGGCGACCTCCGGATCGGCCGCCTCCGCGAGGATCCGCTCGCGCCGGAGGCGCGGGTCGATCATCGGATGCGGACGGCCGCGCGTGAACTCGTCCGCGCCGAGGTCGATGAAGGTGTGGCCCTCGCTGCGGCGTGGATCCTCGAGCCGGAGCATCCCCTCGAGCGGCGCGTTCGAGCGGACCTTGATCCCGGCCCCGCCGAAGATGTCCTGCGCCTGGTAGCAGAGGCTGCCGCCAGCGAAGAGCCCGCGCACGTAGCGTCGCGGGGCCGCCGGTGGAGCGGTCGCATCCTCAGCCTGTGGGGCGCGTTCGCCGTCCTTTCGGACCTCACCGCGCCCGCCGCTGACGAGCCGCAGGGCCTCCGTGGCCGCGGCGTCGAGCGTCCGCACCACGGTCCAGGGAGCGCCGCCGCGCTCGACGTCCGCGCCGAGGAAGCAGGCGACGACAGGCTTCGCGGCGCGGGCGACGCGATCTCTGATGAGTGCGAGCGTTCGCCGCCCGGGGGGCTTCGAGACGACGACGAGCGCCTGCGTCCCCTCGTCGCGATCGAGCGCATCGAGCGCGGCGAGCGTGGTGCCGCCGCCGACATCGTCGGACGGATCACGGCTGCCGGTCCCGATCGCGTGCGAGATCCCGGAGCCGGCGCGGTCCAGCAGCGTCGTCACCTCCTGGATCCCGGTGCCCGAGGCGCCGATGACGCCGATCGGACCGCGCCGCACGACGTTCGCGAAGCCCAGGCCCTTCCCCGCGATGATCGCCGTCCCGCAGTCGGGTCCCATGACCACGAGGCCTCGCTCGGCGGCGTAGCGCTTGAGCGCGATCTCGGCCTCGAGCGGGACGTTGTCGCTAAACACGAAGACGTGCAGGCCGCGATCGAGCGCGCGGCGCGCCTCGCGAGCGGCGTGCTGGCCGGGGACCGAGATGACCGCGAGGTTGGCGCCAGCGAGCTGGGCAACGGCCTGATCGAGCGTGCGTGGCCGGCTGGCCTCGGCCGCGCTGCGCTCGGGCGCGAGCCAGTCGTCGAGGCGCGCGAGGAGCGCCTCGAGCTCAGCGTCGCGCTCGCCCTGCACGCCGATGACGAGATCGTTCGGGCCCGTTCCGCTGATCTCCGGGCAGTGGAAGCCCGCCTCGGCTAGGAGCTCCTTGTTGGCGGCCGTGCCCATCACCGCCGCCACTTGCCCCACGCCGGGCTCGCGACCGATGCGGTCCGCGACACGCATGAGGAATACGGAGTCGAAGTACTGGCGCTCACGGACAACGCAGCGGACGGCCACCTACGACGACCCGTGGCGAGCGGCGAACGCGACGAGCGCCTTGCGGAAGCACTCCATCGGCGCGCGGACCAGCCCGGCGCCAATGAGCCCATGGCCGGGCTCCCGATGCGCGATCGCGGTGTCGATTATCGGAACGATGCCGGTCCGGACGACCTTGCGGATGTCGATTCCGATCGGCGCTCCCTCGAAGCCGAGGGCGGGGATCCGGTAGACGGGGTGCGTCGCGACGGTGATCTCCTTCATGTCCCGGCTGATCCGGAGCGCGCCCTCCGGCGTGCCCCCGACGAGGCTGAGGATCCCCGGCGCACCGCCCAGCACGAAGGCGCCCCAGCCCACCGTCTCGGTGATGGCCGAGTCGCCGATGTCGAGCCCCGCTTCCTCCGGACGGCGGCCCGGCATCATCAGCCCCTCGATCGGCGGCGCCGCCGCGGTGAACCACTCGTCGCCGAGGCCTGCCACACGGATGCCGAACTCTGTCCCGTTCCGGGCCATCGTCGTGACGACTGTGCTGTACGCGACGTCCGTGGCCGCGAGGCTGATGCTCTTGCCGGCAGCCATCGACAGGCCGAGGAAGAAGACCTCGTGACCCGCGAGATAGCGCAGCGTCGGCGCCAGCCGATCGGCGGGCACTCCGGCCTCGAGCATCGGCGCGGCCAGCGCGTTCGCGAAGAGGCTCGACGCCGCGACCTGCCGGTTGTGGAGCTCGTCCCCCATCTGGAGCGCCTTGGCTATGAGCGGCTTGAGCGGCAGTTCGCCCAGGCGCCGCAGGCCTTCGCGGATCGACGGCGCGAAGACGTGCGCCCAGCTGAAAAGGCCGCCGATCGCCTCGTCGCTGAAGTCACCGAACTGCTGGCGCGGCTCGACAACGCGGCAGTGCCCGCGCTGGCCCGTCGTTCGGTCCTCGACGACGAAGACCGGCAGCGAAGGGGAGATGGTCCCGGCCATCGGGCCGACAGATCGGTGATGGTGATTCGGCTCGAGGCGGATTCTGCCACTGGCGAGGAGCGCTTCGGCATCGGACGGCGATGACGCCCATCCCTCGTAGCGCACGATCCCGATGCACGAGCCGCGCTGGGCGCCGGACATGCGTTCCCAGGCGATCGGCGGACCGGAGTGAAGGATCATCCGGTCTTCGAGCCCGGGTACGACGTCGCCGGCGGGCGCGATGTCCACGAGCACCGGCTCGGCGCTGATCATCCGCCCGACGGCCTCCGCGTTTGCCGCCTCGATCCGCTGCTTGATATCGGTGACCGCCGTGCTCATGGTCGGCTTCCTTCTGACGCCGGCACGGAAGCGCGGACGATGCGCGTTCCTGCCCTGCCGTCGAGCGCATCGTGCACGTGCTCGAGCGACGTGATGATGGCCTGGCCGTCGTGCGCGCGAACGAACTCGATAGCCGAGGCGATCTTCGGGCCCATGCTGCCCGGCGGGAACTGCCCTGCCGCGAGGTGCCGCTCGGCTTCCTCGACGGTCAGCTGCGCGACCCCTCGCTCCGCGGGCGTGCCGAAGTCGAGCGCGACGCGATCGACCGCCGTCGAGAGCACCAGGTCGTCCGCTCGCAGGTCGGCGGCGAGGAGCGCCGACAGCCGGTCCTTGTCGATCACCGCGTCGGCCGCCTGATACGACCCGTCGGGTCGCTCGACGACCGGGATGCCGCCGCCGCCGCCCGTGACGACGACGTACCCCGCATCCAGCAGCGTCGCGACGGCGGACGCCTCGAGCAGGCGCCTTGGCGTCGGGGAAGGCACGACGCGCCGGTAGCCGCGGCCGGCGTCCTCCACCAGCTCCCTGCGGGTGCCGCGCTCCATCCGTTCCGCCTCCGCGGCGGTGTAGAAAGGACCGATCGGCTTCGTCGGCACGGCGAACGCGGGGTCGGCCGGATCGACCACCGCGTGCATCAGCGTGGCGATCACCTGATCGCGCACGCCGCGCTCGCGCAGCTCGTCGCGCAGCGCGCTCGCGAGGAGATGGCCGATCCCACCTTGCGTCTCCGCGACGCAGTACGACAGCGGCAGCCGGGGAAGGCTCGGGTCGAGCGACGCGGTGAGATCGGAGCGCCGCAGGATGATCCCGACCTGCGGTCCGTTGCCGTGGGTGACGACGAGGCGCCGGCCTTCAGCGACGAGACGCGCCAGGTCGCGCGCGACCACCCGCGCATGCGAGAGCTCGTCGGCCACCGCGCCGAGCTCGCCCGGCGGCATCAGCGCGTTTCCACCGATGGCGACGACGACCGTGCGCTCCTTCGCCATTGCGACCCAGCCTGGACGCGTTTGCCGGGCCGGTCATCGTCGAATGTTGACGAAAACGGAGCGCGTACTTCGTCAGGTATCGCTAACATGCATCGCCATGCGGGGAGAGATCACGGTCCGCGAGGCCCTGCGGCTTCGCTCCCTGAGCGGTGCGCGCGTGGTCGGTGGCAGCGGTGGCCTGGAGCGGCCGATCCGAGCGGTGAATGTGATGGAGGTCCCGGACATTCTGCCGTTCGTCAAGCCGCACGAGCTGCTGCTCACGACGGCGTACCCGATCCGCGACGACCCGGCCGCCCTCGAGCGGCTGGTCCCGGCGCTCGAGTCACATGGCCTTGCGGCCATCGCGATCGTGCCGCGAGCCTTCCTCTGCGCACTGCCACCGGGGGCGGTCGAGCGTGCCGACAAGGTCCGCTTCCCGCTCATCGAGCTGCCCGAGCAGGCGTCGTTCAACGAGATCATGGCCGAGGTCTTCGAGCGGATCCTCGATCGACAGGCGATGCAGCTCCAGATGCGTCGCTACGAGGCGGTGCTGCTGGACGAACTCGTGTCGGACCGCTCCGGCTGGGTCGACGGCGCGGTGGAGCACGCCAGGCTCCTCGGCTGGGATCTAAGGATCCCCCGCGTCGCGCTCGCGGTCGAGCTCCGAGAGCGAGGCTCCGGTGCGATCGTCGCGGTGGCGGGCAAGCCCGTGGAGGATGTGCTACTGCGCACGATCGCTAGCGCGCTCGGCGACGTCGCGATCTCGTGGGCCGGAGGTGCCGGCCTCTCGCTGCTTGTCGATGCTCGGCCGGAGCCAAGGGCTGTCGCGCGCCAGCTACGCGACGCGGTCCGGCGTGCGGCGCCGGAACTTCGCGTCGGGATCGGCATCGGTCGTCCGAGCGATGGTGCGGCCGGCCTGCGCCGAAGCTTCCGCGATGCCACGCAGGCGGTAGCGATCGGACGAGAGATCGAAGGCGAGGACGCGATCATCCACTATGACGAGCTCGGGGTCCATCGACTGCTGCATCGGCTGGTCGCCGATCCCGAGCTCCGACGCTTTTGTGACGACACGATCGGCAGGCTCGTCGCGCACGATCGCGGCAGCGGCACGGAGCTCGTCGCGACGCTCGAGCGATACCTGAGGAACGAGCGCAACGTCGCAGCGACCGCGCGCGACCTCTCGATCCACTACAACACGCTGCGCTACCGGCTTCGGAAGATCGACGAGCTCGTCGGGGGGATCGATCGCCATTCCGGGTCGCGACTCGGCCTCGAGCTCGCGCTTCACGCCTGGCGGATGCTCGCCGGCCCTGGGGGCGAAGACGGCGCGGCCGACGGGAAGACTACCCGATCGCCGTCGCGTTCGCGAGCAACGCGCGCACACCGCGCATCCATTCGCGTGCCCCCTGCCGCGTCGACTGGCGCTCCGGCTAATCCGCCGCCGCGGCAGCCTCCCGAGCGCGGCGGCGAGCCGAAACGCGACGGTCCCGCGCTTCAAACCATCCGGCCCACGCTGTCGTTCGCGCGGCGCGACGCTCAGGAGTTCTCTGACACGTGGCTGAGCCCGTTGCCATCGCCGCCGAGGTAGTCGTCCTCCCGAAGCGCCATAACCGAACCGACCCAGATGCAATCGCTCCACGATGCCGAGTCCCTGACAGGACTGGCCCTGCAAGGACTACCGAAGGGCTATCGCTCGGCGCGCCTCCTCGCCGCTCGGGGAATCACGCCGGCGCGGTCACGACGCTCCCAGCGCCCGATCCATCGCCGCCGCGGCCTCGATCGCGAGCTCGGTCGCGACGTGCAGGTAGCGTTCGCTGGTGGTTATCCGGCTGTGGCCGAGGACTTCCATAATCACGCGCTGCGGCACGCCCTCGGCGAGCAAGAGCGTCGCGGCGGAGTGACGCAGATCATGGAAGCGAAGGCCTTTGCACAGGCGGGTGCCAGGCCGGATCCCGGCGCGCTCGCAGAGGGGGCGGAAGCTGGCGCGCATGACGTGCGTGGCGGAAAGGGGCCGGCCTCGTCTCGTCGCGAACACGAGATCGTGGTCCCGCCAGGCCTCGCCCGCCGCCAGACGCTCCTGGTCCTGGCGCGCGCGGTGCGTCCGCAGCGCTCGCAGGGCGACGTCGGGCAAGGGCAGCGTGCGTCGCGACTTCTTGGTCTTGGGGTCCGAGAAGACCAGACCCTTCCCCGGATGCCGCTGCAGCGTGGCGCGCACGCTGAGCGTGCGGCCCGCAAGGTCGACATCGCGCCAGCGCAGCGCCAGGGCCTCGCCCTGGCGCAGGCCCAGCGAGAGGGTGACCCAGTACAGAGCCTCGAGCCGGTCGCCGACCGCCGCCCGAAGGAACGCCCTCGCCTGGGGCGGTGAGAGGAACGTCGCTTCGTACTGGGCGACCGGGATCGGCCGGGTGAGCTCGACCGGATTGCTGGCAAGGTGCCCGTAGCGGACCGCCTGGGCCAGCGCGGTGTGGAGGACGGTGCGCAGGTGCGCGACCGATTGCGCCGACAGCGGGTGATGAACCGGCCGCGCCAGCTGATGGAGGTGCGGACCGCGCGCGCGCAGCTCGGCGCGAAAGAACTCATCCAGGCGGGACGCGCTGAGCTTGTCGATGCGCACGCCGCCGAGCTCAGGGACGAGGTGCCCCTCGAACTTCTGGCGGTAGTTGACGCGCGTGAGCGGCCGGACGGCGATCTCTTCGAGCCAGCCTTTCGCGAACTGACCCAGCGTCGGCGGCGTCGTGCAGATAAGGGTCCCGCGGCGACGCGCGTCGCGTGCGGCGACCAGCCGCTGCTCGACGTCGGCGCGCGTCGCGTCGTCGAAGCACAGCCGACGCCGTTTGCCATCGATCCTCCCGACGCTCAGGAGTCCGCGCCAGCGGCCGCGATACCGAAACACGCTCCCTAAGCCGTACGGTCGCCTGTTCATCCCCCACCTCCTGCGATGCCGTCGGAGTCTCGCGACGGTCGAAACGCTTGGCAGGTGGGTCAGCTGATCGTCGAGTTTGGATATCGGAACAAGGCGCGGATGGCTATCGACATGGCTATCAGCGCCGCGCCGGCGCGCTCCGGGTCGCGGAAACCTCAATGAATCCGCTGAGGCGACGGCGGGAATCGAACCCGCGATGAAGGTTTTGCAGTCAATGGCTCGGTTCGCGAGCCGAGACTCGAAAAACCGAGGAAATTCACAGAAATCGCGTCCTCTGACTGACCCTCCTCGGACCGCAGACCTTTGTCTTACGCGTCTCGACGCTTCCTTGCCTACACGCGCCTGAGCAAGAGGTGCGTCTGATCGCGGAGGAGCGCCGCGTGCTTCCGGGTTCGCGCAGGCCCGCCCCAAGCCGCGAGCTTCGCGAACCCCGGGTCACCTCCGTCGGCCTCTGCCTGAATGAAGTCCGCAAGAAAGCGCAACTGCCCGACAGCGCCAACGGGACTAGGGTGCCGTGAGTAGGTTGGTCTCGGCGTCGTGCTGCGCTGGCAGGATCTTCCCCATAGGGTTCGAGCGCTCGCGACGCCGTCACGCCTGCGTGACCTTGATGGAGCATCGCATGCACGCGTTCCCGGGAGCTTTCTCGCGCGGCCCCTCAGCGTTCGTCGGGTGAAGGCGGATCGACCTGCCGCAGTACGTCTCGACGTCTCGTCCGCTCGCTCGGAGTACGCGGTGCCACTGGTCGGACGTGCTTACGGAGTTCGCGAGCACCCACTGGTCCTCATGGGGAGCCCACACCCGAAGAGTTCATGTCCCCGAGCACCTGTGCGAGGAGGCTCTCGGCCTGCGTCACGAGCGTGCGCACCGCGTTGTCGTTCTTCTCGCCCATCGCGCGCTCGAGATCGAGCGTGGCGCGCTCGACAAGCGAGCCCCACGCCTGGCCGCGACTGCCCTCGCGATGCCCTGCGAAGCCCATGAGCGCCCCTTGATGAGTGGCATATGCAGCTCGCGCGCGACTGCGCGCAGATCCCCGGAACCCGCTAGCGCGGCGCGCAGACGATCGCGCGCGGCCGCGACGACGCGCCGAAACTCGGTCGCCTGGCGCCTGGTCGTGTCCGGACGCCGCGGACCCTCGCCTTGAGCGCTCATTCGTCGACCGGCGTGATCTGGACCGTCTCGGCTCCGGTGTCGAGGTCGAATTCCGTGTAGATACGACCGCCCGAGCGCATGTCGCGCTCGACGATCTGCGGCAACCGAGCGGCCATCTGGCGCAAGATCTCGAGGGCGCGGTCGTCACCGACTTCGTCGCGCAACTCGGTCCATCCGTCGATGCTGATCCTCAACTCGCACCTCCCAGGCGGGCGACGAGCTCCTGCGGTGTGACGGCATGGATCCCGCGTTCGCGAGCCGCCTTGAGTTGGTTCTGATCGCTCGTCACGAACACATCGCGGCTGGAGCGCCGGTGTGCCTCCAGGTGGTCACTATCGAGCGCCCCGAGCTTCCCGACCGGCTCTAACGTCGGCAGGCTGATCTCGCCAGCACCGCCGCCGAGGATCGTGTCGACACCGAGCGTCCCGTAGTCGAGACGCCAGGGAGTCGCGACGAGTACCCCAGTGTCGCCGAGGAGCCTCGCGAGATCGTCGAGCGTGGAGCTCTGCAGCTCGTCGTCGAGCCGGGTGGCGAAGGCGACGTCGATCCGGCCGGCGCGCACGGCCTCGAAGAGACTGACCGACGCGGCCCGCTCGCCCTTCAGCGCGTCAATCACGACGCTCGTATCGCACGTGATTCGCAGCGCACTGGTAGGCCGGTCCCTGGTCACTCGAGTTCCTCGAGCACGACTTAGCTCGCGGCGCTCCGGCGCTCGTCATTGACCTCGACCAAACGGTTCTGGCCTGGCATGCGGTCGAAGATGGTGATCTCCGCGCGCAGCCCAAGCCCCCACAGGAGTCGAACGATGGTGTGGATCGTCGGGTTGGAGTTGCCATCCTCGCCCAATAGGCGAGATACGGCGGTTCGCTCAGCGTCGATGTGTCTGGCGAGTTCGGCCTTGGAGATTTCATTCGCGTCGAGGTGCTCGTTGAACAAACCCAGAAGGGCACCCGTCGCCGTGAGCGCCTGCACCTTCAGCTGGCGCGCAAGACGCTCCTCGTCGGTCTCGCGCCGGCGAAGCTCCGACAGCCGGCGGGGCCGGGTCGCCGTTCTCATGGCCGCCATGTCATGCACCTCCCGTGCCAGACCGTAACATATATGTGGCGCACATTCAAGGGCTGGGATCCAGGTCCACGGGCGGGAAGTCGATGGCGGAGCAGCGCCGCTCTGTGCGGAAATAGGCCGCCCAAAGCAGCTGTACCTCCCTATAGATCGACTCCGGCATCTCAGTTCCCTGCGGCTTGGATGCGCCGCGCAAGATCACCAGAACGGGGGATCCCAACTCCTCGACCTCGGCTGCGAGGCGATCGAAGCGGCAGTAGAGCCGGTAGTTCGTGGCCGCGTGCTGATCCCGCGCCTCGTGGTATGCGCCCATGTCGATGTTCTTGACCTTCTTCATGGCGTGCCAGCGATTCGGCAGGTAGGCCGTCGGCGGGTTCGGAGTGCGTAGCACGGCGTCGAGGGTGTTGATGAACTCCCCCCGGATGTTCTCCGGCAGGCCGATCAGCCAGTCCCACGCCGGCGCGACGCCACGCTCTTCGTAGAACACGTATCCCCACCGCTCGGGCGGACTTTTCTTCTTCGCCACGCTGTTCCTTTTCTCGCGTCGCTGCCGGATGTCGATCCCTAAGGGGGCGGCGCGCTCGTCGCAGTCTGCGTCTGATCGGGAGTCAGCCGCCCCCAAGCCGAACCCAGCCGCAGAGATTCGAACCCGTGACACCTCTTCCTTCAAAGGAGGTAAGTGGCGCCGGGCGCATTCCGATCGGAGCGATTGCCTAGGTCGGGATCCGCGCTGTGGACTTCCTTCAGAAGGTCGTTGAGATCGTGACCTCTACTTCACCGCCGACCTCGCCAATGACTTGGTCAAAAGAGTAACTAGGTCTTCGCCTGGCGCCGATCGTATTCGTCTATCACGTTAGCTACTCGCTTGACCCAGGCGTCGACCGCAGCCTCCCACTCGGGATAAGTCCCCCCTCTTCCACTGCGCCATCGCAGCCGGAATTGAACCGATCAGCGGGAGCTGTTGGCGTGCCGTGGCTTGGAACTTGTGCTGATCGAATCTTCCTCCGATATAGAGGGGAATAGTTCGCGGGTCTTCCTCCTCACCGAGGAGGATCGTGAATCCGGTGTAGTCAAGATGCGAGAACTTGTGCAGCGACTCACGAAACTGCTTGAACTGCGTGCCGACCGTCTCGTCCTCGGCGAACACCTTCTTTAGCAGTGCGCTGCCCTCAGGAAGCTTCCGCTCTTCGTTCCACTTCTTTGCATCCTCGGGATGGTTCGGTAAGTACCAGACGACGGCCAAGTACTCCGTGACGAGCCGCGCCAGCATTTGCGACTGGATGTAGTAGCCCGTGGAGTTGAGCTCCCAAGCCGCCATGGCCGTGTTGTAGAGCTGAGCGAAAGCGATCGACATCCAGACTTCCCAATCCTCAACACCTTCGCTACGGCTCGGATGAGATGACCCTTCGCGCATCAGCGCAAAGCCCTCGTCCACGATGTCTCGGACAGTTGGCTCAAACCTCCGGGCGCCCTGGTCTCGCATAGTTTTCGAGTCCCCACCAGGTTCCTTTGAGCCGCTCGAGCTCCTCACCCTCAGGTCCGAAGGTCGGCGGCTCATCAGTCATTCCCAACCCTCCACGCCGCCGCAGCCTAGAAATCCCCCATACGTCTAATCGAGTCTGATCGGGAGTCAGCCGCCCAACGGTAGCCCAGAGGATCACGGTGGCCTCCACGCGCACCACGCCAAAGTCTCAGCCGCACAAACTTATAGCCGAGCAGCGCACCTTTGAGATGGCAATTTGCAATCTCAAATGCCCTCCGCACCTGCATCACGCGCCATCGGCGCGCGCAGCTTGTCTCACATTGACCTAATCGCTGATGAGACTCTGCAGCCGCAGCCAACAGACCTTTGTCCCGCGGACCCTTGCCCTACGGGGGCAGACCTCTGTCCTGGCCGCGCCAAACACCAACGAAAACCACATGACGCGAGCCGATCGCGTGACGAAGGTCTAATTGACCTCTGTCCTGGAATCTCAGGATCTTGCGATTTGCTCGGATCTGAGGCGACGGCGGGAATCGAACCCGCGATGAAGGTTTTGCAGATATCCGCCAGGGCTCGTGGCGTGTCGTCGGGCGTCGGCCTGTGCGGGTTTCATGCGTCCTCTGTCGTCTCGCGTCGACTCGCGTCGCTCGGGGTTGCTGGGGAGGTTGCCGGGTCCGCGCTCATCGCTCGCCCCCGATCGCCTTCTCCATCTCGGCGATCGCCGCGCGCTGCATCGTCGGCGTCACGTGGCTGTAGAGATCCATCGTGGTCGAGATCCGCGAGTGCCCGAGCATCTCGGACACGATCTTCGGGTGGACGCCGCGGCCGAGCAGGATCGTCGCCGCGGTGTGGCGGCCATCGTGGATCCGGATCCTCGGACAGTCCGCGGCCGCGAGGTGACGATGCAGGCCGCGGCGGAAGGTCTGGTCCGCGACTGGCCCGCCGAGCTCGTTCGTGAAGACGAGGTCAAGGTCGGTCCACGCGGCGCCGGCCGCGAGCCGCTCCTTCGCTTGCGCGATCCGGTGTCGGCGCAGCGCGTCGGCTGCCGTGCTGGTGAGATCGATCTGTCGGCGCGAGCCCTTCGTCTTGGGCTCCACGAAATCGATCTCGCCGTGGTACTTCTCAAGCGTCGTGCGCAGGCGGATCGTGCGCTTCCCAAGGTCGAGGTCGCGCCACCGCAGGCCGAGCAACTCGGATAGCCGCATCCCCGTCGTCACGCCAGTCGCATAGAGGCCCTCGAGGCGGTCGCCGGCGACCTCGTCGAGGAAGCGCCGCAGCTCCTCCTCCGAGAGCGTCGTCATCTCGCGCGCCTTGATCGCCGGCGCGTCCACGAGATCCGCGACGTTGCGTCCGATGAGATTCGAGCGCAGCGCGTGCTCGAGCATCCGGTGGATCGTCGCGTGGATGTGATGAACCGTCGTGTCGCCCAAGGTCTCGAGCTTGAGCGCGTAGAGGCGCTGCAGGTGCTCGGGCGCGAGCTTCGCGAGCGGGACGCGGCCCAGGACGGGGACGACGTGGAGACGGAGCAGCTGCTCCCGCCGGCGGATGGTCCGCGCGCGCTTCCGCGCGACGGTCTGGCCCTCGAGCCACACCGGCACGAAGGCGGCGAGCGTGCCTGATGCGGCCGGGATGGGCTCGCCCTTCTTTCGTGCGCGGAGCGCGTCGTTGAGTCGATCCGCGACGGCGCTGCGGGTCTTCGCCCAAAGCTCGCGCCGCTTCCCCGCGGCGTCGGTGTACGCCGCGACCCAGGATCCGTCGCGCTGGTAGATCGTGCCCTCGCCGTTGCCCCGCTTGCTCACGTCGCACCTCCGAAGTAGGCCGCCGTATGGCATCTTGACAGACAAGCAGCATGTATGTCAAGATGATACTCATGCGGAGTGCAAGAGGCGTGGGGCGCCGAGCGAGCCTTAGAAGCTTTGCGCTGGGCCGAGAGGTCCGGCAGGGGTTCGATTCCCACACTCTCCGCGCCCATCGCCAGATAGCACGCGGCCCGCGCACCTGGCGCGGGCCGAGCGAGCCTTAGAAGCCAGAACAGTGTACCGGAGACGTCCATGACCGCCGACAGCACGCAGACCACGATCCGCCTGACCGATCGGGACCAGGCGAACATCGAGCGCATCAAGAAGACCGGGATCGCCACGAACACGAGCGAGGCGATCCGCGTCGCACTCGCCGTCGCGCCCGAGTTCCTCGCGCTCTGGAACAGCCTCCTCCACGCGCGCGCCGACAACGTCCTCGAGCGGCTGACGAAGCTCCAGGACGAGCTCCGACGCGATCGCGAGGAGGCGGGGTACATCAGCGTCGAGGAGCTCAAGAAGATGTCGCCCACCGGCGAGCTCCCGAAGTGGATGGTCCACGATCTCGACCTTCGCGGCATCACGGTCGCCCCCTCGACGGGGCGCCGGCGCTAGGAGTCTGCTCCGCCTCGAGACGAGCGAGGAGCTCGCGCACGCCGTCCACCGGAATCCGCCGAAGCCGGCCCAGCTTCACGCTCCGCAGCTCACCCCGGGCGATGAGCTCGTGGACGTACTGCCGCGAGCAGCTGAGGACCTTGGCCGCCTCCTCGGGGGTGAGGACGAGCTTCAGGATCGTTGGCGCCGATGAGATCGTGGCAGCCCCCGTCATGCGATGGCCGCTTGCACCGTGCGAGCTGCATCGAGATCCTCGGCGGTGATGCCTCCCGGAAGGCCGACCTCGTAGCGGACGACATCCTCGGCCGTGATAACCGCGAGCTGCAGCGGGAACGCGATCGCCGGAATCTGCCCGCCCGGCACGCGGAGGACGCCTTGAAACTGCCCCAGGCGCTCGCAGCCGTGATCTCGATAGACGCGCCTAGCCGCCTTGCGACACGACTCAATCGCCAGTCCGAGCGCGACGCCCGTGGTGAGTTTGCGGTCGAGGTGCCGGATACCCTCACTGCCCGTCCACCCCTGCATGGTCGATCCGACGGGGATCAGCTTGCGCGCCATCAGTTCTGCCCGCCGTTGATCCGGTAGTCGCGGTACGAGCGGCGCGCGATCACGCTGTTGAGCTCCTTGCCGTCGAGGTAGACGTGGAGCTCCTCGCGCCCGCCGCCGCGGCCGCGGCCGACGGGGCCGATGTGGACCTCCTCGGGCGCGCCACCCTCGCCGGCGTAGATGAACCGCGGGCCCCCGAAGCCCGGCCCGACAATCGCGTCGAGGCCGTGCTGCGCGGCGACGATCGGCTGGCCGACGAGCCCCGGCGTGCCCCCGCCGATACCCGTCGGCGGCGCGCCGTTCATGACGACCGTGTAGGTGATCGTCCGGTTGATGTTCTGGTGCGCGTCGCGGATCGCCTGGGCGGTGCGCTGATGGGCCTCGAGCTGCTTCTGGAGCTCCGAGATGGTCGCGTCGGTCTCTCTCCTCTTCGCCTCGAGCTCGTCGTTCACCTGCTGCGTGTGCGCCTCAAGCTCCTTCTGCATCGCCGCGACCCGCGCGTCGTCCTCGGTCTTCCGTAGGGCCGCCTCCTCCTCGAGGAGCGCGATGCGGGCGTCGAACTGCTCCTTCTCGGCGTCGGCCCGCTTCTGCAGCAGCGTGATCGCATCATCGGTCCGCTCGCGGTCGGCCTGCGCCTCCGTCTCGAGCAGCGCGATCTTCTCGTCGTGGGTCGCGCGCCTGACCTCGACCTCCTTGCGGTCGGTCGACGTCGCGTTGTCGAGCGCGCGGATCTGCGCCTCGATGGCCGCGCGTGCCGCGTCCTCGGACTGCTGCGCCTGCACCTCCGCGAGGCGCTTCTCGGCGTCGGCCACGCGCTTGACCCACTCGTCGTGGCGCTGCTGGAACTCCTCGAGCGACTCGCTGCGGACGCGCACCGGCTCGTCGGCCTGCGCCGCGGCGAGCTCGTCCTGGGCCTGCCGCAGCTCCGCGGCCGCCGTCTCGGCACGGTCCTGCTCGTCGATCGCGCGCAGCCGTTCCTCGAGCACCTCGCGCTCCGCCGAGCGCTGCTCCTCGCGCGCGTCGAACGCTGCGCTCTCGGCCTCGATCTCCTCACGGATCGCCGCGATCGCGTGATTGCGTTCGCGCTCGCGCGTCGCGATCGCCTCGCGCATCTGGTCGATGCGCGCGCGGTAGGACCTCTGCGACGCGTCCTCCTCCGCGCGGAGGGCGTCGATGGTCCTGTGGCGCTCCTTGTCCCAGGCGTCGGCGACCTTGCGCGCCGTGTCGATCGCTCCCTCGCGCTCGCGCGTGTATGCCTCGAGGGCATCGCGCGTCGCCTGCTCCTGAGTCTTCGCCTGATCGCGGATCGCGTCGATCTGGTCGTGGATGGCATCGGCGACCGCGTCGCGGCCACCGCCGAGAGCGCGCTGCGTCGCGAAGCCAAGCCCGGGACCGCTTCCACGACCGCCTGCGTTCACGACTGCGGCCGCGGTCGCCCTCTGGCGGGCCACGAGTTGGTCGTGGCGCCGCTGTGCCGCGTCCATCGCCTCGCCCACCACATCGAGGGGGTTGCGAAACTCACGACCGAGCGAGCCTCCACTCAACGCATGCGCGGTCCCCTGGACGTTGTTCTCCCAAAAGTCGTGAAGCGCGCTGCCGAAAGTGTCAAAGGCCTGGCCGAGCCCCTGCAGGCCGTTGATGAGTCCGGGGACCACGAACTGACCGAACGTGTTCGTGAAGTTGGTCCAGTTGAGCTCCAGCTCCTTGACCTGCGTCTGCCACTCCTGCGCCTTCTGGATCCCCTCCTGGTCGATCACGCCTCCAAGCTCGGAGACCCGCGTCCCCATCTCCGCGAGCTCATCGTTGGTGAGACCGAGCAGCGGGAGCAGCTCGTCGTACGCGCCGCCGAGTAGCTCCTGCGCGACCTGAAGCGTGCCGGCATCCTTCGTCGCGCCGGCGAGCCGCGCTCGCAGGTCAGCGAAGACGTCGATGAGTTTTCGTGCGCGCCCATCGGCGCCCTCGAGCGCGATGCCCAGGGCCTTGAACTGCTCCGGGTGATTCGCGACTGCGGTCTTGAGAGCCGTGAAGGCGCCCTCGAGCGTCGAGGTCTCGATGCCGAGCTGCTGCGCGACGCCGATGAGCGTCGACGCCCGCTCCGCCGAGGCCTGCGCCGTCGCGCCGAACTTCTGCACGGCGCCGGCGAGCTTCACGTAGTCGTCGACCGCTCTCTTCATGACTAGCCCGACCGTCGCCCCGATACCGCCCCTCAGCAGCCCGCCGCCGATCCCGGGGAGCGAGATGTTCCCCAACCCGCGCGAGACCTCGCGCCGCGCCTCGGCGAGCCCGCGCTTGAGGCCGCTGATGTCGGCGCCGACTTTGAAGTTGAGGTTAGGCACCGGGATCCTCCTGGGCGTGGATCTCCTTCCATAGCTCGAGGAACGCGATCGCCTCGGGCGCCGGCATCTGCATCACTCGCTCTCTCCCGAAGCCGAAGGGCTGGATCTGGAGTCGGCGGATGAGATCGTCGACGGAGATTCCGCGGTCTCGGCTGCCAGCTCTTGCGCCGGCACCGCTTTTTTTGGGAGCTCGAGTCGGTTCACCTCGTGAAAGGCTTGCCAGAGGAGATCAGCTTGTTCCTCGGTGAGGAACGACGCATCGCGCTCCGCGCCACCGAGGACGACGAAACACAGGTCGGCCGTTGTTGACAGCCGACGCTCGCGACTGAGCCGGTCGAGCGCCTCGAAGATCGCCTTGATCTGTTCGAGCGGTCGCGCGCGGACGACGAACCGCCGACGCACGACACGAACATGTCGCCACCACAGCGCGCCGGTCGGCTTCGCGATCTCGAAGTCGAAGGTCTTCGTCGGCAGCGCGATCGTGACGTCCGCCGGCAAGGCCATCGCATCTCGTCGGAACATCAGCGCGCCTCCTCGTCGGCCATGCGGATCCGCAGGTTCCGCGGGTCCTGCGTCACGACCGGCTCGCCGAGGACGAGCTCGCGGATCTCCGCCGCGGCCGCGACGCGAGCTCGCTCGTACCGGAGCGCCATCGCGAGCACGCGCATGCGGAGCGCGACGTCGGCAGCGGACCGCGGCCGCCGGCGACGTCGGAAGAGGCGCGCGATGAATTCACGCATCCGCGCTCTCGATCCGGTAGAGCGGACCGTCTCTCAGGATCTTCAGACCCGCGCGGCGCGTGATCGTGTCTTCTCCGAGCTCCGAGATCGCACTCGGGAGCTCGCGGAAGCGCCATCCCCGCTCTGCGAGGCCTGCGTCGGTGGCGATCGCGTTCGCGGCCTCGACGATTGCCTGGATGGTTCGCCGGCGCTGGTCGATCCGCGAGGCCTCCGCAGCCGCGGCCTCCGCCTCTCGGCGGGCCCGCTCCTCGATCTCGATCGCGTCCGCGAGTGCGGCGTGGAGTGCGGACTCCTCTTCGCGCGTGTCCTCGACCTCGAGCTCAAGCGCTGCCTCGGCCTCCTTCAGGGAGCGCTCGAGCTCGCTGCTGCGCGTTTCCGCCTTCGCGAGCTCTTTCCGCACGTCCTCGCCACGTCCGGCGCGGCCGCGGAGGGTCTTTGAGTTCGCGGACGGCGGCGTCGCGGAGTTTTCCGTAATCGGCGTACTTCTCGCGAGCCTGCTCGAGGCGCTTGTCGATGGCTCCCAGACGCCGGCGCAGCTCTGCCGAGCCGAGCGACGCGAGCTCGTGGGGAGTCCGCTCGATGACCTGCACCGCGCCGCTCTCGACGAGCGGCGCTGCTTCGTCCTCGGTGAGGATCAGCTCCTCGCCGGGCGGCACGATCCGCCCTTTCGGGCCGTGCGTGATGTTGGTCGTGGCGGTGTACGTCTTCACATGACTCTCCTTACTCGGCCGCGCCCGCGGCCGCATCGCGGAACCCGCCGCCGGCGCGCGGTTCGCCGGTGAAGCCCTCGAGGCGGCGCATCGCCGCGTCGTAGCCGCCGTCGTTCTCGGCCTCCGGCTCGGGCGGGATGCGCCGGCGCGGCATGGCATGAACGGTCGTGGCCTCGCTGGCGTGGATCCGCGCGATCTCAGGGTTCTCCTTCGCCACGAGCGCGAGGGCCGCCTTTGGATCCGTGCCCGTCGCGATGTGCTCGCGGAACTTGCGAGCGAGCACATCGCCGGCGTCGTGGCGGGCCTGAGCGGACGCGCGGAGCCGGCGCGCGCGCTCGTCGTCGATCTCTCGGACGAGCTCTGGGTGCTCACGCGCGATCTCGGTCTGCGCCTGGGCGACGGTGAGGTTCGACGACTTCACCTTCGATCGCGTCAGCGCGACGAATTCGGCGGCGGCGGTGGGATAGCCGATGACCTCCGTCAGCCCGGCCATCGTCGTCAGGAATGTCGCGAAGTCGCGAGCGGCGAGCGCGAGCATCGTTCCGCGCTGCGCCCGGTGGAGCCGTCGCTCCGCGATCGCCTTCGCGACGTCGACCTCCGCGTGGAGACGCGTCGCCGCGGCCGCGGCCTCCGCGTTGCTCGCGTCGCTGGATAGGCCGAGGGCCTGCTTGATGCGGGCGGTGATCGTGATCATCGTTCCTTCCTCCATCGTCTCGACTCTCTGAGCAGGGACTTCGCGCCGGCCTTCGAGATCAGGCGCCGATCGACGACCTCGACGTCACCGGTTAGGCGGTCCACGCGTCGGTCCAGAACCTCGACATCGCCGGTGAGTCGGTCCTGCATGACCGTTCGCCGGATCCAGTAGCGCGGATTCAGTTCACCCATGCGCTCCTCCGCTTCTCGGTCGCGTCGAAGTTGGAGACGAGCGTGTCGAGGTCCTCTTCGGTCACGGCGAACATGCCGGTGGCCGTCTCCCACGTGCCGACGTCGAGGATCTCGACGCCCTTGAGCTCGCGCGTCTTGAGCTCGCTCATTCGTCCTCCTCTGTCGCGCTGGCTCGAGCCGCGGTTGTCGTGAACGCGCGCCGCACGTCATGCCAGAGCGCCTTCTCGAGCTCGGCGACGCCGCGGACGCGGATCGTGAAGAGGATCGCGTCACTCCTGAGATCCGCCTCGATCTCGAAGCGCGCGATTTCGCCGGCGGCGAGCGCGTGCCACACGCGATCGCGCGCGACGCGAAGAGCCTTCGCCGCGCCTGGCCGGTCGATGCGACGATCGGCGATGGCAATGAGCTCGCGGGCTTCCGCGACGAGCGCCGCCACGGCGGCGCGCGGAGCCAGCGCTGACGGTACGGCCACCGCATATGTCTTCATCGGGGCTCCTCCGCGGACCCAGCCGGCTCCGACAGCGACAGCAAGGCGGCGCTCGTGAGCGCCTCCTCGAGCTCGGCCACACCATCGACCTGAATCCGGAGATGCAGCGCGTCGTCGTCAGTTATCTCAGCCCACAGGCCCGGGCGGATCTCCTCGCTTTCGACGATCACAGACTTTGCGACGCGATCGCGCGCTACTCGCAGCGCCGGAGGCGCCTTCGGACTGGCGAGTAGCCGATCGGCCTCGAAGAGCAGGGAGATCGCTTCATGCGCCATCCCGCTGAATCGAGCGCGCATGCTCCACTCGGGCTTCCAGATGAAGTCGACCTTCCTCGGGCTCATCTCAGAATCTCCGCAGCCGGGCGTTGCACCGGCCAGGGATCGGCTGAACGCGGACCGCCGTCGGCTCCATCACTGCTGCGTTCCCCGGGCCACCGGGGGCCGGCCGGTTCGCGCCTTAGGGTTGTGGACGCGCCAATCGCGTATAGGGTTGCGCCTCCACTCGCGTATGGGGTTGCGCCTCCTGGAAAACAGCGTCGAAGTAGTTGCGTGGGAGGACCTCGGCGCGCGATCGAGTCCGCGGAAAAAGAAGGCGGCGGGGGTACCCGCGGCGGAGGCCGACCCCGCCGTCCTGGCCGCGTCGAAGTCACCCGTGACCAGGACGAGCGTGGTGGAAAGGAGCTCGGCCGGGCGGACGACGCCCGGCTCGGACTTGGTGGAGGTGGGGAGGCACGTTGACGAGCGCGAGGTGGCGCTCAGGTGGCGCCTAGAGCCTATGTCTGTAACTTCATCTATATCTCTCTCTATAGAGAAGTTCCAGCACTGCCTCCTAAGCGCCACCCATGCGCCACCCAGCATCACAGCGGGACCTCGTTTTCCTGCTCGGCCGTGGCGAAGCGCTGCTGATCGGCGAGCCGGATCCCGCGCCGGATGCGTACACCCTTGGCGCCCTTGTCGGCTGCGTGACCCCGCCGCTCGAGGCGAGCGCCGAACTGCGTCTTTGAGAGTGGACGCCGCTCGCCGGCGCCGCTCGCCCACTGCCGGTACGTCTCGTAGAGCTCCTCGATCGTCGCCCAGGCGTCCGCCTCGACCACGCAGCGCTCCGCGATGAACTCCGCGACCGGATCCATCTGCGCCCGGTAGTGCTCCGTCGCGCTGTCGATGACCGTAGCTGCGCCCAGTCCCTCGGCCAGCCAGCGGCGGCACCCGGCGACGATCCATGCGAGGATCGCGGGCCCGGCGATCCTGGGGTCGCGCAGCGTTGCCTTGAGCTCGGGGTCTCGCAGCTGCCGCGGAACCTGATGCACGAACGGAATGAGACGCACTCGCCGCCAGATCGCGTCGTCGACGTCGCTCACGCGAGGGCGCTCGTTCGCGAAGAGCCAAAGCTTGAACACCGGCCGGAACTCGAAGTGATCGCGGTAGAGATGCCGAGCCACGACCGTGTCCCCGCCGGTGAGCTGCTTCACCAGGCCCTCGTCGAGACGACGGCCCTCCTCGATCTCGACACCCATCACCAGACGACGGCCCTCGAGGCGCGCGACGTCGGCGCGAGGGCCGCTGTCGCGTCGCCCTGCTAGGAACGTCTCGGGATCTACGCGCGCCGCGTAGTCGCCCAGGGTCGCCCCGAGAGCTTCGCCGAACGACGTTTTTCCGGCGACGGTGGGACCCACGCCGGCGAACATGACCTCCTCACGAGTGTCCGCGGTCGCCGAGTACCCGGCCGCCTTCTGCACGTAGCTCTCGAGCTCGGAGTCGCCGCCGAAAGTCATCGCGAGGAAGCGTTCCCAGAGATCGAGACGCGCGTCGGGGTCGTACTCGACCGGGGCGACCTTCGTCATGAGATCCTGGCGCCGGTGCGCACGAAGCTCGCCCCTGCGCAGGTCGATCGTGCCATTCAGCACGTTGAGCGCGAATGGGTCCGCGTCGAGCTGCTCCGTGCGCAGCGCGATCTTCTCGTCGGAGCGCGCCAGCGCGAGCGCCGCGCTCACCTTCGATGCGGCCTCGCTGCGTACGGCGTGCGCGGCGAGCTCCTTGCGACGTGACGCGCCCTCTGCGATCTCCGCCTCGGCGTAGATTCCGCGGTGCGTGTCCTTGACGCGCCGCTCGATCTCGCGGACGTCGTCGGCCCGCCAGCGACGACCGTCCCACACGTACCACTGGTCCTTCGTCGAGACGTATCGCAGATCCTCGCCATGGCGCGCCACGAGGCGCTCCGCGTTGCCCATGTCCGTGCAGGGGAACTCCACGCGCGCGACCGCTGCGCGCGTGTACTCAGGCGCGGCCGCCGCGAGCTCGGCAAGTTGGCTCACCGTTCCGCCGTCGGCGATCCAGTCATCGACGTCGCTGTGCTCGAGACCACCGAGATCGAGGATGCGTACCGACGCCGCGTGACCGGCGCAGGACTCCGCGACCTGGCGGGCGTGCTTTCGGCCCACTTCGTCCGCATCGGGCAGGACGACGACGCGGCGGCCGCGGAAATAGCGCTCGCCCCACGGCGCGGGCCACTTGCCGGCGCCGAACGGCGATGTCGTCGCGACGAGTCCGAGCGAGGTCAGCAGGTCGGCGGACTTCTCACCCTCGACGACGTGCACAGTCGCCTCGAGCGGCGCGCCGGCGAGGCCAGGAAGGCGGTAGGGCACGAGCTCGGCGCCACCGAGCCCGCGGATCCAGCCCGAGCCGTTCGCCGCGTGCTGGACCTCAAACCGCTTGCCGGCGTAGCGCACCACGCGATAGACGGGTGACCCGTCCTTCGCGTGATATGGGTAGAGCGCGTCGATGACTGGCAGCTCATCGAACGTGCGGCGCGCGCGCGACATCGGCGGTCGCGCCGGCGAGCGATCAGCCCAGAGGCCTCGTGAGCGGAGCTCGGCGATCACGACGTCCTGCTCGCAGCCGCCATGGCAGTGCACCAGCGTCGTCCCGTGAGCCCCAGTGACGCTCAGCGAAGGTCGATCGTCACCGCCATGAGCCGGGACCGGGCAGTGGACGTTGCCGGCGCCCTTGCGCCGCGCGGGCTCACAGCATGCGCGTCCGCACGCGAGGGCCGCGATGATCTCGGTCGCGCTCGCGCGCGTCGCCTCCTGGACGCTCACGGCGCATCCTTCGCGATCGCGGCGATGCGCGCGCTGAGTTCGAGGAGCTGCGGGGCCTCGAGACGGATGGCGGCCTCTACGCGATGCTCACCGCGGTCGTCGCGCTCCCAGATCTGAAGCAGCGCCGCGCTGAGACGATCGCGGAGGGTGAGCACGTCGAGCGTGCCGCGCGTGTGCGCCGGCGCGATCGTCCCTGCCAGAGTCCAGCGTCTCGCCGACCCGATCACGCGAACTCCAGCGCACTTGCCGCGCGACGCGAGAGCTCAGTCCAATTGCTCCGCGCGAGCCATGCCTTCTCCGCAAGGTGACGGGTCCAGTCGGCGAGATCGCGCGCCGTACGGATGCGCTCCACGTTGATCTCGTAACCATCTCTGGGCCAGCGGTCGCACCGCCGGTGCACGACGCGCCAGCCGCGCGCCCCAGGCAGGGTCCGCATAGCGAGGTGGGCCCGGATCTCGCTGAACGCGATCACGATGTAGCCGTCCCCATCGTCGATGACTTCTGAGCAGCGGCCGCAGCGCCACTGGATGGGGCCGTCAGTCACTTGGATTCCTCGCCGTCTGCGTCCATCGCAGCGTCGGCCGCGAGGAAGGCGTCCCAGATCCTCGTAAGGTCCTTCTCGCTCAGAGCCTCCGCCGCGGCCCGTTCCCACTGCGCCCAGAGCTGTCGAGAGCAGCCCGCGAGGCGGGCGCACTGCTCCTGCGTTAGTCCGCGAGCTTCGCGACGCTTTCGGATCGCGGGGCCGTCGAACCTAACTTGGTCGGTGAGCACGCGCAAAGCATCGGCTCGTCCAAGGGCGTCGCGTGCATGAAAAAACCCCGAAAGAACCGGCCGAGACGACTACGCCATGCGCGGAATCGTGCCAGTTCTATTGGGCTGTGGAGTTCTCTCCGGGTTTTTTGAGAAGAGCGCGGATCTGGGCGACGATCTCCGGGAACCTAACCTTCTGCTCGATGTGCTTTGAGGGCAGATCGCCCTTCGCGCGCTCGAAGTCGACGGCCAGTTGAGCGAGGAGCTCCCGGACTTGCCCGTATTCGCGGCGATAACGAGAGAACGTCCCCGCCTCCCGACCGCGGCCGCTCTGAGTGATGTCTTCCTTCATCGCGTTGTCGATCTGCTTCGGGCCGAGTGGACTTGCGATGAAGATCAGGTGTGAGATGGCGTCCTTGACAAGGGCGACGGCGGTGTCCCCTTTGTAGGGAGCGCCGCCCTTGCCTCTGGCCATCGTCGTCTCCACTGCCTGATCCCCAAGGACGCCCGTCTCCGCGCGGATCACGTCAGTCGCGTCCTCGCGTGTGATCGGGCTCGCCCCGACCTCATCGGGCGCGAACTCCTGCGCGAGAGTTGCGTGGTGCGGGTGCAGAAGCGAGGTCTTCGATCGCGCGAGCCACACGAACGTCCGCGGCGTCAGCTCAAAGCCGGGCAGGCCCGCCAGGTCGACGACCTCGTCCGCCAGCTCCTTCACGTGCAGCCGACCGAACTGGGCACCACGCGCATTGACGAAACGCGCGACATCAATGCAGCGTCGCATGGCCATGAGGCGATTCAGCCGGCGTTGCTCGCGCAGGAGCCGCGGGCGCTCCTCTGGATCGAGAGCGTGGTAGCCGCCCTCGAACTTCAGGCGACGCGCATCCTCTTCCAGGCGTGGCGCCAGCTCATCGAGCTCGCGCGCGAATAGATCGAGCTCGTCGGAGAGATTCTGGACGGTCGGGGCTTGCGAGTCGCTAATGGCCTTCCCTCCTCAAGCGGTAAGGCCGGAGCCACCGGACCTCGACGTCTTGAGGCCGCCGAGATCCGGGCTCCGTCGATCGAAGTCTATCGCCGTCAGGCGCGTCCGTAGAGTACCGACTGTGCTGATGGTGATCCTCGGCGCCGGCGCCTCGTTCGACTCATGGCCGGGCGGGCCGCCCACTGGGACGCCCGAGCGCGACCGTCCACCACTTGCGCGCGATCTCTTCGACGAGAGGTATGCGCCGTTGCTGAACGAGCACCGGAAGGCGCGGTTCGCGGTCGACCGCCTTCGTGCGGCGGTGAAGGCCGGTGCCGATGTCGAGCAGGAGCTCGAGAAGATGCGCGATCTGGCAGACCGCGACTCCTTCTACCACAGCCATCTCATGGCGATCCGGTACTACCTTCGCGACCTTATCGGGACAACGGAGCTCACCTGGAGTCAGGAGAAAGGCGGCGTGACGAACTATGTCCGTCTCGTCGGCCAGGTCCGTGAGTGGGCTCGCGACGCCAACGAGGCGGTCTGCTACGTGACGTTCAACTACGACATGCTTCTGGACCGAGTTCTCGAGGACCAGCTCGGCCTGTGGCGCGGTCTGATCGACTCGTACGTTCGCGCACCCCATCACCTCATCAAGTTCCACGGGTCAGTGAACTGGTTTCGCCTCTGTGGCCCGAGTTCGATTGCGGTCTTCGAACACACGCCGAATATCAGCCAGATCATTGACCGCGCGGCCGAGCTCGAGCCCACTGGCGAAGTTCAAGTCTGGGGACAGGAGTGGAGCCGCATCGGCGCAACGACGCGGCAGTCCAGCCTCGGCGGCCCGGAGCAGATCATCGTTCCCGCTCTATCGATCCCGCTCCAGCGCAAGGCCGTGGCCGAGTGCCCGACGTCGCAGCTCGAGCTGCTCGAGGAGGTCATCCCGCAGACCACGCGGGTGCTCATCGTCGGGTGGCGTGGCGCGGAGAAGCACTTCTGGAATCTCTGGAAGGGCAGGGTCCGGACCGACGTCCGCGTCGACGTCTGCTGCGGTGGTCCCGATATGCCTGACGGTATCGCCTACAACTGCCCGCCGATCGGCATCGAACTGAGGCAGATCAACAACGCGCAGATGACGTTCTCAGCACTCGTCGATGGCTGGCCGAGCCGGCTGCAGAGGCTCCTATCACTTTGACCAGAATCGGCGCCTAGACGAGCTCGTCGTCCTCTCCGGAGATCCGTGCGGCTCTCCCACGCCCGGTTAGGGGATCGCTGAAGCCCGGGGGACGGGGGGCAGAGCCCCCCGAGCGCTCTAGCGCTTCCGCGGGTCACGACGAGCGATATCGTTTCGCATCAGGCATGAGGTTGGGGAACCCGCCGCTCGTCTTCGCTCGTCCTCGCGCGGTCGCGATCTACGAGTTCGCCGCCGCCGATGTCGTCGTGCCGGCGTTCCTACTCGAGGCAGCGCGTGGGCATCCCACGCTCGCGTTGCCGTGATAACACCCGGTAGACTTTGTCGCAGGCGCCGCGCTTCCTCGAGCGCCATAGGTGGGTCGGATGAAAGGCAGCCAGCGCCTCGTCCGAGATGGTGCGCTCGCGAGACTCATCGGCACGGTCCGCGACGAGCACATGAGCGACATCTGGCCCCACGGCTCGGTTCCCACCATCGCGACGTACGGCGCTTTCGCCGACGCGACGTGGTCGGCGTTCGACGCGATCGACCGATATCTCGAGCTCGCCCTCGAGCGACCGTCGCCACCCTATGCACCGGTCTCCGCTTTCGTCGCCAGCTACTCGACCCGTTTCAACGTGTACGTCGCCGCGCGCTACTGGCTCAAGGCCGATGGCCGGACCGGGATCAAGGACCTGTTCACGTTCTCGACCGGCCCTGACGTCGAGGCCCTCGTGCACTCGGGCCAGACGCCCGAGCTCGTGAGGAATCCGTACTCGAGCCACATCAACAACCTGGATCTCGACCTGCGCCGAGGGCATCACTTCGACGCGCCGGCTGCGGCCGCCTCTACCGAGCTGCCGCATGGACTCCGTGACGCGATGATCATCGCGATCGACGAGATCCTGGCCAGAAAGCAGGACGTCTGACCGACAGTCCCCTTGTCGGTCGGCACGGCGCCAGCGATATCCGCGACGAGGGTCTGCTGCTGACCGAGCCGCTCTACCAGGAAGCCCGTCCAAAGATCGCCGAGCATGTCCTGCGACTTCAGCGCGCGCGATCCCTCCACGATTTGTTCGAGGTCCAGCGCGCTCTGCTGGTTGAGTTCTGGGCTCGGCAGACCATCGCTGACACGCTGCCAGCGGAGCGACGCCGCGTCGAGCTCGAGATCAGGGGCGCCGTCGCCCGCGGAGATCGTGGCGTCGTCCTCGAGCTGCAGCGGCGCCTCGATTTGATTAAGCGACACCAGCGGCTGTACCGGAGCCTTCAGCACGCGATCCGGTGCGTCGCCGACGGGGTCGTGTGGAAGGCGTTGCGCTACGACCGGCTCGCTATCACCGTGCTCGGGCAGGGTCGGCGCGTCGGTCGCTTAGCGGCAGGGAGCGGTCTCGATGCTGAGCTCAACGCGATGGGATCGTTCTGGGAGCGTGGGATCTTGACGCTGCACAACGACCTGACCAACGTGCTCCGACACGGCGACCTGACCGTCGTCCGGTGGCCGCGGTCGGGCGATCTGGAGGCGGACATCATCGAAGTCAAGGCGGGTCGAGCCGACCCGAGCTCGGCGCAGATGCGACGACTCGACAGCGTGATCGAGTTTCTGCAGAAGGGTGAGCACCCTACGCTCGCGCAGGGCGAACGATTGGCGGCCCTCCGGCTCCCGCAGCGTTATCGGACATTCTTGGCTCCGCTCCGTGACCTCATCGCGAACGCGCACCGCAAGGGGTTCGCCTGGGTGTCACCGTCCCCGTGCATCGCACTGATCGCGATCGACCTCACCCGCACGGCGGGTCGCGTTCAGGAGATCGCGAAGCCGGGGCACGAACAGATGGAACGTCGGCTCGGCTGGTGGGCGCCTGGTAGGCGACTCCCATTCGTGTGGACGTCTGGACTCCGTCGGATGCACGACCGTCGCAACACGATCGCGGGGATCGCACCCTTCTCGATCTTCCCGCTCGCACCCGCCGACGTCGCCGACCTGCTGCTCGGCTTCATCGACTACGGGGTCTACTTGAACGACGAGGTCCTCGAGCTGATGTTCGCACGCGAGAGGATTCAGGTACGCGTCGCGCGACCTCCGGAGAGTGAGCGGGTTTTCCTGGTCGCCGAGCTTGGCAAGCGGGGGATCGGCGTGACAGCGGTGCAGCGTGCTCAGCTGATGATCGAGTTGATGACGCCGGCGACCCTGATTACGTCGGTACGCGGAACGCTCGAAGCCTCGGCCAACCGCGACGACCTGCCGCGATGGCTCGTCGTCTTCGCAGACGAATCGTCAGTGTGGGACAGGACTTCGACATGATCAACCGAAAACGGGCCCCGATCCCGAAGACCGGAGCCCGTCCCGGTATGGTCGCGAAGTCCGCGTGAGGCCGACAAGCTCTCGCTCCCGGCCTCGCTGCTCGAACGCGGCCCCTAGCCGACGCTGTCGCGTCGCAGCGGCAGCTGCACGCGCTTCGCGGTCCGGAGCGCGGCGATGAGTGCCGGCAGCGTCGGCGCAAGATCCGGGTCGCTCTCGAGGACGTGCCGCGCGACGAGCTCGCGCTGCGCTGCGGTCATCTTCGACATTTGCGCGCGCGATGCGGTCGAGCAGAAAGCGCAGCTGCACCTCGGTCATCACTTCGGGCTTTGCCTGAACGCCGCGACCGCTCGCCCGATCCGTGCCCGCAGCGTGCGCTCGCGGGACGATGCCGCGGCGCGTTCCGCTGCCCTCTGTGCGAAGGGATTGGGGTGCGCCTGGTCCTCGCCGTTTGCGCCGTAGAGACGCTCCGCCTCGACGAACGCATCGAGTGCGTCCTTGGCCAGGTCGGACGCAAGGTTCGTCGCTTCGCTCCGAATGTTGCCCCCGCCCATCGGCGGGATCTGGCGGACGGCAGTGTCGTATTGAGCGCCGGCGACGTACGCGGCCATAACGACCTTGCGCGACTGATCCTGCCGGAAGTTGAGACCGGCGGCGGCCGTCCAGCTCGAGCGCTCGAGGAGTCCGTGATGGCTCTTCTGCCGGGCGGTCGTGAGGAGGGCGATGTTGCCGCGCATCTCCTCACCGAGCGCCTTCCGCAGAGCGTCCTCTTGGGCTTCGCGTTCGCGCCGCCACAGGTCGACGTCGTACTCGTGAGCTCTGCGCGCCGTTGCGAGGCTGGCGAGCCAACCGATCAGCGCGCCGATGAGGACGCCGAGAAAACCGATCGCGGCTGGATCCACGAGCGCTGAGGATAGATGCGAGAGCCCCGGTCGACTGAGACCGGGGCTCATAAGGTTCGAGATGCGCGTGGGGGCCACTCTGCTTCAGGCCTGGTCTGGAGCGACCTCGTCCGAGGGCGCCAGGTCCGGGAAGCGCTCCTGCCACGGGATGAAGTCCCCGGTGATGTCCGCGGCCTCGAAGATCGGGCGCACGAGGGCGTCGACTTCCGCGGGCTCGAGGTTTCTAAGATCGCCCAAGTACCCCGGGGCGATCGCTCCGACACGTCGTGCCTGATCGACGGCGGCCGGCGCGATCCCTGCGATGAAGTCGCCGACCGTGTTCTCGTGCTCGACGATCGCCGAGAAGAGGTGTGAGACTTCCTGGCTGCTGAGCGAGACCGCCTTGTGGTGGCTTCTGACCTCCTTCTGGCCTGCGGCTTCGAAGATGGCGTCGGACGATGCGCTTACCCGACGTGAGCAGGCGCGCGCATGCATCAGGACGGCCTCGAGATACTCCGTCATCGGCGCAGCGGCTGCTGTGATCGTCATGGGTGAAGTCCTCTCTCGCGCCGGCTTGCGGCGCGCTCGCCGCGTGATCGCGACGAGATCACGAATTACGTCTCGGGGTCGCATGAACGAGTCGGAGTCATGGCCCCACCGCGCTGTGGCGCGACGCGCCTCATGGCTCGCTATGAAGCGATCGCGATCGTCGAAGGCGTCGAGTTCGATCAGCTCAATGAGATCTCGGTCGGTGTCGGGGAGCTTCTCGACATACGAGGCGAGCTCCTCGAGAGCGTCGGCGGACGTAAGGTTGCGCTCGTCGTCGGGGAACTGCTTTGCCTTCGTGCGGCGCCAGGAGGCGCGCTCGCGCACGAACTCGGCGAGGGCCCTCGCGGCCCAGAAGGGGGGCGGGTGCTCCATCGGGAGCCTCTTTCTCGCGTCCTGACCGCTGACGGTGACCGTGGCCGGCCCGCGCGGCGGATCGCCAAGGGAACGATACGCCGACCGTCTAGTCCAGCTCGAGCTCCGTGTCCTCCCTCGTGAACTCGATCGACACGTGGTCATCATCCATGCGCTGGAACTGTGTCTGGGGTAGGTGCGCGAAGACGGACCTCGGTAGCGGCACGAGCGGATCCGGATGGTGGAGCACTTTTGCCCGCAGTCGACTTTCGCCCCTGGTCTCGAAGTCCTCCCAGACGTACAGCACGGCCGAGATCTCTCGATTGTTGAAGTCGCCATCCGGCCGTTGCGCCAGCATGCCGCCGCGCCGCGTCTCCGACGGTGAGGGGATCGGGCCGACGACGGGCCCTTGAGGCACGTAGATCGTGATTTGCCGAGTCCCATAGACGCCGGAGAGGATCTGCTCCTCACCGATCGCGAACCAAGAGCTCGTGCAGATCGCGACGACGTAGGGCACGCCCGCGGCCGTGATCTCCGGATACTTAGCGGCTTTGTCGTTGAGGGCGCGCTCGACCTGCACATGCCCGTTCAGGGCCCGCACGTCGGAGCGCGTGATGCCGAGAGGCATCGTCTCTTCAGGACGATCGCCCCACAGGTGGAAGCTCGCGCGCGTTCCGGGGATGGCGTGGGTCCGCTCGAGCGGGAATCGCCCAGCCTTCGTCTCGGCCACGATGCGCAGGACGAACGAGCGCACCTTGCGCGGGGCGATGTCCGGCGGGAGATCGCGTTCATGCATCTGCAGGCTGATCCAGTACGGACTCACCACACGCTGCACGGCGCCCGCGACGAGCTCTGAGCGACGCTCAGCCTCGTCCCAGAAGGGCTCGTCGAAGACCGTGGCGATCTCCAGATACACGTCGCCGCCGGGGTCGTGTATGAGGAGGTCCGGTCGACCTGAAGGCAGCATGGGCTTCGCTACCGGCACACGCCGCGCGCGGAAGTGGCTCTCGAGCGCGAGCTCGAAGAAGGCGCCGTCGGCACCGCGGTGGTCACGCTTCTCGAGCCGGGATCGCGGCTCATCGGACTCGAGGCTCAATAAGAGCCAACGCGCCACCCGTCCCTGGTCGATACGCCGCGAAGCCAACTGCCCTCGCTCTAGTCCTCGGGCGCAGCGGACTCCGAGCAAACTTCTTCCGCCAGCACCTGCTCGCGTAGGAGCTGCCAGCCGTAGTCGTCGCCCCGCGCGAGAAGCAACATGAGTATCGTGCGGATCCGCTCCTCGTCGGGCTCGTAGTGCCGGACGATTTCGATCGGTTGGCTCTTATTCCGCTTCGCCACAGGTGCGAAGGCTACAGGGCCTCCTTTGCGAGCGCGTTGCTGGGGTCAGTTGCTGGGGACGAGCTCCGCGCGGTGCTCGTTTCTCGCGAAACGCCAAAGAACCCGCTGAGGCGACGGCGGGAATCGAACCCGCGATGAAGGTTTTGCAGACCTCTGCCTTGCCACTTGGCTACGTCGCCTAGGAGCGGCGGCCACGCGAGCTTGCTCGCGGTGGCGCCGCGACGACGGCGACGCTGGGGCCCGAAGGGCCGACCGTCGCCTCCGCTTACAGCCAGTTTACCGACGAACGCCGTCTAACACTCTTCTGACAATCACTACACCGATCCCATACGGCGGGGGGAACCCGTGCCACCCGGCGCGCGATATACAGGTCGCATGAACGAGGGGCCGACGACCGAAAAGCCCGCCAAGAAAGCGCGCCGCGCGCCGGGAGGGCTCCGTCGCCGCCACGTGCTGATCGGCGCGACCGCGGCGGCCGGTGGTCTCGCCCTCACACGAGTGCTCGGCCTCCACAACCTCGGCGAGCTGCCCGGACAGACGCCGACCACCGTCGACTGGATCTCGCCTCTCGACCGACCGGAAGCGCAGGTCGCGCACCTCCTCCGCCGCGCGACCTTCGGAACGACGCCTGCGGAATACCAGCAGTCGGTGAAGGACGGCTTCAGCAAGACCGTCGATCGGCTCATCGAGACGCCGGCCGTGGAACCGCCCGCGCTCCCGGGCGGCGACGACGCCAGCCGCGACAAGCCGATCCGCCCCGCGGAGCTGCAGACGTGGTGGGTCGACTGGATGCTCAAGGCGCCGACCCCGTTCGCCGAGCGCATGACCTTCTTCTGGCACGGCCACTTCACGAGCGACTTCCGCAAGGTCAACGGGCAGTTCCCCTTCATGTACTGGCAGAACCTGACTTGGCGGAAGATGGCCGTCGGCAGCCTCGGCGACATCCTCTACCAAGTCACCATCGACCCCGCGATGCTGCGGTACCTCGACCTCGCGCAATCGACCGGCCGGAATCCCAACGAGAACTACAGCCGCGAGCTGATGGAGCTCTTCACGATGGGCGTGGGCACGTTCAGCGAGGAGGACGTGCGCTCCGCCGCCAGGGCGCTCTCCGGCTGGCGCGAGCCGATCACGCAGGCGATCTACGACGCGCAGGTCAAGCAGGCGATGGAGCAGGGTCGCCAGGTCCCGAGGAACCTGAAGCCGGACGACGCCAGGACCGGAGTCTTCGAGCAGCAGCGCTCCTACGTCGGGGGCGTGAAGTTCCTCGGAGACGTCCGGCAGTGGGACACGAAGTCCGTCCTCGCCAAGATCCTCACCCAGGACTCGGTCGCGCCGTTCATCGTCACCAAGGTCCTTCGCGAGTTCGTGAGCGACCAGACCGCGGACGCTCAGGTGAAGCGGCTCGCCGACGGCTTCCGCAAGAGCAGGTACGACGTGAAGACCCTCATGCGCGACGTGTTCACGAGTCCGGAGTTCATACAGCCCACGAGCTATCGCGCGCTGGTGAAGAGCCCGATCGAGCTGATGGTGAACATGGCCAAGGCCCTCGAGGCGCCCGCCCTCGCGCGCTCGATCGCGACAGCCGGGGACGGCATGGGCCAGTCGCTCTTCGACCCGCCTGAGGTCGGCGGCTGGCCATCGAACGCGAGCTGGATCTCGAGCAACAACGTGCTCGCCCGCGTGAACTTCGTGCAGGCCACGCTCACCGGCATGGCCAAGATCCCGCCGTTCAAGGACGCGCACATGACGCAGCTCGACGGCGTCGTGAGCCCGGCGACGGCGCAGCTCCTCAACTCGTCCCCCGACGACGCGACGCGGTGGCTGATCCTCCTCGCGTCGCCGGAATTCCAGCTCAAGTAGGTAGGTGTGGCGATGAAAGAGCTCGGCGGCACCGACGGACTCACGCGGCGGGACTTCCTCCGCAACGGACTCGTGTTCGGCGTCGGCGCGCCGGCGCTGGCGGCGGGCTACGCGGCGGTGCCGGACGTGTTCGCGCGCGCCGTGCTCTCGGCGAAGTCGGCCGGCGTGCAGAACGATCGCGTCCTCGTGATGATCCAGCTCGCCGGTGGCAACGACGGCCTCCAGACGGTGATCCCGATCGCGAATTCCACCTACCGCGACATGCGCCCGCAGCTCTCGGCGGCCGCCGCGAAAGCGCAGCCGATCTCGAAGGACCTCGCGCTCCACGAGAACCTCAAGGGGATCAAGAAGCTCTTCGACGCCGGCAAGGTCGGCATCGTGCAGGGCGTCGGCTACCCGAAGCCGTCCTTCTCGCACTTCGACTCGATCCGCGTCTGGGAGACGGCCGACCCGGCGCGCCGGCAGCAGGACGGATGGCTCGGCCAGGCGATCGCGCTGAACTACGACTCGATGGGCCACCCGCTCGTCGGCTGCGCCTGCGGCACGACCAACGTCCCCGGGGCGCTGCGCGACCTGCAGGCGACCCTCACGGTCATCGACGATGTGAAGAACTTCACATTTCAGGGCGGGCAGAACGTCGAGAACGTCATGGGCACCCTCTACAAGGGCACGCCCGGCATCTACGGGGCGCTGTTCGACACCGCAATGAGCACGGTGCGCGACACCGTCGCGCAGCTCCGCACCTCGGCGGCGAAGTACGTGCCGAAGGGCAACTACAACGACCGCATCCCGGTGGTCTTCTCGAGCAAGAACCAGCTCGCCGCCGCGCTGCAGCTCGCCTCCGAGCTCATCGTGACCGGCACCGGGGTGAAGATCCTTCACGTGACGCTCGGCGGCTTCGACACGCACTACACCGAGCTCAACCGGCACGACTCCCTCATGGCCTACCTCGACGCCGCGGTGAGCGCGTTCTACGACGACCTCTCCGCGTACGGAATGGCCGACCGCGTCATGATCGCCACCTGGTCGGAGTTCGGCCGGCGTCCGAAGGAGAACGCGAGCGGCGGCACCGACCACGGCACCGCGTCGCCGGTCTTCCTCATCGGGGATCCGGTGAAGGGCGGCATCTACGGCGAGACGCCGAGCCTCACGAAGCTCGACCAGCTCGGGAACCTGAGCTACGCGGTCGACTTCCGCGCGGTGTACCAGGAGATCCTGAGCTCGCACCTGGGCGTCGACCCGAAGGCGATCCTCGGCGAGAGCTTCGAGCGCGTGCCGTTCACGAAGGCGCCGGCCTAGATGCCGGCCTGGGCGCTCAAGCTCGCGTCGCTCGTCACGACCTTGATCGTGTTCGCGGGCGCGTACGGGTACACGACGGCGCATGCGAAGAACCCGTCCGCGCCGCTCCAGCCGCCGGTGGCCGACAAGCCCGCGGACTCCTCCCCGGCGTCACCGACGCCCATCCCCTCGCTGGTCGGAACGCGGCGCGGCAACCCACCGCGTCCGAGCTCCTCACCGGCTCCGCGGCTGACCCTCGTCCCCGGGGTTCAGACGACCGCGCTGCCGGAGATCACGTTCACGCACGTCTCATGACGGTCATCTGACGCCGAACTCCCTGAGGAGGAGTCGGCCGTAGCGCTCGGCAACGGCCTCGTTGAAGTACTCACCGCGCCTGCGGCGCTGCACGTGATGACCGAGCTCGTGCGCGAAGCTCGAGAGCGGGTCCTCACGGTCCTCGGCGAGCTGGTCGGCGTCGAAGTCCGCGGCCTGGCACGTGCAGGGCACCCACACCCGAATGAGGCCAGGCTCATAGTCCGCGAGCACCATCCCGTCCTGCACACCGGTGCGCTCGGCCTTGCGCTGCGCGCCGCCGGGCCGTCCGCCGACGCCGTACCCGTAGACGGCGAGCGTGCCGCTGAACGCGGCGCGGCGCGCCAGCCGCCGCCAGAGGCGCAGCCCGCCGGGCAACCGCTCCCTGCCGCAGAACCTCGCGATCCGCATCGGAAAACTCGGAAGCACGGCCCGTACCCGCGCGGGCCGACGGCCCTCCCGGCATGCCGGGTTGGCGCTCGTTCGCCAGTCTGGTGAGAATGCTCCCGTGATCCCTGTCGGCGACGAGCCCCATCCCCGCCCGGCCCTCCCCTACGTCAACCTGGCGATCATCGCGATCAATGTCCTCGTCTTCGTGCTCCTGCAGCTGCCGAACGATGCATTCACGATGGCGTTCAGCACGATCCCGAAGGAGATCACCACCGGCACCGACCTGATCGGTCCCACTCCGATCACCCTGCCAAATGGCACGACCGAGACGATCGTTCAGGCGGATGGGCCCGATCCGATCTGGCTGACGCTCCTCACGTCCATGTTCATGCATGGCGGCTGGCTGCACCTTGGGGGCAACATGCTTTTCCTCTTCATCTTCGGAGACAACATCGAGGCGGCGTACGGCTCACTCAAGTACCTCGTCTTCTATCTCGTCTGCGGGATCATCGCGAGTCTCGCGCACATTGCGACCGATCCGAGCTCGGTCATCCCGAGCCTGGGCGCGTCGGGCGCGATTAGCGGCGTACTCGCCGCCTACCTCGTGCTCTTCCCGCAGAACCAGGTGCGCGTGCTCGTGATGTTCGGCTACGTCGGGCGGATCGCCACCGTGCCCGCGCTCGTGATGATCGGCCTCTGGGCACTCCTGCAGTTCATCAGCGGGATCGGCTCGATCGCGGTGAGCGAGCAGACCACCGGCGTCGCGTACTGGGCGCACATCGGCGGCTTCATCGCCGGTCTCGTCATCACGTTCCTGCTCCGGCCGTTCCTCGATCGCGGCGGCGGGCCGCGCCCGAGCTTCGCGAGTCCCTAGAGGATCTTCGCGAGCCGCTCCACGTCTTCGGCGATGGCGCCCTGGCCATCAAGCCGGTAGGCGGCCCCGAGGAGCTCGCACTTCTCACGAGCGGTCTCGCGACGGCCGAGCTCGCAGTTCACCTCGATCAGCAGACGCTGCGCCTCGCGGTCCCTGAACCCGGACCCAATCAGGTCGAGCAGCACGTCGGACGCCGCCTGCATCTTGTGGAGCGCCATGAGCTTGCGCGCGGCGTCGAGCGCCGCTTCGCAGGCCCGCTGGTCCTGCGCGCCGATGAGGATGGTCGCGCGCAGATCGGCGACCGCAGCGTCCTCGAGCGCGCCCGCGCGCGGGACCAGGCGCGCGAGCTCCGGCTCCGGGTCGACAGGCATCCGCCCGATTCGCCTCGGCGGCGCGACGACGACCTCGGTGCGGGGACTTCCGTTCAGGCCGGCGCGGGCGCGCCAGTCCGACGCGCTCGCGACGTCCGTGCGCTCGGCGTGGGTCAGCGTTTCCGCGTTCTTGAGGACGACCGCCGAGCTCCCCTCGCCCCGCGTGCGTGCCTGCACCGCGGCCGCGAGCGCGGAGCGGTGCTTCGCCTCCACGGCGGCCTCGTGCGATAGCGCCGTCGCGGGGGACGGATGGATCGGCTCGGGCTCCGGCGCCGGTCGCCTGGTCTGTGGCTGCGCGGTCGGCTGGACGACCGGTCGCGACGGTGCGGGCGCGGACGGTGTGGCCGCGACGCGAACAGGCGGTGGCGGCGTCGGCATCGCCCCGCCCTGCGCCGCGGCCACGCGGTCCGCGAGCGCGAGAAGCTGCGGGAGGTCGCCCAGGGTCTCCCGGCCATAGGCCAGCTCGAGCCATGCGCGTCGTGTGTCGCGCTGCGCGAGTGCCGCGTCGATGTAGCGCGCATATTCCTGGCACGCGCTGATGAGGTCGCCCTGGTTGGCGAGCGCGGCCGCGAGGCGGCGGTGCGCCGCGAGGTCGGACGGCGCGATCTGGACCGCGACTCCGAGCAGCTCGATCGCGCTCACGCGGTCGGCCCGCTTCGCGAACGCGGCCGCGCCGTCGCGCAGCATCTTGAGGGCCTCGTCCCGATCCTCCAGCGAGACGAGGGTTCGCGCGAGGCCGGTGTAGGAGTCCACGTCGCCGTGCTTGTTCACGAGCTCGCGATACGCGCCCTCGGCCTGGCGGAGCTTTCCGCTGGCGAAGAGCTTCGCGGCGGCCTCGCTGGCGAGGCGGTGGTCGCCGGTGGTCCTGGTCTGGCCGATTCGTCCCCCGCGCTGGGCGAGCGCCTGAGCGAACTCGCCGGCCTTCTTGTTGTCCATGACCCTCGTCGCCGCGATCCGCGCGCGCTCGGCGAGGGGAAGGACGTGCGTGGTCTCGACGTTGTTCGCGTTGACGCCAAGCGCGTGCAGCTCGCGCGAGAGGAACGCCGGGGCCGCCGGCCCGAGGTATTCCTTGGCGACGCCCAGGAGCTCCAGGGCGAGCGCGTTCACCTCAATCCTCTCCGCTCGTCGCCTCGTCAGCGAGGGCGTAGAAACGCAGCGCGTTCAGCATGCGATCGAACGCGGAGGCGACCTCATGGGTGATGTCGTCCCCGGAGCGCGTGTCGAAATGCGCCTCGCGCAGATCGATGTCCCCGGTCGAGACCTGCGTCGCCTCACCGACGAGCCGGCGGAGCGGCCCGACGAGGGAGCGCGTGAGGACGATGCCGATCACGAACGAGAGCAGCACGCCCATGACGAGCATGAGCATCGCGTCGAAGGTCGCATTGTCGGCCGCCTTCGTATAGGTCGCGAGCGGAACGGCGAGCACGTAGCCCCAGGGCTTGGTGACCAGGCGCGTGACAACGCCGCGTTGCTCGTCGCCGCCGGCGCCGTATGCGAACGTCGCGTCCGCTCCGGTGCCCTTCGGAAGGGCGTCGAGCGCGGTCTTGAGCGTGGGCAGCGGGTCGATCACGAGCTGCTCCGGCTTGAGCTGCCCGAAGCGCCTGTCCGCGACGAGCTTTTTCACGGTGTCCGCGTCGATAGGGGCGATCGGCTTGTAGATCAGGGACTCGGCCTTTTCGCGCTGCCCCTTGGTCTCGGATACGGCGAGGCGGATCCCGTAGTCGTCGACGAGGAATGAGTGCGCGCCCCTGCCGACCGAGCCGGCATCTCCTTCGACGATGTCCCAGATCGCCGCGAGGTTCACGCGGGTCCGGACGACGGCGACCACCACGCCGTTGGCGGCCACCGGCGCCGAGAAGAAGAGGGCCGGTTTGTTGGTGATGACGGAGTAGGACGGATCGCTGACGTACGGCGTGCCTTTCAGGGCGGTGAGGAAGTATTCGCGGAAGGCGACGCTCGTCCCCTCGTCGGTCTGGATGGACGCGGCGACGATCGTGCCCTTCGGGTCGACGACCGCCACCGACTCGTACTCAGGGGACCGCGCCGCGGCGGCGGCGAGGGCCGTGCGGGCCACGTTCCTCGCGTTCTGGTCCGAGAGGTTGCTGGAGTAGCGGACGATGTCCGGCAGCTTGCCGACGAGGACGATGTCCCCGAGCCGGCTTTGCAGATAGGCGTCGATGGCGTTCGCGGTGGAGGTCGATCGCTGGCGGATGTTCGTCACGCCGAGGGAGGTCAGGTCGTTCCGGGTCCCGTGGATGGATACCAAACTGACGAGGGCAATCGGGGCCACGCCCACGATGAGCAGGGCGGCGAGGACCTTCTGCCAGAAGCGGATGCGAGGCCGGCGCATAAGGCTCCCCTGCTCCGCGCGCCCTTTCTCGTCCCTACCCACGCGCGCGGTAAGGGGCATCGTCGGCGGGTCCGGCCGTCCGGCCTAGTCACAGGCCCGGTGCGCGCTCGTACCGGAAAGGTCCTAGTACCGCGGGGCCGGGAACGCGTACAGTTTCCCCAAATAGCACGGACGTGCCCGCGCACGTGGAGGACAAGTGGCCAACGGAACGATCAAGAAGCTCGTCGGCGACCGGGGCTTCGGCTTCATTCAGACCGAGGACGGCTCAGACATCTTCTTCCACCGGTCGCAGGTGGAAGGCGACGCCTTCGACACTCTCCGCGAGGGACAGAGCGTGTCCTACGAGAAGGGCATGGACCCCCGCCGGGGAAAGCCGCAGGCAGAGAAGGTGACCCCGGCCTAAGTCCTCGCAGGCAGGCCGCGCAGGCCGCTTCGCCGCGCGTCGCGCAGGAGACCCCGGAGAAGACGCTTTGACGTCTCGATCTGCTCGCGGTCGGCCGCCGTCAGACCCGCACGCTCCGTGTCGACGCGCCACCAGCATTCGAAGCCCCAGAGTCGCTCCTCGGCCACCCGCAGCCTCGGCACGCCTCCGCCTGGCCGCCGCGACTCGCCCGACTCGAGATCGAAGAACCCTTCGAAGACCGCGGTGGCGCCGGTGCGGTCGGGCTCGCCTTCGCGGCAATCGAGCAAGATCACACACGGCGTCCCCGCCCGCAGCTCGTCCCGCGGACGCGACGGCGAACGATCGCGGGCGCGAACAGGCCGGCGGTCGGTGCGGTCCTCCGGCTTGCGCTGAGCTCGTACCGGGGCGGCTTCGGTTGCCCGAGGCGGTGGCTTCGGTCGGCGCGAGCGGAACCGACGGCGTCGCGGACGCTCCTGCACGTGACCGAGTCTAGCGATCGAGCGCGCCCTTAAGATTTGAGTGAGATGCGCGACGTCCACGACATCTTCGACGAGTTCAAGCACCAGCTTCCCGACATCGATCCGCAGGAGACGCAAGAGTGGATCGAGTCGCTCGACGCACTGGTGAAGCAGGCGGGCCCCGATCGCGCTCGGTTCGTGCTCTACAAGCTGCTCAAGCGGGCGCGCATGCTCCACGTCGGGCTCCCCCCGCTCACCCAGACCCGCTACATCAACACGATCTCGCCAGAGCAGGAGCCCTACTTCCCGGGCGACGAGGCGATGGAGCTCCGCATCCGGCGGCTCATCCGCTGGAACGCGGTGGCGATGGTCGTGCGTGCGAACCACCACTTCGAAGGGATCGGCGGCCATCTCGCCACGTACGCGTCGGCCGCGAGCCTCTACGAGGTCGGCTTCAATCACTTCTTCCGCGGCAAGGACGACGGCTCGTCCGGGGACCAGATCTTTTTCCAGGGACACGCCGCGCCGGGGATCTACGCGCGCGCGTTCGTGGAGGGAAGGCTCACGGAGTCGCAGCTCGACCACTTCCGCCGCGAGGTCGTCCCGGGCGAGGGCCTGTCGAGTTACCCGCACCCCAGGCTCATGCCGGACTTCTGGGAGTTCCCCACCGTGTCGATGGGCCTCGGCCCGATCGCCGCCATCTACCAGGCGCGCTTCAACCGGTACCTGCAGCACCGCGGGATCAAGGACACCTCGTCATCCCGCGTGTGGGCGTTCGTCGGGGACGGCGAATGCGACGAGCCGGAGGCGCTCGGCGCGCTGCACGTCGCGGCGCGCGAGGGCCTGGACAACCTCACGTTCGTGGTGAACTGCAATCTCCAGCGGCTCGACGGACCGGTGCGCGGCAACGGCAAGATCATCCAGGAGCTCGAGTCGGTGTTACGCGGCTCGGGCTGGAACGTGATCAAGGTCCTCTGGGCCCGCGAGTGGGACGATCTCCTCGCGCGCGATGCCGACGGCGTGCTCGTGAACAAGATGGCCGAGACGACGGACGGCGAATCGCAGCGCATGACCATCGCCGACGGCGCCTACATCCGCGAGCACTTCTTCGGCCCGGACACGAGGCTGCGCAAGCTGGTGGAGCATCTCTCCGACGACCAGCTGCGGGGGCTGCGCCGCGGCGGCCACGACTACCGCAAGCTCTACGCGGCGTACCACGCCGCGGTCGCCCACACCGGCGCGCCCACCGCCGTCCTCGCCCAAACCGTGAAGGGCTGGGCGCTCGGACCATCGGTCGAAGCGCGCAACATCACGCATCAGGCGAAGAAGATGAGCGTCGAGGAGCTCAAGATCTTCCGCGACCGCCTCGAGCTCCCGATCGCCGATGACAAGCTCGCCGACGATCCGCCCTACTACCACCCCGGGCCGGACAGCCCCGAGGTGCGCTACATGCTCGAGCGCCGGCGCGCGCTGGGCGGGTTCGTCCCGAGACGGACGCTGCGCGCGAAGCCGACGCAATTGCCGGACGAGTCCGTCTTCGCCGAATTCCCGAAGGGCTCGGGCTCGGCGGCCGCCTCGACGACGATGGCGTTCACGCGCCTGCTGCGGAACCTCCTCCGCGACAAGAACATCGGCAAGCGGGTGGTGCCGATCATCCCCGACGAGGCGCGCACGTTCGGCATGGATCCGCTCTTCAAGGAGGTCGGCATCTATTCGCCGCTCGGGCAGCGGTACGAGCCGGTCGACGCGGAGACCCTTCTCCCGTACCGGGAGGCGATCGACGGGCAGGTTCTCGAGGAAGGCATCACCGAGTCGGGCTCCATGGCGTCATTCACCGCGGCGGGAACGAGCTACGCGACCCACGGCGAGCCGATGCTGCCCTTCTACGTCTTCTACTCGATGTTCGGCTTCCAGCGGACGATGGACCAGATCTGGGCGTTCGGCGACTCGCGCGGGCGGGGCTTCCTCATGGGCGCCACCGCCGGCCGGACGACGCTGAATGGCGAAGGGCTGCAGCACGAGGACGGCCACAGCCATCTGCTCGCGACGGCGATACCGAACATCCGCGCGTACGACCCGGCCTTCGCTTACGAGACCGCGGTCATCGTCCGCGACGGGATCAAGCGGATGCTCGCCGACGGCGAGGACATCTTCTACTACCTCACCCTCTACAACGAGAACTACCCGCAGCCGGCGATGCCGGAAGGCATCGAGGAGGGGATCGTCCGCGGGATCTACCTCTTCCGGAAGGGCGAGGAAAGCCGGCGCCGCGTCACGCTCCTTGGCTCGGGGTCGATCATGCGGCAGGTGCTCCGCGCCCAGGAGCTCCTTCAGGAGAAGTACGACGTCGCCGCGGACGTGTACAGCGTCACGAGCTTCCAGCAGCTCCGCAACGAGGCCCTCGCGGTCGAGCGCTGGAATCGCCTGCACCCCGAGGCCGAGCCGCGCCTGCCGCTGATCACGTCGGTGCTCGGCGGCCACTCGCCCATCGTCGGGGCATCGGACTGGCTCAAGTCGCTTCCCGATCAGATATCGCGCTGGGTCGGAGGCCCGTTCGTGCCTCTCGGGACCGACGGGTTCGGGCGCAGCGACACGCGCGAGGCATTGCGCCGGCACTTCGAGATCGACTCCGAGAGCGTCGCCGCCGCGTCGCTGCACGCGCTGGCCCTCTGCGAGCAGTACGGGCCGGCCGAGGTCGCCAAGGCGATCGCCGAGCTCGGGATCAACCCCGAGAAGCCGGAGCCGAGGACGGCCTAGCCGCCGAGGGCGCGCACCTCGAGCGGGCGCTCGCCCGCGGCGTCGACCCGGAACGCCCGGCCGTCCGGCCGCGCGCTCACAATCTCGAACAGGCGCTCGTCGTCGTATCGTGCCGCGACCGCGTCCTCGAGCGCGACCCCGGCGGGGAACCCCGTCGCGACCTCGCGCTGATAGACCGGACGGCGGCGGACCTCGGAGTCGTAATGCGGGCACGCGCTCCCCGCGAGCAGCCCGAGCCCGTCGCGAAGCGGGCCGAGCTCCGGACTGAAGGAGTCGGTGATCCCCGCTTCGAACCAGCAGATGCACCCCGCCGAGGCGCCCGTGAGGACGGTCCCGTCCGCGTAGGCCTTGCGGAGCGCTTCGTCGACGCCGTGGAGCCGCCAGATGGCCAGCATGTTCGCCGTGTTCCCGCCGCCGACGATCACCACGTCCTGCGCACGAATGAGTCCGTCGATGTCGCCGATCGTCCGATGGAAGAGCGCGAGGTGCGAGGGCTCGCATGAGAGGCCGGCGAGGTGCTGATAGAAGGTCAGCAGGTACGCCGGGTCATCGCCGGAGGCGGTCGGGATGAGCAGGACCTTCGGGCGCGGTCGACCGACGAGCGAGAGGACGTAGCTCGTGAGCGCGAGATGCTGGAGCTGCTGACCGCCGCACGCGACGATGTGCCTCGGCACGGCCGTCCACTCTGCCAGACCGAGCCGGCTAGGTCCTCGCGGCCGAGCGGTACACGAGGCCGTGCTCGACGTAGAACTTCGCGAGGGTGAGGGCCTCGCCCCAACCTATCGTTCCGCCGTCGCGCTCCTCGAAGCGGACCTCGACGGTCGTCGCCTTCGCCGGGTCCTTGTCCCACCACTCGAAGACGAAACGCTCGGGCCGCTTGGCCTCGAGCACGCGCCCCTCGGAGGTGACGTTCTCCCTATCGACGCCCCAGTCCTTCCAGCGGAAGACGATCCGCCCGCCGGGCCTAGCGTCGACCTCGGCGCCCTTGGTGAACCACGCGTCGAGGCCTTTCGCGGTCGCGAACACGTCGTACACCCGGTCGCGTGGCGCGTACACGAAGGTGCTCGCTCGCGCCTCCAGCTTGGGCGTGTCCATGGTCGTCCTCCTCCGCTTGCACGTATGCGCGCATCCGCTCGAGCCGCTGCTGCCACCGGTCGCTCACCGTCTCCACCCACGCAGCGACCCGGGCGAGCGGCGCGGGAACCGCCGCGAAGAGGACCTCGCGCCCGTCGCGGTCACGACGCACCAGGCCTGCGTTCTCCAGCGCCGCGAGGTGCTTCAGGACGGCCTGCCGCGTCACCGGCAGGTCGCGCGCGAGCGTCGTCGCGGTCTCCGGCCCGCCGCGGGCGAGCGTCGACAGCAGGTCGCGCCTGCGGGCATCGGAGAGCGCCGCGAAAAGGTCCGACGACATGTGCAACCGTACGGTTGCACGTGGCGCGCCCCGCCGTCAAGCTGCCGGTCCACTCGCGATCCGCCCGTCCGAGACAAGGCGTGGCCCCGGCACGGGCCGGGGCCACGCGTGGACGTCGCGCTGGGCTAGTAGGCGCCTACGTCGTCGAATACCACTGTGCCCGTGGTGTGAAGGTCAGTGGGCGCGAAGCCTTGCAGGGTGACGGTCGCCCCCGTCGCGCCGGCGGGCACGCTTACCGTGCCGGTGAGCGTGCCGATCGCGCTCCCGGCCGCGCCGGTCGCGCCGATCGCCGTCGAAATGACTTTGCCGGAGAGACCGGTGAACGACAGCGTGAGGCTCGGCGCGCTGGAGGCGCCGAAGCCACGGACGCTGACGCTCACCACGAGTGTCTCGCCGGCGGTCACGCCGAACGGCGAGGAGGTCCACGACCCGCCGGTCGGACCGCCGGTGCCGATGACGGAGACGCTCCGGGTGCCGTCCGTCGCGAGGGTCGGGTCATTGCTCGTGCCAGTGCTACCGCTCGGGGTCCACCCATCCGGCTGGCCCGACGAGGTCTGCTGCTCGAAGCTGCCGTTGCGCACACGGTTGCCGCGAACATTCACGATCCGCGAAGCCGAGTTGTTGTCCTCGCGGATCTCGGAGATCGCGCTCGCCGGGTCCGCGACGACCGTGATGACATGGTCGCCCTGCACGTGCTTGGTGTCCCAGATCGTGCTCGCGACGCCGGTGCCGCCGGCCGCGATCGACGCGATCGTCTTGTCCGCGCCGAGCTGCGCTCCGTCGACGAGGAACCGAACCGCGACGTTGCTCGCCCCGACGTCGCCGACGTTCCGGATGGTGGCGGCGATCGTCGTCGTCTCCTTGAGGCCGGTCACGGCGATGTCGCCGGAGGCGAGGGTGAGGTCCGGCTTCGCGCAGTCACGCAGCGTGTACGTGCCGGCGCTCGTCGAGTCGATGTTCGTGGTCAGCGTGCCCGGCACCGCCGGACCGGCCGCGCCGACGATACCGGTGATCGTCTGGCCGATCTGCGGACTCAGGATCTTGGTCGCCGCGATCGTGATCGTGATCGTCCCGTTGGACGTGAAGCCTCCCGCCTCAGGCGCGCCGAGGATGCTGAAGGATCCGCCGGAGAGCGTGCCGTAGACGAAGCTCGGACTGCCCGAGGTGCCGTTCAGCATCTGCACGAAGTAGCTCGTCCCGGCCGGTGCGCCCGGTGGCACGAAGGCGATGCGCCAGTGTGACTCGGGCGGAAGGACGCTCAGGCTCGCGACCTTCATGCGGAACGCGATGTTCGGGATCGGCTGATCCCCGAATGTCGGGAAGAGCCCGGCGACGCCGATCTCGCGTATGTCGTGCGCGGGGCTGATCGAGACCGGCTGGCCGTTGACGGTCGCGTCGGACGGGTCGGTGACGACCGTCGTGTCCGGGATGGCGCAGGCTTGCGCCGGAGCGGCGCCCTTCGCTTTCACCGCGACCGGGAAGTGCTGCGCGGGCAGCGCGGTGCTCGGTGCGAATCGGACCTCGCCGAACTGCCAGAAGCTGGGAACGAGCCCGGTGTTCGTCGCGGTGATCGTGACGGTCTGTGTCGATGGCAGTCCAAGCGCGCTCGGCGCGAGCGTGAAGGTCGAGGGGCTCACGCTGAGGGTGAAGCCGCTCGACGACGCCGTCGTGACAGTCCAGGCCACGGCGCCGCTGGCGGTGCTGGTGACGATGCGCGACCAGGTGCACGTCGTGCGGCAATCGTCGTTCGCGAGGCTCGCGAGGTTCAAGCCGCGGGCGCTCCCCCCGAGCGCGGGATTCGCGGCCTGATACGAACCGACGCTCTCGTCGAGCGTCAGGCCCGCGCGGACGGCGCGGGCCACGTTGATGCGGCCTCCGCCCCGGTCGAACGGGTCGGCGGGGGTGGCGTGGTCTTCCTTCGTCACGCTGACGCTCTCTTTCCCGCCGTCCGGCGTCGTGAAACCGGTGCTCATGAGCGCGGACTTCACCTGGTCGGGGGTCCAATCGCGATGTGCGGCGCGCACGAGCGCCCCCGCGCCCGCGGCATGCGGGCTCGACATCGACGTGCCCTGGATGATGTTGTACTCGGGCGTGTTCGGCGGTCCCGCGTGCGTGTTGTACGCCGCGAGGATCGCGACGCCCGGCGCGGTGACGTCGGGCTTGATGACGTTTGGAATGTTGAGGTCGGGACCGCGCGAGCTGAAATAGGCCATGCGGTCCGCGAGCGCGGCGTCCTCCTCGATGATCGTCGCCTCGATGGTCGCCGAGTGGCCGGTGCCGCCAGCGAGCCACGAGCGCAGCGTGGCACCGTCGAACTCGCTGATCATCACCGCGGGCAGCACGTGGGTGTCGGCGATGACGCTCGCCTTCGCGCCCGCCTGCGCGACAAGGACCATGCCGGCGCCGCCCGCGGCCTTGACGTTCTCGCCCTTCGCGACGCGCCCGATCACGCCTTGCGTGCAGACGACGATCCTGCCCGTGATAGCGGCTGCCTGGGTCGCCGTGAACGTATTGCAGAGCTCGTTGCCGACACCCTTCGCGTCGACGATCGGCAGGGGCCCGGCCCCTGAGGTGACGGTCATGCCCGTGAGGACCGGCAGCGCCGAGGCGCCACCGGTCGTCATCAGCCGTCCCGTGGGACGGCGGTCATGGGTGCTGGCGCCGAGGGCGAGAAGCCATGGCGAGTTCGCCGGCCGACCGACGGTCGACGGGTTCGGGCCGCTGTTCCCGGCGGATGCGGCGACGAAGATCCCCGCCGAGCGCGAGCCGAAGAAGGACAGGCCCAGCGGGTCCTGCCATGGGTCGGCCGAGCCGCCGCCGATCGAGAAGTTGATGACGTCGACGACGTCGGCGGTCGCCTGGTCGATGGCCGCCAGAAGCGCGTCGAGCGGGCACGTGCCGAGATTGACGACTCCCGCTGGATTGAAGTTCGCCGCCTGGCAGGCCTTGTACGAGATCACGTTCGCGTGCGGCGCCACGCCGGAGATGCGACGGCTGAGCGTCGTCGTCGGCGCATAGAGCGTGGCGTCGACGACGTTACCGGCGACGGTGCTCGCGGTGTGGCTGCCATGCCCGACGTCGTCCTCGACCTCCGGGCCGGTGAAGCCGTAGAGACCGATGAGCTTGTCATTGCATTTTGTGACGTCGGCGAGGCAGACGCCGAAGCGGTGGCCCCTCGGGTTGGCATGCACGTAGCCGTCGATCGGGCCGACGGCGGCGAACGACGGGTGATCGGTATTGACGCCGGTGTCGATGATCCCGGCGACGATCCCCTCGCCCTTGGTGCCAGGGCCGCCCGTCGCGGTGCCCGCCCAGACGTCGTCGGCGTCCATCCACATCGGGCCGTTGTCGGTCAGCGTCTCGAGGAGCTCTTGCTTGCGCACGAACGCGACGCCGGAAAGGGAACTGACCTTCGCGGCCTCCGCTGAGGTCAGCGTCACGGCGATCCCCGCGATCGCGTACGCGTAGCTGCGGTTCGCCGTCAGCGAGCGGCCGAGCGCGCTTCGCATGGCCGCGAGCAGCGACGACCTCCGTGATCCAAGGTAGGTGAGGTAGGCCTGGCTCGCCGAGCTCGTCGGGTCGAGCCGCGCTTCCTTCCGCGCCTCGGGGTTCGTGGCCGCGAGGCCCGCGACTCCCCCGCGATACAGGGCAAGCGGCGCGTCGGTCTGCACGACGATGTAGGTGGCGATGTCGTTGACCGCGGCCACCGTCGCGGAAGCTCCGCGGAGGTCGAGCGCGGCATGCGCTGGGGAGACGAGGATGCCCGGCGAGATCGCCGCGAACACGACGACGAACGACGCGATGCCCGGCCACCATGACCGCGATCCCATCGATTGACTCCACGCTGCACGAACGCGCGCGGGACCGCGCGGCTGTCAGCGAGAAACGATCATCGGCGCGACGAGCGGGAGGTCCAAGTCAATTTTTGGGTAACGCGCGCGTAACGCCCCGGATCGCGCGCGGCCTCCTCCACGGGCGGGCGCCGGGCGAGATACCGAGCGCATGTCGTGCCGCCCGCGCGGCAGCGCGATCTCAATTGACCGTCGTCGTGTCGTGACCTTTGGTGAGCCAGGTGGGGATCGCTCTCGCGACCATGGGCCGGGCCACGTAGAAGCCCTGGGCCGCGTCGCAGCGGAGGCCGGCGAGGGCATCCCAGGTCGCGCGGTCCTCGATGCCTTCGGCGACGACCTTCATGCCGAGGGAGTGCCCGAGCTCGATGATCAGCTTCACGATGGACTCGCTGCTGCGGTCGCGGGTCATTCGGCTCACGAAGGAGCGGTCGATCTTGACGGCGTAGGCTGGCAGGCGCTGAAGATAGGCGAGCGACGAGTACCCCACGCCGAAATCGTCGATCGCCAGCTGCACGCCCAGAGCGCGAAGGCCCTCGACCGCGCGCATCGCGCGCTGGGGATCGGCCATCAGCATCGACTCGGTGATCTCGAGCCCGACGAGCTCCGGCCGCGCGCCGGTCCGCTCGATCGCGCGCGCGACGGTGGGCACGAGCTCGGGGTCGAGAAGGTTGCGCATCGAGAGGTTCACCGCGCCCTGCAGCGGCAGGCCGAGCTTCTGCCAGGCCTGACACTGCCGCAGTGTGGTGACGAGGACGTGCTCGAAGAGCGAGCGGACGAGCCCCGACCGCTCCGCGAGCGGGATGAACTCCGCGGGCGGAACGAGCCCGCGGTCGCGATGCCGCCATCGCGCGAGCGCTTCGACGCGGGTCACCGCGAGCGACTCCATCGTGATGATCGGCTGGTACATGACCGTGACCTCGTCGTGGGAGAGGCCGTGCCGCAGCTCGGCCATGAGCGCGAGCTGGTTCGAGCCCTCGTCCTCCCCTGTCTGGTCGGCGTAGACGCCGAAGCCGGCCGCCGATCGCTTCGCCGTGTACATCGCGATGTCGGCCCGCCGGAGCAGGGTCTGCACGTCCTCGCCGTGGCGAGGCCAGAGCGCGATGCCGATCGACGCGCTGACCTCGAGCACGCCGCCCTCGATCTCGTATGGGCGCTGCAGCGCCGCCACGATCTTCTTCGCCACCTTGATCGCGCCGTCCTCGTCGGTGCCCGGAAGGACGAGCGCGTACTCGTCCCCGCCGATGCGGGCCACGGTGTCGGTGTCGCGAAGATCCCCACGTAGCCGCGCCGCGGTCTCACGCAGGAGCGCATCGCCGGCCTCGTGCCCGAGGCTGTCGTTCACCTGACGGAAGCGGTCGAGGCCGAGGACGAGCAGCGCGAGCGGCGCGCTGAAGCGGCGCGACGTGCGCACGGCCTGCTCGAGCCGGTCGAGCATCAGGACGCGATTTGGGAGGCCGGTGAGCTGGTCGTGCAGCGCCTGCCGCTCGAGCTCGTGTTCGGCTTTCTTGCGGTCGGTGACGTCGGTGAAGCTCGACACCACCTCCTGCACACGCCCGTGTTCGTCCATGATCGGCACAGCGTCGACGAGTAACCAGCGCACATAGCCGTCGGAGCGCACCATGCCCATCATCACGTTGCGAATGGGCTCACCGCGGGCCTGCGCCGCGACGTTCGGGACCTCGTCGTCAGGCATGGGGGTGCCGTCTTCGCGGATCCGACGATCCTCGCCCGGCGGCTCGGCTCCCTCGAGCTGATCCGGCGGGCGGCCGAAGATGCGTTTCGCCGCGGCGTTCGCGAATACGACCGCCCCGGCGGCGTTGCGGACGACGACGCCACACGCCATCGCGTCATAAATGGCGGTGAGGTCTCGCTCCTCCCTCACGATGGCGAGCCCGCGGTGCGTCCCTCCGCGCGACCGCGACGCAGCGACGCTACCGGCAGGTTGCCTGCCTTGAACTTCAAGGCGGTATCGGGCTGATGGCCCGGAAGTACTAGGGCGGCGAATCAGGCTTCAATCACGAACCGAGGCAAGGACTCCGGGATCACGCGCGCATGAGAGGCCGGTAGCGGATGCGGTGGGGACGCCAGTCGGTGCCGACCGTCTTGCGCATGTGCTCCTCGTACGCCTGGTAGTTGCCCTCGAACCAGCGCACGCGGCTGTCGCCCTCGAAGACCAGCATGTGCGTGGCGATCCGGTCGAGGAACCAGCGGTCGTGGCTGATGACGACGACGCATCCCGCGAAGTCGAGCAACGCCTCCTCGAGAGCACGGAGCGTGTCGACGTCGAGATCGTTCGTCGGCTCATCGAGGAGCAGCACGTTGCCGCCGGAGCGCAGGAGCTTCGCGAGGTGGACACGATTGCGCTCACCGCCCGAGAGATCGCCGACCTTCTTCTGCTGGTCGGCGCCCCGGAAGTTGAAGGACGCGGCGTAGGCGCGAGCGTTCCGGGTGCGCGAGCCGACCTGGATGCTCTCCTCGCCTCCGGAGATCTCCTCCCAGACGCTCTTGCTCGGGTCGAGGGTGTCCCGCGTCTGCGACACGTAGGCGAGCTTGACCGTGTCCCCGAGCCGCAGCGCGCCGCCGTCGGGCCGCTCCTCGGCGGTGATCAGCCGGAAGAGCGTGGTCTTGCCGACGCCGTTCGGCCCGATGACCCCGACGATGCCCCCGCGCGGCAGCGAGAACGAGAGATCGTCGAACAGCAGCTTGTCGCCGTATGCCTTGCGGACGCCCTTCGCCTCGACTACCAGCTCGCCGAGCCTTGGGCCCGGCGGGATGGAGATCTCGAGCTCGCGCTCGCGAAGCTCGGGATCCTCGGCGAGAAGCCGCTCGTACGCCTCGATGCGCGCCTTGCTCTTCGCCTGGCGCGCGCGTGGCGACGCGCGCACCCATTCCAGCTCGCGTGCGAGCGTCTTCTGCCGCGCGGATTCCTGCTTCTCCTCGACCGCGAGACGCGCGCGTTTCTGGTCGAGCCACGCGCTGTAGTTGCCCTGGTAGGGGATGCCGAACCCGCGATCGAGCTCCAGGATCCAGCCGGCCACGTTGTCGAGGAAGTAGCGGTCGTGCGTCACGGCGACGACGCAGCCGGAATATTCGGCGAGGTGGCGCTCGAGCCAGCCGACCGATTCAGCGTCGAGGTGGTTGGTCGGCTCGTCCAGGAGGAGCAGGTCCGGTTTCGCTAAGAGGAGCCGGCACAGTGCGACACGCCGGCGCTCGCCGCCCGAAAGCGTCGCGACATCCTGCTCGCCGGGCGGGCAGCGGAGCGCGTCCATGGCCACGTCGACGGTGGCGTCGAGCTCCCAAAGGCCCTTCGCCTCGATCTCGTCCTGCGTCTTCTGCAGCTCGTCCGTGACGCGCCGCATGTCGGCAGGCGCGAGGTCCTCGCCGAGCTTCACGGAGAGGCTGTTGTAGCGATCCAGAACCGAGCGCTGCGCCACGACCCCGTCTTCGACGTTACCGCGCACGTCCTTCGTATCGTCGAGCGCCGGCTCCTGCGCGAGGAGGCCCGCGCGGAATCCATCCGTCATGCGGGCATCGCCCACGTAGTCCCGGTCGACTCCGGCCATGATGCGGAGCAGGGTGCTCTTCCCCGCCCCGTTCGCGCCCAGGACGCCGATCTTCGCGTCCGGATAGAACGCGAGCGTGATCCCACGCAGGATCTCGCGCTGCGTGAGTGGGACCACCTTGCGCAGCTCGCGCATGGTGAAGATGAATTGCGGAGGCACCCAAAAACCGTAACAGGTAACCTTGGGTGTCAGCGTGGGCGAGGACAAGCGCAACTTCCGACTGTCGAAGAGCGTTCGGCCGACCCGGTACGAGCTCCGGTTCGACCTGGACCTCGACACATGGACGTCCCGCGGCCGCGAGCGGATCGGGATCACCCTCGATGCGCCCGCACGTGAGATCGTCCTCCACTCGGTCGATCTGAACATCGAGCGTGCCTCGATCGAGGGCGGCCCGAAGATGACGGATGTCTCCTATGAGCCCGAGTCGCAGACCGCGACGCTCCGTTTCGAGAGCGAGATCGCGAAGGGCGAGCGGCGGCTCGTGATCGAGTGGACCGGCGAGATCCGCGAAGCGCTGCGCGGGCTGTACCGCTCGACACGCCCTGGCGAGCGCTACGCGGCCACGCAGTTCGAGGCGGCTGACGCGCGGCGGGCGTATCCGAACTTCGATGAGCCCGAGTTCAAGGCCCGTTTCGCGCTCGAGCTCGTCCATCCGACCGGGCTCATAGCGATCGCCAACAATCCGGTCGAGCGCACCGAGACGCTCGCCGACGGCCGCACGCTCACCCGCTTCGTCGAGACCCCCAAGATCTCTCCCTACCTGCTCGCTTTCACCGTCGGGCCGTACGAAGCGACCGACATCGCGCAGACGAAGAGCGGAGTCGCGACGCGCGTGTGGCTCCCGCCTGGGCTCGCCCAGCAGGGCATCTACGCTCGTGACGCCCACGTCCGCTCGCTGGAGTACCTCGAGACGTACACGGGCATGCCCTACCCCTACATCAAGGTCGACGCGATCGGCATCCCGGACTTCGAGGCCGGCGCGATGGAGAACCCGGGCGCGATCACGTACCGCACCCGCCTCCTGGCCGCGGACGAGAAGAACGCCTCGATCGCCGCGTTCAAGAGCATCTTCTCGACCGCTGCGCACGAGCTGACCCACATGTGGTGGGGCGACCTCGTGACCATGAAGTGGTGGACCGACCTCTGGCTGAACGAGTCGTTCGCGAGCTTCGTGGGCGAAAAGGCCACGGCGGCGCTGAACCCCGAGTGGGGCTTCTGGCGCGACTTCATCGCGCAGAACGCGAGTGGCTTCAACCTGGACGCGCTGGCATCGACGCATCCGATCTCGGTGGAAGCCAGGAACGCCGACGAGGCGTCGGAACGCTTCGACGCGATCACCTATACGAAGGGCGGGGCGGTGCTGCGGATGATCGAGGGGTACCTCGGCGAGGAGGCCTTCCGCGAGGGCGTCCGCATCTACCTCCGGCGGTTCGCCGAGGCCAACGCCTCGGCCGACGACTTCTGGCAGGCGCTCGACGAGGCATCCGGGCAGGACGTCACGAAGATCGCGAATGCCTGGATCAAAGAGTCCGGCCATCCGCTGGTGCAGATCGACGCGCGCGAGGCCGGGGACGGTCTCGAGCTCACCCTGTCGCAGACGCGCTACTTCTCGGATCCCCAGGCGAAGCCGACCGGTCAGATCTGGCCCGTGCCGCTCGTGATCAAGTACGGACGCCGCGAGGGCGCTCGCGAGCAACGGGTCCTCCTCACGACCGAGCGAACGACGGTGACACTGCCCGGCGCGCGGTGGTTCTATCCGAACGCCGGCGGCCGCGGGTTCTATCGCTTCCGGCTGGCCGGCATCTCGGAGCAGCGGCTGGACGACGGAATCCGCGAGCTAGGCGCGGAGGAGCGGCTGAACCTGATCGACAACCTGTGGGCGCTCACCCGCCACGGGAAGGCAACGCTCGCGGCGTTCATGCATCGGCTCGAGACCTTGCGGGGCGAAGAGGACCGCGCGGTCGTCTCGGCGATCTCCGAGGCCCTCAACTGGATCGCGAACAACGCCGTGCGCGACGCCACTGAGCCCGCCTTCCGCCGCTTCGTCGAGGATCTCTACCGGCCGATGTTCGAGCCTCTCGGGTTCGAGACCCGCCCGAGCGACGACCCCGACACCCGCGAGAAGCGGGGCCGGGTCCTCGCGATGCTCGGCACGCACGGCGGCGCCCAGGACGTGCGCGAGGAGGCCGGCCGGCGCGTCCGCGCGCACCTCGAGGGACGCTCGCGGCTCGACCCGGATGTGGCGGGCGCGCTTGTCAGCGTGGCGGCCGTCGACGGCGAGGCGGAGCTCTACGAGCGCTACGTCGCGCGGATGAAGCAGGCCGCCGCCGACGACGCCCAGGAGGAGGCGCGGTTCCGGCAGGCGATCGTCTCGTTCGAGCGGCCGGAGCTCGTCCGCCGGACGACCGAGTCGATCTTCACCGACCTGATCCGCCCGATGGAGCGCGGGCTGATGGTCCTTCCGCTCCTGCAGCAGCGCCGGTCACGGCGCATCGCCTGGCCGATCATCCGCGACCGCTGGGACACCGACGTCGCGCCTGCGGAGCCCCTTCTCAAGCAGCGGTTCGTCAACGCGGTGAGCCAGCTGGCCCAGCCGGATCTGGTCGACGACGCGATTCGCTTCCTCGAGGCCAAGCGCACGACCGATGTGAACGAGGTCGTCGCTCAGAGCATCGAGCGGCTGCGGGTGAACACCGCCGCGGCGCAGCGCCTCGCCGACGAGCTGGAGGACGCCCTCAAAGTCCCGGCCTGATCTCGAAGCCGAATCTGATCGGCTAGGGGAAGCTGTTCCAGCGAGGAAGGAAGACGAGGAAGAGGAATAGGAAGAACACGATCAGGCCGACCGCCGCCATGACGATCTGAAAGGTCACGTACCGGTTCGCGGCTTCGCCGATACGCGTCGTGCCTGAGGTCGCGCCTCTCAGGACGGCCTCCTTGGCGTCGGCATACTCTCGCTCGCTGAGCGCGCCGCTCCTGTGCAGGTCCGCCAGCTTCTCGAGCTCTTCAGCGACTCCCACGCGCCATCCCCCGCTCGGACCTAGCCACCGATGAAGCTCATCTCGATCTTGTGGAGGCCGGCGGTCTCAGACGAGCGCAGCTCGGAGTAGCGGTCCGTCCGCACCGACCACACGTCCGCGACCGTGCGCGAGATCTCGTCGTCGGTCGCGCCGCTCCGAAGGAGTCCGCGCAGGTCGTGGCCCTGCGTGGCGAAAAGACACGTATAGAGCGAGCCGTCCGCCGAGAGGCGCGCGCGTGTGCAGTCCGCGCAGAACGGCTGCGTGACCGAGGCGATGACCCCGATCTCGCCGGATCCGTCCCGGTACCGGTAGCGGTTCGCCACCTCGCCGCGATACGCGGGCTCCACCGGCTCGAGCGGCATCTCGCGGTCGATCATCGCGACGATCTCGCTAGCAGGAACGACGTCATCGAGGCGCCAGCCGTTCGTCGAGCCCACGTCCATGAATTCGATGAAGCGAAGGGTCATCCCCGCGTCCTTGAAATAGCGCGCCATCGGCACGATGCTCGACTCGTTCACGCCGCGCTTGGTGACCATGTTGATCTTGATCGGAGCGAGTCCCGCCGCTTGCGCGGCCTCGATGCCGGCGAGGACCTTCGCCACCGGGAAGTCCACGTCATTCATCCGCTTGAAGGTCGCGTCGTCGAGCGAGTCGAGGCTGACGGTGATGCGCTTCAGACCCGCGGCCGCGAGCGCCTTCGCCTTCTGCGCGAGGAGCGAGCCGTTCGTGGTGAGCGTGAGGTCGAGGTCGCCGAGGGCCGCGAGCTTTTCGACGAGGCGCTCGAGGTCCCGCCGGACGAGCGGCTCGCCACCGGTTAGCCGGATCTTCCGCACGCCCAGGCCCAGGAAGATCCGGACGAGGCGTTCGATCTCCTCGAACGTCAGGATCTCGCTCCGCGGCAGGAACTGGAAGTCCTTGCCGAAGACCTCTTTCGGCATGCAGTAGACGCAGCGGAAGTTGCAACGGTCGGTGACGCTGATGCGCAGGTCGTGGAGCGGACGGCCGAGGGTGTCGAGCGGGTACATCGCTGAAAAGTATGAGGCCCCGGCCGCGTGGCCGGGGCCCCACGAGCTGGATGGTTATCCGGCTGGGATGAGCTGCGCCTCGCTCGGTCCGGCCGCGTTGTCGATGTACACGATCATGAGGCCCTTCGGCGTCGAAAGGTCCCACTCCGTGGCACTCGTGGTCGTGGTGGTTGGCACGGTGGCGCCGGGTGCGATCCCGAATAGGCCCGTGCTGGCGCTGATCGCCGCTGTAAACGCGTTGTAGGCACCCGTCTCGCCCAGGACGTTGTCGTCCGGCCCGCGGAAGTTAAAGGCGACGGCTCGGTACGTGAAGCGCGGCGCCGTTGCGGTACGCCCGAAGTCTGCCGCGCGGAAGGTCAGGATGATGGTGCTCTGGTCCGACGACGCGTTCGCGAGGAAGAGCGCCGTGGTGGTCCCGGTCGCGACGTTGAACACGAACGAGACGTACTGGCCGTCGAATGCGCCGGCGGTCACCAGACCGAAGTCCGCTGCGAAGCCGATGTAGTCGGCGACCCCGTCCCCGGTTGTGTCGATGTAGAGATCGACTTCCCCGACCGATGCGGTCGAGTTCCGCTCGTGGAAGTTGATCGCAAACTGCAGGACCCGGCCGAGAGTCGGGTCGTTCAGGCCACGGACGCCCACCGCGCGGATGTCAAAGTGATCGACCGAGGCCTCATCCGCGTCGGCGATGCCCCAGGTGAAGAGGCGCGCGGTCCCGGCGTTCGCAACGGGGTTGGTCAGCGTGACGGTGTTGGTGGCGTTCGCCTTGGCTAGCGCGGGCGAGACGGCCGCGCCGACGTTCGCGGCGACGCGCGGAACGAAGTAGTACGCGACGTGAAGAGTGACGCCGTTGTTCTGTCCGGCCGCCGGGGTGAGGTTGACGAGCCCGGCGACCTCGTTGAACGCGGATTGCGATCCTGCCGACCCGGCCGTGGCCGACAGGTTGACGGTGAGCGGAGCCGACCCGCCCGCCGGGACCGTCACCGACGAGGCCCCGAAGCTCACGGCCGCCGGGATCGACGTACTCGGCGCCGCAGCCGGCGCGAACGTCATCGCCGCGGAGCCATGGTTGCGGATCGTGAGCGTCCGGCTGGCGGTGTAGGTCGCGCCGGTGATGTGATCGAACCCGAAGTTGAGCGTTGAAGCGCCGTCGGCGGTCACGGCGACCGCCTGAGTGCGCGTCGACGCCAGCGGCTGTATGAGGCCCGTGCCGCCGCGGCCGGTGCGGTAGCTCGTGACCTTGCTCGCGTCTCCGCTGTTCACGATGGCCGCGCGGATGTCCTCCGCCGACCAGCCCGGCTTCGACTGCTTGGTGAGCGCGGCCACGCCCGCGACGTGCGGCGCCGCCATCGAGGTACCCGAAAGGAACTCGCCCTCCGCCCCGGTGCCGACGGCGGTCGAGAACGTCGACACACCTGGCGCGCTGACGTCCGGCTTGAGGAAGCTGTCGCCGAGCCGCGGCCCGCTCGAGCTGAACCCGGCGAGTGTACGGAAGCCCGGATTGACGAGCTGCAGACCCGTGAGCGTGGCGGTGCTCCCGCCGGCCGCTCGGGCCAGGGCCGCGTCAGCGCCGCGAATCCCGAGGAAGGGGATCGTGACCGTGAAGGGCACGCCATCGTCGGGATTGCTCGTGATCGGTCCCTCGAGGGGCGGGTAGCCCGCGGCGTTGTTGATCATCGCGACCGCGACCGCGCCGGCCTGTTGGCCGAAGATCGCCTTGGCGACGCGAGCGCACGAGCCGCGGTTGACGACGACGAGCGTGCCGGGCGCAAGGGCGCCGAAATCGGCGACGCTGCAACCGAGCGACTCGTCTCGAGCGGTAGCCGGATCGTTGACCAGCACCTTCACATTGGCGTACGCGGTGCCATCCGCGACCGTGGCTTGGTTCGCGTTCAGGGCATCGAGGACGCTCGAATTGCCGAACACGACGTGGAAGCCTGGAAGCGTTACGTTGGGGTCGATCGCCGCCACGCTGATCGTGCGCAGGCCGGCCGCTGGCGCCCCCACGATGTAGGGGAGGTTCGCCTCGTTGCCGGCGGACGTGACCACGATCATGCCCCCGGCGGCCGCGTTGTCGGCCGCGACGGCGCTCGCCGCTTCCTTCCGCCCGTACGGCGAGCCAAGCGACATGTTGATGACGTCCATGTCGTTGTCGACGGCCCAATCGATCGCGTCAACCGTGAGGGTCGTGCTGCCGGTGCAGCCAAAGACCCGGATCGAGTAGAGGTCGGCGAGCGGGGCGACGCCCGGCCCGATCCGGAACGTGTTCGCTTCGTAAGCGGCGCTGTCGTATTTGCCCTTGTAGGTCGCCCCGCTGTCGAGGACGCCGAGGCCGGCGGCAGTGCCGGCGACGTGCGAGCCGTGACCGTTGCAGTCGAGCGGGTTCACGTCGGGGTGCGGCGTGTTTATCGCGGGATCGGTCGAGCTCGCATCGTACGTATCGCCCGCGAGGTCGACGCCGCCCTTCACCTTCGCTGCCTTCGGGCCGAACTGGCCGGGCGCGGCCTTCTTCGCGTCCTTCTTATTGAAAGCCGCGTACGCGCCGTGCGTCCCTGGGCCTCCGAAGTTCGCGTGGAGATAGTCGATCCCTGTGTCGATGATCCCGATCTTGATGCCTTCGCCGCGGAAGCCGGTGGTCTCCCATGCCTGCGGCGCGGAAATGTATGGGACACCCACCGTGTTCCCCGGCACCACGATCTCGACGGGGTCGACGGCGACGACGCCCGGAAGCGCGCGCAACGCCGAGACGCCGGCGAGAGACGTCCTGACCTTCATCGCGTTGATCGCGCTCTGGTACTGACCGACGATGCTGGCGCCCGCGCCGGCGATCTGCGGTGCCAGGGCGTCCTGCTGCGTCTTGAGGTCCGACTTGATGCGGTCCTTCTCGGCGCGGCTGAGCTTGCGCCCGGCTCGGCCCTGCTCGACGGCAACCGGGTTACCTTCCAGGCGCACCGTCACGAGGACGGACTCGTCGCGCGCGCCCTGCGGCACGTAGTCGCCGACGTAGCTCGGGGCGGGCGTCGCTTCTTCCGTTATCTCGTCTTCAGCGGAAGCGGGCTGCTGACCGAAGACCACGGACGTCGCAAGAAGCGCCGGAATGAAGATAAGCGCCGGCGCGGACCGTACACGCACCATCGGTCGTGTGCTCCCTTCCCTACCCAGCTCTGCCACGTGGCCGTGACGCGCGTCAGTCTGCGGCTTCTGACCCCGCTCAGTAAAGACAACCGGCGACCGCTGCTACCGGTTCGCTTGCGCGCTAGGGAGTCAAGCGAGCGCGCACCGCCGCTTTGATCGTCTTCTGGTCCGGGAATCCGCCATCACGTGTCATCGAGTGCACCAATTGGCCGCCGACGCTTACATCGAAGGTCCCGGCATCCCAGGGAATGAGCTCGATCGAAGAAAGGCGGGAGCCGAACTCGAGCATGAGGGCCTTCGCAAGATCGAGCGTCTGCGGCTCGTAGCCGCACTCCGCACAGTACGTGATCCTCACGTTTAGCGGGCCTGTCACGGATAGCGGCGCATCTACGCCGCGACGCGCGTGACCAGATCGCGGAGCTCGCGCACCACCTCGCCGTTCGCGAACGGCGTGGTCTCCTCCCGCATCCGCTGGAGCTCCGCCGCCAGGCGCGCCCGCACATCTTCGGGAAGCTGGTCCACGGGAGCGTCGGGCGAGCCGAACTCGGGGTGCGCCGCGAAGATCTCGCGGCGGCGCTTCGCGCGCAGCTCAGTCACCGACGTGGGCCGCTCGATCCAGTGGCCGAGCTCACGGAAATCCTTGTCGAAGAACACGAAGACCGGGATCGACTTGAATTTCTCCTGGTTCAGATAGCGCTGCATGATGTCGTCGTTCTGGTCGCGCAGGAACACGCGGAGGTCGAGCTTGCCACTCTCCCGCGCGAGCCGGCCGAGCACCGGCAGGTTCGCGATGACGTCGCCGCACCAGTCCTCAGCGAGCACCACCACGTTCAGCGGCTGAGGGAGCCCGCGGAACGCAGCTAGGTCGTCCGATCGCAGCTGCAACCGGCGCTCGTTCTCTTCGAGGCGGTCGAGGTTGCGCGTCATCTGCGCCTTGTAGGCGTCGTAGGTCATTCCGCGGTCGAAGCGAGCGCGATCGATCGTCATGGCATGGCCTCCTGACGTGATGGTCGCACCACCTCCGACAACGCGCAGGGAGGCCTCGCGATTCCCGCTAACGCTTCGAGCGGCTCGCCCTCGCCCGCGCGCCTTTGCGGCCAGCCCGGGACATGTCGCGCTTCGCGCGCGCTCGTTCGCTCGGTGGCTTCGGCTCCTTCGTCTCGCCCTTTGCGGTCCGCGTCTGGTTCACGGTCGCCGCGGCGATGCGCTCCGCCGTTTCCTCTGGACGTCCCCGTCGCTTCAGGTTCGTCTTGATGTGCTCGTACTGGCGTTCACGCTTGTCGGTCCAAGCTTGCTGCGGCATATCGACGACACCTCCGCACCCGGATGTGCAAGCGGCGTGCGCGCTCAGGCGCCGAGGCGCGCGACGTCGAGCATCAGCAGATCGGCGATGCAGTCGACCGCGATGTCGGGCGGCGGGTCAGCCTCCTCGGCGGCGTAGTGGCCCTGGCGGACGTGGACCGTGGTCACCCGGGCGCCGAGACCGGCCTTCGTCCGCGCGAGAAGCGCCGCCTTGTCGTCGATGTGCGCGTATTGCTCCGCCGGGAACCGAATCTGGACCTCGGCGAGGCGACCCTCTTTGTGCTCGTAGACCAGGACGTTGCCGCGGACCGCGTTGAAAAGGCCTGCCCGCGCGATCTTCATCGGCTGGTAGACGCGGTCGCCGTCCGAGAAGATCGCGGGCTCGCCTCGCGTCCAGAGCCTCGCGATCACGTCGAGCGCGCCCGGGTAGAGATAGCGGTCGTACGGCAGGTCGAGCACGGCGCGGTCGACATCGGCGACGGGCGGCTCGTCGCGGTATGCCCGGCGGAAGCGCCTCAGGGTCTCGGGATAGTCGACGACCCCCATCTCGCGACGGACTTCCTCGTACAGCGACCAGAACCGCGCCGCGCGATCACGTCCAACGAGGTCACGGATCGCGCGCTCGAGGTCGCCCTTGGCGCGGTCGTTGTCGAGGAGCGTGTTGTCGACATCGAAGAGGAAGACCAGCGCCATCTCGGCGCCTCAGGCTATGCGCTGCGGGCGGTGGTGGAGCGTGTCGTGTCGGCGAACGGGCTGTAACCGAACCAGCGCGCGAAGCCGCGCACCGCCGGAGGGGCACCCTCGAGCGCGACCGCGCCTGAGCGGAGCGCCGCGCTGAGGGCGAGCCGGCCGGCGAACAGGCGATTCATCGTGGAGAGGTCGGTCGCGACGACCAGATCGGCGTCGAAGCCCGGGTCCTCGGTGCAGACGCTGGGCTCGCGGTCTTCGGACAGCAGCCAGTTGGTCGAGGGCCGCGGCGGGCCGAACTCGAACCGGACGAGGAACCGGCAGGGCGTCCCGTCGGACATGGCGGGCGACCCAGACGAGAAGGACCCGGGCATCCAGCTCGCGGCGCACGGGGTCGCGCGAGTAGTTGCGCGCCGCCCAGTCGCCGAGCGCGAGGAGCGCGGGCTTCAGGTCCTCCCCGATATCGGTGAGCCAGTACTCGTTCCGGCCATCAGCGGCTCTGCGGCGCTCGACGATCCCCTCCCGTTCGAGCGAGCGCAGTCGCTGCGAGAGCAGGGTGCGCGACATGCTGGGCAGGCCATGCGAGAGCTCGCCGAAACGGTGCGAGCCCTCGACGAGGTCACGGACCACGAGGAGCGTCCAGCGGTCGCCGAGCACCTCCGCGGCCCTTGCGACCGGGCAGTACTGCCCGTACGTGCGCATGGCCGGAGTCTGCCACGAACCGGGGCAACGATCGGTCCATTTTCTGTACTTCCGGCTCCACCCGGTCTTCTCTAGCGTCCTCTCATCCACTAGGCTCACGCACCGTTTGAGGGAGGTATCGAGCATGCCTGTCACCGCAGAGACCAGGACCGAGACGAAGGATTGGTTCGCTACCGCTCGCGAGCTGGCCACCGACTTCGCGAGCCGGGCCGCGGACCACGACGCCAACGACACGTTCGTCGCCGAGAACTACCAGGCGCTCAAGGACGCGAAGCTCTTCTCGGCGCCCGTCCCCGCGGAGCTCGGCGGCGGCGGCGCGGGCTACGGCGCGCATTGCGAGATCATCCGGACGATCGCCAGAGGGTGTGGCTCGACGGCGCTCGCGTACTCGATGCACTCGCACCTGCTGCAGGCGCTGATCTGGCGACACCGGCACAACGCGACCCCGCCCGCCGAGCCGCTGCTGCGGCGGATCGCGGCGGAGGAGCTCATCCTCGTCTCGAGCGGCGGCTCCGACTGGCTCGAGGGATCGGGCACCCTGACCAAGAAGAACGGAAGCTACACGTTCAACGCGCGCAAGATTTTCGGGAGCGGCTCTCCGTCGGGCGACCTGCTCCTCACGACGGGCATCTACGAGGATCCACAGGCCGGGCCGACGGTCCTGCACTTCGGCGTGAACATGCGCGCGCCCGGGGTGAAGGTCCAGGACAACTGGCGGACGCTCGGCATGCGCGCGACCGGGTCGAACGACATCGTCATCGAGAACGTCGAGATCCAGGACGCGACGGTCTCCGTCCGGCGGCCGAAGGGCAAGTGGCACCGGTTCTTCGACGTGATCTCGCCGATCGTGTGGCCGCTGGTCGGCGCCGCGTACCTCGGCGTCGCCGAGGCGGCCCGGGACATCGCGATCGGCCAGGTCGCGAAGAAGCGGGACGACCCGATCGTCCAGCAGCTCGTCGGCGAGATGGACACCGAGCTCGCGAACGCTCGCATGGCCTGGGAGCAGATGGTGGCGTTCGGCGCCACCGACTACGAGCCGAGCATCTCGAGCTCCGACGCCGTCTACAAGCGGAAGACGATCTTCTCGCGAGCGGCGGTACGGTCGGTCTATCTGGCGATGGAGGTGACGGGCGGCGGCTCGTTCTTCCGGAGCGTCGGCCTCGAGCGCGCGTTCCGCGACATCCAGGGCATCCGATTCCACCCGATGCACGAGCGGCGTCAGTACCAGTTCAGCGGGCGAGTTGCCCTGGGTCTCGATCCCGTCTGAGCGCCACAGCGAAGTGCGTCTGCGGCCGGGAAGCCCGCTACGGCTTTCCGGCCGCCGCTGGCCTCGACCACCGGTGCGTCCGTCACGCGATCCTCTATCCGCGCGTGCGTGACCGCGCGCTAGCCGTCGCCGCGGTCGTCGGCACCATCCTCTTCGCGATCAATCAGCTCGACGTCGTTTTCTCAGGCCAGCTCACACCACTTGTCGCCGCGAAGGTCGCGCTCACTTACGCGGTTCCGTACTCCGTCTCGACGTACTCGGCGCTCGAGGTGAACCGGCTCCGCTGACCTCGCGAAAGACCCGTTCCGTGTCGGCCGATACCGCGACGCCCGCGTGCTCGAGCGCCGCCCGGCATTCCTGGATGACGTGTGCGGCCTGCGCGCCGTTCCCACCGGCGGCGAGCGCGCGCATCAGCAGCCGGTATCCGGCCTCGCGGAGCGCATCGCGCGCGATGAGCGCCCGCGCGGCCCGCTCCGCCTCGGCCGGCCGCCCCTCGTCCAGCTCAGCCTCGACGACCGCCTCGAGCGCCTGCATCTCGATGTCGGCGAGCGTGCGGCGCTCCCCTTCGATCCACTCGCCGCTTTCGCCGGGGAGGAAGCCGCGCGCCGCGATCTCGTGCGCGATGACCGCCTCGGCCCACGCGCCGGCGGCATCGCCTCGCCGGCGGATCGCCTGCACGTGGTGGATGGCATCCCAGGCGCGCTCGCGGTCGACAAAGACATCGGCCGGCAGCGCGAGCGTGTAGCTGCCGGTCGCCGCGCGCAGCTCGACGCCAGGGTCAAGGCGTACGAGGGCCGCACGCAACCGGCTGATAAGCGCGTTCAGGCTCGCGTCGGCGGCCTCCGGCCCGTCGTCGCCCCAGAGCGCGACCGCGATCTCGCCGCGGCCCACGGGCCGCCGGCGGTTGAGCACAAGATACGTCCAGAGGCGCCGGCCGAGGCGGCCGGGGAGCGCGGACTCGTCGAGCACGGCGCCGGCCGACTCGATCCGCAGGCGGCCGCAGATGGTCACGCGCACGCGACAAGGAAACCACAAGGCCGACCGAGGACACTGACGCCCAGAGCGTTCGGGAGGATGCGATGAAGTACACGGTCACGATCCGCGGGCGGCTTCGCGAGGGACAGGCGGCGGCGAAGAAGTACCACGACGACGTGACAAGGGCGACGAAGGATGCGGCGAAGCAGGCCGGCGATCTCACGCATGTGGTCTACCTCGATCCGCAGGATCCGAAGGCCTTCTTCGGGGTCGACACCTGGTCCAGCCTCGAAGGCCTCCAGAAGTTCGCGGCCTCGCCGCAGATCAAGGAGTTCTTCGCGAAGCTCTTCGACGGCGAGCCCGAGGTACGCGTGTGGGTCGACTCGGACTGGAACAATTGGTGACAATCGCCTGGTGAAGCAGCTCAAGAGCTTGCGCTGTCCGTGCGGGTTCGAAGTGCGGAGCACGAGCGAGGACGAGATCGTCCATATGGCTCAGCTGCACGCCAGGAACATCCACGGGCAAGAGATCACCGTCGAGCAGGCGAAGGCACTGATCGAGCTCGCGGCGTAGAGCCCTCCGGCGATCCTGCCGGAGGGCGCGCTAGCGGGCCTCGGCCGGAGTGACCGTGGTGCGGTGCAGCTCGCCGAACCGCACGTACGTCAGGTCGACCGCCCGTCCGATGCGGTCCGCGATAAGCGCGCGCTGGAGGTCCGAGAGCGTGCCGGTGCTGACCCCGTCGAGGCCGACGATAAGGTCGCGCTCGCGGATTCCCGCGCGCTCCGCGGGTCCGCCGGCCACGACCTCGAGCACGCGGATGCCCGAGGTGTTCGGCAGGCTCAGCGCGACCGCCAGCTGTCTGCCGATCGGCGTCGCGGCTCCGCCGATGCCCAGATACGCGCGCCGCACCCGGCCGTCGCGGATGAGCATGCCCGCGACCAACCGCGCGGTCGCCGCGGGGATCGCGAAGCAGATCCCCTGGGCCATGGGAATGATCGCGGTGTTGATGCCGACGACCTTCGCGTGGGTGTCGACGAGCGGGCCACCGGAATTGCCCGGGTTCAGCGCCGCGTCGGTCTGGATGACGTTCTCGATGACGCGGCCGTCGCGCGCCGCGAGCGATCGCCCGAGGGCGCTCACGACGCCGGTCGTCACCGTCGAATGGAACCCGAGCGGGTCGCCGATGGCTATCACGAGCTGGCCGACGCGCAGGCTTTCGGTCTCCGTGAGCTCCGCGGCCGCCAGGCCCGACCGCGGGATCCGGATCACCGCCAGGTCCGTCGCGGCATCCGCGCCAACGACGGATGCCCGCGCCTCGGTTCCATCCATCAAGGTCACGGCAACTTCACGCGCGCCCTCGACCACGTGCGCGTTGGTCAGCGCGTAGCCGTCCGGGGCCACGATGACGCCGCTGCCGCCGCTGCGGCCGCGCCGCACGTTGACGACGCTCGGCGAGACTCGCTCGACGACCCGGATGACCGCCTGGGAGTACGCGTCGAGCAGCGCGCTCGCCGGGTCGGCCTCGCCCGTCAGCGCCTCGCGGACTTCGCTGGCCATCAGTTGAGCGGTCCCTGCGAGCGCACGTCACCCACCTTCGAGAGGGCCTCCTTCAGCTCCCCGATCCAGCCCGACTCATTCTTCTCGACGAGCCGCACGCACCAGGCCAGCGCGTGCGAGCGGCTGCGTGCGACGCCCGAGCGGACGAGCGTGTCGAGGAGCTCGCGCTCGGGGAGGCGGAGCCGCGTCATGACCGGCACCGCCAGGTGGGTGAAGAGCGCGCTCTGGTCTCCGACCCTCGCGCCCCACGCCAGATTCCGCTTGAATCGCTCCCGCGCCTCTTGCGCGATCTGCACCCGCTGCTCGCGCGTGTCCTCCCGGTGCCGCTGGATCGCTCCCTGGCGCGCCGCCGTCACCGCCTCGGCGCCGCCTGAGGCCTGCACGTCGGGAAGGGTGCCAACCACCCAGATCTCGTCCTCGTCCATGCGGACGTCGGGGGCACCCGTGTACCAGTCCTTCGGCACCCGCCCCGCGAGCCAGCCCTTGACCTCGTCGATCGTCGCCACTTCAGCCCTCCCGGTTTTCACTCTACGGAGGACTGTAATCCGGTAATTTCAGCAAATCAACGTAAATTCGACTACTTGGCCCCCCGGAGGCGCGGGTCGAGAGCGTCTCTCAGCCCGTCGCCGATGAGGTAGAGGCAGAGGACCGTGAGCGCGATGCAGAAGCCCGGCGGGTACACGAGCCACGGCCCGCGGGTGAAGAACTGCGTCGCTCCGTTGAGCATGTTCCCCCACGACGGTACCGGAGGCTGGATGCCGAAACCAAGGTAGGACAGCCCGGACTCCGCGAGGATGACGCCGGCCACGTCGATCATCGCGATGACGATGAGAAGCGGAAGCACGTTCGGGAAGATGTGCCGCACGATGATGCGCATCGGCGATGCGCCGATGACGCGCGCGGCGGTGACGAAATCGCGCTCCCGCAGCGCGAACGTCTGGCCCCGCGCCTGGTTCGTGATGAACGTCCAGCCGAGCGCGCCGATGAACACAGCCAGGCTGATGTAGTCGAGCCGGAAGAGGAACCCGACGATGAGGAGGAGGTACAGCGTCGGAATGCCATTGAGCGTACTCACGATCCAGACGACGACGTCGTCCCACCATCCTCGGAAGTACCCCGCGGTGATCCCGAGTCCCACACCGATGATCAACGAGACGATGGCGCCGAACATCCCGATGAAGAGCGAGACCCGCGCACCATAGAGGAGCCGCACGATCTGGCTTCGGCCCAGCTGATCGCTGCCGAGCCACATCGCCGGCTCATCCGCATTCGGCTTTCCGTAACTGTTCAGGATGTCCTGCTTCGAGAAGCTCCAGTGGAAGAAGTTGTCGGCGAGGAAGTCCGCCCCGATCGCGAGGATTGCCAGGATGAAGAGCACGGCGAAGGCAGCCATCGTCGTCGGGTCGCGGCGCAGGCGCCATAGCGCATCCGACCAGAAGCTGGCGCTCACCCGCCGCAGCTGGGACGGGGGAACGAGCACGTGGGCGGCCGCGGTGCTCACGCTTTGACCTTGATGCGCGGGTCGACGATCACGTAGACGAGGTCGCGGATGATGTACGAGAGAAGGAGCAGCGCACTCCCGACCACAACGTTCGCCTGCACGATCGGGAAGTCCTTGTTCACGAGCGCTTCGAAGAAGAGCCGGCCCAGCCCGGGCCAGTTGAAGATTTGCTCGGTGATGACGGCGCCGCCGATGAGGATCGTCAGGATGCCTCCGAGCGAGGTCACGAGCGGGATGATCGCGTTCCTGAGAACGTGGCCGGTCACCACGACGCCCCGGCGCAGGCCCTTGCTGTGCGCGGTCCGGACATAGTCCTGCGAGAGCTCCTCGAGCATCTGCGTCCGCAGGAAGCGCGGGTAGTTCGAGATCGCGCCGAGCGAGAGCGTGAGCACGGGGCCGACCATGTGCCACAGGCGGTCGAGGATGTCGCTCTCCTTCCCGATCGCGTTCATGCTCCCGACCGGGAACCAGCGGAGCTGCACCCCGAGGATGAGCACGAACAGCAGGCCGAACCAGAAGGTCGGGATCGCGTGGCCGACGACGGACGTGAGCCTGATGACGTGATCCGGCAAGCGCCCGCGCGTGAGCGCGGCGAGGATCCCGAGGGGCACACCGATTGCCAGGCCAACCAGGAGCGCGGCGATGGAGAGCTGCAGGCTGTTCGGGAGCCGCTCCGCGATCACCGACATGACCGGCCGGTGGTAGATGAACGAGTTGCCGAAGTCGAGGACAGCGACTTTGCCGAGGTACGTGATGAATTGGATGGGCAGGGGCTCGTCGAGCCCCAGGTTGTGACGAAGCTCTTGCCGTTGCTCCTCGGTGACGTTGAAGCGGTCGCCGAACATGAGCGCCACGGGATCCGAGGGAGAGAGCCGTGTCAGCAGGAACGTGATGAGGAGGATGCCGAAGAGTGTCGGCACGGCCTGAACGAGCCTCCGAACGACGAACCGGCCCATGACCCTCCGGCGACGCGGACGCGGGCGGCTCGCGCCGCCCGCGTCTCGCTAGGCGCCTATTTCTTGAACCACCACTGCTCGATGTTGTAGATCGTGCTCACCGAGGTGGGCGCGAAGTTCTGGATGTTCTTCTGGCCGAAGATGAGGTTGTTCCCCGAGTAGAGCCAGATCACCGGGACGTCTTCGTTCAGCGCCTTGTCGACGTCGTGCGCCAGCTTGTTGCGTGTCCCCTCGTTGCAGTCGGGCCCGCTGTGGATTTGATCGAGCATCTGGTCGACCTGAGCGTTGCGGTAGCGCCAGCGGTTGAACTCATTCGGTGCGATGTGCCGCGAGTGCCAGAGGCTCTCCTGATCGGGGTCCGGGCCCAAGCCGGTGAATCCGCTGATCCACCCGTCGACGTCCTTCCCGCAGCAGCGGATCCTTTCGAGAAGGGTGTTGAACGACATGAGCTGCGCGTCGATGGATATGCCGATCTGCTTGTACTGCTCCTGCGCCAGCTGGAGGATCGTCTCGCGGACCGTATTGGGCTGATTCGTCTCGATGCGCATCTTCATTGGCGTGCCGTCCGTCCAGCGGTAGATGCCGTCAGAGCCCATCTTGGCCCCGGCCTGCTCGAGGAGCTGCTTCGCCTTCTGCACGTCGAACGGGTATTTGTTGAGATCGTCGTCCTTGTACGCAGCGTTGGCAGGCGGCTGTGCCGCGTAGACGAGCTTCCCGTGACCGAAGACGATCTTGTCGATGATCGCCTGTCGGTTGAGCCCGTACGTCAGGGCCTGGCGCACGAGCTTGTTCCCGAGCCAGGGTGCTTTGGTCGACTCCGCGTTCCAGGCGAGGTAGTTCCATCCGAAGTCGGCGAACTCGAAGCCCTTCAGGTTTTCGACCTTGCTGAGCTCGTCCCAGTCCTTGGGCTCGACGCCCGCCCAGGACACCTCCCCGATCTGCAGCGCCGCCTTGATCGCCGCCGCGTCCGAGTACACCTTGATGATGAACTCGTCGATGAGCGGCGCGCCGAGGTAGTAGTTCGGATTCTTGGTATAGGTGGCGCGGTCGCCGGGCTTGAAGTCCTTGAAGACCCACGGGCCCATCGACGCCGGGGGCGCCATGTTCAGCGGGTTGTCGTCGATGGTCTTGCTCGTGTCGGTCGTACGCGGATCGAAGTACTGCTTGAAGTGCGTGCTCGGCAGCATGTATCCAGCGCCGGCCCCGGCGAGGTCCTCGACCGCCGTGCACAGGGTCTTGCTGAAGGTGATGACGATGGTCTTGCCGCCGTCCTTCACCTGTATGCCCTTGATCTCGTCGGTCTTGCCGTCCTTGTAGTCCTGCGCGCCGAGGACGTTCTGGAACACGTTCTGGCGAGTCGTGCGCTTGCTGCGCATGGTCGCTTCGGCGGTGTACTTGTAGTCCTCGCCGGTGAACGGCGTTCCGTCGCTCCACTTGAGCCCGTCGCGGAGCGTGTAGGTCAGGGTGAGCCCGTCCTTGCTTAGCTCGAACTTCTCCGCGAGGCGACCGGTCAGCTCGCCCGTCTTCTGATCGCGACGAAGGAGGTCCTGGTAGACGGCCTCGATGTAGCGGTAAGAGGTCGTATCGGTAACCAGGATGGGGTTGAACGACTTCGGGTCGCCCGTGACGCCCCTGACCAGAGTCCCGCCGGGCACCGGCTTCTCGCCTGGCGACGCCTGGGGCGTCGTCGATGGTGTTTGAGTGCAGGCCGTCACGATCAGAAGCGCCGCCATGAGGTTGGTGATTAGTCGACGCATTTCGAGACCCTCCCGCCGATCTGGCCGCTCTGCCCGGCCTCATGAGCAGTACGCGGGACGCGAGCGAGCGGTTCGACGCGCGGGAGCCTAGCAGAGCGCCGCGGCCAGGCGGCCAAGCGGGCGAGTCCGGTAGCGTCACGGCTCGTGCGTCGCAACGGAGTCGCGCTCGTCACCGCGGAAGCGGTGGGCTTCGGGTTCACCTACAGCGATCAGGCAGCGCTCATTCCCTTGCTCGCCGCCGAGCTCGGCATCAACGACGTGCAGGCGGGGCTTCTCTCGACCGCGCTTTTCCTCGCCTACATGTGCGCGACGCTGCTGACCAGCGGGCTGCCTGATCGTTTTGGACCCAAGCCGGTGATCGCGGCCGGTCTCGGCGGCGCCGCGATCGGCGCGGCCCTGCTCGCCAGCGCGACGAGCTTTGAGCTGCTCCTCGTCGCGAAGGCGGTCCAGGGCGTCGGCTCGGCACTGGCGTTCATCGCCTCCGCCCGGTTCGTGGCCGGTCTGTACGGTGACGAGCCTGCCCACTTCAGTCTGGGGCTCTACGGTGGCGGATTCCCGCTTGGCTCGGCCCTCGCCCTGCTCGTCTCGGGCACCGTGGCGACCGCGCTCGGGGGATGGCGCTGGTCCTTCGCGTTGGAGGCGTGCGCGCTGGCGGCGATGCTCGTCGCGTGGCTGGCGCTCGCGCCCGCGGTGTCCGGTGTGCGTCGCGAGGGAAGCATGCTCGACGCGCTAGGCTGCGCGAACTGCTGGCTCGTGAGCCTGCAGCACGCCGCGGGATTCGGGATGGCGATCGCCGCGGGCTCCTGGATCACGGTGTACCTGCTCCGTGAGTTCGCCTTGCCGCTCACGCTTTCCGGTGTGCTCGGATCGCTGCTGCTGCTGCTCGCCTTCCTCACGCGACCTCTCGGCGGGCTCTTCGTCACGCGAGGCCTCCTGCGGACGAAGGCCGTCATGCGCGCCGGCGATCTCGCGGTCATCGGCGGGATCGCGCTCCTCGCGCTCCCGGGCCGCCCTCTCCCGATCGCGCTCGCCGGCGCGGTCGTGCTCGGCTTCGGCGTCGGCCTTCCCTACTCGGCGGTCTTCAACACCGCCGCGGCATCGCTTCCGACCGCCCCCGGCGCGGCCCAGGGGCTCGCCGCGATCGGCGGCACCGCGGGCGTGATGGTCGGAGCGCCCGCGATGGGGTACGCGGTTCAGACATGGGGCTTCGGCGCGGCGTGGGGCTTCGTCGGTCTCGTGGGCGCCCTCGCGTTTCTGGGCACGCTCCTGATGCGTGGCGAGGAGGAGCTCGGTTCGGGCTACGCGTAGCTCTGGATCGTCAGCCGGCCGTACACCTTGCCCCGCATGGGCATCGGACGTTTCTCCACGAGCAACCGATAGACCTGGTGATCATTCACGATCAATCCGTTCTGTCGCCGAAGCGACCTTGGCGCGCCGTCCACTTTCCCTATGAGGGCCTCCAGCACCCGGGTCGCGAGGTTGCCGACATCGAGGGTCCGCGGCTGGGAACGAGAGAGATACAAAGGGAACTCGACGGCGCCCGTTTCGGTCGCGCGAAAGCTCGGGATCTTGCGCCTCGCCTTCGTGTTCGAGACCGCGGTCTCGAGTCTCTTGCGCCAGGCGAGCGAACCGTCGCGGTCCGAGCCGCGGGAGGCGTCCTTGGCACGGGATACACCGGCACGACGACGGAGACGAACCTCTTCCTTCGCGACATGGCGCTCACTCCAGTCCGCGGATGACCTTCGCGACCGCGCGCAGGTCCGCCACGAAGAGCTTCGTCTCTCGCTCGCGGGCCGCGTCGTCCGGCGCGCGGAGGATCGACGAGGGATGCACCGTCGCCATGAGGTGCGGCGCGAGCGGGGACGGAATGAGCTTGCCGCGCTCCTGGGTCACCTTGAACTTCGGCGAGATGAGCGCCTGCGCGGCGGTCGCGCCGAGGCAGACGATAACTTGCGGCTTCAGGATGCCGATCTCCGCATCCAGCCAGAGCCGGCACGCCGCGATCTCGCTGCGGTTTGGCTTCTCGTGAAGGCGACGCTTCCCTGCCGCGCGCCACTTGAAGTGCTTCACCGCGTTCGTCAGGTAGACCGTCTCGCGGTCGATCCCCGCGGCTTCGAGCGCATCGTCCAGGATCCGGCCCGCCGGACCGACGAACGGACGTCCTTGGACGTCCTCTCTATCGCCGGGCTGCTCACCGACGAACATGACCCTCGCCGCGCGCCGGCCCTCGCCGAAGACGGTCTGCGTCGCCTTCTTCCAGAGATCGCAAGCGCGGCAGTGGGCCGCGGCCTCGCGCCACGCGGCCAGGCTCTTCGTCTCGGGGAGCTCGGGGTAGCGATGCCCCGGTTCGGGCTGCGCTTTCTCCACCGCGCACTTGACGGAGCAAGCCGCACGCCCGATGGTCCGGCGCATGCGGGCCGCCTTGATCGCTATCGCGGTCGTCGCGCTCATCGGCATCGGGACGGTGGAAGGGCTCATCAGCGCGGGGCAGCTTTCGGAGCTGCCGGGCCGCGCGCGGCCCTCTTTGGGCGCCGGCGGGGTGGCATTGACGCTCCTAGGAGTCGCTCTCTCCGCGGCGGTGTACGGAGTCCTGGGCGCCGTCCTCGCGCGGAGCGAGGCCCGCCAGGCTGAGGCCATCACGTCGGGGGTGATCGCAGGCTGCTTCGCCGGGTTCATCGGCGGGGGGATCCGCGCGTTCCTGGTACGCGACTATCTCGGGAGCTTCTTCGCGGGCTCGCCAGCCCTGGTGACCTTGGTGACAGCGGCGCTGCTCGTCTTCGTCGTGCTCTCCGCGATGGTGAGCGTCGCCGCGGGTGGCGTGTTTACTTGGCTGGGCTTCCGTTTTGGTCGCCCGCGGTCGCAGCGACCTCCGCCCTGATCCGCTCGACGACGCCCTCGCGGGAGAGCGCGACGAACGCCGAGACGATCTCGGGATCGAAACGCTCCCCCGCCCCGGACTCGATCGCTTCGAGACCCGCCTTCGCCGACCACGCCTCCTTGTACGGGCGCTTCGAGGTGAGCGCGTCGAACACATCCGCGACGGAAACGATCCGCGCGGCGAGCGAGATGTCCTCGCCCTTCTTCCCGTCGGGGTAGCCTCGGCCGTCCCAGCGCTCGTGGTGCTCCCGGGCGATGGCTCGCGCCGTCTCGAAGAACCGCGCCTCGCCGAGCATCCTCTCGCCGTCGATGCAGTGCTGCTTGATGACGCCGAATTGCTCGTCCGTCAGGTGGTGCTCGCTCTGGAGGATGTGGTCCGGCGTGTGGATCTTGCCGACGTCGTGCATGACGCTCGAGTACCCGAACTCCTCGACCAGGTCAGGTGTCAGGCCGACGCGATCCGCGATCGCTTCGACATACCCGCGCACGCGCCGGAGGTGCTCCCCGGTGGTGCGGTCCTTGATCGTCGCGGCAAGCAGCAGGTGGCTGATGCCCTGCAGTCCGGTGCGCCGCAGCTCCTCGTTCGCGATCTGCTCCTGCTCGAGCGCTCGCTCGAGCTCCTGCCGGCGTTCGCGCTCGCTGTGGAGCATCGAGGCGAGGTCCTCCGCGTAGCGAGTCGCCTGCTTCTCCATGAGCGTCATCTGCTTGAGCTGGGATTCGAATTCCTTGCGGACGCCCTGCTCGCGCTCGTAGACCTTGGCGAAGTCCAGGGCCATGCGCATCGCCTGGGCGTTGGCGAGGTCGGCGACGCGCACCGCCTGATGCAGCAGCTGGCGGAAGACATCGGGGCCCTGCCCGTCCGTGGGGACGTCCGGCATGCGCGGCGAGACGTCCACAGTCTCGACGATCCCCTTGGTGTCTTCGGCGTCCATCGACCTAGCTGTGCGCGAGAATCCCGCGGATCGTATCGATGAGCTCGAGCGGCCCGAATGGCTTCGTCAGGTACTGGGTCGCGCCCGCGGCGAAGCCGATCGCCCGGTCGCTGTCGCTCTCGTGCGCCGTGAGCATCACCACCGGGATGTCCTTCGTCGCCTCATCCGCCTTGATCTGCCGGCAGACGTCGAAGCCGTTCGGGCCGGGGCCCATATCGACGTCGAGGAGGACGAGATCGGGCTTTTCGGAGCGCACCAGGGAGAGCGCCTCGTTCCCGTTCTTCGCCTCGACGATGGTCCAGCCCTGCGTGGACAGGGTGATGCGGACCATCTGCCGGATGGGCACCAGGTCGTCGGCCACGAGCAGCTTCGCCATTTTCTGCGCCTCCGATGCTAGTGATGGGTCCTACCGGCCCCACCCCCGAACGGATGGAAGTTATGACCGTTCGGGGGCAGGACCGTTTCCCCCGCGCGGGGGAGAAACTCGATCGCGGGTCCAGGACTCGAGGGTGACCAGCCCGAGACGGGCGGCCTCGGCCACGGCCTCGAGGCGCGAGTGCGCCCCGAGCTTGCGGAGCACGGCCTGCACGTGGGCGCGGAGCGTGGCGGTCGAGATCCCGAGGGAGTCCGCCGCCGCGGTGGTGCTCGTCCCGCTCGCGAGGAGCCGGAGCACCTCGAGCTCCCGGGTCGTGAGCGGCTCGATGACCTTCCGCGCGGCGGCGCTCTCCAGGAGAAGGCGCTGCAGCTCGCTCGGTGCGAAGAGGATCTCCCCGGACGCGGCGGCACGGACGCTCTCGACGACCTCGGTCAGGCCCCGGCCCTTCGTCATATGACCGACGGCACCCGAGCGGGCGACGTCGTTGAGCGTCGCCGCCGTCGGGTCGGCGGTCAGGACCAGCACGGCCGTGTCCGGGAGCGACCCGCGGACCGCGCGCGCGAGGTCGGCGCCTGTGCCGTCGGGCAGGTGATAGTCGGCGATCACCACGTCCGGACGGTGCTCGTTCAGCGCGGCCACCGCTGCCTTGACGTCGTGCACGACCGCCTGGACCTCTATCCCGTCCGCGGCGCGCAGCGCGACGCGCATGAGCTCCGCGAAGAGACGCTCGTCGTCGACGATCACGACCCGTATCGAGTTCTCGCCCATGTCACTTCCCTCCGCTCGCTCGCACTTGCGTCGCGAGCGCCGCGACGACCGCCGCGTCGAGCTCGCCGCGCCCGACGGCGCCCTGGAGAATGCGCACCGCTTCGGCCTCGGACACCGCGGGACGGTCCGCTCGATCCGCGAGCAGCGCCTCGAACCGGTCGGCCACCGTGACGATCCGGACCTCGAGCGGGATCTGCTCGGCCCGGAGGCCGTCGGGATAGCCCGTCCCGTCGAGCCGCTCGTGGTGGTGGCGGACGATCGGCAGGAGACCCGAGAGACGCTTGAATCCGGCGAGGATCTCCTCGCCCAGGACCGGATGCCGTTCGAGCAGGGCGCGCTCCTCGGGGGTCAGCTCGCCGTCCTTCGCGAGGAGCGACGCGGGGAGGCGCGCGTTGCCGACGTCGCGCAGCAGCGCGCCCAGCCTGATCGTCATGCGCGTCGACTCGTCGAGACCGAGCGCCCGCCCGATCTGCACCGCGCGCGCCGCGACGCGCTCGGTGTAACCCGCGGTGCCGGGCCGGTCGTGCGAGGCGATGGCCGCCGCGAGCACGATCAGGGACTCGGCCGCCGACTGCAGGTCGTGTTCGAGGCTACGCTCGCGCACCACGAGGTCGACGATCCGCGGGAGGTGGGCGTCGACCGCCACGAGCTCGCCACCGTCGGAGCCGCCGCGTCCCGCCGTGACGCGGACGATGGCGACGTCCTCCGGGGCGTCGGCCGGGAGCGCGGCGTTCCCCTCGACGATGATGACATCGGGGGTCTCGTTCGGCTCGGCGAGGTCAAACCTCGACGAGAGGACCTTCTCGACGAGCTCGCGCAGCGCGCCGTCCGCGATGGCGACGCGGGCCACCGGCCGCTCGCCGGCGGCGCGTTCGATCGGTCGCGTGAGACGTGGCACCCGCGGGTTCCGCGCCTGCCCGAGGACAGCGTCGATGCGCGCGAGCAGCTCCGCTGCCTGGAACGGCTTCGTGATGTAGTCGGCCGCCCCGCAGGAGAGCCCGCGGACCTTGTCGACGACCTCGCCGCGCGCCGACAGGAAGATCACCGGGATCGGCGCGGTCGCGCTGTTGCTCTTGATCCGCAGGCACACGTCATAGCCGTCGGTGTCGGGGAGCATCACGTCGAGCAGGACAAGGTCCGGGAGAAGCTCCTCCACGAGCTCGATCCCGCGCCGTCCGTCGTGCGCGACCGACACGACCATCCCGTTCGCCTGGAGCCGCCGCTGCAGCACGTCAGCCGACGCCTGGTCGTCCTCCACGACGACCACGCGCGTGGCCGGCGCATCCGAGCGCATGACCTCCTCTACGATCTTCACTTCTTCTTCGCCTCGTTCGCCTCGCCGAGCAGCCAGCGCATCGCCACGATGAACTTCGAGGGGCGCTCCTCGCGCGTGTTCTCCCGCAGGTAGGCGTGGAGATCGACCGCCCAGTGCGGCAGCTCGCCGTACCACTTCATCTCGACGATGACGTTGGGCTCCATCGAGAGCAGCGAGCCGAGGGGCGACGGTTCGTCGTTCTCATCCCGCGTCTCCCAGGGGAGCGCGAAGTACATGAGGTTGTGGTCCGCGGTGATGCGGATGGACGAGTCCAGCGAGTTGTACGCGAGGCGGTTGTACTGCGTGACGACGACGGGACGCGCTCCGGCCTTGAGCAGGCGAGCGGCGCGCTCCGCGAGGCCGTGGTGGAAGTCCGGCAACGCGGCCTCGCCGCGGAGGAACGACCGCGCCACGTCCATGGGCACGCCGAAGCGCTCCTTGAGCGAGGTGTCTTCCTCGTCGTCCTTGAGCTCGATCCACGCCGTGCCCGGGTTGAGCACGTCCTGCGGGCGGGTCCGGTGGTACTCGCGGATGCGCAGCTGCATCGCCGAGCCCTTTTCGGCCGCGCGAAAGATCGACCAGTTGATGGTGTCGCAGTAGGTCGTCGTCGACCACTGGTATGGCCGGTCGTCTCGCGAAAGCGGCAGGTTGTTCGCCGTCGTGCGCATGACGAGCCGGGCGATGCTCTCGGTGACCTGGAAGCGGTGCTCATGCCTGCGCTCGGCATCGGCCTCGTGGGCCGGGACAACGGAGGTCGTCACTTTTTTGGCCACGCTACTCGGTCGCGTCCGCGGCCACAGCGAGGAGGCCCCGCCGGGTCAGCGCGGCGCGCACGCCGTGCTCGACATCGGCCGGGATCGATCCATCGAGCGAGCGGAGGAGCTTGTCCGGGACGGTCCCGTGCTCGGTCGCGAGGATCTCGGCCGCACTGAATCTCAGCTCGGGTTCGACGGAGGTGAGATTCGCCAGGATGCGCTGGCCGAAGACCCGGGCGGTGTGCCACGCGTTGTAGACGTATACGCCGCAGAGCCCGGTCGCGAGCGCCAGCAGCATGCGGTTGTCGTGGGCCTGCAGCCCCGCGAGCAACGCCACCGCGGCCGCGAAGTTCCCGAACGCGTTCACGCCACCCGAGAGGAACGCGCGGGCGCGGGGGCGGATGACGGACTCGACCTGGCTGTAGACGAGCTCGGTCGCCGGCCGGTGGATCGCCGGGATGACGATGCGCTCGCCGAGCTGGATCGCGAGGCCCGCGAAGAATGCGATCCCCGCCGCCGTGAACGTCGCCGCGGCGGCGGCGAAGGTCCCGAGATACCAGAGCGGCAGTATGAAGAGCACGCGGGCGATTCCGATCGAGCGGAGAAGTCCGCCCGTGATCACGCTCTGGATGAAGATCGCGACGAGCGAGGAGCTGCCGTAGACCGAGGCGTACAGCTGGCTGAACACGTCCTCGCTCTGCTGGCTGCTGCCGGCGGCCTGGGCATCGAGGCCGACGAGGAAGAGGAAGTTGCCGAACTGCATCAGGAAGTACCAGAAGAAGACGCCGACACCGAACGTGCGCAGCATCTTGTCCGACGCGACGGTGCGATAGCCGTCGGCCGAGTCCTGGAGGCTGGCGCGCAGCCCCTTCGGCCGATCTTCACCCACGCGGCTGCCGTGACCTTCCGGCAGGCCGCGATACGCGACCAGCGCGACGAAGCACACCAGGAACCCCAGCGCCTGAGCGCCGATGAAGTTCTCGGCGTGAACGAACGGCGGGAGCCCGGTGCCCAGGGCGCTGCCGATGATCTTGCCGAGCAGCACCGAGCCGGCGAAGAAGGGGAAGAGACGCTTGGACTGCTCGGCGTCGTAGAGGTTCCCGGCGTACACCCAGAAGAGGATGTAGATCGTCTCCTTCACTCCGTGCGCGAACACGTAGGAGATCGGCTGCACCAGCCAGCCGCCCGCGAACTCTCCCTGGAGCCACACGCCGACTTGGATCACGACCGAGAGCAGCGTCACGCCGGCGACGTACCAGAGGAGCAACGTCCGGCGGCGGATCCGGTCGACGAAGAAGAAGATCATCGCCGACACGGCGAGCATCACGATCGGTGTCACGATGTACATCAGGGGGATGTAGTTCACGCCCCACCGCTTCACGAAGAGGGCATCCGCCCCGACCTTCCCGACCCAGTCGGCGGCGACCATGAGCGTGAGCAGCGCGTAGAGGAAGAGCCCGAGGCCCCACTCCCCGCGCCGTAGCGGGAGGGCGTGCGCGAAGATCCCTCGCAGCACGGTCGCTAGGCTCCGGAAGCCCCGCGCTCGCCGGCGGGCAGCGTGAACTGCACGATCGCTCCAGTCTCGCCGGGGTTCACGACGCTGATGCTGCCGCCGTGGAGCTCCACGGCGAGCTTGCAGAACGCGAGCCCGAGCCCGGTCCCGCCGCGGCTGCGGCCGGCGCCCTGGTAGAAGCGGTCGAAGATGTGCGGCGCGTCGGCTGCCGCGATGCCGGGTCCGGTGTCGTGGACGCGCACGACGACCGAGCCCTCGAGGCTCCGGTCGCGCGCGCTATCGATGCGGACCTTGCCGCCGCTCGGCGTGTGCTTCACCGCGTTCGCGAGCAGGTTCGTGAGCACGCGCACGATGAGCCCGTCGTCGACGAACACGTTGACATCCTGCGGGAGCGCGCTTTCGAGACCGATACCTTTCGCGAGCGCCTCGGGCGCGACCTGCGCGATGCTGCGTTCCCCGAGCGCGGACAGCGCGATGACCTGAGGCATGGCCTCGAGCTTGCCCTCCTCCATTTTGTAGACGTCGAGGAGCGCGTTGACCATCCGCAGCAGCTCGCTGATATTCGACTCGGACAGCCGGAGGAGCTCGTCGAATTCCTGGCGGCCCGGCTCGAGCTGACCCATCCGCACGAGCTGCATGAACGCGACGACGCTGTTGGCGAGATTGCGGATGTCGTGACCGAGCATGCCGATGAGCTCTTTCCGCGATTGCTCCATGCGCTGGAGGTCGGCGGCGGTCTTGCGCAGCTGGTCCTGCAGGCGCTTCGTGAAGATCGCGCTCCGCACCCGCGCCGCGAGCTCGATCGGCTCGAACGGTTTGGCGATGTAGTCGATGCCACCCACCTCGAAGCCTTTGCTCACGTCTTCCGACCGGTCCTTCGCGGTGACGAAGATCACCGGAATGTCGGCGGTCTCGGGCTGCGACTTGAGACGGCGGCAAGCCTGCAGGCCGTCCATGCCCGGCATCATGACGTCGAGCAGGATCAGGTCGGGCTGCTCCGTGCGCGCGAGCGCGATCGCCCGTTCCCCGGAGCTCGCGACCTGCGTCTGGCAACCGATCGCCTCGAGGCGCCGAGCGAGGAGCTCCACGTTCGCGATCTCGTCGTCGACGATGAGCACCTTCCCGAGCGGGATCGGAACTGGCCCCCGGATGGTCGGTGCGCCGTCGCGGGAGGCAGGGACCTGCGCGGCGCCGCCAGGGAAGTAGCGGAGGAGGATGGCCCGAAGCTCAGCCGGAGCGAAGGGCTTGGACACGAAGTCGTCGCAGCCCGCTTCGATCGCCCGCGCCCGATCCGATGGGAGCGCGAGCGCCGACACGGCGATGATCGGGATGCTCGCCGCCCACGGCTCAGCGCGCAGCGATCGCGTGAGGCTCCAGCCGTCCATGCGCGGCAGGAGCAGGTCGACGAGGACCGCGTCGGGGCGCTCGACCCGGGCGAGATCAAGCCCGGCGACGCCGTCAGCGGCCACCAGGGCCTCGTGCCCGGAGGCGCGGATGATCCGCGACGCGACGTCCAGGTTGTTGGCGTCGTCCTCGACGACCAGAACCCGCGCCACTAGTGGCTCCCGGTCCGGGTCAGCAGAGCGGCCTCGCTGCCGGCGCGCACCCGGATGGGCAGCGTGAAGTGGAAGGTGCTGCCCCGGCCGACTTCGCTGTCGACCCAGATGCGGCCGCCGTGCAGCGTGACCAGGCGCTTCGAGATCGCGAGGCCCAGGCCCGTGCCCCCGTACCTGCGGGTGGTCGAGCTGTCGGCCTGCCGGAACTCGTCGAACACATAGGCCTGCGCCTCGGGGCTGATGCCGACGCCGGTGTCGGCGACCGATACGGTCACCCAGCCTTCCGCCGCGCTGGCGGAGACGGAGACGGAGCCGCGCTCCGTGAACTTCACCGCGTTGGCGAGCATGTTCGCGAGGATCTGGCGGATCCGGGCACGGTCGGCCCAGACGTTCGGCAGCCCGGGCGGGATGAGCGAGCGCACCTCGAGGCCCTTCTCGTCGGCGTGCGGGCGTACGAGCTCGAGCGCCTCGTCGGTGACCTCGGTGATGTTGACCTCTTCGACGTTCAGCTCCATCTTGCCGGCTTCGATCTTGGCGAGATCGAGCAGCCCGTTGATCAGGCCGAGCAGGTTGTCCGCGGCCTGCGCCACCCGGAAGAGGTCCGTGGTCTGTTGCGCGGTGAGCTCGCCGTCGAGGCCGTCGAGCATCAGCTTCGTGTAGCCGATGATCGCGTTCATCGGCGTGCGGAGCTCGTGGCTCACGCTCGCCAGGAACTCGCTCTTCAGGCGGTTGGCGCGCTCGAGCTGCAGGTTGTTCACGCGCAGCTCGCCGACGAGATCGGCGTTCTCGTTCGCCACCGACACCAGACGGGCAATGGTCCGCAGAGCGCGGGCCTGCGTGTCGGTGATGTCGCGCTGCTCGCGGAAGTACGCCGAGAGCAGGCCGATCGTGCGGCCCCGGGCTGAGAGCGGGACGTGCGCGACGAACCGCAGGTCGCCGGCGGACACGGCCGACAGCCGGATGCGGTCGGCGTCCGCCTCGGAGCGGACCAGCACGCGCATGGCGAGCGTGACGGCGGTCTCGGGATCGATGCCGACCGTCGCGGGCGCGTTAAGCCGTCCGCCGGATCCGGGCGGGGCGCCGGGCGGGTCCTCCCGGATGACGATCGCGCCGCCGTCGGCATTGAGGAGGGACACCATGCGGTCGAGGGAGCGCGCGAAGATGCGCTCTGCGTCGGTGACGCCGACGACGGCGTCGGCGACCTCGTTCACCGCGCGCACCTCGTCGAGGTACTCGCGCTGCGCACGTTCGCGTTCGTACAACGACGCGGCCATCGTGTCGAAGGCGCGTTCGAGCGTGCCGATCTCGTGCGGCGACACCTGCTGTACGCGCGCGGCGAGGTCGCCCGCCTCGATCCGCTGCGCCGCCGCCGCGAGGTTCTCGAGCGGCTGGGTGATGCTCCGCGCGGTGCGGTACGCGAGCAGCGTGACCACTCCCACGAGCCCGAGGCCGACGAGCAGCAGGATGCCGAGGAGAGTCCGTTGCGCCTGCTCGACCGGGTCGGTCGGGACGAGCACGGCGAGGATCCCGGGGTTCTGACGCTGGGACCGGATCACCCGGAAGATGCCGTAGTAGTTCTTGTTGTTCGCGGTCAGGTTCTCGATGAGGACGTCCCGCAGCTGCGCGTCGACCTGCTCCGTCGTGGGGAACATCGTGTTCGAGCCGAAGTCGACGGTCGAGGCGCGCACCTGGCCGTTCCAGATCAGCGCGAGGTCGGCGTCCGACCGCGTCTTGATCGCCTTGAGGAAGTCCGAGTTCAGGAGGTTGCCGACCTCCATGATGCCGATGTAATCGCCGTCGGCGTTCCGGATCACGAAGATCGCGCGGATGACGAGGCCGTCCGGCTCGTCGTAAAGCACCCACTGCTGCTGGGCCCGCGCCTTCGCGTACGTCACGAGCTCGGGCTCGAGCGTCTTGTTCCTGTTCTCCTGGGCGCCCGCGATGATCACGCCTTCCTTGTCGGCGATGTTCATCACGTTGACGCCGAGGCGTGACTTCATTGGGAGGAGGAAAGCCTGGATGCCCTCGATGTCGCGCTGCTCGGTGAGCTCGCGCGTCGTCGGCAGCCCGGCGGCCAGCGCAGCGGCTCTGGTCGCGACCAGGGCCTGGTCGTCGATCTCGTTCCTGGCGACGTCGGCGAGGATCGCCGACTCGTCCTCGAACTGGCTCAGGATGAGCTGGTAGGACTCGTAGATGGCGACGCCCGTCACGATGACGAGCGCGAGGACGCTCACCAGCACGTTGCGGCTGACGAGCGCCCTCAGCAGGCTCGGTGCGAAGAGCTTCTGCATGGCCCGAGCTGAGCCTTCCTCCTCGACGATCACGCGGGGCCGGTGTGCTTAGAGTCCGGCGAGGATCTTCTGGCCTTCCGGTCCCTTCACGAAGTCCAGAAAAGCCCTGATCGCCGGCTTCAGCTTGGTCGGATCGGCGTCGTAGACGAAGTAGAGCGGCCGGCGAACCTTGTATGTGCCGCTGTTCAGGTTGTCGCGCGTCGCAGCGACGCCGTCGATGGTCGCGAAAGCGATCTGCGAGTTCCCGAAGGTGCTCGCGTTCATCGTGACCATGCCGATGGACTCCTTGAACGAGTTGATGGCCTTAACTGTCTCGTCGATCGTGGTCACCTCGATCGCTGACGGCGCGTACGTCGGCTTCTTGCCGTCGTAGAAATACGTCTCGAAAGCGCTCCGCGTCGACGAGCCCGGCTCGCGGATGAGCACGCGGATCTTGCCCGGCGTCCCGCCGACGTCCTTCCAGTCGGTGATCGTGCCGGTGAAGATCTTCGCGACCTGGTCCTTGGTCAGCGCCTTCACCGTGTTCTGCGCGCTCACGGCGACGGCCGTGCCGCTCGCGCCGATGGCGAGCGCCTCGACCTTCCCCTTCTCGGCCTCACGGAGGTCGCGGCTGATGTAGCCAAGATCGATCTCGCGGCTCACCGCGAGGCTCACGCCTGCGTCCGAGCCGATGTCCGCGAGGCCCTGCCAGGTGATCGTGGGGTGAAGCTTTTGGAATCCGTCGGCGAGCGCCCTCACGTTGTCGAGCGCACCACCTCCACCGTTCACGATGTATTGTCCGCCGAGCGGGTCCGGAGTCTTCGCCGGCCCGACCGGCAGCTGACCTCCACAGCTCGCGGCGAATCCCGCGGCGGTGATCAGCAATGCGGCTGTCCGCAAAGAGCGCATTCGGGCCCTCCTCATGGGTCGAATCGAGACATTAGTCTCTTGCCTTTGTATAGCGAGGTCTATCCCTCTATCGGCCGATTCCCGTTACACATCGGGATATGCGGGCCTAATGCAATTGCATTAGCCGACACCGAAAGTGAACCAAAACCGTCCGCCCGCGCGCAATACTCTCGGCCGGTGAGCGAAAGAGACGCGACGCTGCGGCGGCAGATCCTGCCCGCGACCCGTCTTGCCGATGTCGACGTCCGCGGCCACCGCCAGGTCCTTCCGCTCACCCTGGCCGCCGCTGTAGGTATCGCCGCCGTCTGGCTCGTGGACATCTCCACCGGACCCGAATTCGGCTTCGCGATCTTCTATCTCATCCCGATCGGGCTGGCGAGCTGGTGGCTCGGCCGGGCCCCGGCGGTATTCATCGCTCTCCTCTCGACCATCGCCTGGATCTGGGCGGATCTGATCGCCCGGGCGGCCGTGTCCTTCTCGGCAAGCCTCTGGAACGGTCTCACGCGCGCGGCCATCTTCATCCTGCTCGCCCTCCTCATCGACCAGGTGCGTCGCGAAAGGATCGCCCTCCGCAGCGTCGACGCCCACCGGGAGGAGTCGCTGGCGCTTATCGCGCACACCTTGCGGCGATCCGCTGGCGAGATCGAGTCCGCGATCCCGGATCTCACGAGGGCGCCCGCGCTCTCCGCCGCGGAGCGTAGCGCCATCGACGAGCTGCGCCGGCAGAACCGCAACTTCAAACGGTTCGCCGATGACGTGCTCGAGGTCGGCCAGCTCGAAGCGGGCCGCTTCCGCCTGAATCGCGGGCGATTCGACCTCGCGGAATTCGTCGCGGTGCTCGCGAAGGAGACCGAACGGGATCGCCTGCAGCTCGTCGCGGAATCCGATCCGGTGTGGGTCGATGCCGATCCCGAGCGTCTGCGAACCGCGATCGAGCACCTCCTCAACAACGCGCTCCGATTCTCTCCTCCGGGCTCCGCGGTACACGTGACGGTCGGCCACCGCGGAGGTCGTGCCCGCATCACGGTGAAGGATCAGGGCGTCGGGCTCGCGAAGTCGCACCTCGGAGTGATCTTCAAGAGATACGGGCGGGTGGACACGGAGGCGACCAGGGACAAGATCGGCGTCGGCCTCGGCCTCTACGTGACGCGTCTCATCGTCGAAGCGCACGCCGGAACGGTCTCGGCGAGCAGCGTCGGACTTGGCCTCGGATCGACGTTCACCATCGAGCTTCCGCTGGCGTCGTCACAGCCCTGAACCGCGTCCGATAGCCACGCCGATGGCGAAGATCCTCGTGGTCGAGGACGAGCCCAACAACCTCGAGCTGGCGCTCCGCATCGTGCGGCACGCCGGGCACGAGGCCATCGTGGCGACGAACGGGTTCGCGGCGCTCGAGCTCGCGCGGGAGCACCGCCCGGATCTGGTCCTGCTCGACCTTCAGCTCCCGAAGCTCGATGGTTGGACCGTGGTCCGCCTGCTCCGCAAGGAGCAGTGGGCCACCGGTGTGCCGATCATCGCTGTCTCCGCGTCGGCGAGCCCGGGCGACGAGTCGAAGGCGCTCGAAGCCGGGTGCACGGAGTTCCTCTCGAAGCCTTACTACCCGGCGACCATGCGCGAGCTCCTGCTCCGTTACCTGCCGGCTCCCTGAGGAAAAAGAAGAAGGAGAAGCGTCGCGGCACGGCTCGAATGCCCCTCAGCCCATTTGTGCCCCGGACGCCTCTCCTTTAGAAGAGCGCAGGGGGCAGTGTCGGGGGCCGCGAGGAAGGCGTAAATCGGCCCGCTGGTGGAGACCCTCCTAGGGCACTTGGACTAGACCCGAGCGCGCGAGTTGGGGTGCGCCGTGCTGTTCTGAGCGCTCTCGATAGCCTCGAGCAGGCGCCGAGAAGCCCGGCCCACCTCGCTGACGGCGGCGTCGAAGGCTTCGCTGTTCCGCCTGGACGGCGCCCTGAACCCCGAGACCTTGCGCACGTACTGAAGCGCGGCGGCGGCGATCTCCTCCTCGGAGGCTCGCCCCTCGGCGCGGCGTAGCGTCTTGATGCTTCGGCACATGAAGACACCCTAGCCTTTCTCGGCAAACCTCGGCAGCCGCGTTGACTCGGGAGGGTCCGCGCGCCAGCGTGACGAGCGTGATGGCGGCGCTCCTCTCGGCCATCGTGAGCGCGATTTTCGCGGTCGTCATGGGGCTCCGGTACCTGCGCCGGCACCGCCCGCATCAGCTCACGTGGACGATCGGCCTCGCGATGTTCGCCGCGGCCGCGATCGCGGGCATGCTCGCGCGGGCCGGCGGCGCGACGGAGGCGGAGTACCGGATCTTCTATCTCTTCGGCGCGATCCTGAACGTCGCCTGGCTGGCGCTCGGCACGCTCTTCCTGCTCGCGCCCCGCGTCGCGCGCTGGGCACTCCTGGGCGTGCTCGCCCTCAGCGCCGTCGCCGTCGTCGCCGTCTTCACGAGCCCGGTCAACATCAACGCCGCGGTCGACACCGGCCGTGGATTCGAGCAAGCTCCGCTGCCGCGGATCTTGGCCGGCGTCGGGAGCGGCCTCGGAAGCCTGGTGCTCATCGGCGGCGCGATCTGGTCGGCGTGGCTGTTCCTGCGCCGAAGGCATGACGGTCGCCGAGCGCTCGGCAACGTCATCATCGCCCTGGGGGTGTTCGTCGCGGCCGCGGGCGGGACCGCCGCCTTCACCGGGGCGAGCGGCATCGTCGAGTGGACGAACTTCGCCGGGGTCACGCTCATCTTCATCGGGTTCCTGCTCGTGTAGCGCCGTCCGGCAAGCCCTGCGAGCATGCTCGGGTGCTCGTCCTCTCGCGGTCGGACGTGGAACGTCTTCTCGATCCCGACCTCCTGCGTGCCGGCGTCGCGCGGGCGATGGCCGACCTCTCCGCCGGGCGCGCATCCATGCCCGCGCGGATCGCGGCGAACGTCCCCGAGCACGATGGTCTCCTCGCCGCGATGCCCGCGTACCTGCCGTCGTCGGCCGCCCTCACGACGAAGCTCGTCTCGCTCTTCCCACGGAACACCGACCGCCCGACGCATCAGGCCGTGATCCTCGTCTTCGACGCGAAGCACGGGACTCCGGTCGCGCTCATGGACGGCGAGGCGATCACCGCCGCGCGAACGGCCGCGGCCTCGGCGCTCGCGACGGACCTCCTGGCCCGGCGCGACGCGAGCGTGCTCGCGATCGTCGGGACCGGAGTGCAGGCGCGGTCGCACCTGCGCGCGGTCCCGCGCGTGCGCGATTTCCGTGAGGTCCGGATCGCGGGTCGCCACGCCGAGAACGCCGCGGCGCTCCTGGCGGAAGCCCGCGAGTGGCTACCGCGAGCGAACGTCCGCGTCGCCGACTCGTACGCGCAGGCGGAGGACGGCGCCGACGTGATCTGCGCCGCGACGCACTCGCCCGAGCCGGTGGTGCGCCGCGAATGGATCGCGCCCGGCACTCACGTCACGTCGGTCGGCTACAACACCGCCGGCCGCGAGGTCGACGCCGCGACGTTTCGCGACGCCCTTCTGGTCGTCGAGTCGCGCGCCGCGGCGCTCGCGCCTCCGCCCGCGGGATCGAACGACATCGCGATGGCGATCGCGGAAGGAGCGATCACCCGCGAGCACGTGCACGCCGAGCTCGGCGAGCTCGTCGCCGGCACACGACCGGGGCGCGCGACCGCGGAGCAGATCACTCTCTACAAGTCGGTCGGGGTCGCCGTGCAGGACGCGGCGGCTGCGGCGATGGTGCTCGAGGCGGCGCTGCGCGCGCGAGCCGGCCGCGAGGTGGAAATCTAGATCAGTCTCCCGGCCGGGCCGGGGGATACGCTCAAGGCTGGTGGACTCGGTCGGGATCGAATCTAAGAGACGGCGATCCTGGGGCCTCGGCCGAGACGGCACCCGGTGTCGAGGAGGACGCTCGAGACCCACTCGTCTCCGACCCTCGTCTCCACCCGGTACGGCGACGGCTGGCCGGCGTCGAGCGCGGCGACGACCTCGTCGGAGATGCCGAGGACGACCCACGCGACCGCGGTCGGCTCGCCCTCGATGATCCGCGCGTGCCCCTTCTGCCCGGACGCGAGCGGGATGCACTTGCGCGTCTCGACGACGTTGTCCTTGCGGTCGAGAAGCCGGACGGACGCCGGGACGAGCTCGGCCGTCCCACCCTCGAGCTGCAGCCAGTGGCGATCGCCGTCGTCATGGATGCAGAAGCGGAACGGGACCTTCGGCAGGAGGCGCGGCGCGGGAAGCGGTGCGGTCCCGGGGACGGCCGGTACGAGCGCGCGAACCGCGACGACGATCTTCTCGGCGGCTTCGTGCAGCGAGGCGTGGCCGCCGAGCGCCTTCGCGCCGTATGCGAGCTCCAGCGTCGCGCGGGCGATGTCGCCGATCGGGAGCATGAATTCGATGTAGCGGGCGTACTCGCTCGCCGCGCCGTCGAGGTCGCCGGCGTTCGCGAGCATCGCCGCGAGGCGGCGGTGCGCGCCAAGGTCGGTCGGAGAAATCGCCACGGCGGACCACATGAGCGCGAGGGCCGCGACGCGGTTGCCGGCCTGCGTGAGCATCGCCGCGCCGTCCTTGAGCGAGTCGAGGTCGGACCGGCTCTTCTCGATCTCAGCCAGATCCGTGGGGTCGGCCGAACCGGCGGGATCGTCGCCGTCTACGGGACGCAGGCCCAGATCGTCGCTCATCCGAAACAGTGTTGACCAAGCGTCAATTCGCCGCGTTGACTACTCCAGGCTGCGGCCCCCACCCGGGTGACCACGGGTATCGTCGGCGGGCATGCCGCTCGAGGGTGGCCGCGCGTCCCGCTGGCAGCCTCCATCGTCGTGGCGGCGCATCCGGACCGTCGAGTCCCACGCGGCGGGCGAGCCGCTGCGCGTGATCGTCGAGGGGCTCGACCCGATCCCGGGCTCGACGATCCCCGAGAAGCGCCGCTTCGCCCGCGAGCGCCTCGACGGGCTCCGGCGCGCGCTGCTGTTCGAGCCGCGCGGCCATGCCGACATGTACGGGGCCATCCCGACGGAGCCGGTCGCGCCGGACGGCGACCTGGGCGTCCTGTTCCTGCACAACGAGGGCTGGAGCACGATGTGCGGACACGGCGTGATCGCGCTCGTGACGGTCGCGCTCGAGACCGGGCTCCTGGCACCGCGCGAGGTCGTGCGCATCGATACGCCCGCCGGCCGCGTGACGGCGCGCGCGCGGCGCGAGGGGTCGCGGGTGCGAAGCGTGGCGTTCGAGAACGTGCCCTCGTTCGTGGAATCCCTGGACGAGAGCGTGGACGTACCTGGCATCGGCCGCGTGCGCTACGACCTGGCGTTCGGCGGCGCCTTCTACGCGTTCGTCGACGCCGCCAGCGTCGGCCTCGAGATGACCCCGGAGCGGTTCCGCGACCTGATCGCGGCCGGGACGGCCATCAAGCGGGCGGTGACGGCGTCGCGCGAGGTCCGCCATCCGCTGGAGCCCGACCTCTCGTTCCTGTACGGGACGATCTTCACCGGCCCCGCCCTCACGCCCGGAGCGCAGTCGCGGAACGTGTGTGTCTTCGCCGAGGGCGAGGTCGATCGGTCTCCGACCGGGACCGGCGTCTCGGCGCGCGTCGCGATCGAGCGCTCACGGGGGCGGCTTGTCACCGGGTCGCCTTTCGTCGTCGAGAGCATCATCGGCACACGCTTTGTGGGAAGGATCGCGCGCGAGCTCGAGTGGGAGGGGTACGACGCCGTCGTGCCGGAGGTCGAGGGGAGCGCCTGGATCACCGGCCGGAGCGAGCTCGTTTTCGCGCCGGACGACCCTCAGGGGGAGGGGTTCATCCTGCGCTGACCCGCTCAGCCGAGCTTCACCGCCAGCATCGAGACGCCGCCGTTCAGTCCCTCGGTCGGGAACGTCACGGCGTCGCCCTCGCGCCGCGCGCCCATCGTGTAGAGAAGCGGGTAGTAATGGTCGGGGGTCGGAACGCAGAGCATGGCGTCCTGGCCCAGCGCGTCGTAGTGGACGAGCTGCTCGGCGTCGCCTAGGGCGGCGAGCGCCCGCACCTTCTCGTCGAAGCGGTGCGCCCAGTCGTATTCGGGCGCCTGATCGCCGAATCCGGCGCGCAGGTTGTGCACCACGTTGCCGCTCCCGAGGAGGAGCACGCCCTTGTCGCGCAGCGACGCGAGCCGTTCGCCGAGCGCGCGATGCGTCTCAGGCGGCGCGGTCCCGTCGATGCTGAGCTGGACCACGGGGATGTCCGCCTCCGGGAACATCCGCACGAGCACCGACCACGTGCCGTGGTCGAGCCCCCAGTAGCTGTCGAGGACGACCGGAGTGGGCGCGAGGATCTCGGTGAGGTCCTTGGCGAGCTCGGGATCGCCCGGCGCCGGGTACCGCATCTCGAACAGCGCGCGCGGGAACCCGCCGAAGTCGTGGATGGTGCGCGGCGTGGACACGGCGGTGACGCCGGTGCCGTCCGTGTACCAGTGCGCCGAGATCGCCACGATCGCGCGCGGCCGGGGGAGCGATCGGCCCAGAGCTTTCCAGTCCTCGGTCCACGTGTTCGTGACGAGCGCGTTCATCGGGCTGCCGTGCCCGACGAAGAGCGCGGGCATGGGTTCGGTCATCGCGCCTTCGTCTGCGATGGGACGAACCTCCTCCCGCGTTTGGTGACGGTCGTCGAACGCCCGCCGCCGAGCGATTATTCCCGGATGCGCGTGTTCCTGACCGGGGCGGCGGGCTTCGTCATGGGCGCGGTCGCCCGCCGGCTGCAGGCGCGTGGCGACGTGGTCGTGGCGCTCGTGCGGTCGCGCGCCCGCGGCGCCGAGCTCGCCGCTCTCGGGTGCGAGCTCGTCGAGGGCGACGTGGTCGAGCCGAGCGAGGCCGTGCTCGATGCGATCCGGGGCTGCGACACACTGATCCACGGCGCGGCGATCTACGAGATCGGCGTGAACGCGGCTCGCGCGCGCCTGCTGGAGGCGACGAACGTGACCGGCACCCGGCGCATGCTCGAGGCCGCGCGTGCCGCCGGCGTCCGGCGCGTCGTGTACGTCTCGACCATCGCCGCGTTCGGCAATACCAAACGCGCGATCGTCACCGAAGGCCATCGCCCGACCATGCCGCCGACCTCCGCGTACGAGGACACGAAGCGGCGCGCGCACGAGATCGCCCTGGAGTTCGCGTGGAGCGGGCTGCCCATCGTCGTCGTTCAGCCCGGCCAGGTCTACGGACCGCGGGACCACTCCGAGATCGGCGCGAATCTGCGGGCTCTCGCCGAGGGGCGGCTGCGCTACCTGGCGCTGGGCGGCGTCGGCTTGAACTTCGTCCACGTTGACGATCTGGCCGACGGCATCGTCCGCGCGCTCGACCGCGGCCGGGTCGGCGAGTGCTACATCCTCGGCGGGGAGATCGCGACGCTCGCTGACGCATATCGCGCGGTGGCGCGGGTCACCGGACGCAAGCTCCCCGCGCTGGTGATCCCCGACGCGCTGCTGCGCCTCGCCGGCAGGCTCCTGCCCGCCATGCGTGAGGTCGTCTCGTCGGCTGACGGCGTCACTTTCTGGGCCAGCGACGACAAGGCGCGGGCTGAATTGGGAACGAGTCCGCGCGGGCTGGCCGATGGCATGCGCGACACCTTCCGGCCCGGGTGACCTTCGGCCTACTCGGTCCTTCTCGGCGGCGCGGGCCGACGGGACATGCGCGGAAGGGCGCCCCCGGACGAGTACTCGGTCTTGGGCGGGGGATGCCGGTAGTCGTGCTCCGCGATCTCGTGCGCGGTACGCCGTGCGCTCGCTTCGAGCAGCGAGGGGTACGAGTCGCTCTTCTCGACCGCGAACCGCATATCGCAGCTGCCGTATCGACAGGGGAACCCACCGTAACGCACGCACGAACACGATAGGCCTCTCCCTCGGATCGCACCAGGGTCCCCGGTGTCGGACCAGCGTCGCGTGAGCCGCCCCGGACGATGGGGCAGGTCGGCGCGCCACGGACCGATCCCGCACCGCTACACGCGCCGCCCGCGGGCATACTCTTCGAGGAGCAGCGAAGGGGAGGGACACGTGATGTTGCGACGGCCGAGATCCACCGGAGCGGTCATCCTGATCCTGGCGACGATCCTCGCGGCCTGCGCGCCCGCCGCGCCCGGCGCCCAGTCGCAGTCGCCCGGCGGCAACCAGCCGAAGAAGGGCGGCACGCTCATCGTCGCGCGGCAGGGCGAGGTGACCAACCTCGACCCGCACAAAGTGCCTGCCTTCACGTCGGCGCGCGTCTTCGAGCTCGTCTACAGCTACGTCATGCGACTCGACGAGAACCTCGGCGTGCAGCCCGACCTCGCCGAATCGGCCCCGACGGTCTCCGCGGACGGCAAGCAGGTCACCATCAGCCTCCGCAAGGGCGTCAAGTTCCACAACGGCGACCCGCTCACGAGCGCGGACGTGAAGTACACGTTCGACCGGATCATCGACGCGAAGACCGTGGCCGTAGCGCGCTCGTTCTTCGCCGACGTCGGCACGATCACCGCCCCCAACGAGACCACCGTCGTCTTCGACCTGAAGGCGCCGAACGCGGCGCTCATCGCCTACATGGCTCACCCGAACACCGGCATCGTCTCCAAGAAGATCGGGGAAGCGAACGCCGACCTCTCCAAGAAGGAGACCGCCATCGGGAGCGGACCCTTCAAGCTCGCCGAATGGGTGCCCGACAACTACATGCGCTTCGAGGCGAACAAGGACTACTACGTCTCCGGTCAGCCCTACCTGGAGGGTGTGCGCATCAACGTCATCCCGGACGAGACGGGGATCGTCGCGGCGCTGCGCACGAAGGCCGCGGACATGGGGATCATCTTCGACGCGAAGGTCGCGCGGACCCTGCGCAGCGAGTCCGGCGTGAACCTCTCGGCGAAGCCGAGCCTCAGCTACAACCTGCTCTTCGTGAACACGAGGCGGAAGCCGTTCGACAACCTCAAGGTGCGCCAGGCGATTGCGTACGCCATCGACCGCAAGGCGATCATCGACGCGGTCGCTTTCGGGGAGGGCGAGATCGCCGGGCCCATCGCTCCGGCGCTCACCAACTACGCCCTTCCGACGTCGCAGTACCCGCTCTACACGCGCGACGTGGCGAAAGCCAAGCAGCTCCTGCAGGAGGCCAACGTCGGGACTGTGTCGTTCACGATGCTCACGCAGACGACCGAGCCCGCGTACGCCAAGGACATCGCGCAGCTCGTGCAGGCGCAGCTCGGCGAGGCCGGCATCCAGATGAAGATCGAGGCGCTCGAGTTCACTCAGTGGGTCGAACGCTGGCTCAAGGCGGACTTCGACATGGCCCCGGGCCTGAACGGCGGCGGCCCGGATCCCGACTTCTACCTCTTCCGCTACTTCACCGACGACGGGAATCTCAACTTCGTCACGAGCTACAAGAACCCGGTGTCGAGCGATGCGATCAAGGCGGCGCGCGCGACCACCGACGTCGCCAAGCGCAAGGACTACTACACCACCGCGCAGAAGGAGCTCGTGAACGGCGTTCCGTTCGTCTGGCTCTACGTCGGGCGTGACTACAACGCGACGCTGCCCTCGACGAAGGGCTTCACGCACCTCCCGAACGGCTCGATCATCTATCTCCGCCAGACCTGGCTCGACAAATAACAGGAGTGGCCGCGGGGGGCGCAGCCTCCCGCGGCTGTTCTAGCCCGTGAGCCGCTATCTGCTGACCCGGCTGATCGGCGCGATCCCCACCCTGCTCGGAGTCTCGCTGCTCACCTTCCTCTTCATCCGGCTCATCCCAGGTGACGCGATCGCCGCGCGCCTCGGCACCTCCACGGCGCTCACGCCGGAGCAGCTCGCGAGCCTTCGTGCCTTCTTCGGACTCGACCAGCCGCTCCCGCTGCAGTACTGGAACTGGCTCACGTCGCTGCTGCGGGGAGACGCGGGGTACTCGATCCGGACCGGCCGCCCGGTCCTGGTCGAGATCGCGGAGCGGCTGCCGGCGACCCTCGAGCTCGCGGCGGGGGCCACGCTGATCGCGGTCGCCATCGGGATCCCGCTCGGCCTGCTGTCGGCGATGCGTCCGCGCTCGCGGCTCGACGTCCTGGTGCGCGTCGGCGGCCTGATCGGCCTCTCGCTGCCGAGCTTCTGGCTCGGCACGCTCATCATCGTCCTCTTCTCGCTCTATCTGCGGTGGCTTCCCAACACGGGTGGGTACGTCGACTTCGTCCGCGATCCGCTGGGCAACCTCCGCCTCCTCCTCTTCCCCGCCCTCACGCTCGGGGTCGCGCTGGCCGCGGCCACGATGCGGATGACGCGCTCGGCCATGCTGGATGTGCTCAGCGCGGATTACGTCCGGACCGCGACCGCCAAAGGCCTGGGGCGGCCGCTCGTCGTGCGGCGTCACGTGCTCAAAAACGGGCTCATCGTCGTGGTGACGCTGCTCGGCATCCAGGTCGGCCAGCTCCTCGGCGGCGCGGTCGTCGTGGAGGAGATCTTCACCATCCCCGGCGTCGGCCGGATGCTCCTCGCCGCGATCGTGCAGCGTGACTACGCGCTCGTGCAGGGAGCCGTGCTCGCGATAGCGATCATCTTTGTCCTGCTGAACATCGTCGTGGACCTGCTCTATGGCTACCTGGATCCCCGAATCCGCCTCGCCTAGGCTCGCGGGCGCCGGGCGCTCGTTCGGATGGACGGGCTTCACGTCGGCGATAGCCCGCGAACCGGTCGCGCTGCTCGGCCTCGTGCTGGTCCTCCTCTACGTGCTGGTCGCCCTGACCGTCACGTTCCTCCCGCTGCGTGACCCGCTGCAGATCTCCACGAACCGCCTCGCCGCGCCGTCGCTGGAGTTCCCGCTCGGCACCGACGCCCTCGGCCGCGACCTCCTGAGCCGGGTCCTGTTCGGTGCGCGCCTCTCGATCCAGGTCTCGGCCTTCTCCGTAGCGCTCGCGACTCTGGTCGGCGGACTGCTCGGGCTCATCTCCGGCTACCTCGGCGGCGCGACAGACCTCGTGATCGGCCGCGTCCTGGACGTGTTCTTCGCTTTTCCCGCAATCCTGCTCGCGCTCGGCATCGTCGCGGCGCTGGGGCCCGATCCGAACAACGTGATCCTCGCGATCGGCGTGGTCTACACGCCGATCTTCGCGCGCGTGGTGCGCGGTCCTGTGCTCGCGCTCAAGGCGCGGGACTTCGTCGAGGCCGCGCGCGCCATTGGCGCGACGCGTGCGCGTATCGTCGCCCGCCACATCGTGCCGAACCTTCTGTCGACGCTCATCGTCCAGGTGAGCCTCGCGCTCTCGTGGTCCGTCCTGACCGAGGGAGCCCTGTCGTTCCTCGGCCTCTCCGCGCAGCCGCCCGCGCCGTCGTGGGGCGTCATGCTGAACGAGGGCCGCCAGTACCTCGAGTTCGCGACGCACCTCGCGCTGTTCCCGGGGATGGCGATCATGGTCGCGGTCCTGGGCTTCAATCTGCTCGGGGACGGGCTGCGCGACGCGCTCGACCCGCAGCGCCGATGAGGATCGCGGGCGCGACTCGGGCGCATGTTGGCCCGCTCGCCCGCATGCTCTCGCGATCTCCACTCCTCGTGCGGTACGGCGTGACCGAGCGCGGCGCGCGCGCGAGCCTCGGCGAGGCCCTCCGCGCTCGGGACATCGTCCTCGTCGCGCTCGACCGGGGCGAGGTGATCGGCCTCGCCTGGCTCATCGTGACGCGTGCGCTCGATCGCACCGCGTACCTGCGGCTCCTGCTCGTCGCCGATGGTCGGCAGTCCGAGGGCCTCGGCGCGGCGCTCCTCGCCGGAGGGGAGCGGCGGGCCCGCGCGGCCGGATGCCGGCACCTGGCGCTCCTCGTGACCGCGTCGAACCGGCGGGCCCGCACCTTCTATTCGCGCCACGGCTACCGCTCCATCGGCACCCTCCCGGACTTCGTCCGGCCTGGGATCGCCGAAGCCCTCTACCTGAAGAGCTGGCGCGCCCGGCGCCGCTGACATCGCTCAAGGTCCCTACCTTGCAACCGTCGAGCTCATGACCGGGGTCGGGGAGCGCGCGGAGCGCATCGCGCTGCTCGCGGAGCGGCGCTGGGAGCTGCTGCGGGACGACGATGACGCGGCCGTGCGGGATCGGGCCCGGCAGCTGCGCGAGCACGTCCGCACGTACGTGCTCCCGCGCGCGGCCGCGCTCGAGTCGCCGCTCCTCGTTGTGCTGCTCGGCCCGACCGGCGCGGGAAAGTCCACGCTCATGAACACGCTCGCGCGCGCGACGGTGAGCCGGACCGGAGTCCTCCGTCCCACCACCCGCCAGGCGGTCCTGCTCGCGACCGACGCGGACGCCGAGGTCCTCCGCCGTGGGGCGCTCGCGGAGGTGCCCGGCGGGCGGCTCGTCCGCGCGCCCGCCGGAAGCGCGAGGGCGGGCATCGCGATCGTCGACGCGCCGGACCTCGATTCGATCGAGCGCGCGAACCGCGCGATCGCAGATACGCTCGTGGAGGCCGCCGACCTCTGTGTGTTCGTGACCACCGCGACGCGCTACGCCGACAAGGTGCCGTTCGACGTGCTGCAGCGCATCGCGGCGCGCGGGCTTCCGCTCCTCTTCCTGGTCAACCGCCTTCCGCCCGACGAGTCGGAGCAGCGCGTAGTCCTCGCCGACCTGCGCAGGGTCCTCGCGAATACGCCGCTGCAAGGGCTCGACGATCGGAGGATCGAGATGACCGGCATCGCCGAGGGGCGGCTCGCGGCGGACGGGGAGAGCTTCGCCCCGGACGCCGCGACGCGGGTCGTGGAGCGCGTGGACGAGCTCGCCGCCGATCGCGAGCGGCGCGTGGCGCTCGCGCGGCGTGCCCTGGCCGGCGCGCTCGCCGGTCTCGCGCCGCTCGTGCAGCGCATCGTCACGGACCTCGAGCACGGCGCGGCGGAGGCGGACTCCTTGCGCGCGATCGCCCGGAATGCGTATGACGCCGAGCTCGCGGCCCTGCTCGAGGATCTGCGGGGCGGGACCTTCCTCCGCGCGGAAGTCCTCCGGCATTGGGAGTCGTACGTGAAGGCGGATCAGATCACGCGGTTCTTCTCGCGGGGCCTCGGGCGCATCCGCGGCACGATCGTCGCGGTCGTCCGCGGCATGCCGGAGGCGCCCGTCGGGGTCGTCGAGAAGGAAGTGGCGAGCGACGTCGTCGCGGTCACCGTCTCGCACGCGTCCGAGGCGGCGCGACGCGTCGCGGGCGAGTGGTCGAGCCGCACGCGTCCGGCCGAGCGGCTGGCGGGCGATCCCTCGCTCTGGTCGTCGTCGCCCGACCTGGCCACGCGGGTCCAGCCGCGCCTTCGCGAGTGGATGGCGAGCATCGCGATCGACGTGCAGTCGCGCGGCGCGGCGAAGCGGGATCTGGCCTTCGGCGTCTCGCTCGGAGTGAACGCGCTCGCGGTCGCCGCGATGGTCGGCGTCTTCGCGCACACCGCCGGCGTGACCGGCACGGAGATCGGCATCGTCGCGGCGACGGGCTTCCTCAACCAGAAGCTCCTTCAGGCCATCTTCGGCGAGGCGGCGATGCGCGAGATGATCGCCGGCGCCCGCGAGCGCCTCGAGGCGCTCCTCGCCGACGAGTTCGCGCGCGAGCGAGCGCGCTTCGAGGCGCTCGTGGCCGACCCGGCGGAGCTTCGCGCGCTCGCCGGAGATCTGCGCGCGGCCGGAACGGAGCTCGCGACGTGAGCCTCGCGGTCTGCCTCGCTGCGCTCGCCGACGCCGCCGACGCGGCGGCCTCGCTCGGTCTGGACACATCCCGCGCGCAGGGCGTGCTCGACGAGGCGCGCGCACGGCTCGGCTTCGCCGGCTCCGCGTACGTCCTCGCGCTCGTCGGTGGGACGGGCGTGGGCAAGTCCAGCCTGCTCAACGCGCTTGCCGGCGACGTGGTCAGCCCGGCGAGCGCGCGCCGGCCCACGACGAGCGGACCCGTCGCCTGGGTGTCGCGGGGCGCGCGGACGGAGACGGCCGAGCTTCTCGCGTGGCTCGGCGTCAACGACGTGCGCGATCACGCCGGACCCGAGTTCGGCGACGTCGCGATCCTCGACCTGCCGGACATCGATTCGACGACGCCCGAGCACCGGGCCCGTGTCGACGGCCTCCTGCCGCGTATCGACGCCGTGGTGTGGGTCGCCGACCCGGAGAAGTACCGCGACGCCGTCCTGCACGACGACTACCTTCGCCGGTGGGCGCCGCGCCTCGCCCGCCAGCTCGTCGTCCTCAACAAGGCCGACCGCGTGCCGGGCGATGTCCAACGCGTGAGGGAGCATCTCGCGGCCAGCCTGCGCGACGACGGCCTCGAGCGGGTCGCCGTCGCGGTCACGAGCGCGACGCCCGGCGGCGACGTGCGTCAGCTCCGCGACTGGATCGCCGAGGGCGTCGAGGCGAAGCGGGTCGTGAGCGCCCGGATCGGCGCCGAGATCTGCGAAGCGGCGCGTGAGCTGGCGACGCGGGCCGGGGTGGGCGCGGGCGCGCCGCCGCTCGTGACGGCCGATCGTCGCGCGCGAGTGCTCGCGGACGTGACGCGGGAGGCCGCCGCGGTGATCGACCTTCGCGGCCTGGAGCGCCAGGCGGTCGCGGCCACACGACTCGCCGCGCGGCCTCGCGGCGCCGGGCCTCTCGGCCCCATCACCGCCTTCATCTATCGCGCCACCGGCCGCGATCGGTCGGTCGCGGATCCAGAGGGCTACCTCCTACGATGGCGGGAGCGCGGCAACCTCGCGCGTCCGGCCGAGCCGGTCCGCCTGCTGATCGCCGAGCTCATGTCGGGCGTCGCGCCCGAGGCGCGCGGTGCCGTCGCGTCGCTCGTCGACGTCGCGACGCTGCGGGACCGCGTCGCCGGCGCGATCGACACGGCCGTGGCGTCGCGTGTCGAGGAGGTCCGCGCCCCGGCGAGCTGGGTATGGACGGTCATCGGCGCGCTTCAGTACGTCGTCACCGCGGGCATGCTCTTCGTCGCGCTCTGGCTGGCCGCGGTGTTCTTCCTGCACGCGCCGTTCGCGAGCGTCGACGTGCCGGTGCTCGGGCCCATCCCCACGCCGCTCCTCGTCCTCGCCGGTCTGCTCCTCGCGGGGTACATCCTCGCCCGCTTGCTCGGCGCGCACGCCGGTCTGCTCGGGCGGCGATGGGCCCAACGCTTGCGCGACGACCTGACGCACGAGCTCGAGACGCGACTCGGCGAGGCGCTCTTCGCGCCGCTCGCGATCGTCGATGCGTCGCGCGCGCGCGTCGCGGCCGCGCGAGTCGCCATCGACGCGGAGTGCGGGCCCGAGTGAGGACGCGGCGGCTGCCGCTGCGTGCTGCGGGCGAGCGTGGCCAAGTCAGGCGACGCGTGCGAGCGCTCGCTGCTCGATTAAGGCGGTCGCCGCGACGATTTGCTCAGCTCGCGCGAGGCAGCGGGGGGAGGACGACCTCGGGCTCGGCCTCCGCGAGCTGGCGGCGGAGGATCTTGCCGATGAGGCTCTTCGGCAGCTCGTCGCGGAAGGCGACGGCGACGGGGACCTTGTAGGGGGCGAGGCTCGCCCGGCAGTGGTCCACGATCTCCTCGGCCGTGGCCGTCATCCCGGGCCGCAGCACGACAAAGGCCTTCACCACCTCGCCCTTCGACGCATGCGGTACGCCGACCGCGGCGGCCTCGAGCACCGCGGGATGCGCGTACAGGACCTCGTCCACCTCGCGCGGGTACACCTTGAAGCCGGACACGATGATCATCTCCTTCTTCCGGTCGACCACGAAGAAGTAGCCGTCCTCGTCCATCCGCACGATGTCGCCGGTGTGCAGCCACCCGTCCCGCAGGACAAGGGCGGTCTCCTCGGGGCGATTCCAGTACCCGTCCATCAGATTGGGTCCGCGCACACAAAGTTCCCCCGGCTCGCCGGGATCCACCTCGCGCGTGCCGGTCTCGAGGTCGACGATCTTGCAGTCGACGTCCGGCATGGGGATGCCGACCGATCCGGGCTTGCGCGGGCCCTCGCGGGGATTGGAGTGCGTCACCGGCGCCGCTTCGGTCAGCCCGTATCCCTCGAGCATCTTCCCGCCCGTCAGCTGCTCGAAGCGCTGCATCACCTCGAGCGGGAGCGGAGCGGACCCCGAAAGGAACCACTCGATCGAGCGCAGGTCGTACTTCGCGAGGTCGCGCGATTCGTTGAGGAGGACGTAGATCCGCGGCGCGCCCGGGAAGAAGCGCGGCCGGTGCTTCTCGATGGCGAGGAAGATGTGCCGGAGCTCCGGCCGAGGTATGAGCACCATCGTCATCGCCTTGAGGACGGCGTGGCTCATCACGACGGTGAGCCCGTACACGTGGAAGAACGGCATGATCGCGAGGATCCGGTCCCCTTCCCCGACAGTCGAGTGCCAAGCGTGGCACTGGTGTACGTTCGCCACGAGCGCGCGGTGCGACAGCATCGCGCCCTTCGGCACCCCGGTCGTGCCACCGGTGTACTGAAGGACGGCGAGATCCGACGGCGCGACCTCGACCGCCACGCGCGCTCCGCCGCCGCCGAGGACATCGCGGAGCCAGACCGCGCGCGCATCGCCGCTGATGTCCACGCGATGACCTTCCTTGCGCTCCCGGAGGAGCGTGAAGAGAAGGCGCAGCGCGAACGGGAAGTGCTCCTTGACGTTCGTGACCACGATGCGCTCGACGCTCGTCCCGGCGGCCGCCTCCGCAACCTGCGGATAGAGGCGCGAGATGACGACCACGACGCGCGCGCCCGAGTCCGCGAGCTGGTTGTGCAGCTCGCGCACCGTGTAGAGCGGGTTCGTGGGAACGACGACCGCGCCGCTCTTCAGCGTCCCGAAGAACGTGTAGACGAACTGCGGGCAGTTGGGGAGGACGAGCGCGACTCGGTCGCCCTTCCGCACGCCGAGCCGCTGCAGCCCCACGGCGAAGCGGTCCGCGAGCTCGTCGACCTCCCGGTAGGTCATCGCCGCGTCGACGCAGCGGCCGGCGACGGCACCGCCAAAGATGGTCGCCACGGTGTGTGGCCGCTCGCGAGCGGTGCGCTCGAGAAGGCTGTGCAGCGGCACTTCCGGGTAGACGAGGTGCCTCGGCACTCCCTCGTCGTACGCCTTTTCCCACCGGTCCAGCGAATGCGCCTGGAAAGTCACATCAAGACCCGCTTGTTCGGTACGCTAGCAAGTGCGGTGCCGCGAGCAGTGATCCTTGGAGGCGCGCGGACGCCCTTCGTCAAGGCCGGGACGGACTTTGCGGAGCTCGACGTGCTCGACCTGGCGCGTGCGGCGACGGCGGATGCGCTTGCGCGAACGGAGATCGATCCGGGCGAGGTCGACGAAGTCATCTTCGGCAACGTCGCGCGCCCGGTCGCATATCACAACCTTGCGCGCGAGGTCGTGCTTTCGCTCTCGATGCCGGCGCGGATCCCCGCCTTCACGGTCGGGCTCGCCTGTGCGTCGGCGTGCGTCGCGATCACGAGCGCGGCCGACCACATCGCTGGAGATAATGCCGACGTCGTGGTGGCCGGCGGTAGCGAATCCCTCACAAATGTCCCGCTCACGCTCACACCGAAACTCGCGCGGGCCCTGATCGCCGCCGCGCAGGCCAAGAGCCTCCCGGCGAAGGCCCAAAGCCTCGCAGAGGTACGCCCGTCGGACATCGCGCCGGTCGCACCCGGCATCCGCGAAACCTCCACCGGCCTCACCATGGGCGAGTCAGCCGAGCGAATGGCGGCGATCAACACGGTCTCGCGAGAGGAGCAGGACGCGTGGGCGCTGCGGAGCCACCAGCTCGCGGCGGCCGGCTGGGACGACGGCCGCCTCGCTCGCGAGGTCGCGCCCGTGTACATCGATGGTCATGCCGTGACCGCCGACGGCCACATCCGGCGCGACTCGACGCTCGAGAAGCTCGCGACCCTGCGGCCGGTCTTCGACCGCGAGCACGGGACGATCACCGCCGGGAACGCGAGCCCGCTGACGGATGGCGCCGCGGCCGTGGTCCTCGCGAGCGAGGCGCGCGCCAAAGCGATAGGGCCCGAGCCGCTCGCCGCGATCCGCAGCTACGCCTACGCGGCGGTCGATCCCGCGGACCAGCTGCTCATCGCGCCCGCGTACGCGGTCCCGATCGCGCTGAGCCGGGCGGGCCTCACCCTCGACGACATCGACGTCTTCGAGATGCACGAGGCATTCGCCGCGCAGGTGCTGTCGACGCTGGTGGTGCTCGAGCGGAATGGCGTCGGCCGCGTCCCCAAGGAGAAGCTCAACGTGATGGGCGGCTCCATCGCGCTTGGCCATCCCTTCGGCGCCACCGGCGCGCGTGTCGTGCTCACACTGGCGAACGAGATGAAGCGGCGCGGCGCACGGTACGGCCTCGCGACGGTGTGCGCGGCAGGTGGGAACGGCGCGGCCATCGTTCTGGAGCGCGCGGCGTGATCGTCTCGGAGCGGCCCGACACGCGGTCACCGGCGCCGGCCCCGGCCAGGAGGTCCGTGACCTTCGTGCCACCGGACGCATCGGGGGTCGCGCGCATCGTGATCGATCGACCCGACGACCCGGTCAACGCGATCGACGTCCGAGTCCTTGAGGACCTTGCGGCCGCGATCGCCGCCGCCCGCGAGGCCCGGCCGCGCGGCCTCGTGGTCGCGAGCGGCAAGGACGGCCAGTTCGTCGCCGGCGCGGACCTGTCGCTCCTTCGCGGCGCGTCGCAGGCCGATGCCGAGCAGGCCAGCCGCGCGATGCAGCACGTCCTGAACGAGCTCGAGGCGCTCCCGTTCATGACCGTCGCCGCGATCAACGGCCCGGCGCTCGGCGGTGGGCTCGAGATCGCGCTCGCGTGCGACCGCCGCCTCATGGCCGATGCTCCGAATGCGCGCGTCGGCCTCACCGAGACGCGCCTCGGGCTGATCCCGGCGGCGGGAGGCACGCAGCGTCTTCCGCGCCTGATCGGCCTTCCCCGCGCGCTCGACATGATCCTGACGGCGCGCCAGCTCGCGCCGCGCCGCGCGCTCCGCGCCGGCGTGGTTGACGAGGTCGTCCATCCCGCCGCACTCGCTCGCGCGGCGGCCGAACACGCGGCGGGCGACCGAAAGCGGAAGCCATCGGGCGGCGCGACGGCCGTCGAGCGCGCCGCGACCTGGCTCCCGCCGGCGCGCGCGTTCGCGCTCTCGCGGGCGCGGTCGCGTGTCCTCGATGAGACGAAGGGCCGCTACCCGGCGCAGCTCCGGGCTCTCGACGCGATCGCGACGGGGCTCGCGAAGGGGATGGCCGCCGGGCTCGAGGTGGAAGCGCGCGCATTCGGCGAGCTGGCGGTTGGCGAAACCGGTCGCAACCTCACGGCGCTCACGATGCTCACGCTGCGCCAGCGCAAGGCCGGGCTCGAGGGGCTCGGAACGCCCCGGGCCATCGCGAACCTCGGCGTCGTCGGCCTCGGGTTCATGGGCTCGGGCATCGCGCAGGCCGCCGCCGCGTCGGGAATGCGCGTGCGGGCCCGCGACCGCGACGCCGCCGCCGTGGCCAAAGGCCTGTCGACGATCCGAAGCCTCACGACCGACGCCGCGAAGAAGGGCGTCTTCGAGCGTCGCGAGGCGGCTCGCATCATCGGGCGGGTCTCCGGAGGGCCGGACCTCGCCGGCTTCGGCCACGCCGACCTCGTGATCGAGGCCGTCTTCGAAGAGATCGAAACCAAGCGGCGCGTCATCGCGGAGCTCGAACGGGTCGTCCGGCCCGACGCGGTCATCGCGTCGAACACCTCCGCTCTGCCGATCGCGGAGATCGCTCGCGACGCGCGCGCGCCCGAGCGCATCGTCGGCATGCACTTCTTCTCGCCGGTGCACAAGATGCCCCTCCTCGAGATCGTCCAGCCCGCGGCCGCGGATCCGGACGCGGTCGCGACCGCCGTCGCCGCGGCGACCGCGCTCGGGAAGACGCCGATCGTGGTCAAGGACGGTCCGGGCTTCTACACCAGCCGGGTCCTCTCGACGATGATCGGCGAGGCGTTCGTGATGCTCGCCGAGGGCGATGGCATCCTGGCGATCGATCGCGCCATGACCGACTTCGGCTGGCCGGTCGGGCCCCTGCAGCTCGTCGACGAGGTCGGCCTCGAAGTCGCGGCGCACGCCGGCGAGACGGTGGCGCGTGCCCGCGGCATCACCCCGCCGGGGATCGTGAATGCGCTCGTCGCCGAGGGCTACAAGGGGAAGCACAAGGGCGGCGGCTTCTATCGCTACGAGGGGCGGCGCCGGACGCCGAACCCTCGCGTGCGCGAGCTCCTCGGCACGCCGACGCACCCCGCCGGGGGCGACGTTGCGGAGCGCCTCGTGCTCGTGTTCGTGAACGAAGCCGCGCGCTGCCTCGACGAAGGGGTCCTGCGCTCACCGGCCGAGGGCGACCTCGGTGCGGTGCTCGGCCTCGGCTTCCCGCCGTTCCTCGGCGGACCCTTCCGCTACGCGGACGCGCTCGGCGATCGACTCGTGCCGTCCCTCGAGCGACTCGCCGCCGCGCACGGGGACCGCTTCGCGCCGGCGGACGCGATCCGGAGCCGAAGGCCGTTCTTCAGGCGATGACCACGACGAACTTCTTCACCGGGAACCCCGACCTCGTGGAGGTCTTCGACCGGGCCATCCCCTGGGCACGCGTCGTGCGCGCGGTCGAGGGACCGGACGCCGACGTCGACGCGACGGTGGCGACGTGGCGCGAGGTGTGCGAGCTCGCCGGCAGGTACATCGCGACCGAGATCGCCCCGCGGGCGGGGAAGATCGACGAGATCGGCGTGATCCGCGACGGCGGGAAGATCCGCATGAACGAGCCGATGATCGAGAACCTCCGCGGCCTCGCCGGGCTCGGCCTCGCGGCGCCGTCGGTCCCCCTCGATCTCGGCGGCGCGGGCCTCCCGTTCACGATCTCGATGATGATCGCTGAGATGCTCGCTCGCGCCGATCTCGCGACGCAGGTGCAGCACGGCATCGGCTGGAACGCACCGGCGGCGCTCATCCACCGCTTCGGCACCGAGCAGCAGAAGGCGCGCTACCTTCCGCGGCTCGCGAAGGGCCAGATCATGGGCGCGGTCGCCATGACCGAACCGCAGGCGGGGTCCGACGTCGGGCGAATCGTCACCACCGCGACGCTGCGCCAGGACGGCTGCTGGGTCCTTCAGGGCCGCAAGCAGTTCATCTCCGCGGGTCAGGGCGAGCTCGTCATCGTGCTCGCGCGCTGCGTCGACGGATCGAGCGGGCTCGACGGGCTCGGCATGTTCATCGCGGAGCGCGAAGGCGACAACTACATCGTCGAGCGCGCGGAGCACAAGTTCACGATCCGCGGCTCGCCGACCTGCGCGCTCGTGTTCGAGGGCACTCTCGCGACGCTCCTCGGAGCCGTCGGCGACGGATGGAAGCAGATCGTCACCTTCATGAACGAGTCGCGCCTGGGGGTCGGCATACAGGGGATCGGCGTCGCGACGGCGGCGCTGGCGAAAGCCTCCGACTACGCGGCGCAGCGGGTGCAGATGGGCAAGCCCATCCGCGAGCACCCGATGGTCGCCGAGATGCTCCTCGACATGGAGACCACCGTGGCCGGGGCGCGCGCGCTCGCGTACGAGGCCGCCGTCCTGCAGGACGAGGCGCTCTTCGCGAAGGACGAGCGTGCCGCCCGCGACGTACGCGAGCTCACCCCGCTGGTGAAGTGGTACGGCACCGAGGGCGCGGTGCGCGTGTGCCGTCTCGCGCTGCAGGTGCACGGCGGCGTCGGGGTCGTCGACGAGTACGACGTCGGGCGCTACATGCGGGACAGCCTCATCACCCCGATCTACGAGGGAACCTCGCAGATCCAGTCGCTCATGGCGGTGAAGGACCTCATGAAGTGGACGATGCGCCGTCCGGCGTCCCTGCTGGGTGGCGGGCCGAGCGCCGTGCTCGCGCGGGCGCGCTTCGACGGCCGCATCGGCGCGGATTTCGCCGCCGCGCGCGGGCACGTCGTCGGGTCGCTGCGTTCGCTCGTGGGGCGGCTCGTGCGCCGGAAGGGCCCCGGGCTCTTGCGCGGCGGCACTGAGCTCTCCGAGCAGGACCTCGGGCCGATCCTCCTCCACGCGGAGAGGCTTACGGAGGCGCTCGCGCACACCCACGTCGCGCGCGTGCTGGCGGAACGGGCGCGCCGCGTGCCGGAGCGGAGATCGCTGGCCGCGCGGGCGGCGCGGACCGCGAGGCTCGTCGCGGAGCGCAACCGCCGGGCGATCTCCCTCGACGACGGGAGCGTGTTCGAGCGGATCGCCGACTGGCAGGCGGAGCGCCGGTAGCAGCGCCGCCTCAGGCGGCCTTCGCGTGATCCCTGGTGAACGAGGCGACGAACCGCGCGATGTGCGCGTTCGCCCAGCCAGCCGCCTCGAGCGGCAGCAGGTGCCCGACGCCCCGCGCGATCTTGATCTCGGCGAGCGGTAGCACGGCGCAGCGCTTCGCGTCGGCGGCTCGGATGACCCGGTCCTCGTCGCCCCAGAGCACGAGCGAAGGGATAGAGCCGAGCTCCCCCAGGCGAGCGTCGATGCGGAATCCGAGCTGCTCGCCGCCGGGAAGCATGAACGCCCGCACCTTGTGCCAGCGCCGCGGCTGGTTCGCCCAGACGATGGCCCTGGCCGACAGCGCCCGCCGGCGCGCATTCGCACCGTGGCGCACGAGCCGCGCGATGAAATGCGTGTCGTCCCGCCGCTTGCTTCCCACGAGGAAGCGGCGCACGAACGCGGCGCGCGGCAGGAAGCTCGGGCGGAGCAGGACGCGTCCGAGCAGGGGCAGGCAGTAGAGCTTGTAGATCCAGTGCAGCGACTCGCCGAGGGCCGCCGGCGCGATGAGGACGAGGCCGCTCACGAGCTCGGGCCGGCGGAGCGCCAGATGGAGCGCGACACCGCCACCGAGCGAATGCCCCATGAACAGCGCGCGGGGGATGGCGAGCTCCGCGGTCGCGCGCGCGACGTAGTCGGCGAGCTGGGACACGCTCGCGTCCGCCGCTCGCAGCGATGGCGCCAGCGCGAAGCCCGGCAGATCCATGACGTGGACGGTCCAGCCGAGGCGGCGGAGCGTTCGGATCTGAGGCGCGAGCCCGCGCCAGTCCGCCGAGAGACCGGGGAGCACAACGGCGTGCGGCGCTGATCCTGATCCCCAGGTCGTCACCCGGACCCGGTACCGGTCGCACATCCCGACGTGCACCCGCATGTCTCTGAGTAATGCAACGGTCATGCCTTCGCACGCTCCCCCGTCCGGGGGGCAAGGCGTCTCAATACGCGCGCATTGCCGGCTCAATGACAAGAAATCCACCGGACTGCTCCGGCCGCCGACAGGAAATACGGCACGCTGCATGCCTGCATGCTTCACGTGGGTGCGTGGGACGTCTCGCTGATCCGAGGTGATCGCGACAAGGCCGTGCTCCTTCTTCACGGCCTCACCGGCACGCCGCTCGACGTCTATTCGGTACGGGACGCGCTCGTCGCCGAGGGGTACACCGTCAGCACGCCGCTCCTACCGGGCCGGGGCACGTGCCCCGCGGACATGGATGCCCTGTGCTGGGAGGACTGGATGTCCTTCGCGCTCGAGGCGTACGACGAGCTCGCGCGCGAACACCGTGAGGTGATCGTCGGCGGCCTCTCCGCGGGCGGAACGATGGCCCTCGATATGGCGCTGCGCCGCCGCCCGTCCGCCCTCCTGCTCTACGCGACCGCGCTCGCCATCGGACACCGCATGGCATACCTGGCCCCGTACGTCTGGCGCTTGATCCGCCGGTGGCCGTCACCCGCGACCGACCTCTTGGATCAGAGCGTGGGCGCGAAGTGCTACGACCCCGCGCCGGTGCGCGCGGTCGGCGAGCTCATCGCCGGCATCGCCCGGGTGCGCGGGCGGCTCAGCGAGATCGGGTGCCCGGCCCTGGTCGCGCACTCGGTCTGCGATCGCCTCGTCCCCGTCGCGTACGCGCGCGATCTGGCGCAGCGCCTCGGTGGACCGGTGCGGACGCTTTTCCTCGAGGGATCGGGCCACGCGATCACGGTCGACGCCCGGCGCACTGAGATCGCTCAGGCGACCGTCGCGTTCCTCCGGCAAACGATGGACTTCACGGAGCTGCGCTCGGCCTGAGTCGGGTCCTAGGTGCTCGGGATCGTCCAGTCGTTCGGCACGATCTGGATCCAGGTCTGGCCGGGCCCCAGGCGCACCGGCTCTCCGGCGGCGTTGCGGAGCGTGAACACGTCGAAGATGTCGGGCCGGGTCCAGGTGACCTCCTGGCGGAGGCCGTCGCGGAACACGAGCCCCCGCCCATTGCCGAGAAGCTCCATGTCGAGCTTCGGGTTCCCCGCGGGGTCGAGCCCGAACTGATCCGTGAAGTGGACCTCGGTCTTGATGACAACGATGTTGCGCGCCGCGACGGCTTCGCCGTTCGCGCCATCGACCTCACGCACGCCGTCGTTGAATCGCGCGTACGTTCGCGAGGCCGGGTCGTACTGGTACCGGACGCCGAAGCCGGCGCGATACGGCACCGAGATCACGGTGGCGGCCTCGCTCGACGCGAATCCTCCCGCGAGCGGATCGCTGACGGACGTGGGAAGGAAGTCCCATGCCGGGACGTTGACCGGGTCGTTGCCGCCGGGCGCGTTGGCGAGCGCGTCGCGAAGCAGCTGCAGGTTCGTGAAGTAGTTGTATGGCGCGGGACGGAAGCCAACGCGATACCCCCAGCCATAGCCCGGCCGCAGATCGATGTACCGGTGCGCGACGGCGTCGTCGTAATGCAGGCGCATGAGCTCTTCCGGTCCACCGCCTGAGTAGACGAAGGCGCCGGCGAGGCTGGGAACGATCGGCGCGTCGGTCATGCGCGCGCTGCGGACCGACCCGATCACACCCGGCTCCCGCGAGTGGAAGACCGCGGCGAGGCGGGTGGTCAGCCCTTCGACGAGCCACTCGTAGACCTGGTCGGCGCGGCTGATGCCGTAATGCGGGCGCGCGGTCGGGTTGTTGTCGATCTTCACGTAGAGCGGGCGCGTCGTGACGGCGCCGCCGTCCAGGGGCAGGCCGGTCAGAGGCCATCGCGGGCACACCGCCTCCTCGGGGCTGGACGTGAGCCTGAAGCTCGTCCCGAGGTTCCGCAGCACAGTGGCGCGCACCTTTCCGCCGTCCGCGGGCACGAGCGCGGCGGCGTCGACTTTGCGATCGCCGTCCCAGTCGCCGACAACGAGGCCGGTCGCCCCGACGCAGACCGAGGTCGACGCAAGAGACGCCCACCCGGACCAGCCATTCATGGGGCGGAACTCGGCCGCCGCATCGAAGACCTCAACATGCGCGCTCCTGTCGGCGCCGGCATGGACCGCGACGAGGTCGTCCTTGCCATCGCCGGTCACATCCGCCGCTGAGACCGTCGCGCGGGCCAGGTCGTATTCGCCCTCGGCCGTCTCATAGACGTTGGCTCGCAGGACGAGACCGTTCGCCGTCGGGTCGAAGAGATGGACCCGCATGCGCAGGTTCGGGTACGGGTAGAGGGCGGCGACCTGTTGCGAGCCGCCGGTCCGGGTGAAGTGCCCAACCGCAAATCGCGCACGCGCCGTATCGAATTGCCCGGGCCCGGAGTCGAAGATGCCCTGGCTCCCTCCGTACATGAAGGCCGAACCGGTGGACTGGAAGGACTGGATGCGCATCTGGAAGCCGTCGTACTGATAGGTGACGAGCAGGCCGTCGCGGTCGCTCGCCGTGAACCTTCCGGCCAGCACATTGCGGGCGCGGCTCCACGAGTAGCCATCGCTCCGCCACCATGCCTCGGGCGGATCGAAGCTCGATCCGGTGGAGCGGAAGACGAGCATCCGAACGCGGTCATCGCCGTCGTCATAGAGCGCGACGAGGTCGTCCTTGCCGTCGAAGGTGACGTCAGCGACGGCGAATCTCGCCCGCCCGAGAGCGAAGAAGCCGGGGCCGGTGGTCAGCCACACCGACTCGGCGAGGGTGTCGCCGTCCCCATTCGCGTCGCGGAGGCTGATGCGGAGGCTGAAGTTGTTCGCCGGATCCTGCAGTAGCGCGATCTGGGCCTTGCCCGAGCCCCTGAAGTCGCCGCTTGCCGCGACGGTCGCGCCGAAGGCGCTCACCGACCGCGTGATCAGCCGGCTGGGCGTTGGCGTCGGAGTTGGCGACTGCCGCGCCTGGTCGCCTGTCACGCTGGGCTGGCCGGTGCTCCCGGGCGGCACGAGCGAGCCCCAGACCAGGGCCACGGCGAGGAGTACGAGCAGCCCGAAAACGACCGAGCGACGAGAGACCAACCCAGCTCGCACGATCGCACATTGCGCAGGGCCTGTGCCAGCAGGCGGAGTAGCAGACCGTCGGCTGAGTCATGCGCGGTCGAACGAGCGGGAGCCGGAGCTCGATGCGGCGAAGGTCGACCGCGAGTGCTAACTAAGCGATCGGTACGGTGTGGCGGCGCTTGAGTCCGGAGAGTCCGGTTGGCTCGATGGGGTGCCACTCATGGTCGGTCGACGCCCCCGCCGGGCAGAACGCCCAGTCCTTCTCATGGATCGTCACCGGACTCGTGGTCGCGGCCTCGCGAGGCGTCTTTGGCGTGAGCGCGTGACTCGGAGCCCGACAGATATAGCGGACCAGCGCCTCGTTCATCCCCGCATCCCCTACCGCGACACGAGCGACGTGTCGCCCGCTAAGGGTACGTCCAAGCGGGCGGTTCGCCCAGCCCGAGATGGTGAATGAATGGTCAAAACTCGGGAAACGCTGCGCTGCTCTAATAAGGTAAGGCAGGGATCACCGGCGCCCGGGGACACGCACGAAGTACCGGTACGAGCGCCAGCTGTCCCCGTCCTCGTCGCACGCGATCAGCTCCCCGCCGAGCTCATCCAGGATCGCGAGCACGCGTTCCTTACGGATCCCGTGCATCTTGTACGGGAGGGCAGGCCGGAGCTCGTCCTCGATCAGCCCGCGGAATTCGTACGGCTTGTCGGGCGGGACAGCCTGATCCTGAGCTCCTGACGCGACGTCGACGCTCGTCCTCAGGCTGGTACTCCCGGCGTCGCTGAACCAGCGGACGCCCTCTTGGACGAGGTCGATCTCGAGCGTGTATCGGCCGGAGGTGCGAGGCGCGACAACGGCGAGCTCGATCTCCGTCTTCTGCCCCGGCGCCAGGCTGGAGGGCATCGGGGAGCGTCCGTCGTCGTAGACGACCACGTCGTCTCCGCCGGCTGTGAGCCAACGGTTCCCGACGTTGAGTGGAAGCGACTCGCTCTGGCGCCAGGTGATCGAGCTCGCGTTCTCGACCGACAACCGCACGACGAACTCTCGACCGGCGACGACCTCGTTCTCGACGCTGATGAATCGGAGGTGGGCCGCGGACGCTTCCGCCGGGATCTCACCCGGGCGAGGGCCGGCCGGTCGCGGCTGCCCGGGGGCGCCGCCGGCGACCTCGTCCGCCACAAGGTGGGATGGGCAGCTGAAGATCATCACGCCACCCGGGCGGAGGACGCGAAAGAACTCCCGCAGGTAGCGTTCCGCGATCTCCGGCTCGATGTGCTGAAGGGTGGCGTGGCTCATGAGGAAATCCGCGCTCGCGGTCTTGATGATGCCAAGGTTGTCCCGCCGGTTGAGGATGAATTCGACCCTGTCGGGATAGGGATTGATCGCGCGAGCGATGTTCAACATCGTCGGCGCGATGTCGACGCCGATCGTGTGGTCGAAGCGACGGCCAAGCGGCTGAGTCAGTCGTCCGATGCCGCAGCCGAAATCCACGGCGGCTCCCGTCCGGATCGCGATGCCGCGGTCCGCGACTTGTTTGAGCGAGACCGCAACCTGCCGTTCTCCGGTGGCGAGGAACCGGTCGAGATGCCACCGCCTGCCCTGCTTCGAATCGTCGCTGAGAATCGCCCAGAGGGGATCGACCCGTGCCTGATCTTCCCAGACCGTCTGCAGGTCGGCGAGCATTCGCCGTCTCTTGCTGCCGGGCAGCAAAGAACCGAGGTCAAGGTGCATCGCGTCGACGCTAGGCACGCTCGAGATCGTCGTCAATTCCGGAACCGAGTTCGCGACCGCAGGCAACGACACTCAGGCGACCGACGCCATCTGAGGGCCTCGCGATAGGCCGCCCGCTGGCACCGCTCCTGCGCGCGAGGTCGGCATGCGGATCGCCTTCATGGGAGACGTGATGCTGGGAAGGATCGTGAACGAGGCGCTTCAGTACGAGGCGCCGGACTACCCGTGGGGAGACGTCACCGCGGTCCTGCGGCGCGCGGATCTTCGGGTGTGCAACCTGGAATGCGTGATCTCCGATCGAGGGCAACCCTGGACGCTCACGCCAAAGGTCTTCCACTTTCGCAGCGACGCGAAGAACGTTCGGGTACTGGAGAGAGCGCAGATCGATTCGGTCTCCATCGCGAACAACCATGCGCTCGACTACGAATACCAGGCGATGTTCAACATGCGCGAGATCCTGCGCGAAAGAGGCATTTCATTCGCCGGCGCGGGAAGAAACCTAGACGAGGCATCGAGCCCCGCGATGTCGATGGTCGGCGGTCAGAGGATCGGGGTGATCGCGTTTACCGACAACGAGCCTTGCTGGGAGGCGATGACCCAGCGACCCGGGACCCACTACGTACCCATCGACCTCGAGGACAGGAGAGCCGCACGGCTGTTTCGGACCGTCGGGGAGGCCAAAGCCGCGACGGACCTCCTCATCGTGTCGGCACATTGGGGTCCGAACCGGGGATACCGTCCGCAGCGTGACCACATCCCCTTCGCGAAGCAGCTCATCAACGCGGGGGCGGACATCGTCTTCGGGCACTCCTGCCATATCTTTCAGGGCATCGAGATCTACCGAGGCAAACCGATCATCTACTCCGCCGGTGACTTCATCGACGACTACGCCGTGGATGAGGTCGAGCGGAATGACCAGTCCTTCATCTTCGTCGTGGAGACCGCGGACGGCGGAATACAGAGGATGCAGCTCTACCCGATCGTCATTCGCAACCTGCAAGCGCGACTCGCCCGGGGACCCGAGCTCGAAGAGATCGCGTTCAAGATGATGGTGCTGTGCAAAGAGTTCGGAACCGTGGCCGTCTGGCGGGGCAAGAAAGAGTGCCTGGAGATCGAGGTGCTGCCGACCAGACGGGTCGCTTCCTGAAGGCCTGCTCCCCGGCACGTCGCATACGGCCGACATCCCTCGATGGTGCACGCGCATGACCACTGGCATGTGTCCCACTACCACACGGGAGCGGCGGCGACGAGTTCGAGCATCGCGACCAGGATCCGGAGCGGGAGACCAAGGAGCACGAGCGCACGGCACACGATCACGACCACGCCGCCCCGACCGGCCACGACTGACTCGCGGAGACATCCCCAGCCCGTACCGAGGCCGAAGTCCTGGTTTTCGGCCAGACTTCGTCCGTCACCCGGATGCGCGTTGGCGCGACGGTGGCGGAACGGAGGAAGCCTGCCTGTAGAGATCGCCGCCCTCGGCTTGCTCTTCGTGTTCGTGGCGCTCGTGCTTCGCTCAGTGGTGCACATCGTTCCCGAGTACCAGCGGCTCGCCGTTTTCTCACTGGGCCGCTTTGAGAAGATCGCGGGGCCGGGAGTCGTGCTCGCGCTTCCGCCTCCGATGCAGAGCGTGGTCGCTATCGATCTCCGCGAGAGCGCCGTCGAGGTGCCGCGTGTCAAGGTCACCAGAGGAGACGGTGCCTCGGTATCGGTGGCGGTTCGCATCTCCCAGAGGATCGTCGACCCCGAGGCCGCGGTGCTGAAGACCGCCAACCCGGCCACGGCCCTGCGGCAGGCCGCTGAAGACGCTGGCGCATATCTCCAATTCGACGACTTCGTCTTCCGCCGGGCCGAAACGGAGGAGGACCTTCGCGAGACGCTGAACGTCATCGCGGCGCAGTGGGGCGCCGAAGTGACGAAAGTAGCGATCAGGGAGATCGGCTAGCGATCGATCGGCGCGGTCCCCTTCTTCGCAGCACCACGATGCTCATCCTTCTCGTCGTCTCGATCCCCGCGCCCTTGCCGCCCGCCCGCCAAGCCTCGAGCAGTCGCGGTCGCACGCCGCGAGCGAGGCGCCAGGTCGGCGTGTGCGAACGCCGGTCCGCGTCGAAGGCCGCCAGTGTGGCGACGCTCGTCCGGTACGTCCGCCGAAGGAACGCGACCTGGCTGAACCGGCCCGCCCGTACGAGGCCATCGCGCGCGGCGTGTGCGGCCAGCACATCCTCGTCAGTCTCGCGGAGGAGCGGTCCGAGGGCGTGGCGTCCTGAACGGTCACGGACCGCGACCGTCGGTTGGTGCGCCGCGTCTGGCTGCAGATCGAAAATGACGCCGCTCGGGCGAAGGGCCTTCCGGACCGACTCGAGGGCATCGACCATGCCCTCCCTCGCGATACATCAGAGCGACCACGTGAGGAGCGCGACGTCAAAAGGCCCGCCGGGTAGCCGCCCCGCCTGCACGGCCCGCGCGAGGAAACGGACGTTGCGGAAGCCGCCGCGCCGAGCCATCTCGCGTGCTCTCTCGATCTCATCGGCGTTCGCATCCAACGCGACCACGCTTCGCGCACGCGCCGCGTACTGGAAGGTAAGGCGTCCGTCGCCGCAACCGACCTCGAGTACATCGCGGCCCGCAAGCGGGACGTACCGCTCGATGAGACGCAGCTCCAAACCCGGAGGCGGGTAGCCGCCCGTGCCCGGCGGGCCGAGCCGCTCCCGGAACCAGCCGAGGGAGGTGTTCGTCCAGACCTCGCCGTCGGCTCGCCTCGTCCTGTCACGGTTCATAAGAAGGCCTTCCCCCGCGTGCCGGCACACGATAGATGGCAGTGGTCCCCGAGCGCGGCGCCGCCGGTGTCCGGCGCCAGGCGGAGTCCACCCTTCTTCAACCTCGACCGACGTATCCGTTCGGATTCGACCCCGGCCCGCCCTACCGGTCGACCCGGTTCGCGCGTTTCTCACACTTGGAGGTGGTCAGACTTTGAAGACGCTCCTTTCGTTCAGCATCGCGGTGCTCGCGCTGACGCTTGGGACCGCGGCACCGGCGTTTGCCGATCCCGGGCAGGTGCCTGCGCCGCCGCCGGCGACGGATGAATTCTCGCCGGGCAAGGCGTGCGTCCGCGCGAACCTCGTGGCGAACCGGAACTTCGGTGCGAACCATCTGACCGGCGTACGCGGCCAAGGCACCCCGCCGATCTGTCCAGGTGGCCCTGGCGGTTAGACCCTGCACGTTGGGATGGGTGACGTCCCGGAACTCCTGACGCGCGCGGGCTGACGACCGCGACCCAGGCGGCTCGGATCTCCGCCGCCGTACGCTCTGCGGGTGGTGCGGCTCACCTGGAAGCAGGCGCTGGCGTGGCGCATGGAGCGACAGCTGCTGGATCCGGTGGGCAAGCTGCCCGTCGCGGGCGTGGTACGCCGCCTCTGCGGTGTCCAGGCGCAGGTCTTGTCCTCGGCCGAGCTCGCTGTGCGCGTCCGGCGCGAGAAGTCCCAGCGCGGCGAGGTGAGCCGCGCTCTATCGGAGGGCCGCCTCATCAAGACGTGGGCGATGCGCGGCGCGCTGCACTTGATCACACCGGAGGAAGGCGGAGCCTTTCTCTCGCTCATGGCCGCCGGGCGAACGTGGGAGCGGCCGAGCTGGGAGCGATACTTCCGCATGACCGCGAAGCATTGGGATGCGTTTCGCGACACTGTACGCGAGGCGCTCGACGGCAAGCTCCTCACCCGGGAGGAGCTCGTGGCAGCGGTGATCGCTCGCCGCGGGCTGGCACACGTCGGCGACGCGCTCCGCTCCGGTTGGGGCACGCTCCTGAAGCCACTCGCGTGGCAGGGGGATTTGTGCTTCGGACCGAGCCGGGGCAACCGCGTGACCTTCACGCTCCCGAAGGCAGCGAGCTCGCGCTGGGCGGGCGTCCCCGATCCGGAGGAAGCGGCACCGGTCGCGATCGCCGCCTATGTCGGCGCGTACGGGCCGACTACGTTCGCAGCCTTTGGCCACTGGCTCGCCGCCGGGTGGTCGAGCAAAGGACACCTTCGGAAATTCTTCAGCGCCCTTGGCGACCGGCTGGCCGAGGTCGACGTCGAAGGTGAACGCGCGTACGTCCTCGCCGAGGACCTCGACGAGGTGGTGTCGGCGACGACCAGCAGAGCGGTGCGGCTGCTGCCGGGCTTCGACCAGTACGTGCTAGGCGCGGGCACCGCGGATGGCCACGTCGTGCCGGCCGCGCGGCGAACCGCGGTGAGCAAGCAAAGCGGGTGGATCGCACCGGTCGTCGTGGCGGGTGGCGTGGTGAGCGGTACGTGGGCGCTCGATGGAGACCGCGCGAGTGTCGCCTGGTTCAGACACGCCGGAAAGCCGCCGCGGAACGCGATTGAGGCGGAGGTCGCGCGGCTCTCCTCGATCCTCGATCGCGAGCTGCGCGCGGCGATCAGCGTCGCGTAGCGGCGAGAACGGAGATGAAGGTCGGCATGGCGCTGCCGGTCATCTATCCCTGGCGCCACACCGAGAACGGTGTGGCACTGGCCGAAGCGATGCACGTCGACTCCATCTGGGCACCGGACCACCTTCTCGGTCTCTTCCATCCCGCGCTGTGGCCGAGCGTTCAGCTCTCGCGTGTGGTTCCCGACTCGGATGCGTTCTTCGACCCATTCGCCATCGGATCTGTCGTCGGGCGGATGACGGAGATCCCGTTCGGCATCAGCGTCACGGACGCGATCCGCCGCGGCCCGGCCGATGTCGCTCGCTCAGCGTTGACGCTCCTGCATCTCTGCAAAGGCGGTTTCAATCTCGGCATCGGCTCGGGCGAGGCGGAGAACCTGCTTCCGTTCGGCTACTCGTACGAACGACCGGTGGAGCGGACCGAGCGCTTCTTGGAAACCCTCGTTTCGCTCCTCGAGACAGGTCGGATGCAGGACGGTCCTGGCAGGCTGGGTCTGCCTCGCCGTTCGGAGGCGGGCAGGGTGAAGTTGTGGCTGGCTGCCCACGGGCCGCGGATGCTTCGACTGGCCGGCACGTATGCGGACGGCTGGCTTCCAGCTTTCGCGATGACCCCGCAGGACTACGGGGAGAAGAAGGCGGCGATCGCCCGGCATGCGGCCGCTGCCGGAAGGCCCGAGCCGGAGTCAGGTCTGTTCGTGTTCTTCGCCCTCGGCGCGAGCCGAGAGCACATGAAAGAAATGTTCGAAGCCGAGCCGGTGAGCAAATTGCTCGCGCTCTTCCAACATGCGGAGATCTGGAGGAAGTTCGGTCTCGAGCACCCCTGGGGTCCCGACAGCAGGGGGATCGTGGATGTGATCCCCCACCGCCTCGACCCGGTGATGTTGCGCAACCTGGCGCCGCGGATCCCATTTGAGCTCGTCGAGGTCGGGCTGCTCATGGGCAGCGTCGCCGAGTTGAGTGAGCGACTGCGCGCTTACGCCGAACGCGGCTGCCAACACGTCGTGCTGAGCAACCTGACCGGAATCGTCGGTGGCATGCCGGAGGTGGCCGCACGACGGCGTGAAGTATTCGCTCTCCGCGACGCCCTGGCCGCTTTCGCGGCGCAGGTCACCTAGGCGCGTGGGGGAGCGCAGCGCGATGAGCGCATCGGCATCGCCTGGATCGCGACCGACGCGTCAGCGAAGGACGACGTAGAGGTCGATGGCTTGGGCACCCTCTTGCGCACCGATGACGAGGATCCCGGCTCCCTCGGCGCAAACGGCAGGTCTCCGAGGATCCCTTGACTGCTATCACTCCGGAGCGGAAGACGGGACTCGAACCTGCTATTCACGCCCTCACGCTGCGGGTGCGCGATGGCGGACTCGACCTGCTGCGCCGCGCGGCGTAGACGCGTGGCTACGAGGGGGAGACTGCGGGACATTCCGCAGCTTGTCCCGTGCCGAACGAGATCGGCGAGCGCGCGAATTTATGGCTCGGCTAGTGTTGCGGCCGCGTGAAGACCCATTCCCCCGCGGGAGGGAAGATCATGTCCGTCATCGACTGGCTGCTCGACTCGGACCCGTCGATCCGCTGGCAGGTGATGCGCGACCTCACGGATGCGCGTCCCGACGAGGTCGCGGCCGAGCGCGCGAAGGTCGCCGTCGAAGGTTGGGGCGCGCGACTGCTCTCGCTTCAGGCTCCTGACGGCCGGTGGGGCGGCGGCGCCGCGCTTCCCGGCTGGACCTCCACCAACCACACGTTGTGGCTGCTGCGCGCGATGGGCATTGACCCGGCGGATGCCGGCGTGCGCCGCGCGGTCGCTCTGGTCCGCGAGCGCGTGCGCTGGGAGTACGACGACCTGCGGTTTTTCGATGGCGAGGTAGAGCCGTGCATCAACGGAACCGCCGTCATGGTCGGTTCGTACTTCGGCGAGGACATCGGTGGCATCGTCGAGCGACTCCTCCGCGAACAGATGGCTGACGGCGGGTGGAACTGCGAACAGGAGCGCGGTTCGACACGCGGGTCGTTCGACACCACGATCCGCGTTCTCGAAGGGCTGCTCGAGCACGAGCGCGTTACCGGAGGTTCGCCAGCAGTGCGGACGGCACGCGAGCGAGGCGAGCAGTACCTCCTCGAGCGTCGGATGCTGCGCCGTCTGTCGACGGGCGAGGTGATCGACCGGAAGTACACGCAGTTCTCTTTTCCGCCCGGTTGGCACTACGACGTCCTGCGCGGGCTCGACTACCTTCGCGCGGCCGGCGCGAAACCCGACGATCGCGTCGCCGAAGCGATCGCGATCGTCGAGGAGAAACGGGACGCGGGCGGCCGATGGTCGCTCGAGAAGCCGCACGAGGGCGAGGACCACTTCGCGATGGACGAGGGCGAGGGCAAGCCCAGTCGCTGGAACACACTGCGGGCACTGCGAGTGCTCCACTGGGCGGGCCGAGCGTGACGGTTCGTGACCTACCGGACGTGGCACGGTAATGGCCATCACTTACGTGTTCGCCGGCATCGCCAGAGGCAACTACGCTGCGGCACTCCCCTGGTACGAGCGCCTCTTTGGACGTCCGCCAGACATGCTCCCGCAGGACGAGGAAGCCGCCTGGCAGCTCACAGACACGGGATGGATCTATCTGGTGGGCGACGCTGACCGCGCTGGCAGGGCTCTGCTCACGCTGCTCGTGGACAACTTGGACGAGCACGTAGCTGCCCTCGCCGAACGAGGGCTTGCTCCGGATGAGACCGAGACGCTGTCAAATGCCGGGCGAAAAGCGGCGTTCGTCGACCCCGACGGGAACAAGGTCACTTTTGCTCAGCCTGGGAGTGCACAAGAGGGATAGCGGGCCACTTCCTTTCCCTACCGCGCGCTCTCGAATCGCCAGCGGGTCGCTCCTGGGGATCGGCTGTGGCGACGCCGACCGCCGTGCTGGGCCTGACCACGTAGAGATTCCACGGGGGCGGACCGGCGCTGGGCGCGCTGTACTCCGCCGTGAAGGCCGCGCCACTCACCCTCGGGCCAGCCCTGGGCCGCATACGGCGAGGCAAGCCGCAGGAGCGTCGGGCGATCGGCGACGCGGATCGCGGTACCCTCGAAAACGAGGTAGATGCCGGTGAGCGAGACGGAGACGACGCAGCTCGGGTTCGCCGCCAGATTTCGACTCTTGCGGGTGCGCGTGCCGCTCACGAAGTAGATCTTCCCGTCGACCCACAGCGCGCCTACGGCAGCAACGTGCGGGCGGCCGTCGGGCTTCGTCGTGGCCAGCCAGTACGTCCCTCCAGCACTCGCGCCGAGCTGCTTGAGTGCGCGCGACCAGGGGATGGGCTTAGCGCCATAGATGTCGAGGTTCTTGTGTGTCGGTTCCTGGGTCTTCGGCGTCGTCGCCTTCCTCGGAACGACCTTCTTCGACGCGGTCTTCGTCGGACTGGTCTTCTTCACCGTTGCCTTCGTCTTCATCTCAACTCCGGAACTCGCGCTCGACAGCCTTGCCCCTGAGAGGAGGCGGATGCTTGCGGCAATCTTCGACAGCCGTAACGGCGAGCGCCGAAGGCGTAGACCGGCTGGAGGCTTGTGAGGACTGGCAGCCCTACGTCGTCGCGGCGATTCCTACGCCGGTGACGCTACCGGGGGCGCCAGCAGAGCGGAAGACGGGGGTCAAGGACGCGGACCTGAATAACACCTCGGCTGGTTCACCGCGGATGGCTTCGGCTGGCGGGCTGACGCTCCGGCTGTGATGAGGGGACGAGATGTCCCGGGGCTTCGGGACACACGACCCGTGACGGGCCGCATCCGCAGGGCGACTCTCGAGGGGCAGGGCCGCGGGCTAGAGCGTCACTTGGAGGCAGGCCGCGGCTCGAGGACGACGACCGCGGTCCCGGACGGGCGGCGGGTCGCGTAGCCATCGACGTCGTCTCCCATCTCGCGCCATCGGGCCCAGAGGCGCTCGTGCTCGTCTCCCTGGGCTGCGCGGCCACGGATCGCGCGCGAGCCACTTGGTAGCTCCACCTTCGCGTCGGGGTGCGCCTGGAGGTTGAGCCACCAGGCGGGTTCGGCCTCTGCCCAGCCGTTCATCGCCATGGTCACGAGGTTTGGGCCGTCCTCGTAGTAGCCGAGGATCACGCTGCGCTCCTTGCCGGAACGGCGGCCCACCGTCGTGAGGCGCATCGTCCCCCATCGGTTCGCCTTCGGGGGCCAGAGGCCTATGCGGCCCTTACTGAGCCGATGGATCGCGCGGTGAATTACCCAGGCCGAGACGACGACCCAGCGGGGCGGGAGTCGCGGAGATCGCTTCGGCGCATCGGGCATCGCTTGCATGATGGCACGCGAGCCACGAGTGGGCGTCCAAACAATGGCCGCCGAGGAGAGGGGACGCATGCTCGCCGCGACCTTCGACACGGTGCTTGCGGACGCGGAGGGGTCGCACGGGTGGTGTTTCCGGCTGCTAACGGAGCGGAAGACAGGACTCTATGTCCTCGATGTTGAAGCGGTCCGGCTGGTACGTGACGATCGCGGGTGGCTCCGACAAGCGAGCTAGGACCAGGCCCTGATCTCGCTGTAGGCCCCAGGGAGGTTGTTGACGGGGGGGCTGAGCACACGCGGGCTGATGGCATAGCGTTGCAGTGTGAGCCGGGAAGTCGAGGACCTGAACCGGCGCCTGCTGCGCGCCCGCGACGCCATGGACCGCGCCTACGCCGAGCCGCTCGACGTCCGCGCCGTGGCCGCGGTGGCCCATCTCTCCGAGGCGCACTTCAGCCGCAGCTTCCGCGCGACCTTCGGGGAGACGCCGCACCGCTACCTGCAGCGGCGGCGGGTGGAGCGCTCGATGTTCCTGCTGCGCGAGACCGACCGCAGCGTCACCGACATCTGCCTCGACGTCGGCTTCACCAGCCTGGGGACCTTCAGCCGCACGTTCCGGGAGATCGTCGGCGAGACGCCCTCGGACTACCGCGTGGGTCATGGACCGATCGCGGCGCCCAACTGCATCTGGATGGCGGCCACGCGGCCGGTCGTGGCGGCGGGGGTGGCGATGCGATCCAGCAGTTTTGGAGAAGCCGACGCGCCGGCGGCTCCCTAGCCTGAGCGTCGTCCCACATCAAACCGCACAGAGGAGAGAACAAGCGATGATCACCAAGCTGAACGTCACCTCCGTCAAGGTCCTCGACCAGGACCAGGCGCTCGACTTCTACGTCAACAAGCTCGGGCTGGAGAAGGGCTCGGACATCAAGCAGGGTCCGTTCCGCTGGCTGACCGTGCGTGTTCCCGGCGACCCCACCGAGATCTTCCTGGAGGAGCCGGGCCCGCCACTGCACGACGAAGCCACCGCTGCGCAGCTCCGCGAGTTGATCACCAAGGGCGCCATGAGCTCCCTCGTCTTCCTCTCGGATGACGTCCGCGGTCTCTACGAAACCCTCCAGGCGCGCGGCGTCACCGACTTCACCCAGGAGCCCATCGAGCACTTCTACGGCACCGACATGGGCATCCGCGACCCCTTCGGCAACGCCATCCGGATCCTCCAGCAGGGGAAGGTCACCCAGAAGGTGACGGCCTGATATGGCTGAGAGGAAACCTGCAATGAAGGGCGCGAAGAAGTCCGCCAAGAGCACCACCGGCAAGCCGTCGAAGGGATTGACGGCCGAGGAACGCGCCGCGCTGAGGGAGACTGTCCAGGAGCGGAAGGCGGCGGCTCGCGGCGCGAACGACGAAAAGGCCGTGCTCGCGAAGATCGCCGAGATGCCAGGACCGGACCGCGCCATGGCTAAGCGGCTCCACGAGCTCATCAAGGCCAGCGCGCCGACTCTCTCGCCGAAGACCTGGTACGGGATGCCCGCCTACGCCAAGGACGACAAGGTCGTCTGCTTTTTCACACCTGCGTCGAAGTTCAAGTCGAGGTACGCGACGTTCGGCTTCAACGACGACGCGAACCTCGACGAAGGCGCCATGTGGCCGACCTCCTTCGCGCTGAAGGAGTTGACCGCCGCCGAAGAGGCAAGGATCGGCGCGCTCGTGAAGAAGGCGGTGAGCTGAGGACCGAGCTTGCTACCCCATAAGACGCACGCGCTGAGAATTCGTGGAGGCCGGCCTTCGTGGCGTCGAAGTGACGGCGCTCGAAGCCAGGGTGTATCACGCGACGTTCGAGGAGTGGTGGGAGCCCCTTCACGCTGGGGGTCGGCCCGGCTGGCACCGATGCGTCGAAACTCGACGCGGATCACCGGGCCCGCCTCATCGAACGTTGCCGCGAGCTCCTACCGCCAGCGCCCTTCGACGTGACAGGGTGGGCGTGGACGGCGCGCGGTCTGCGGTAACGTCGTCCAAATCCCGATTGGCAAGCTGCGGCAGCCGGCGTTCCTCGGGCTCGGCGCCGACAAGAAGCCGGAGGAGTGCGCGTGGGCACGGGCGCGCGTGAGCGACGGCGAGACGATCGGCGGCGTGACGATCTCGAACGCCAATAAGGTGTGGTGGCCCGATGAGGGCATCACCAAGGGCGACATCGCGCGCTACTACCACGCGATCTCGCCCCTGCTGCTCCCATGGATGCGCGATCGCCCGCTCACGGCGGAGCGCTGCCCCGACGGGATGCTCGGTGGATGCTTCTACAGGAAGAACTTCCCGGAGGGCAACATCCCTGTCGGGGCGCCGCGGCTCCGGCTGCGTGCGG
>DASYTL010000021.1:0-108341 GCA_036002305.1 Candidatus Limnocylindria bacterium
CGAAGTACTGCTTGACGATGTCCTCGTGCTCTTTCAGCGCCGTGTCGGTGTCCATGAAGATGACCCCGAGCTTCTCGAGATCCTTGCGGATGTTGTGGTAAACCACCTCGGAATCGTATTGGGCGGAGGCACCCGCGAGGAACTTCTGCTCGGCCTGCGGGATACCTAGCTTGTCAAATGTCTCCTTCACGTAAGTGGGCACGTCTTCCCAGCTCTGCGCTCGCTTGTCGGACGCGAGGACGTAGTAGTAGATGTCCTGGAAGTCGAGCGGCGAAAGATCCGCGCCCCAGGTCGGCATGGCACGAGCGTCGAAGTGCCGGAGCGCCTTGAGGCGGCGCTGCAGCATCCAGTCTGGCTCATGCTTGAAGGTCTGGCTGATCTCGCGCACGACCTCGGGCGAGAGGCCTTTGTGCTTCACGTTGATCGGCGCTTCTTTGTCGTACCAGCCGTACTTGTAGCTGTCCGGCACCTGGCTCTTGATCTCTACGGTCATGTCTTCACCTCTTCGCCTGGCCACGCGGTGAGACCCCACGCGGCGCCCTTCAGGGCCTTGAGCCCGAGCAGCGCGCACTTGATGCGCGCCGGGCTGATCGGAATGCCAAGGTTCGCGAGCACGTGCTCGCGGTCGATGGTCTTCACTTCGTCGAGCGTCTTTCCCTTGACCTCTTCGGTCAGAATCGACGCCGAGGCCTGCGAGATCGCGCAGCCCTTGCCGACGAAGCTCACATCATCCACATGCCCATCGTCGATCCTCAGGTACATCGTGAGCTCGTCGCCGCAGAGCGGGTTCGAATCGTGATAGCTGTGCGTCGCCCCCTCCAGCTCGCCCGAGTTCCGCGGGTTCTTGTAGTGATCGAGGATGTAGTCACGGTACATGTCATCCATGGCTAGACCCCGAAAACTTTCTTCGCAGCGTGCACAGCGCGGACCAGCGCGTCCAGCTCGTCGGTCGTGTTGTAGAGATACATGCTCGCGCGCGTCGTCGCCTGGACGCCGAGCCGCGTCATGAGCGGCTGGTTGCAGTGATGTCCGGCGCGCACGCATACGCCTTCGCGATCGAAGATCGTGGCTGCGTCGTGCGGGTGGATGCCTTCGATGTTGAAGGAGACGACACCGACGCGCGACTCGAGCGTCTTGGGTCCGTAGATCGTGATCCCCGGTATCTCCTGCAGCCGCGAGAGCAGGTACGCGACGAGCGACAGCTCGTGAGCGTGGATGCTCTCCATGCCGACGGCGCTCAGGTAGTCCACCGCGGCGCCGAGCCCGATCGCGTCGACGTAGGAGCTCGTGCCCGCCTCGAACTTCCAGGGCAGCTCGTTCCATTCGGTGAGGGAGACGGTGACGCGGCTGATCATGTCGCCGCCGTACAGGAACGGCCGCATCCGCTCGAGCAGGGCGGTCCGTCCCCACACCGCGCCCGAGCCGGGTGGCGCCAGCATCTTGTGGCCGCTGAACGCGACGAAGTCCGCACCCAGATCCTGGACGTCCACCGGCGTGTGCGGCACGGCCTGCGCGACGTCGACCAGCACCGTCGCGCCCGCGGCGCGCGCCTCGGCCGCGATCTCCTTGATCGGGTTGACGGTGCCGAGCCCGTTCGACGTGTGCGTGATGGCGAGGAGGCGCACACCCTTCCGGAGCTCGGCCGAGAGCTGGTCCTGGCGCAGCCGGCCCTCTTCGTCGATGTCGACGACCGCGATCTCGGCGCCGACCTCCTTGGCCAGCTGCTGCCATGGAACGAAGTCGGAGTGATGCTCGAGGACGGACGTGACGATGCGGTCGCCGCGCTTGATGTTGTCGCGACCCCATGCGTACGCCACGAGGTTGATGCCCTCGGTCGCGTTGCGCACGAAGATGACCTCGCGCTCGCTCGGCGCGTTGATGAAGCGCGCGACCTTGGCGCGCGCCTCTTCGAACGCGGCGGTGGTGCGCTCGCTCAGCTCATACACGCCGCGGTGGATGTTCGCGTTGTGCTCAGCGAACACGCGATCCATGACGTCGATGACCTGCCGCGGCTTCTGGCTCGTCGCCGCGTTGTCCAGATAGACGAGCGGCTTTCCGCGGACCGTCTGCGCGAGAATGGGGAAGTCCGCGCGGATGCGCGCCACGTCGAGCGGCGACTCGGCCGTCCTTGTCTTGACCGTCACGGCCATCAGGCGCGCCCCGCGTACAGCGCTTCGCGCACGAACTCGTAACCCTTCGACTCGAGCTCGGCGGCGAGGTCCGACCCGCCGGTGCGGACGATCCGCCCGTCGACGAGCACGTGCACGAAGTCCGGGTGGACGAACTTGAGGATGCGCTCGTAGTGCGTGATCAGGAGGATGCCGACTTCGGGGCACCGCAGCGCCTCGATGCCGTGCGCGACGACCTTCAGCGCGTCGATGTCGAGGCCCGAGTCGGTCTCGTCGAGCACCGCGAAGCCAGGCTGGAACATGTGCATCTGTAGGATCTCGAGCCGCTTCTTCTCGCCACCGGAGAATCCGTCGTTGACCGATCGCGTGATGAACGAATCATCGATCTCGAGCAGCTTCATCTTCTCGGCAAGGAGCTTCCGGAACTGGGGGATCGGCATGTCGTTCTTCTTCGGCACTCCGTTGCCGGACGGGGCCGGCCCCGCGCGCCGCGCGTTGATCGCGGTGCGCAGGAAGTTCGCGACCGAGACGCCTGGGATCGCCGACGGGTACTGGAACGCCAGGAACACGCCGGCGCGGGCGCGCTCGTCCACCGGCGTCTTGAGGAGGTCCTTCCCATCGAGGAGGATCTGGCCGCGGTCCACCTTGTACTTGGGATGACCCATGATCGCCAGCGAGAGCGTGCTCTTGCCCGATCCGTTCGGGCCCATGATCGCGTGCACGGAACCGCTTTCGACCTTGAGATCGATCCCGTTGAGGATCGTCTTTCCCTCGACACTCACGACGAGGTCACGGATCTCCGCGCTAGACATGGACGCGCTCCCGTGTGGTCGTCTTGGCAAGCTCCGCAAGGGTCATACCGTCGAGGGCCTGCGCGATGGTCGTCTGAAGCTTGAGCCACACAGCGCGCGTGCCGCAGTCCGGCTCACGCACGCAATTGATGACCGGATCTCCTTCGGCGGTACAGATCTGGGGCTCGATCGGTCCCTCGAGCGCGCGGACGACATCGCCCGCGGTGATGGCCTTCGGCTCGCGCGCAAGCATGTAGCCGCCGCCCGCCCCTCGCTTGCCGTTCACCAGGCCGGCCTTGCGCAGCGCCGCCACCAGCTGCTCGAGGTAGGCCTCGGGGAGGTCCTCGCGCTCCGCGACGGCGTGCAGCGACACCGTCCCCTGACCCCAGTGGCGAGCGAGATCGACCATGAGGCGCATCCCGTACTCGCCGCGGGTGGAGACGTGAAAAGCGGTGGGGGTGGGATTTCCGATCACTTCACTCGGAATTCTAGGCCGGGGGAAGGCCTCTGTGAAGGGCCGTTTCCGCACACCTGTCATCGTCGTCGGGCGTGGGACTCCCTTTCCGCCGGGCCGCGGTGGGGTCGACCAACCCGCGAAGGTCGAGGCGGTCCGCCGCTCGCTCGACCGGTTGGCTGAAGGGTGTGTGCTCGAGGCCATCGACGTCCCGAGCGGGGTCTCGAACATGCCCCTGTCTGAAGTGGAGCTTCGCGAGGGCGCGCTCGCCCGGGCGCGCGGTGCGCTCGAACGAACGGACGCCGAGATCGGCTTCGGCCTCGAGGGCGGCGCCCTGCTCGACGAGGAGCGGGCCTGGCTTACCGGCCACGTGGTCGCGGTGACCCGGGATGGGCGCCTCGGCGAGGCCGCGTGGGGACGGATGCTGCTGCCGCCGCGTGTCGTGCCGCGTCTTCGCGCGGGCGAAGAGCTGGGCGACGTGATCGACGACCTGTTCGCGAAGAAAGAGTCGAAGCGTCAGACCGGCGCGATCGGCCTGCTCACCGAGGGCGCGGTCACGCGGACGGACGCCTTCGCGGACCTGGTCGCGATGGCCTGCGCGCCTTTCTTGCATCCGGAGCTCTTCTGACCGCGCGCCGCTAGCCCGGGCCGAACCGCCGCATCCGCACCACGTGTCCCGCGAGCTCGGGTACCGGCGCCGGAGGATGCGGGGCGGAGTCGTCCGCGAACCTCCGCGTGTAGAGCCGGTGATAGAGACCGCCTGCCGCGAGCAGCTCGGTGTGCGTGCCCTCTTCGACGATCCGGCCGCGATCGAGCACGAGAATGCGGTGCGCGCGCTCGACCGTGGAGAGCCGGTGCGCGATCACGATCGTCGTGCGGCCGCGCATGAGGCGGTCGAGCGCCTGCTGCACGAGGAACTCGCTCTCGTTGTCGAGCGAGCTCGTCGCCTCGTCCAGCAGCAGGATCCGCGCGTCGCGCAGGATGGCGCGGGCGATCGCCACGCGCTGCCGCTGCCCCACCGAGAGGCGGACGCCCCGCTCGCCGACGATGGTCTCCATCCCCTTCGGCAGCCGCGCGATGAACTCGGTCGCGTTGGCCGCACGCGCGGCGTCCTCGATCTCCGCGTCGCTCGCGTCGAGGCGGCCGTACCGGATGTTCTCGCGAACGGTGTCGGCGAAGAGGATCGGCTCCTGCGGCACGACCGCGATCTGCTCGCGGAGCGAGCGGACCGTGACCTCGCGGACGTCGCGCCCGTCGACGCGGACATGGCCGGCGACAGGGTCGTAGAAACGCCCCACGAGATTCACCAGAGTGGTCTTCCCCGCTCCCGACGGACCGACGAGCGCGGTCGTCTCGCCCTCGCGGAACGCGGTCGAGAGCGACTCGAACACCGTCGGGCTTTCCGCGTACCGGAAGGACACGTTGTCGAACTCGATCTCTCCGCGGATCGCGCCGATCGGGACCGCGTCCGGGAGGTCGGCGACCTCGGGCCGCGTGTCGAGGAGGGCGAAGATCCGATCGGCCGCGCCGAACGCCTGCTGGATGCCGGTCCATTGCCCCGCGAGCATGCCGACGGGGCCGGCCACCATGCCCATGTAGAGGAGGAAGGCCACGAGCTGGCCTGCCGTCAGCTCGCCGGCGGCCACCTGATGCCCGCCGTACCAGAGGACCACGATCGAGGAGGCGAACCCGAGGAACCCGATCGCGGGAAACATGATCGCGCCGATGCGTGAACGCTCGATGCTCTTCGCGAACATCACCATGAGCTTGTCGTAGAAGCGCTTCGCCTCGTACTCCTCCCGCGTGAAGGCCTGCACCACGCGAACTTCCGCGATCGCCTCCTGCAGCACTCCGACCGCCTCACCCTGCGCGTCTTGAGCGGCCCGCGAGATGTCGCGGATCCGCCGTCCGAGGTACTGGCCGATGATGCCGATCGGCGGCGCCACGACCAGGGTCAGCAGCGCCAGCCGCCAGTTCATCAGGAAGATGATCGCGATGCCGCCCACGAGCGTCAGGACCTGTCCGAGGACCTGGATGATCGTCTGTGTGATGACCCCGTGGACCAGCGTCGCGTCGCTCGTCACGTGCGACATCAGGTCGCCGGTCTTCCGCGCGTTGAAGAAGGAGAGCGACTGCGACTGCAGATGCGTCACGATCGCCATCCGCAGGTCGAAGATGACCTTTTCGCCGGTCCACGCCATGACGAACTGGCGCAGGCCGTCGAAGAACGCGCGGATCAGCAGTACGACGATGAGGACGAGCACGAGGCTGTTCAGGAGCGCGGGATCCTTCAGGCCGAGGTCGAGCACGCGCTGGACGATCTGCGGCCAGACGAGGCCGAGCGCGGTCGACACGAGCAGGAGGGCCGCCGCCAGCGCGAGATTCCACCGGTACGGGCCGACGAACCGCAGGAGCCGCCGGTACATGGCGAGCGACGGCCGCTTCTTCTCGGCGTCGCCGCGCGACCCCATGAAGAAGTGGAAGCCCCCGCCGCCCATCGGCATCATCACGTCTTCAACGCTACCCCACTAGGTCAGGGTCGCAGCCACACTGTGCCGAACGATTCGATCCCCTGCCCCGGCGTGTGGCCGGCCAGCCGCGCGGTCGCCACGCTGATGCGGTCGGCGAAGAGGAGCGGGACGCGGAGCGCATCCGTGCGGGCGATCTTCGACACCTGCTTGTAGAGCTCGGCACGCTTCGTGGGGTCGGCCTCGGCGCGGGCCTTCCGGAGGAGCCCGACGACGAGCGAGCCGCTCGCGGGGTCGTCACTGCCGAAGAGCGGCCAGAAGATGTCGTCCGGATCGAGCCCGACCGGTGTCGTGTCCAGCGTGAACGTGGCCGTGCCGTCCCGGAGCGCGTGCGGGTCGACCGCCCGCAGGCGCGCGACGATGCCGATGTTGCCGAGGTCCGCGGCGATCGACTGGGCGATGCGCTGAGGGTCCGGATACGCCCCGGTCGGGAGGCTGGGGTAGGCGAGGTCGGCGCTGACCGGAGTCGGGATGCGGGCGTCGCTCAGGATCTTCTTCGCCGCGCTCACGTCGAGGGACTGCGGCGAGACGGTGTCGTCGTAGCCAAGCGTTCCGGCCGGCACGACCTGGGACGCCCGGCGGATGAAGCCCGCGTACACCGCATCCAGCGCGCTCGGTACTCCAACGGTCATGGAGACGGCGCGTCTGACCTCCGGCCGATCGAAGGGCGCCTCGGTGGGGTCGATCCCGAGCGAGGCGAGGACCGCCTCGCGGCGCACCAGGAGCGTCAAACTCGGGTCGCTGCGCGCGGCGGACGCCTGGGCTACGGGCAGATCGAGCGCGACATCGGCGCGCCCCGCGCGGAGCTCGGCGAGGCGCGATGCGGCATCTTGGACAGGCCGCAGGGCGAGTCCGTCGAGCAGCGGCAGCTGTTTCCCAGCGGCATCGCGTCGCCAGTACGAGTCGCTCCGACGGAGCGTCAAGGTGCCGTCCGGCGCGAGGGCCTCCGCGGCCGCGACGAACGCGCCGGTGCCCGACGTGCCGCGAGAGATCGCCGTCTGCGGCGAGGCGAGGCGCGCGAGGAAGGGCCCGAACGGCGCGCGGAGATCGAAGCGGACGGTCCGCACGTCGACCGCCTGCACGCGCGCGATAAGCGACGGTTCGTCGAACAGCGTCCGGTAGGAAAGCGTGGAGCGGCCGCGCTCGAAGCTCGCCACGACCGCGGCGGCATCGAACGGCTCGCCGTCGTGGAAACGGATGCCGTCGCGCAGCTTGAGCGTCCACGTCGCACCGTCGTTCGAACCCTGCCACGACACGGCCAGGCCGGGCACAGCCGACGACGACACCGGATCGATCCCGAGGAGGGTGTCGAAGATCTGTCGCGTCGCCACGACCGAAGCGGCGTCCGCGGCCCAGGGATCGAGCGTCGTGATCTCCGCCGGAAGCGCAACCCGGAGTGTTCCCCCGCCCTGGGCGGGGGTGGGCGTGGGCGTGGCCGCGAGAGGGCCGTCGCGGCATGAGGAAAGGAGCAGCACCAGGGCGACCAGGGCGATGGGGGCGCGGGACATGAGCTTCCTAGTGTGGACTTAACGGACGCGCGGATCGAAGGCGTCGCGGAGCCCGTCGGCGATGAGGACCACGCAGAGCACCGTGATGAAGATCATCACGCCGGGCGGGTAGACGAGCCACGGCGCTCTGCGGAACATGTCCTGCGCTCCGCTCAGCATGTTCCCCCAGCTCGCCTGCGGTACCTGCACCCCGAACCCGAGAAAGCTGAGCGCGGACTCGCCCAGGATCGCGCCGGCCACGTCGAACCCCGCCACGACCAGCACGATGTTGGCGACGTTCGGCAGGAGGTGCCGGGTCATGATCCGCTGATTCGTCGCGCCGAGCACCTGCGCGGCCAGGACGTAGTCGAGGTGGCGGACCGACATCACGACGCCCCGGATCTGGCGCGCGGTCCCTGGCCACCCGAAGAGCCCGATGATCAACGCGAGGGAGATGACGTCCGGACGCAAGATGACGGAAAGGAAGATCAGCACGAAGAGGAATGGCACGTTGAAGACGAACTGGATGATCGCGTTGACGACGTCGTCGATCCACTTCCCGAAGTAGCCGGCGAGCATCCCGGCGGTCGTGCCGAGCACGATCGAGATGAACGCCACCATGAACCCGATGGCGAGCGAGACGCGCCCCGCGTAGAGCAGGCGCGTGAGCGCATCGCGCCCGAGATCATCGGTGCCCAGCAGGAACTCGGAGCTCGGCGGTCTGAGGATGGCGAAGCGACCGTCCGCGGCGCGCATCATCTGGTCGGGATTCGTGTGCAGGATGTTTTCGGCGATATAGGGCGCGAGGAGGGTCACGGCGATGATGGCCACGAGGCCGATCGACGCGACGATCGTGATCGGGTCGCGCTGCAGCTTGTACCACGCGCGGGCGAACGTGCCACTCGCGGCGTAGTTCCTCTGGGGCTCCGCCCTTGCCGGGAGGGCCGTCGAGATGGTATGGCGATCCGCGCGCTTGGGGGCCGCTACGCCTTCGCCGGCTCGAGCCACCAGCTCGTCCTTTCCCGGGCTAGCTGTACCTGATCCGCGGGTCGGCGGTGCCGTAGAGGATGTCCGCGAGCAGCGTGCCCGCCATGGTCGCCACCGTCCCGAGGGTCAGGATCGCCAGGAGCAGGGGGTAGTCGCGGGTGGTCGCGGCCTCGAGGAAGAGGCGGCCCATCCCCGGCCAGTTGAAGATGCTCTCCGTGATCGCCGCCCCGGAGATGAGGAACGGGAGGAACGAGCCGAAGAGCGTGACCACGGGGATGAGTGCGTTGCGGAGCACGTGCCAACGCGCGACGAAGGTCTCCTGGAGCCCCTTGGCCCGCGCGGTGCGCACGTGGTCTTGCGACAGGACCTCGAGCACCTGGCTCCGGACGAACCGCGTGTACACGATGACCCCGCCGAGGCCCAGGATCGCCGCGGGGACGATGATGTGCTGGAACCACTCCCAGGCGCCGCCGCGCCCCTGCCCCTGCGGGAACCAGCCGACGGTGCTCGCGAGGAACACGATGATCACCAGGCCCACCCACCAGTTCGGCGTCGCGTCGGCGACGACGGTGAAGACGCGTATGAGGAGGTCGGGCATCTTCCCGCGGTTGTAGGCGGCCACCACGCCGAGCAGGATCCCGACGAGGGCGATGGCGTAGGCCACCAGGGCCAGCTGGATAGTTGGCCAGATCCGCTCGCTGATCACGTCGAAGGGCGGCCGCAGGTAGTGGTAGGAGCGGCCGAAGTCGAGCCGGAGGGCGTTGGTGACCCACTTGACGTACGCGACCGGCAACGGGTCGTTGAGGCCGAACCGCTCGCGGATCCGCTCGAGCTCGGCGGGCTGGACGTTGGGTGCTTCGGCGAGGGCGGCCTCGGGCCCGCCAGGCGTCAGCCGGGTGAGGGCGAACGTGAAGCTCATCAGGACGAGCAGCAGGATCGCCGACTGGATGAGGCGACGGATCAGAAAGTTACGCATCGATCAAGGCGTAAGGGCGGTCACCCCGCCCTACGCCACTGATACCTCCAGATCGCCGAGATCGCTACTCCGTAGCCGCCAGGCGAAGCAGCAGGACGGTCACGGCACGCGAAGCGGTGCTGTGACCACCTACTGGTCGAGCCACCAGTCCATGAACTGGCGGTTGTTCTGACGGAAGATGTCGCCGCCCTTGAGCGGCACGATGTCCTTCACCTTCTTGTCGAACGCGGTGAAGACCTTGAGCGTGATCATGTAGTAGATCGGCAGCTCGTCCATCACGATCTTCTGGATCTCGTCGTAGATCGACTTGCGCTTCGTGTCGTCCTGCTCCACCACGCCCTGAGCGAGCAGCTCGTCCACTCGCTTGTTGCTGTAGCCCATCGCGTTCTGCGCGCCGCCCGTCTTGAGCTGCTCCTTGGGGCCGTCCGGATCGAGGCCCGCCGAGAACGAGCCCATGGCGATGTCGAAGTCCTTCTGCCTCGAGTACCGGTCGACGAACGCGTTGAACTCCATGCCGATGACGTTGGTCTCGATGCCGAGCTGCTTCCACTGCTGCTGCGCGTACGCCGCGATCTTGCCGCGGGGCTGGCTGGTGGTCGGCCAGAGCACGTCCATCTTCACGGCCTTGCCGTCCGGGGCCATCAGCGTCGTGCCGCTCAGCTTGTAGCCGGCATCCGTCAGGAGCTGCTTCGACTTGTTCAGGTCGAACTCGTACCTCTCAGCTCCGTCGAACCGCCACCTGTTGCCCTGGGTGTAGAAGCCGTACTGCGGGACCGCGAGGTTCTCCTCGAACTGCAGCATGTCCTCTCGCCGGAGCGAACGCGAGAGCGCCTCGCGGAACTTCTTCTCCTTGATGTTGGGCCGGGCGAGGTTGAACTGCATCACGCGGTAGCTGCCGGTGGCGCCCGACCACTCGTACACCGTCGCGTGCGGGATCGCCTTCGCCGTCGCGTACTGCGCGGGCGGGAAGCTCTGCGCCCACTCGACCTGCTTGGTGTTGAGGAGCTCGAGCACGGTGTTCGGGTTCGAGCCGATGAAGGTGATCTCGTCGAGGTTCGGCGACTTGCCCCACCACTGCGGGTTCCGCGTGTAGCTCGCCCGCTCGGCGGTGATCTCCTTGATCATGAACGGCCCGGGCACGACCGAGGGCTTGATGACCTCGGGGTTGGCGGTCGCGTCGAGCCAGGGCTTGCCCTCCCAGATGTGCTTGGGGACCGGGGTGATATCGGAGACCTGGCTGAGGGCCACGAACCGCGCCAGCTTCTCCTTGAGCGTGACCTCGACGGTCTTCGCGTCGGGCGTCTTGTAGGAATCGACCCGCGTGATGAGGTCGTCGTAGCCGATGTAGTTGTTCTCCTTCTTGGTCGCCTGCTGCCAGGCGAACAGGAAGTCCGCCGAGGTGATCGGCTTGCCGTCGCTCCACTTGATGTCGTCCCGGAGCGTGAAGGTGAACGTCTTGCCGTCGGCGCTGACCTTGGGAAGCTCCTTGGCGAGGTCCTTCTGCGGATTGGCGATCCAGTCCAGCTTGTCGTAGTCGATGCTGATGAGGCCGGCCCACATCACGTTGTTCGCGTCGGACCACGGGGTCGTGAAGTTCTGCGACTCGGGATACGGGTGCAGCACCTTCGGGAGCCCACCCAGGGTCGACGCGCGGAGCACCCCGCCCTTCTTGGCCGCGGACGTCGGAGCCGCCGACGGGGCCGGGGACTGTCCCGGGGTCACCGGCTGGCACGCCACGACGAGCGCGGCCACGCCGGTTGCTTGCAGGAAGCGGCGACGCGAGAGAGAACGCGCGAGTTTCTCCAATTTGCCCTCCTCGGCAGGAATGCTGGTGCGGACGCTACGCCCCCACCGGCCTAGTCCTCTTACCGGCTAGGCGTCCCTGGCGTTCACGTCGCACCCGGGAGCGTAAGGCTTGGCCGGATGGCGTGTCAGGCGCCTGGGAAATGGCACGCCGCCCAGTGCCGTGGCTCGTGCTCGATGAACTCCGGATCCACCTCGGAGCAGATCTGCTGGGCCTTCCAGCAGCGCGTGTGGAAACGGCAGCCCGAGGGCGGGTTTACCGGGGACGGAACGTCGCCGGTCAGGATGATCCGCTTGCGCTTGGACTCGACGGCCGGGTCGGGGATCGGCACGGCCGAGAGGAGCGCCTGGCTATACGGGTGCAGGGGGCGCTCGTAGAGGTCCACGCGATCGGCCAGCTCGACGATCTTGCCGAGGTACATGACCGCGACGCGGTCGCTGATGTGACGGACCACCGACAGGTCGTGCGCGATGAAGAGATACGTGAGCTTGAACCGGTCCTGGAGCTCCTCGAGAAGGTTGATCACCTGCGCCTGGATGGAGACGTCGAGTGCCGAGATCGGCTCGTCGCAGACGATGAACTCCGGCTCGACGGCGAGCGCGCGCGCGATCCCGATGCGCTGACGCTGGCCGCCGGAGAACTCGTGCGGGTAGCGGTTCGTGAAATAGGGATTGAGCCCGACGACGCGCAGGAGCTCTTGGACTCGCTCGGTCTTCTCGCGTCCCTTCGCCAGTGCGTGCACCTCGATGGGCTCGCCGATGATGTTGCCGACGGTCATGCGAGGGTTCAGCGATGCGTACGGGTCCTGAAAGATCATCTGCATCCGCCGCCGCATTCGACGCATTTGCTCGCCACCGAGCGTCGTGAGCTCGGTCCCGTCGAACCTCACCTCACCCGCGGTCGGCTTGTAGAGCTGGAGGATCGCGCGGCCGGTCGTGGACTTGCCGCATCCCGATTCGCCGACGAGACCGAGGGTCTCGCCCTTCTCGACGAAGAAGTCGATGCCATCGACCGCGCGGACCGCGCCGACCTGGCGCTGGAAGATGATCCCCTGTGTGAGCGGGAAGTGCATCTTGAGCGCTTTGACCTCGAGGAGATTGCGTCCGCTCCCCACCGTCGCGGTGCTGCGTGTCCGAACGTAATCGGGAGTCGTTGGTGTTACCGCCATCTCTGCACCTCTAGTTCAGCGGCGCCGACGGCGGAGGCGGTGGCATCTCGCCATCCGTCTTCGGCTCTGGCGGGAGCTGCGCGACCTCCTGCTTGATCTCCTCGAGCACGGCCGCGTCCCCGGTCTCCCGGCGCCAGTCCGTGTCGACGAGCCACCCGCCCTCCTGGGTTCCCCAGCAACGCGCCTCGTGGTCGGGCTTCGCGTTCGGGATCCGCCGGAGCTCCGGCTCCTTCTCGCGGCAGAGGTCGCGGCGGTACTGGCAGCGGGGCTCAAACCGGCAGCCCGGCGGCGGAGCGATGAGATCCGGCGGCAAGCCCTCGATGGGGAGGAGCTTCGCCTTGCGGTGCTCATCCAGCCGCGGGATCGAACGGAGCAGGCCCCAGGTGTACGGCATCTTGGGATTGGCGAAGAGCTCGCCGGTGTCGGCCTTCTCGACGATCTTCCCGCCGTACATCACGTGGATCCGCTGGGTCATCCCCGCGACGACCCCGAGGTCGTGGGTGATCAGGATGAAGGCGGTCCGGAACTCGCGAGCCAGGTTCTTGAGCAGGTCGAGGATCTGCGCTTGGATCGTCACGTCGAGCGCCGTCGTCGGTTCGTCGGCGAGGATGAGCTTCGGGTTGCACGAGAGCGCCATCGCGATCATCACCCGCTGGCGCATGCCGCCTGAGAACTGGTGGGGATAGTCGTCCATGCGCTTCTTCGCGCTCGGGATGCCCACCAGGTCGAGGAGCTCGATGGTCCGCTTTCGAGACTCGCTCTTGTCCATCTTGAGGTGGAGCTCGAGGGCCTCCGAGATCTGACGGCTGATCGTGAGCACCGGGTTGAGGCTCGTCATGGGGTCCTGGAAGATCATCGCGACGTTGTTCCCGCGGATCCCGCGGACCTCGTCGTCGTCCATCTTCAGGACGTCCGCGCCATCGAACACGATCGAGCCCTTCACGATCTTGCCCGGCGGTATCGGGATGAGCCTCATGAGGGAGAGCGCGGTGACGGTCTTCCCGCACCCGGACTCGCCGACGAGGCCAAGCGTCTCGCCTTGGTCGAGCTCGAAGGACACCCCGTCGACGGCGCGCACGACGCCGTCTCGCGTGAAGAACTGCGTGTGGAGGTCCCTGACCTCTAAGAGCTGCGCCACCGGTCGCTCCCCCTAGCCTCGGGCGGTTTCGCGGAGTCTAGCAACGCTCAGATCTTCATCCGTGGATCGAGGGCGTCCCGCAACCCGTCGCCCACGAAAGTGAACGCCAGCATCACGATAGAGATACAGAGCGCCGGTAGCAGGACCGGCCAGGGCGTCGACGAGAAGACGAGGAAACCCTCGTTCAGCATGGACCCCCAGGTCGGGATGGGCGGCCGGATCCCGACCCCAAGGAAGGAGAGGCCGGCCTCGTAGAGGATGTAGGTCGGCACGGCGAAGGCGGTCTGGACGATCAGGGGCGCCAGGGCGTTGGGGAAGAGGTGCCGGAGCATGATCCGGCCGGGCGAGGCGCCGACCGCCCGGGCGGCCTCGACGAACTCCTTCTCCTTGAGCGCCAGGACCTGGCCCCGGGTGAGGCGGGCGACGCCGATCCAGTTGACCACCGCGATCGCCAGGAACATGAGGATGAGCCCGCCGACCAGCTGCCCGATGCCGGTGTCGCGGAGCGAGGTCATGATGATGATCAGGAAGAGCAGGTCGGGGAAGGCATAGATGACGTCGGTGAGCCGCATCAAGAGGTTGTCCGTCGTCCCGCCCGTGTAACCGGCGACCATGCCGACGGTCACCCCGATCACGAACACGACCGCCGCCGGCGCGAATCCGATGACGATGCTGATCCGCGCGGAGTAGATGAGCCGGCTCAGGATGTCCCGCCCGAGCGAATCCGTGCCAAAGAGGTGCCCCGGGTCCACGTACCGGGGGTCGCCCCAGACCGGGTCGCGCAGGTTGTTGGCGGTGTTCTGCTCGAGCGGCTCGTAGGGGGCGATCCACTGAGCGGTGGCCGCGACGAGACATGCCAACGCCATGATCACCAGCCCGAGCATCGCCGCCTTGTTCCGGGAGAGACGCTGCCAGGCGTCGATCCAGAGCGAGCGCTGCTGCCGATCGAGGCCGCCGAGATCGACGGCGTTCGGGCGGGCCCGCAGTGGCGTGCTGAGGGTGGCCACTAGCGCGCACCGTCGATCACTTGGCCACCTTCATCCGGGGATCGACGACCCCATAGGCGAGGTCGACGACGAGATTTCCGAGCGCGATGAAGAACGCGTACAGCAGCGTGGTCGCCATGATGACCGGGTAGTCCCGCGATCTGATTGCGCGGATGTACTCGCCGCCCGAGCCGGGGATGCTGAAGATGTACTCGATGAAGAAGGTCCCGACGATGAGCGCCGCCGTCGCCGGGCCGAGGATCGTGATCACCGGGATGAGCGCATTCCGGAGGGCATGCCTGACGACGACGACGTTCTCGCGGAGACCTTTCGCGCGCGCGGTCCGCACGAAATCCTGCCGGATGACGTCGAGCATGCTCGCGCGTGTGATGCGCATCAGATACGCGGCTGGCCCGAGCGCCAGGACGAGCGTCGGCAGGATCATCCGCCGGAAATCGCAAGACGGCAGCGGACCGCAGCCCTCGCCCCAACCGATGAACGGCACCCACTTGAGCGTCACGCCGAAGACGTAGATCAGCATGAGCCCGATCACGAAAGAGGGGATCGTCGTTCCGATCGTGGCGGCGAGGACGCTGCCGTAGTCCACCAGAGTGTTCTGCTTCAAGGCGCTGACGACGCCGAGCGGCAAGGCGATGGCGACCGCGACGAGCAGCGCCTGGATGCCGAGCTGCGCGCTTCGGGGAAGGCCATTGCCGATGATCTCGACCACCGGCCGCTGACTGATGATGCTGTTGCCGAAGTCGAGTCGCACCGCGTTCGCCACATAGATCGCGAACTGCTCGTGGATCGGCCGGTCAAGGCCGTACAGCGCGTTGAGGCGCGCCCGCGCGTCCTCGCTGAGCGGCTTGTCGGGGTTCCTGTCGAAGGGCGATCCGGGTGCGGCCTGGGCCAGCACGAAGGTGATCAGCGCCACCAGGAACAGCGTGGGAACGAGTAAGAGGACGCGTCGGATGGCGTACCGGACCACCAATTTCGCAGTGTATCGCCCGATGCGCGGCGGATCGGCCCGCGAGCGGCGCTCTAGTTGTGCTTCGTGACGTAGATCTCGTGCTGCTTGAACTGGCCCATCGCCGAATCGATCGAGCTGTCGGTCACGCCCTTGACCCACGGCTTGCGGAGGAACTTGCTCGCCAGGTAGTACACCCATGCGGCGGGGGCGTCCTGGCTCAGCATGCGGCCGGCTCGCTGATACATCTCCTCGCGCTTCTTGGGGTCGAGCTCACGGTCCGCCGCGCGGACCAGGTCGTTGAACTGCTTGTTGTCGTAGCCGGTCCGGCGTGCGTGCACGCCGTTCCCGGAGACGAACACGACCGTGTAGAAGTTCTGCTGGTCGGGGTAGTCAGCGATCCACGTGAGTCCGAAGGTCTGCGGCGAGTTGCCGGAGGCGCCGCTCTTGAACAAGGTCGCGAAGGCGCTCGGGTCGACCGGGTCGAGCGCGATCTTGACGCCCGGTAGGTTCTTCTCCCATTGCTGCTGGATCCACTCCGCGCGGGTCTTCGAGCGCGGGGTCGATGAGTAGGTGAACTTTATGCTCGCGAGGGCGGCGCGGGCCTCGGGCGACGCCTTGTCGAGCAGCTGGCGGGCCGCCGCGATGTCGAACTTCTGGATCGTGTCGCCCTCGTCGTACCCGGGGATGCCCGGCGGGATGAAGCCGCCGTTCGCGTACTTTCCGATCCCCCCGAGCACATCGCGGACGTAGGCCTCGCGGTCGAACGACTTCGCGAAGGCGAGCCGGACGTTCGGATCGTTGAACGGCGGACGTTTCTGGTTGAACCCGTAGTAGAAGGTGATCGCCGCGACGCGCTCGGTGACCTGCTTGCTGAGCTCGGGGTCCGAGTTCACGGCGCGCAGGTCCTCGGCCTGGACCGCGGTCTCGTCGAGGTCATTGCTCCGATACAGCGCGAAGGCCGCCTGCCCCTCGGGGATCATCAGGCGCGTCCACTTGGGAAGCTTCGGCTTGCCCTGACGGTAGTTCGGGTTCGCCTCGTACACGAGCCGGTCGTTGTGCTTCCACTCCTTGAGGATGAACGGGCCATTGCCGATATACGTGGGCGGCTCCGTCCACCGCTCGCCACCCTTCTGCACATCCGACTCGCGCACCGGCATGCCGACCCACATGTAGAGGATCGACGCGAAGTACGCGGCCGGCTCCCTAAGCGTGAAGACGATCTCCTTATCGCCATTCACCTTGATGCCGAGCCTGTCTCTGGCCGCCTTGAGCTCGGCCGCGCTCGTCGCTCTTGATGGCATCGAGTTGTAGGCCTCGCAACCGGCGATCACGTACAGCACGAAGGAGTAATCGATGCCGACGGCGGGGTCGCAGGTGCGGGCGAAGCCGTACGCGAAGTCCTTGGCCAATAGCGGGCTGCCGTCCGAGTACTTGAGGCCGTCGCGGAGCGTGACCTTCCAGGTGAGGCCGTCCGCGCTGACCTCGGGATCCTTCGCCGCCGCGCCGGGGATGGGCTTCAGCGTCTTGGGGTCGAGGGTCATGAGGCCCTCGTAGACGCTCATGATCTGCTCGATCTCATTGGCGAACGAGGCCCTGTTCGGGTCGATCGTGTTGGGCTCGCTGCCCGTGTTCGTTATCAGGTTGCCGCTCGGGTCGGGCTCGTCTTTCGACGCTGGCGGGCCGCCTCCATCGCTCGGTTGACCGGTGCACCCACTGACGAGCATCACGACGCCGACCGCGAGCGCGAGGAAGTTCCGGATGCTCCGCTCGGTCAAAAAGCGCTCTCCCTGATGGTTTCTCCTGGTCGAGGCCCGCCATCGTGACCACGCCGGCGCGCGGGCGATCGAGGCAATTTTGCGGTCCGCGCGTGACCAGCGTCAATTTCCCAGCGCGATATCGATACCCGATGTGATGTGGACTTGTTCGACGCGCGCGCCGCTCGACCCCGGTCAGCGAATGGCGAAGCTCCATTCGAAGGCATTCCAGGAGAGCGGCGCGCCCGATGGAGCGGGCTCGATGTTGGTGAGCGACGGCGGCGCGACGTCGACGCGCAGCTCCTGATAGAGCGGGAGCGCGGGCAGGCTCGCGGTCCAGAGCCGCTGCATCTCCGCGTAGATCGCGCGCTTCTCGTTTCGGTCGGGGGCCCGGGCGGCGAGCTGCGCGAGGACATCGAACCACGGATCGACGAGTCCATTCCAGCGGTCGGAGGCGAGCTGAGGGTCGGACGCGTCTTCGGCGGTGACGGCAAGGTCGAAGCGGCCCGCCCGTAGCTCGGCTGACAGCTCCGCTAGCGGTCGCTCGCGTACATCCGCGGCGATGCCGATCGCCGCCAGATCCCCGCTTATGCGGCGCGCGACGTCGGTGCGGGCGGCCGACCCCGCGGAGACGACCACCGTGAGGGTCAGGCGCTCTCCGGCGCGCTCGACAATCCCAAACTGGCCCCGGGTGAAGCCGGCCTCGGCGAGAAGTGCGCGAGCGCGATCACGATCCGGCCGTGACGGCGGCGTGGTCTCGGCCACCGCGGCCCACTGTGGCGGCAGCAGATAGGTGCGCGGCACACGTGACCGGCCGACGAAGACATCGTCGACGATGGACTGCCGATCGACCGCGAGCTCGATCGCCTTGCGCAGGGCCGGATCGCCGAAGCGCTTGGGATCGGGGCCAAACCGAAGCACCGTGAGCGCCTCGGCCGGCACATAGTGCGCGAGCAGCTTCGTGCCGTCGGCGAAGCGGTCCAGCGTCTTGGCCAGGTCGGCCTCGAGCACCGGCGACGGCGCGACGTCGATGTCCCCGCGGAGGAGCGCCTGGAGCGCGGCCGCACGGGTCGGGAAGAAGTGGATCTCAAGCCGTCCGAGCTTGGGCGCGCCGAGGACGTAGCTCCTGTAGGCGGAGAGCGTGATGCTCCCTGGGAGCCACGCCGCGATCGCGAACGGGCCCGCGTGGACGGGCTCGCGCCCGTACGCGCTGCGCTGCTCCGCGGTCGCCTGCGCGAGCCGATGGGCCGGCATCACGCGTGGCCCGAGGGCGTAGTCGTCCCAGCGCTCCCCGCTCCGGTAGAGGACGCGGACATCGCGCGAGGAGAGCACCTCGACGTCGGCGATGCGGTCGGCGGTCCAGCGTGCGATCGAGCCGGTCCCGGCGGTCCGATCCTGCTGCCACGCGAACCGCACGTCCGCGGCGCTGACCGGCTCCCCGTCCTGCCAGCGCGCGTCGCGCAGGTGGAAGGTCGCGACGAGCCTCCCCTCCGGCGCGGCGGCGTCGTCCGTGACCAGCCGCAGTCCGCCGTTCTCGAGGGTCGGCACCGCCTCGGCAAGACGCGGCACCAGCTCGTTGTGGGCGTCGCGCCGCACCAACGTCTCGGTCACCGCAGCCGCGAGGAAGCGCGCGGACGGATCATCGTCGAAGACGCTCCGTGGTTCGCCCACGAGCCCGACAACGACGTCACGCCGCGCCGGGGGCGCGGGCGTGCACGCGCATGCGATCGCGACCACGACGAGCGCGAGCGGGCCAGCGGCGCGGAGCGTCAGCTCAGCGCGGCGACTGCGTCGGCGCCATCTGGATCTCGACCGGCTCGACGTCGAAACGGCCGCCGTCCGGAAGACGCGTTGGGAGGCTTGCGTTCGTCGGCACAGGGTCGAGACGCGTCGTGAGGCGGACCCAGCGAAGGTAATTGATCTCATCAAAGGGCGGCTGCGGGCGGTTGTAGACCTGAACGGCCTCCGGGGGCGCGGGCGGGACGGTCAGCTCCGGCGCGATCGATCCACCGATCACGAACATCGTCACTCCGAGCATGACCGAGACCTTGGCGAGCGGAATGAAGAACGCGGGTGCCCGCAGCCACGCCTGACGCTCGAGACGGCGCGGACCCAGCGCGACGCGGACGCGGCCCGGAGCGAGCATCGCGCGACGCTCGCGCAGCGAGGCGAACGCGCCGCGGAGGGCGCTGTCGATCGGCCCCGCGTTCCGCAGGGCATCGGCGCACTCCGGGCACCCCACCGCGTGCGCCTCCAGATCGAGACGATCGCGGAGGGGTAGCCCCTCTGCCGCCGCGGCGTATGGGAGCTGCCAGGAACCGCAGCTACGTGCGAACAACCTCATTCGCCCTCTATGCGCACCGGCGCCGGGATCGGCCCCCGTGCCCGAAGTCCAGTAGCCAGAAGCGGTCGGCTGGGTTCGATGCCGAGCTCCGGATGTGCAGAAAGATGCGCTCGCAGGCGCCGAAGCGCGTAGTGGAGCCTCGACTTGACCGTGCCGACAGGGCAATCGACCACCTCGGCGATCTCGGTGAGGTTCAGGCCGTTCAGGTAGTGGAGAACGACGACGAGCTTGTGCTTCGGACCAAGCTGCTCGACCGCGGACAGCACGAGCCGGCGGAGCTCGGCCTGCTCCGCGACGTTCGACGGCGACCCCTCCTCATTGGCCAGCGCCTCGTCGGCCGCTTCATCGAGCGGCGAGAGCACGATGTTCTTCCGCGGCCGGCGGTTATAGGAGAGGTTGACCGCCACGCGATAGAGCCAGGGCCGCAGGGAATCGTCGGGCTCGAGCCGCGCCAGCGCGCGGTGTGCGCGGGCGAAGGTGTCGACGACTATCTCCTCGGCGTGCGATGGGTCCTTCGTGATTGCGAGCCCGAGCCGGAAGATGCCGTCGCGATAGCGGTAGAAGAGCGCATCGAAGGCCGTGGTCTCGCCATCGCGCGCCGCGTAGACGAGATCACGGTCAGTTCGGGCATCGCCGTTCGCCGGATCGCGCTGTGCTCTCACGGGAGATACCTGCGGATGCCGCGAAGCCGGCGATCGCCACCGAGCCGGCCCGTCTCCACGACCCCGCCCTTCATCGGCGCATGCACGAACTCGGTCGCGCTCGTCGCAAGGGCGACGTGGGTGACCGACTCGGCGCCGAAGAAGAAGAGGTCACCGGCTCGTGCCTCATCCACCCGCCGGCCGAGCGTGGACTGTTGGTCCGCGTCCCGCGGTAGGGCCACCCCGTTCAAACGGTACACCTGTTGGACGAATCCCGAACGGTCCAGCCCTAGCGCAGTCGTACCGCCCCATAAGTAAGGAACGCCCATGAACGCTTCGGCGGTTTTCAGGTAGTCGGCCGCGGTTGGGTTGCGGTGCGGGAGCCGGCGGGCGTCGACCAGGTCGTCCGAAGAAACGAAGCCCGCCCGACCTGGCCCGGGGAGCTCGCGCCAGCCCGCGGGATGGTGATACGCGACCGCGCGAGTGCCGCCGCCCGGTTCCTGAGCGGACGCGCGGATCTCGGGAATGGACGCACCGGCAGGAAGGCGTGCGACGACCTCCGCCCCCGGGTCGGGGCGTTCACGGACGTCAGCCAGGAGGACCGCGACGTAGTACGCCTCGCCGTATCCGGTCATCACGTGGAGATCGGCAGCGAGGGCCCATCCGAAGTACTGATCGGCGCCCTGAACGTAACGCCAGGCGCCGTCCTCACCGAGGAGCCGGAGGTTCTCGCCGAAATGGGCTTGATCCACCAGCTCCGAATCCTCTCTGGCCTCCCCCCGCAGATCGATGACGCCGCGCTGAACGATCGCCGTCAATGGGCTGACCATCGCGACGCGTGTCGGGGCGCGAACTACGCCGGTCGCTGCCACTTGAGCTTCGGATATCGCGCGGCGCTCACCTCGTCGAGCCGCGCGAGGGGCGCGTTCTTCGGCGCCGCCCTCACCGCCGCCGGATCGGTCTTCGCGTTCTCCGCGATCCGCTTCATGGCGTCAGCGAACGCATCGAGCGTCTCGCGCGGCTCGGTCTCGGTCGGCTCGATCATGAGCGCCTCGGGGACGACGAGCGGGAAGTAGACCGTCGGTGGATGGAATCCCTCGTCGATGAGCGCCTTGGCGACGTCGAGCGCCGAAACCCCCCGCTTCTTCTGCCGCGACGCCGAGAGCACGAATTCGTGCATGCACGGCCGATCGAACGCCACGTCGTAGGAGTCGCGGAGCTGCGCGAGCAGGTAGTTCGCCGCGAGGATCGCGTCGTTGGAGGCTTCCGCGAGCCCTTCCTCGCCCAGCGTCCGCATGTAGGTGTAGGCGCGCACGAGCACCCCGAAGTTCCCGAGGAAGGTGCGCACGCGGCCGATCGAGTCGCCAAGCCCGGCCAGCGGTTGATCGTCGCGCGCCGTGTCCAGGTGATAGCGGCCCTGCTCGTCGCGCACGATCCAGGGCTTCGGCAGGAAGGGGCGGAGCGGCTCCTTCACGCAAAGCGGTCCCGCGCCGGGTCCGCCCGCGCCGTGTGGCGTGGAGAACGTCTTGTGGACGTTGATGTGTATGCAGTCGAACCCGAGATCGCCGGGTCGCGCGACGCCGAGGAGCGCGTTCATGTTCGCGCCGTCGCCGTAGACCAGGCCGCCGACCGCGTGCACGGCGTCGCAGACCTCGCGGAGACGCTCCTCGAAGAGGCCGAGCGTGTTGGGGTTGGTCAGCATGAGGCCAACGACGTCGTCGCCGAGCGCGGCCTTCAGCGCGGTGAGGTCGATGTTCCCGTGCGCGTCGCTCTTGACGGTCGTGACCTCGAAGCCGCACATCGCGGCGGATGCCGGGTTCGTGCCGTGTGCCGTGTCGGGGACGATCACGCGGCGGCGCTTGGCGCCCTCGCCGCGCTTGCCGTGGTACGCCTTGAACATGAGGATCGCGGTGAACTCCGCCTGCGCGCCGGCGGCCGGCTGCAGCGTCACGGCGTCCATGCCGGTGACTTTCGCGAGCATGCCCTCGAGCTCGGCGAGGAGAGCGAGCGCACCCTGCGCCGTGCTCTCGGGCTGCTGCGGGTGAAGATCGGCGAAGAGCGACGCGACGCGGTCGTTGATCTTGGGGTTGTATTTCATGGTGCACGAGCCGAGCGGGTACATGCCCGTGTCCACCGCGTAGTTGAGCTGTGCGAGGTGCGTGAAATGGCGCACGACCTGCGGCTCGCTGAGCTCCGGGAGGCCGAGCGGGGCGCTCCTGCGGAACCGTGCCGGGATCTTCGCCTCCGCGCCTTCGCCACCGCGGACGTGACGCCCGGCGCGAGCCTCCTGGTGCATCTCGATGAGCAGCGGCTCGAGCGCCGGGACCGCCGTTTTGAGGCCTGACTCGGGGATCGGCTGCGTGCGGACCGTCGTCATCGCGCGACCACCGTCTCGCGCGCGCGCGCCGCGATGCTCTCGATCGCGGCGACCAGCGCGTCCATTTCGGCGTCGGTCGTCATCTCCGTGCATTGGATGATCAGGTCGTCGCGGTCGCCGTAGTGGGGGGTGGTCGCCTCGACGAGGATGTCGTCGACGAGGAGCGCGTTGCGCATCGCATAGCCCCCTCCCTCGAGACCAGGCGCCAGCCTCGGGACCCGCAGCCCGAAGCGATCGAAGAAATCGCCCTCGGTGGAGACCGAGCAACCGGGGAGCGCGCCGAGGCGATGCGCGAGCGCGTGCGCCTTCTCGACGCCGAGCGACGCGGCGGCCCGTAGCCCGTGCGGCCCCATGAGCCCGAGATACACGGCCGCGGTGATCGCGGCGATCGCCTCGTTCGTGCAGATGTTGCTCGTGGCCTTCTCCCGGCGGATGTGCTGCTCGCGCGTCTGGAGCGTGTTCACGAAGCCGCGCATGCCGCGCGCGTCCCGCGTCTCGCCGACGACGCGGCCGGGCATCTGACGGACGAGGCCCGACCGGCAGGCGAGGATGCCGAGGTAGGGGCCGCCGAAGCTCATCGGGATGCCGAGGGGTTGACCCTCGCCGACCGTGATGTCGGCCCCGAGCGCGCCGGGCGGCTCGAGAAGCGCGTTCGCATGCGGCTCGGTGACCTGGATGCAGAGCGCGCCGGCGGCGTGCGCCGCATCGGCGATCGCGCGCACGTCGACCAGGCCGCCGAATGCGTCGGGATGCTGGACGAGGAGACACGCGGCGCCGGCCGCGCTCGCGGCGAGATCGCGGGCCGCGACCTCGACGATCTCGAGCTCAGGCCCCCGCGCGTACGTCCGCAGCGTGCGGCGGAACTCGAAGTACACCTCGTTCGCGACGACCACCCGCTTCCGCCCGGTCGCGCGCACCGCCATGAACGCGGCCTCCGCGACCGCCGAGCCCCCCTCGTACATCGAGGAGTTCGCCACATCCATGGACAGGAGCTCGGCGATGAGCGACTGGTATTCGAAGATCGACTGCAGCGTCCCCTGACTCACCTCGGGCTGATAGGGCGTGTAGGCGGTGAGGAACTCGCCGCGCAGCGCGAGCACCGGCACGGCGGCGGGGATGTAGCGACGCTGCACCGGACCGCCCAGGAAGAAAGGGCCCGCCCCGGCCATCCGGTTCTTCGCGGCGAGGGACTCCAGATGCGCCTGGATCTCGATCTCCGACATCCCCGCCGGTAGCCCGAGCTTCGGTCGTAATGCGTCCTTCGGGATCGCTGTGAGCAGATCGTCGACGCTCTTGGCGCCGACGCGCTTCAGCATCGCCGCGCGGTCGGCATCGGTGTGCGGCGAGTACGGGTTGTTGTTCAATCTCGCGGCTTCGCCGCGCAGACGCGCTCAGGGCAGGTCGTCTCGCTCCTCGCGGGCAGGGGCCCCTGGGCGCGTAGCGACGCGCTCGTCGCTCGGGTCATTCAATTAGTCCCCGCCGGCGCCGGCGGTCTCGCCGATATGCGAGCGGTAGTCCGCCGCCGAGAGCAGCTGCGCGAGCTCTCCCTTGTCCGCGAGACGCACCCGGAGCATCCAGCCGTCGCCGTACGGCGCGCTGTTCACCAGCTCCGGCTTCTCGATGACCTTCACGTTGCGCTCGACGACCTCGCCGGAGATCGGCGCGTAGATGTCGGACGCGGCCTTCACCGACTCGACGACGCCGAGGCTCGAGAACTGGCGCACGGTCGCGCCCTTCTCAGGGAGCTCGACGAAGACGACGTCCCCGAGCTGCTCCTGCGCGAAGTGCGTGATGCCGATCGTGGCGATATCGCCGTCGGCACGCACCCACTCGTGCTCTTTCGAGTAGCGGAGATCGTCGGGAACGCTGCTCACGCTTTTTCCATCCCGCTGTACCTCCGGCTCGCCCCGCTCGCCTCCGGCAGTCTCGTCACTTCGTTCCTCGACTGTAAAACGGCGTCTTCACTACCGTAGCGGGAACGTCCTTGCCGCGGATGCGGACCCCCAGGGCCGTTCCGACCTTCGAAAGGGCGACCGGGACATAGGCCAGCGCGATGTTCTTCTCCACCGTCGGACCGAACGTCCCGCTCGTGACCTGGCCGACGACCTCGTCGCCGGAGACCACCTCGTGGCCGTGCCGGGCCACGCCGCCATCGACGACCAGCCCGACGATCCGCCGGCTCGGCCCCTGCGCCTTCTTCGCGGCGATCGGGTCCCGGCCGATGAAGTCCTTGTCCAGCTTGCAGGTCCAGCTCAGGCCGGCTTCGATCGGGTCGGTGGTCTCGTCGATCTCGTTGCCGTAGAGCGAGAACCGCGCTTCGAGGCGCAGCGTGTCGCGAGCGCCGAGGCCGATAGGCAGGATCTCGGCGTCGCGTCCGGCCGCCAGAAGCCCCTCCCAGACTCGTCCCGCGTCCGAGAACGCGACGAAGATCTCGAACCCATCCTCGCCGGTGTAGCCGGTCCGCGCCACGGTCGCGCTCGCGCCGGCGACTCGCCCGGACGTCACCCCGAACGACGGAAGAGCGCGGACGTCGACTTCCGTCCGCGAGGCGAGGATCTCGGCGGCGCGCGGCCCCTGTATAGCCACGAGAGCGGTCTCCAATGACCGATCGTCGAAGACGACGTCCTTCGCGAGGTGCGACAGGACATGCGCTCGGTCCTTCGCGATGTTCGCGGCGTTGACCACCATGAGGTACTCGGTCTCCGCGGTGCGATAGACGATGACGTCGTCGACGATCGTCCCGCGATCGTTGGTCAGCAGTCCGTACCGCGCATGGCCCGCCGCGAGCCCCGCGACGTCGCTCGACACGAGATGGTCGACGAGGGCGCCGGCCCCACGTCCGTTGAAGACGAACTCGCCCATGTGCGAGAGATCGAAGAGGCCTGCGCGCTTTCGAACCGCGCGGTGCTCGGCGATGATGCCCTCGTACTGGATCGGCATCTCGTATCCGGCGAAGGGGACGATCTTCGCCCCGAGATCCAGATGCTTGTCGTAGAGCGGCGTGCGCCGCAGCGTCGCCACCTCGGTCGTCACGAGGCCGCCTCGCCCGCCACGGCGAGCGCGCGGTCGAGGATCTCGCGGTACGTGTCGAACGACAGGAGCTGGCGCGCCTCGTCGGTGGGCACCCAGCGCACCTCGTCGTACTCGTGGTCATGCGCCGACACGTCGCCGCCGGTCGGCTCCATGAGGAAGAAGTGCACGAACTTGTGCACGCGCTCGCCCGGGGCCGCGAACCAGTAGTCGGTGGTGCCGAGGTCGCGAAGGATCCTGACCTTCAGGCCGGTCTCCTCCTCCACCTCGCGCAGCGCGGTCTCCTCGATCTCCTCGCCCTTGTCAGGCGTGCCCTTCGGAAAGACCCAGGTCGCATCGGCGCGGCGGCCGGCCAGGATGACCTCGCGCGCGCCGTCGCGCTTGCGCAGCACCACGCCGCCGGCCGCGATGGCGTTGCGGACGCGCGAAGGCCGGCGGGCACGAATGGCGGACATCGTGTCCTTTCAATCTCCGCTACGTGAGAAGGAGAGTCTAGAGGAGTCTGGTGTTGTTGATCACCAGCGCGAAATTGCAGTGGAGGAACTCGGCCGCCCGCCGCGACAGCATCATGCGCGGCAGGAAGATCTCGAAGTACTCCATGATCGGCGACACCTCGGTGTCGACGGCCAGCTCGAGCGTGATGAGCTTCTCCTTGCGGCTGACCTTGATCTCGGATGCCGTGACTGCGTAGTTCACGCGGTCGTGGATGTCGAACGAGGTCGACTTGGGGTTCCGCACGCGGCTGCGATGCACGTCGCTCTTGTCGGCGATGATGACCGCGGCGGATACCGCGCTCACCGGTAGACCGCCCTCGTCCTCCTCGTGGTTGGCCACCGCGCCCATCATCGTCGCGACCTCTTCGAGCGGGAAACCGAGGTCGAGAAGGATGTCCTTGGCGAGCAGCGCGCCGGTCTGCGCATGCTTCTCCCGGGTCACCACGTTGCCCATGTCGTGAAGGTACGCGGCCACCGCCGCGATCTCGCACCGGCGCGCGTCGTGGCCGAGCGACTTCAGGATGAAGCGCGCCCCGTCGGCGGAGGTGTTCGCGTGCCGCTCGCCGTGCTCGGTGTACCCGATCGCGCCGGTCTGCTGGTTGGCCGCTCGGATGAAGACCTTCACGCGCTCGTCGCCCTTGACGACGTCGAGCGTCGGACCCTCGCGCTTCGCCTCGACGGGCGTCCGGGTCTTCGTCTCCACGCGATGGACCTTGCGCTGCTCGTCAGGAGCGGCCGTGTCGTCGGGTTGCCCTGGTCGCGGCGCCTGCATTGCGTCCGCCATCGACGTCACTTTAGCGCGGCGCCTCGCACTCAGCGTGAGGACATCACCACCCTCACCAGAAGTCCCGCGTTGCAGACCAGCTTCGCATTCCCGGCTTGGGTCACGTTCGCGAAGGAGCGGGTGAATGCGACTGTCGGGTTCGCGTTCGGATACGTGAGCCTGTCCGGATAGTCACCCACGGCAGCGACCGCGAAGCGGTCGTCGATCGCCAAACGTCCGCGAACATGATCGGCGAGCGAAGCACGATCCGAGAGCTGATGCTGCTCGCCCGGATCGTCGTGGTAGCTCCCGAACCCACCGCCGGCCGCTGGCGCGGACCAGTTGAACAGCGCCAGGAAACCGTCGAGATCGCGCGCCTCGTAGCGGGCGAAGAGTTGCTCGACCAGGAACCGCAGCCGAGCTCCCGAGCATCTCGGGACGTTCGCGGTCTCGCCCGGCGTTGCGGTCGGCAGGGCCGACGAAGCGACCGGACTGAACGGCCCGCACGACACAGTCCGGCCGCGGCAAGGTTCCGCTGACTACTCGGCGTACGCCTTTTGCAAGCGCTCGGCGACCTGCTGCATCCAGCGCAGCTCCGTGAGGCCCGCGCGGCACACGACCATTCCGCGCGTGAAGGCGAGCCACGGCTTGAGCGTCCCGCCGAGCAGGCCGAGCCAGGTCGCGCTGGTCGCGTCGACCTTCGGACCGGGGCCCTTGAGGTCGGCCATCTCGGCGTGCAGCTTTCCCTCGCCCGCCTGGAACTCGATGGCGCGCCCGATATCGGTGAAGCGCAGCAGAGCGCGCCCGGACTTCACGCTCTTCAGGGCGTCGCGCACGCTGTCCGTTCCGCTTGCGGCGTTGAGGATCCGCAATACGAGCTCGGGGACGTCGTTGCCGATGCCGGACCCGTCGGTCTTCGCCCGGGCCTGCGCCTCCGCGAGCGCGGCCTCGAGCTCCTCCCGCGTCACGCGAGCTTGAGGTCGCTCCGCACCGCGACCGGGATCTCCGTCCCGCGATGGCGAAGCGCGAAGAACGCGGCGGCACCGATCATCGCGCCGTTGTCCGTGCAGAGGCGCGGCGGCGGTACCCGGAGCGGATGGCCGATGCGCCTCGCGATCTCCCCACGGAGCGCGAGGTTCGCGGCAACGCCGCCGCCGAGCAGCACGGTCTCCACGGCGTGCTCAGCCGCGGCACGGGCGGTCTTTTCGGCGAGCATCTCGGTGATCGCTTTCTGGAAAGAGGCGGCCACGTCTGCGACGGGAACGCTGCCTTTCTTCTCGAGCTCGCGGACGAGACGGAGCACCGCGGTCTTGAGGCCGCTGAACGAGAAGTCGAACCGGTCGGCGAGCGCGGCGCGGGGCAGCGGGAACGCGTTGGGGTCGCCTTCCCTCGCGATGCGCTCGATGACCGGCCCTCCGGGAAAGCCGAGGTGCAGAAGGCGGGCGACCTTGTCGAAAGCCTCACCGGCGGCGTCGTCGATGGTCCGGCCGAGCGGGCGGAAGCGGCGATGGCCTTCCATCAGCACCAGATCGCTGTGCGCGCCACTCACGACGAGCACGATCGCCGGGATCTCCGGCTCTTCCGGGGGGTTCGAGGGGGGCTCGCCCCCTTCGACCTCGTACAGCCAGTTCGCGTACACGTGCCCTTCGAGATGGTTCACCCCGACGAACGGCAGACCGGCTGAGAGCGCAAGGCCGCGCGCGTAATTCGCCCCAACCAGCAGGCAGCCGATGAGCCCGGGCCCCACCGTGGCCGCGACCGCGTCGATCTCCGAGAGCTGGCGGCCGGCATCGCGGAGAGCCTGCTCGGTCATCGCGTCCAGCGCTCGCAGGTGCTCGCGCGCCGCGACCTCGGGAACGATCCCACCGGTGTCCTGGTGGACGAGCTGCGAGGCCACGAGGTTCGCGCGAATGCGCCGGCCGTCCTCGACGATCGCGACGCCCGTCTCGTCACAGGAGGTCTCGATCGCGAGGATCCTCACTCGTCGTCCTCGAGCTGCGCCTTGAGCTTCTGGACACGATCGCGCACCGGGCGGTCGCGAAGGCGCTCGGTCCACATGATCAGCGCGTCCTCGTTGTTGTCCGAGTAGTAGCGGCGGCGCACTCCGGCGCGCCGGAAGCCGTACTTCTCGTACAGCTTCTGCGCAGCGAGGTTGGAGGCGCGCACCTCGAGCGTGAGCCACTCGGCGTTGAGCGCCGCGGCCATCTCGAAGATGCGTACGAGCATCCGTTCGCCGATGCGCCGGCGGCGATGTTCCGGGTGCACCGCGAAGGTCGTGATGTGCGCTTCATCGACCATGAGCCAGAGGCCGGCGTAGCCGACGATCCGCCCGCCCTCGCGCGCGACGATGTAGCGCGCGTTCTTGTTCTGGGTGAGCTCGTGACGGAAGGCGTTCGCCGGCCACGGCACCGGGAACGAGGAACGCTCGACTTCCTGCACCCCGTCGATATCGTCGATCGTCATCACCTCGATGACGATGGGAAACGTCGCGACCATCCTCTGACGTTACCCCTTTAGGAGCGCTTCGGGAGCCCGAGGCTGCGCTCGTCAGACGGCGGCGGACCGAAGGGCTGGTCGAAGGACACGCGGATCGAGGGCGGGCGGACGTAGATCGGCTCGATCTCGCTGATCTTCACCTGCTTGCGCGACTCGAGCTCGCGCCAGCCGAGCTCGGCGAGGTACCCGGCGCGGCGCACGCGCGAGGCCGGCGACGCGAAGAGCGCCTTCGGGCCAAGCAGGTCGCGCAGCGTAGCCTCCGCCCCGGCGTCGATCTCGCCGACGAACAGGGTGTGCGTGCCGATCTGCCGGCAGATCTCGTCGAGCGTCGCGACCATGAACGGCGAGCGGCGCTGCCACTTCCGGTTCCGCTCCTGGTAGAACGCGGCGTAGTACTGGTCGCGACCCGCCGGTACAAGTGGGCACGTCCGTTGCTTCGACGGCGCGTGCGGATACGCGAGCACATCGAGCGTCGAGATCCCGACGAGGGCCGCGCCGCTCCCGCGAGCGATCCCCTGCCCCGCGGCGATGGCCACGCGCAGGCCGGTGAATGATCCCGGCCCGACGGCGACCGCCACTCGCGTGACCGCTGAGAGCGCGGTTCGGGTCGAGAGGAGGACGCGCTCGATCGCTGGGAAGAGCTCGTCGCCGTGCCGGCGCTGCGCGCGCCACGTCTCCTCGGCGAGGACGTCGCGCCCGTCGAAGAGCGCCACCGACGCCCAGTCGGTCGAGGTGTCAAGGGCGAGCAACACTGCTCTGCACCTCCTCGACGAGCGCGGCCGAGCGCGGGCCGGTGGCGGTGATCACGACACGCCGCTTCGTGTCCGCGATGTGCTCGAGGCGCACCTCGAGCCGGTCGTCCGGCAGCGCCGTGCCGGCGCGGTCGGGCCATTCGATGACCGTGACACCGCCGGCGTCGAGGCACTCCTCCCAACCGGTGTTGGCGAGATCGGCGCCCTCGAGCCGGTAGAGATCGATGTGGAAGAACGGCAGTCGGCCGCCGCCGTGCTCGCGGAGGATGATGAATGTCGGGCTCGAGATGTCCGTCGGATCGATGCCGAGGCCCGACGCGACCCCGCGCGCGAGCACCGTCTTCCCGGTCCCGAGCTCGCCTGACAGCGCGAACACGTCGTTCGGACGCGCCGCTCGGCCCAGGCGCTCGCCGAGGCGCTCGGTGTGAAGGGACGAGTGGCTGACCAGGTCGATCGTCACCACGTCACGCTGGCCGCCCGCCCGCGGCTTCGCGCTGGAATCGGCGGCGCTCGCGGAATAGGCGAATGGTGAGGCCGAGATACCCTCCGAACAGCCCGGCGAAGATCAGAAGCGCCACGTCCCGCGGGAGAGCACACGGAAGATCGAGCCCGCTTCCGCATCCGAGCGTCAGGACGAGCGGGATGAATCCGGCCGCGCCGATGAGCGTGCGGCGACGGCGCAGCGAGCGCTGCTGCGCGTTGAAGGCGTCACGTCGTTTCTCGTCGGCGCGCGCGGCCCGCCTGTCGGGCGCGGCGGGCCCGGACTCGCTTGCATCCCGCCGCTCCCGGCGGCGCCGGCGTCTCCCCACGCCCGGAGGCTAGCGCCCGGCGCGGACGCGGCGAACGTTCGCGGTCGGCACGAGCTCGGTCTCGGTGCCGCAGCGCACCGCGTTCGCGCGGATCTCGCTCGGGAACTCCGCTTCCCCGCGGTCCTCACATCCGGAGACCGCCCGCACGCCGCCGTAATCGCCGGCAAGCGCCACGTCGGGGGCGTCGGCCGAGGCGTCGCCGGCCTCCTCCTGCGCGAACACGAACAGCCGCGCCGATGCGGTATGGATCGCCGCGCGCGACCCTGCGAAGGCGGCCAGCGGCTGGAACAGCTCGCGCGGGACGACGGCGGCACCGAAGCCCAGGAGGCACAGCACGGTCGGGCGGTCCTCTCGGCCGGCAGCGCCGGAAGCGGTCACGGTGTCTCCGTAGACGACGCGTAGACCAGCGGCCGGGGCGGCTCCGCCGACGAGCCCCGCGATCCCACACGCGTGCGCGCGGGTCATGACTTCGGCGGACACGCGGGCTCCGCCGACGATGATCCGACCGCCGAGGCGGACGTCGAGCTTGGACGCCGGAAGATCGCCGGACGGGCCTTCGACGCCGATCGTCAGCTCACCCACCGCATCGGGGCCGTAGGCCGCCGCACCTTCGATGCACCAGGCCGGGCCCTCGACCTCGACGGCGCCGTCGTCCGATCGGGTCACGGCACCGTCGAGCGTCGAGCGGACCACCCAGCGATCGACGATCGGCGCGAGATAGAGGTCGCCGTCGGCCGTCAGGTGCAGCATCCGACCATCGATCGGCGCCGTGACCGAGCGCGGGAACCGCCGCCCCATGCGCGCGAGCAGCGTGCCCGCCCCGACATCGGCTCCGACGGGCACGCGGAGCGCGCGCTCGAAGTCCGGGGTCTCGAGCCCGAGGCGGCGCGCACCGGCGAGGCGGACCGCGGATGCGAGGGTGACCCCCGCCGCGAGGACGTCGCCCGCGTGGACCCGATCCCCCACCCGAGCGCGCTCCGATGCGCCGACCGGCAATGCGTGGGTGGCGGTCCATCGACCGTGACGCCACGCCACGGCTAGCTCCGCCCGGGAGACGCGCGCGCCGTCGCATGCCAGCTCGTCAGCACCGGTATGCGCTCGCCGTCGCGCTCGGGCAGGCGAAGGGGCCGCCCGCGCGCGTCGATGAGCACCCCGAGCGCCCCGGCCTGACCGTTCCCGCGCATCGTCGGGCCCGCGGCCGTGACCTCGACCTCACCGCTGACGGCGACAAGCGAGAACGACCCGGGTGCGACGCGTGTCTCCTGGCGACCGCCCGCATGGACGAGCCGCAGCGTGGCCGTGCGCCGTCGCGGGAGGAGCGACACGACCAGCGCGAGCCGGGCCGCGCGTCCATCGTCCGGCTCGCGGTAGACGGTCGAGACCGCGGTCGGCTCGAGCCCGTCGACAAGAACCAGGAGCGACTGCCCCGGCCGCGGGAACGACGCGGCGCGGCCGGTGACAAGGATCGATCGCGCCGCGCGCATCGCGGCAACGTCGAGATCCGCGTACTGCGCATCGCGAAGCGCGTGTGCGATGGCCTCGCGCGCGAGCGCCATCTCGAGCAGCAGCGCAGCGCCGGTCGCCGGCAACGCGCCCGGCCAGCGCGCCCGATTGAAGACACGCTCGAGCAGGGCCGGCGCGTCGATCGCCGCGGGAAGCCAGCGGCGGACGCGGTCGAGCCCCGCCCGCGCGACCACGTGATCCGCGGCCTCGCCGAGTCCCAACGGGACCAGATGCGCGGCCTCGAGCGTCCCGTCCGCGCGGGCGAGCACCAGCGAGGTCGATCGCTCCGACACGTCGACGGCGAGCGCATCGGCGTTCGTCGATGCCGCGAGCGCCCGCGCCGCGTCCTCGATCAGCTCGTCGCGCAGCCCGAAGTCGCCCGACGCGCGGCGCCGGTGATCGCGGAGCGCGCGAACCGCGTCGACCGCATCGGCGAACGTCTCGAAGTCGAAGGGCTGCGTCGCCGCCCGCACGCGCTCCGCGACGCGCGGCTCGGCGATCGCGAAGATCCGCGGCGCCGGCCGCTGAGTCCCGCACCCGAGCCGGACGGCCTCGAGCAGCGCCGACAGCGGGCCGGCGTCTTTCGCGTCTTTGGGCCGCACGAGCACGACGTCGGGCGAGGCGTCCCGCAGCGTCTGCGCCTGCTCGACGAAGGAACGCGGATCGTCCGCAGGCATGACCGCGCCTACCTCCGCGCCGGCGGCCAGCGCGATACGCGCGACCGCCGCTCGCGAGTCGTCGTCTCGGCCGTAAAGCAGCGCGACACGGAGCGGCCCGCCGAGCCCGACGCGCACCTGCTCGAGCGGGGCGGGTGTCCCGGTCGAGACGGTCACCGTGCCGGGGTCGTGGTGCGCGCCGCCTCCTCGACGAAGGCGCCGAAGATCCCAAGCGCCTCGGGCGAGACCTCGGCGGTCCGCTCGGGATGCCACTGCACGCCCACCACCCATCGCCTATCCGTCGCTTCGAACGCTTCAACGAGGCCGTCCACGACCGCCGTCGGCAGGAGGCCGCTGCCGAGGCTGCCTTCCGTCACCGCCTGGTGATGCCGGGAATTCACGGACAGCACGCCGGCCGTGGCAGCCGCGAGGCGGGACCCCGCGCGCACCGAGACCCCGCGATGCTCGACGAGGCCCTCCCGCTCCTTCGGCCGGTGCCCCGGAACGTCCTGGATGAGCTTCCCACCGCGGACGACGTTGAGGACCTGGAAACCGCGGCAGATGCCGAGCACCGGCAGGTCGCGGTCGAGGGCAACGCGCGCGATCTCGAGCTCGAGAGCGTCGCGAGCCGGATCGATGTCGCCGCACGCGACGTCCTCGTCGCCGTAACGACCCGCTTCGATGTCGCCGCCGCCCGAGAGGCAGAGTCCGTCCATCTCGTCGGGGATCGGATCGCCTGGGTGGAGCACGACGAGGTCCGCGCCGGCACCCTCGAGCGCGCCGCGGTACCGCTGATGCGAAGCCTCCTGGAGCGGCGAGGGACGAGAGAGCGTGAGGGCGATGCGCGGACGCACTTCGGTCATGGTATCCGTCGAGGCGGCAGCGGCCCCTCGGACCCCCACACGGAATCATCAAGGCTCGCGCGGTCGATCAGCTCGATGAGAACGCCGCCTGAACCGCGAGGGTGGATGAACGCGACCATGCCCTCGGCACCCTTCCGCGGCGCCCGGTCGATGAGCTCGATGCCGTCGCGCTCGAGCGCGGTCAGCGTCCCGGCGAGATCATCGACGACGTAGCAGACGTGATGGAGGCACGGACGGCCGCGCTCGGCGACGAACTTCGCGACACCCGACTCGCGGTCGAGAGGCTCGAGAAGCTCGATCTTCTGACCTGGGTCGCCCAGGAACGTCACGCGGACGTGCTGGTCGGGGAGCTCGCGGACCGGCGCGGCGCTGAGGCCGAGCGTGTCGCGGTAGAAGGGAAGCGCTTCTTCGATGCGCGGGACGGCGATGGCGACGTGATGCAGCGGCCCGAGCTTCACGTGCGAGGCGGGAGGTAGGTGCCGAACACGTCGCGCAGGTCGGCACAGATCTCGCCGAGGGTGATATCCGCTTCGACGGCATCGAGGATGAGCGGCACGAGGTTCGCGGTGCCGAGCGCGCCGGTAACGAGATCGGCGCGCGCGCGGCCGGCGCGGGCGCCGTCGCGCCGATGGCGCAGCTCGGCGAGCTGCGCCCGCTGACGGGAGACGACCTTCTCGTCGACCCGGAGGATCGGCACCGAGCTCTCGTCCCCGTCACCGCGGTACGCGTTCACGCCGACGATGACCTTCTCCTTGCTCTCGACGGCGCGCTGCTGCTTGTACGCGGAGTCCTCGATGGCGCGCTGCTGGTGTCCAAGCTCGATGCCGGCCAGGGCGCCGCCCAGGCGGTCGATCTTCTCGATCTCCGCCAGGACTCGGTTCTTGATGTGCTCGGTGAGCGCCTCGATCGCGTAGGCGCCGCCGAGCGGGTCGATCGTCTCCGCGACGCCCGACTCCTCGGCGATGATCTGCTGCGTCCTGAGCGCGACGCGCACCGACTCCTCGGTCGGGAGCCCGAGCGCTTCGTCGTAGGCGTTCGTGTGCAGCGACTGCGTCCCGCCGAGCACCGCGGCGAGCGCCTCGATCGCGGTGCGGACGATGTTGTTCTGGGGCTGCTGCGCGTTGAGCGTCGAGCCCATCGTCTGCGTGTGAAAGCGGAGCGCGAGCGACTCCGGGGCCTTGGCGCCGTACCGATCACGCATGATCCCGGCCCACACCTGGCGGGCGGCGCGGAACTTGGCGACTTCCTCGAGGAGCGTCGAATGGGCCGCGAAGAAGAAGGAGAGCTGCGGTGCGAAGCGGTCGACCGCGAGCCCGCGCTCGAGCGCGGCGTCGACGTAGGCGATCGCATCGGCGAACGTGAACGCGAGCTCCTGCACGGCGTCGGAGCCGGCCTCGCGGATGTGGTAGCCGCTGATCGAGATCGGATTCCAGCGTGGCAGCCGCTCCGCGCTGTACGCGATGAGGTCAGTCGCGAGCCGCATCGACGGACGCGGCGGGAAGATGTAGGTCCCGCGCGCGATGTACTCCTTCAAGATGTCGTTCTGGGTCGTGCCGCCGACGCGCTCGGGCGGAACGCCCTGTCTCTTCGCGATGGCGACGTACATCGCGAGCAGGATCGGCGCGGTCGCGTTGATGGTCATCGAGGTCGTGACCTCGCCGAGCGGGATGCCGTCGAAGAGTCGCCCGAAATCGTCCAGCGAGCTGATAGAGACGCCGACCTTGCCGACCTCCCCGGCGACGCGCGGATCGTCGGCGTCGTAGCCCATCTGCGTCGGCAGGTCGAAGGCGACCGAGAGTCCGGTCTGCCCCTGCTCCAAGAGGTACCGGTAGCGCGCGTTCGATTCCTCGGCAGTGCCGAAGCCCGCGTACTGCCGCATCGTCCAGAGGCGCCCGCGATACATCGTCGGCTGAATGCCGCGGGTGTACGGCGGCTCCCCCGGAAGGCCCGGATCGGCGGCGCCGGGGTCGAAGATCGGGGGGACCGGCGCGCCGTAGGTCGTCTCGAACTTGGCGCGCTCGGGAATGCGTTTCACCGCATCGGCGTACTTCTCGCGCTCCCACTGGGCGCGGTCGCGACTCTTCTTGGCCACGCCGCCGATGGTACGCGGCGCTCTTGCTCACTCAGCGGGGTCTGAAGACGAGCTCTCCCTCGATCCGGCCGAGCTTCTCGCGAGAGAAGCGCATCGGCTTGTAATCGCCGGCGGCCCAGAGCGGCGCCTGGTCGCCCCAGAACTTCGAGCCCGGCTGTCCGGACTGGCCTTCCGGGGTGACCGAGAGCGCAGCGTCGAGATCCGAGAGGTCCGCGATCATCCGCTGCGAGGGGTGGGTGTCTACCGCGAAGGGATCGACGAGCGAGTACGCCTGGTTGTTGACCGAATAGCCGTCGCCCGGCCGCTTCAGGGGTCCGATATTGAGGAGGAGGGCGAGCGGGCCGATCGCGAGAGGATGCTTGAACGTGATGGTGTGGACGTCGCCCCAGCGCCAGGCTTTCGGATCGGGGCCGAAACGTGCCGCGAGGTCCCTCGCCGCCTCATCCAGCGCGCGGCCGGCGATCGCGTCGCGGCCTCGGACCGCGGCGTCGCCCAGCTCCGCGAACCACGGGTCGCTCGGGCGACCGATCAGCTGGTAGAGCGCGAAGCCCATGCGGCCGTCGTCGGCGTACTCACGGTAAAGAGCATCGCCGAGCTTGTCCTTGAAGACGCTCTCGCACATCCCCACGAACCACGTCTCGTAGACGGCCGCGCCGGGAGAATCCGCGCCCAGCCGTCCATCCCACGAGCGCACCACGGCCTGCGCCTCGCGCCCGAGGTCCGTGCCCGTGGTCGCGGAGAGGATCGCTTCGCGGAACCGCGCGACCGGCGGCGAGGTGAAGTCGGTCTGGAGAGCGCGCATCGCGGCGAGGTCGGCCTTCGGGATCGCCGCGAGCCGTTGTGAGATGTAGGTCGCGCGGAAAGCGGGATCCCACTCGCCGACATAGCCGACGCCGCGTGGGTCCTGGGTCGGCCGATCGTTGGCGTTCACGATCATCCCTGCGGGTGGATCGCTGACGCTCGGGTTCGCGTCGGCCGCGAGCAGGCCCGACCAGTCGTACTCCCCCGTCCAGCCGGGCACCGGCATCTGGCCATCGCCCTTCCGCGCGGGCAGCCGGCCGATGAGCTGATAGCCGATGTGCCCATCGACGTCCGCGTAGCAGGCCGAGACGGCGGCGCCGGTGAAGTCCGCCGCCGCGGCGCGGAACTCGGCCCAGCTCCGGGCGCGGGCGAGCTCGAACACGAAGTCGAGCAGCCGAGCCGGATCGAGCGCGGTCCAACGGAGCGCGAGCGGCGCCGCCTGGTCCTTCAGGATCGGCGTGATGATCGGTCCGTGTCGCGTGATCGCGACGTCCACCACCACCGGATCGGATCGTCCCTTTACGCCGATCACCTCGCGGATGAACGTGGCCGGTTCGAACGCACCGCGGTACTCGTAGCGCCGCGGATCGGCCGGGTCCTGTCGCTCGACGAAGAGATCCTGCGTATCCGTATACGCGTAGGTGAGGCTCCAGGCGATACGGTCGTTGTGCCCGATCACGATCGCGGGGATCCCCGCGAAGGAGAAGCCGACGAGCTTGTAGCCCGCGCCTTCGAGCCCGATCTCGTACCAGATCGAGGGATTGCGGACCGCGAGGTGCGTGTCGCCGGCCAGGATCGGCTTGCCGCTCGCGGTCTTCGGACCCGAGAGCGCCCAGCAGTTCGAGCCCGCGCCCAGCCCGGCGGCCGGCAGCACGGCGCGAAGGGCCGCCTCCCCCGGACTCCCGATGCCCGCTGACAGGAGGGGCGCGACCGCGGCCCAGGCGCTCGCGTCGACCGCGGCGGATCGCGTCGCGGGGTCGGGCATGAGGGTCGCGAGCACCTCGGTGCCGAAGCGCAGGGCGAGGTTGGCGCGGAGAAGCTCCTGCCGGTAGTTGGTCGCCGCGTCGTACGCCTGCAGCTTCGCGACGACGATCGAGTCGACGGCGGTCCACTTCGCCGGCCGATACCCGAGGACGAGGAACTCGATCGGCAGCGACTCGCCGTGCTGCTCGAGGAACTTGTTCACGCCGTCGGCGTAGGCGACGAGCGCGGCGCGCGTGTCCTCGCGGACGAGCGGCAGCTCCCCCGCCGCGACGCGAGCCAGGCCGATCGTCCGCATGTACCGATCCGAATCGAGCGCCGGCTCACCGAGCACCTCGGCGAGGCGGCCGGCTCCGGCCCGCCGGTAGAGGTCCATCTGGAAGAGCCGGTCCTGGGCGGTGACGTAGCCCTGGAGATAGAAGAGGTCGTGTGCGGTCTGCGCGTAGATGTGCGGGACGCCGTGCTCGTCACGGAGTACCTCGGCGCGCTGCTCGATGCCGAGCAGGCGGTACTCGCCGTCGATCGTGGGGAGCGGCCGGTAGACGAGGATGAGCCCCGTCACGACGACGCTCGCGACGAGGAGGAGCGCCGCAACGCCGGTCGCGATGCCGGCTTTGCGGCGACGGCTTCCGCGACGCGGCATCGTCCGTGCGATGGCCGGATGCTAGGCGATGCGACCTCGCCTGAGCCGGATGACGCGGTCAGCGCGCTGGGCGAGCTCCGCGTCGTGCGTGGCAAGTACGACCGCGAGGTCGCGCTCGGCACGGATGTCGGCGATGAGATCGAGGAGCGCCGTCGCGGCGTCGGCATCGAGGCTGCCGGTGGGCTCGTCGGCGAGGAGGATCCGCGGGGCGTTGACGAGGGCGCGGGCGAGCGCGACGCGCTGCTGCTCACCGGCTGAGAGCTGGGTGGGCTTGTGGTGCAGGCGATGCCCGAGGCCCACTCGCTCGAGCAGCGGACGCGCTCGCGTCTCGCCCTCGTCTTCGCTGCCGCCCGCGAGCACGCAGGGGAGCGATGCGTTCTCGATCGCGGTGAGATGCGGAAGCAGACGGAAGGCCTGGAACACGAATCCGACCGTCGCGCGCCGATAACCGGCGAGCTGGTCGGACGAGAGCTCGTTCAGGTCTCGGCCCTCGACGCTGATCGAGCCGCTCGTCGGTCGATCCACGCCGCCGATGATGTTCAGCAGCGTCGACTTCCCCGAGCCGGACGGCCCGGTGATCGCGAGGTGCTCGCCCTTCGCGACCGCGAACGTGACATCCGCGAGCGCATCCACCTGCGCGTCACCGAGGCTATAGCGGCGACCGATCTCTCTGAGCTCGACCAGCGGACTTCCGACCGCGGCGATGCTAGCGACGCCTCGGTCAGCTAGTGGCGGCGCAACTCACCTGGTTCTGCGAGAGCACTCTCCACGGTCTTCAGGAGAAAGCTCCCGAAATCCGGAGCGACAACCTGTTGGGCCGTCGCCGGGCTTGAGAGACCCGGGTACCAACGAAGCACGGGCGACTCCGCTTCCGCATCGCGGCGGCTCGTGTCCAGCACGAAGTAGCCGGTGGCCCCGTCAAAGTAGACGGCGACCATCGATGCCGGGAGCGGCCACTCCTCACGCGCGCGCAGAGTGAGCCAGATCGCATCGGGTATCCCCGAGTTGCGGAAGTCGGCGCTCACCACACCGAATACTTCGAAGGACCCAACGTTCCCTGCGCCGAGCTTGAGGACGAACTCGCGGTAGGTCGGCGGGAGAATCAGCCCGAGAGCCCCTTCCGCGGCGTCCACGAGCGCTTCGCTGCGGGGGCCCACGAACCGAGACCGTTCTGGATGCGAGGCGATCAGCGCGAGCGCTGTCTGAAGCTCCGCCATTCCCACCGATTCACTCGAACGTGGAAGCGCGCCAGATCCAATACGCACGACGCCAAGCATTCCACGCCGCTTCGTCGATCGCCGATGGGATCGAGCTCGGATTTATGTGCACGATTCCCTTGATCCCCCGTCCGGTGTGGTAGGTCTGCGCCAATTCAATGATCGGGCTCTCCGGAGTCTGGAGCATATGGTGAAGGTTGACCGGGTAGCCGTCGGGCCCGATCGGGGCATAACCCTCACGCATCCTCTCAAGATTGGTTCGTCCCGTCGCATCAAGTCGAGCCGGATCGATCAGCTCGCTGCGCTGGTAGATGCGCGTGCCCCTGAACTCGCTGATCGTCCATCGACTCGCGGATGTGACCCCGTCGACCGCACCGGACCTCGCCTTTGCCAAGAGGTCGCGAAGGCGCGAGTACAGGTCGCCCCTGAAGCTTGGCGGCGGGCCGGCCGAGCCGGGCTCGGCGCCTCCCCCAGGGCCGCCCTTCTCGCCGCCCGCCTTCCGGTAGTAGGAGAGGAGCGGATCCAGCCCCGTCCGGCAGTCGCGTGTGCTCGGGCTGCCGAAGCTCGGCGTGAACGCCAAGGCGCCGTTCGGGAGGACCTGCACCCCGCCTGGCTGGATGAAGCGGGGAGCGAGCGAGAGACAGAGCGATGTGGGCGAGCTGGTGACGAACGGCTTCGTCTGCGCTTGCTCGCGGCAGGCGAGAGTCGGGATCAGGCCGAGTTCGGCGAGCGAAGGCGCGCGCTGGCCAAAGAGCTTCTCCGACAGGGCCCCGCCGAAGTCCGGTATGAGGACGATCTGGCCGGTACATCCATCGGCGATCGGAGTGAAGCTGGCACCGGTCGGCAGCTGGTCGAAGAGCGGGCTCGAGCTGGGATCCAGGCCCGAGGGATCGACGAGCGACGTCGGATTGTCGTGCGCATACGCGTACGGCTGAAGAGATCCGGGATGAGCTCGGTCGCCGCGGAACGGGTCACGGGTTAGGAACCGTCCGAGCTCGGGAGAGTACCAGCGGGCGCGCAGGTGGACGAGGTCGCTCTTCGGATTCTGGCGCTCGCCTGTGTAACCGAAGAGCGACGCCGATCTGGCGCCGCCGTCGCCCTGATCGTGTGGCACGCCCCACGGGTCATAGCTCGAGACGGCGCGGACTTTTCCGGAGGCGTCGGTCATCGCGCGGACGCTTCCGCGCAGATCCGACACGTAGTAGCGGTCGTCCCTGGAGAACGCGGCGATACGGTTCAGGCCGTAGAGATAGGTCGCCGGATCCTTGCCGTCGTCAGCGACGAGGACCTGCGTGAGCGGCGCGGCGACATCGAGCGTGTAGGTGAGGCTCAGAGGTTCGCCGCCTGAGGCGGTCTCGGCGCGTAGATTTCCGTCGCCGTCGTAGGCGAACGAGACCTCGCGGTCCGCGGCGCGCAAGCCCGTGAGACGGTCGGCGGCGTCGTAGGCGTAGCTCGCCGAGCCACTCCCGTCCTGCTGCCGCGCCACGAGATTCCCGTTCGCGTCATAGCCGAAGGTGGCGCTGACCTTGCCGTCCCTGAGCAGGGTGGTCAGCTGATCGGCCGCGTCGAACGTCGCGCTCTCCGCGTCCTCGCCCGAATTGCGCCTCGAGTCGACGCGGTTCCCGACGGCGTCGTAGCCGTACCTCGTCGTCTTGTTCTTGTCGGCGAGCGCGATGAGGCGGTTAAGCGCGTCGTAGGTGTAGGTGAGATCGTCCTTCAGGTTCTGGGCACCCGAAACACCCTCGCTCGTGACGTTCCCCACGCCGTCATAGAGGTACGCGAACGCGGCCGCTGCCCTGCCCGCGCCGTCGAGGTAGGTCAGCGACCGAAGGCGGTCGAGAGCGTCGTATGAGGCGTCCGCGCGGGTCCCGTTGGGGAACGAGACGGTCGTGGCGTTGCCAACGGCGTCATAGGTGTACCGGGTCGTGCCGCCGTGGAAGGTCACCGCCGTCAGCCGGTCAAGGGCGTCGTATGCGTAGGTCGCCGTGCGGCCGTCCGGATACGTCAGCGCCGTCCGCAGGCCGTTCGCGTCGTATCCGTACGCGACGGTCCTCCCCGAGGGATCGGTCACCGCGGTCGGTCGCCGCAACGCGTCGTACGCGTAGGTCGTCGTCCCGAGCGGGTCGCGCATCGAGGTCCGGTCGCCGGCGGCGTCGCGCGTGTACGAAACCGTCGCGCCGTCGGCGTACGCGACGTTGCTCAGCCGGTCCTCCGCGTCGTACTGGAGCGACGTTCGCTGGCCCTTCGCGTCGGTGACCGCGACCACGTTGCCGTTCGCGTCGTACTCATATGTCCGCGCGCGGCCAAGGCCATCGGTCTCCCGGCTCAGGCGGCGGTTCCCGTCGTACGCATAGCTCCGCGCGTGACCGTTCGCGTCGGTCAGCTGTACGAGCAATCCGCGCGCGTCGTATGCGTAGCGCGTCGAGCCGCCAACGGCGTCGGTGACCTTCGTGAGCCGCCCGAGCGCGTCATACGCGTAGGCGGTCGCGTTGGCGTTCGCGTCCGTGACGCTCGAGAGCTCACCGTCGGCGTCGTACGAGAGGCGCGAGGTCGCGCCCAAGGCGTCGGTGACGCTCGTCAGGCGATCCAGCGCGTCGTAGCCGAAGCGCGTGGTGTGGCCAAGCTGATCGGTCCGGGACACGAGGTTTCCGGACCCGTCGTAGTCGAACGCGAGAGCGCCGCCGAGCGCGTCGGCGGCGTTCGCGAGCCGGCCGGCGGCGTCGTGGCTGAATGACGTCGTCTGGCCCTTCGGATCGCTGAGCGACGTCCGCCGCCCAGCTGCCGTATAGCCGATCCGAGTGATGGCACCGAGCGCGTCGGTGGCCGCCAGGAACCGATCGGCCCGGTCGTACATGAAGCGCGTCGTCGCGCCGAGCGGGTCGGTGACGGAGATCAGACGGCCCGCGGCGTCGTAGGTGAAACGTGTGATCGCGCCAAGCCGGTCCGTCGCGGATGTCCGCTGGTGACGGAAGTCGTATTGGAACCGCGCCGTGTTGCCGCGGGGATCGGTCGCCGTCACCAGATTCCCATTCACGTCGTACGCGAGGGTCGCCATGCCGCCCCCCGGATCGGTGACCCTGGCAATCCGGTCGAGCGCGTCGTACTCGAACCGGAGCGTCCTTCCCGCGGCGTCCGTGACCGCTGTGCGGTTGCCATTCGCGTCGAAGGCGAGGCTTGTCGTCCCCCCGAGGGAGTCCGTCGTCCCGAGGAGGCGTCCAGCGGCGTCGTAGCGGAATGCCGTCGACGACCCGCGGCGGTCGGTGATGGAGATCACGTTGCCGAGGCGGTCGTAGACGAACGCAATCGCGTTCCCGGCGGGATCAGTCGCACGGACGAGCCGATTCATCGCGTCGTACGCGAACGCCGTGGTATGGCCGTTCGCGTCGGTGCGTTCCACGAGCCGGCCTGCCGCGTCGTAGCGGCTTCTCGCTGTGCCGGCCGCGGTCGCCACCGAGACCGGGTTTCCCGCCGAGTCATACGCCAGCTCGGTCGCGACGCCATCGGCGTCGGTCACTTTCGTCGGCAGGCCGGAGGCGTCGACCACGATCGACGTCACCCCGCCCTCGCCGTCGGTCAGCGAGACGAGATTGCCGCGAGCGTCGTACGCATACCGCCAGGTGTTGCCGTTCGCGTCGGTGCGGCTGGTTACGCCGTTGAGCGAGTCGTAGGTGAGCGTCGAGCGGCCGCCCGCCGGGTCGACCGCCTCGGTCTGGTTGCCTCTGCTGTCGTACGCGAACCGCCAGAGGTTGCCGCCGCGATCGCGGAACGTGGTGCGGTCGCCGCGCGAGTCGTATCCATACTGGATCGAGGCACCGAGTGCATCGGTCACTTTGATCGCGCGGCCGAGCTCGTCGTGCGCGATGCTCGTCACGTTCCCGCGCGCGTCGGTATGCATCGTCGTACGCGTCGCGTCGTCGTAGCTGAAGAGCAGCGTCCCACCGACCGCGTTCGCCTGGCTCGTCACGCGCCCGCGCGTGTCGTAGATGTTGCGCTGCACGACGTTGCCGAGGGCATCCGTTATCTCGGTCAGCCGACCTTCGGCGTCGTAGGCATAGCGCGTGTTTGCGCCGGACGGGTCCGTCACGGCGGCCAGCCGGCCCGATTCGTAGGTGTACGCGTATGCGCGTCCCGCCGGATCGGTTGCGCTCGCGACGTGGCCGGCGCCGTCATAGGACAGCGCGAGGGCGCGCGCGGCGCCGTCGGTCACGCTGATCACGCGGTTGGCCGAGTCCGTCTCGAAGGCGAGCGCGTTCGCGTTACGGTCGGTGAGTCGGCGGATCGCTCCCGCGGCCGAGAACTCGACGCTGATCTGACCCGGCGTCGTCAGCACGAAGCTGCCATCCGCGCGTTTCGCGAGGAGGTCGAAGACGCCCGGCGGCGCAAGGTACGTGAAGTCCGAGCTCAGCGCGTACTGGTCACGGCGGCCATCGCCGCGCGTCACCATGACCGTCGAACCGCGGTCGGCGAGGGACCACTCGAGCGTGCTCGTCCAGCCGCGGCCGAAGATCCCGGCGCGCGAATCGAGCGCGTTGTACGTGCGCGCGAGCCGAAGCGGAAGACCGCGAGCGGGGACCTCGAGGTCGGTCGAGGAGTAGCTGAGGTTTCCAGTGAAGGTGTTCACCGGCTCGCCCATGTTGAAGCCGACCTTTGGATCGTCTCCGAAGCTGAACCCGACGACGCCGCCTTCGACGGGAGCGCGCTGCGTGAAGAGCGACTCGGTCGGGACGATCGCGAAGTCGCTCGACCCTGGTGGCTGCCACGAAAAGTGCGCGTTCGCGGACGGTGGGGCGTTGTTGTAGTAGCTGATGCGGATGTAGTGGCGTCCGGCCGAGAGATCGATCGATCCATCGCAGTCGCCTTCGAAGGCCGAGCCACCGGGACAGCTCACGACGACCTGCAGGGTGTTCGTCGCGTCAGGCATCTCGAGCCAGCCGCCGTTGTTCACGTGCAGCCGGAAGGCGTACGTGCCGTCCGCGGGGGCGGCGATGAAGCCCTCCCACACGATGGACCAGATCGGCCACGACTCGGGGAGGCGCGGATCGCCGTCGCTGTGGTCGATGCCGCCGTGCAGCGTGACCGGGTTCGCGCCGCTCGCGTCCCAGTCGAAGTCGACATTGGGGTCGACCACCTGATAGTCGAGGAACTCGTTGTGCGGGACGTTCACGTAATCGGCGCCGTTGAAGACGCTCGCGAGCAGGCCATTCGTCTCCCCGACGGGCTGCCCCGCGAGGTCGCCCACCGTGTAGGTGATCGGATCCCGGTACGGCAGGACGGCGAGGGGCACGGGGCCGTGAGCGAACACGTCCTCGTCGATCGAGTGACATCCCGCGAATGCAGCGATCCCGAGCAGGAGCACGCCGAACCGCACCGATGGCGGCATCCGTAGGCAGGCACGCCGACCGCGACGCCACGCCCGCCAGCGCACTCCGCCCGCGACGAGCGCGGCGAGGCCCGGGAGCGCGAGGATCGCGAGCCCGAGCGCGTCGCTCACGGGAGACCCACGGTGAGTGGCGCATCGAGATCGCTGAGCGCGATCTCCGCTTCGATCGTCGTCCCGCCCGAGGCGGAGGGGATGACGATGCGGACCGAGTTCTTCGCGACCTTGCCGTCGGCCCCGACCCAGAGCGTCAGGGTGCCGGTCCAGGTCGCCATCCGCGCGCGCTCGGCCGCGGTCACCTGCATCGCCGTCGCGACCGCGGCCATGTCGAGCTCGCCGACCAGCTTGCGGGCCGGGCCTTGCGGAAGCGCATCCGTGCCCGCGTCGGTCACGCTTGCGTAGAGCCTGGGATCGCCGATGGAGGTCCCGTCGCTCAGCGTGAGCGGACCGAGCGCGCTCGTCTGTGTCGGGGCGTTGCGTGCGCTCTCGTGCCAGGGCTGTGCCGCCGCGTCCGGCCGCCGCTCCTTGACCTTCGTGCCGACCGCGATCCGGCGCGAGCCGCCGCCCTCTCCGGAAAGGACGAGATCCTGGTCGCCGACCGCGAGCACACCTGCGGCGGTCGAGTCGCTCGTGCGGCCGGCGGTCGTGACCCTCTGCTTGACCGCGATGCGGGCCGTTTTCGCGCCGGCAGTCGCCTTGACCGCCGCATGCAGCGAATCCTTCGGACTATCGGCGGACGCGCTGCTGCCCGTGACGAGCGCGGTCGCCGCGAGCAGAACGAGCGCGCGCCGGATCATTCCCTTCCTCCGCTCGGAGCCACGATCGCGAATCCGGGCGTGGTCCGCATCGCGAGAATTGACCATTCGCGACTGACCAATCCGCCTCTTCCCCACCGCGCTCCCCAGAGCGCCCCGGCGAAGGGTACGCGCGCGACCGGACCGTAATCAATGGGGCCCGCTCGCCGAATGACGCGTCGATACCGCCGGGTTTACTCCGCGCGGAGGGCCTCGGCTGGCACGAGGCGCGCGGCTCGGCGCGCCGGCAGCCACGCGGCGAAGAGCGCGAGGAATGTCGCGGTGGCGAACGCGATGACCGCGACGGCGAGGTCCGGCTGGGGAGAAAGCGCGACACTTGTCGACCCGGAAGCCGCCCTGCCAGCGATCGCCGCCGCGTACGCGCTGGCCCACCCCAGGCCGACCCCGACGAGCCCGCCCGCCGAGCCCAGCACCGCCGCCTCGGTCACGACGATCCGCGCGACCGTCCCTTCCGTCGCGCCGAGTGCCTTGAGCACGCCGATCTCGACCGTTCGTTCCGAGACCGTACTGACGAGGGCATTCACGATGCCGAGCCCGGCGAGAACGAACGCGGCCACAGCGACCGCGACCAGGAGCGCGTCGACCGCACGGAAGAGATCCTCGACCGCGGCGACGGCGGCGTCCTCCGAGAACGCGCCGTAGCCAAGAGCCTCGATCGAGCCTTTCGCGGGACGCACGTCCTCGATCGACCGCGTAACGACCCAGAGCGACGCGTAGCGCGACCCCGCGAGGTCGCCCCCGAGCACGCTCCCGCCGAAGAGGAGCGCCGCCGCGGCCTGCTGCGCGAGCCGCAGGTCGCGCGCGGCGGAGCTCTCGCCGGTCGCGATCCATGAGAGGGCGTCCTCGGCCAGAGCGAGCGGCACGATCACGAGCCCCGGGATCTCGTTCGCGGCGACGCCCGTGACGCGCACGTCGACCGTCTTGCGCTCGACGACGGACGTCCCGCGCCGAAGCTCGAGCTGAGCGTTCATCCCGACCGCGGCATCCGCGGCTCCGCCGAACGCGCGGAGGCCCGCGGTGGTGAGGACGATCGCGTTCGCCTCGTCTCGATAGGGAGCGCGCCCCGCGGCGAGCGAGTACGGCGCGACGCCGCTCGGAGTGATCCCGCTGACGGTGCCCGACGGCGAGCTCGCGCCGGCACGCAGCGTGGCGGGCACGACCACGACCGGCAGCACCTCCGTTACCCCGGGGACCGCGGCGATCTGCGTCACCGCCTGCGCGTCGAGCGGCCGCGACGCCACCCCCGCGCGGGGCGCGGCCGGCACGACCTGGATGCTGGTGAGCATCGGCCGCTGTTCGAGACCCGAGAGCACATCGCGCCGCGCCGCGTTCGACAGCGCGAGCAGCGCCACGAGCGTCGCGGTCGCGATGGCCACGCCCACGACGGCGAGGCCGTTCCGGAGCGGTCGGCGGCGCACGCCGCGGAGCGCGACCCGAAGCGTCTCGCGCCAGGTCACGAGGTCTCCTGGGCGAGGACGGCGAGGACCGCTCCGCCTTCGACCTTGGCTCCGGCGGCGTGGTTCAGCTTCGTGACCCGCCCGCGGATCGGGGCGAGGAGCTCGTTCTCCATCTTCATCGCCACGAGCGTGACGATCGGCGTGTCCCGTTCGACGGCGTCGCCTTCCTTCACGTGTACCGCCTTGAGGAGACCCGGCATCGGCGCGCGTAGCTCGACGCGGCCCGTCCGGCTCGCGCCGGCGCCGGGCCGCGCGTGGAGCGCGCGCTCGTCCGTGACCGTAGCTCGCACCTCGGTCCCGGCCACATCGAGCCGTAGCGGATCGTGGGTGAGCACCGTGACCTCGTAGCTTTGGCCCTCAACGAGGATCGACCACTGCCACCCGCGGACGGTCTCGCGAATGTCGGCGGCGACGACGCGGTCGTCGATCGCGAACCGTCCGTCGGGCGTGAGCTCGACGCGAACGCGCCGGTCGTCGAGCGCGACCTCGTAACGCACTATCGAAGCGCGTCTTCGCGGGCGGCACGCGCCCACGCCGGATCGACGACCTCGCGAGATCGGCGCTCGGCGCGCGCCCGCTTCGCGAGCACCGCCGCGAGGGCGGCCGCGGCCGCCGGGCCGTCGGAAAGATCGACCGGATCGCGGTGCTCCCAGCGGGCGCGCACAAACGATGTGTCGTACCGGCCCGAGATGAAGTCCTGGTGAAACAGGGCGAAGCGATGGAATGGGAGCGATGTCGGGATCCCGGCGATGCGCATTTCATCGAGCGCGCGGCGCATGCGCGCGATCGCCTCGGCGCGGTCGCGCCCGTGGGTGATCACCTTCGCGAGCAGCGGGTCGTACTCGGTCGGCACGGTCATCCCCGAGAACAGTGCGGAGTCGACGCGAACGCCCGGCCCGGCCGGCTCGCGCACGAGGGCGATCACGCCACTCGAGGGAAGGAAGCCGGCGAAGGGATCCTCGGCCGTGATGCGGCACTCGATGGCGGCGCCCTGGCGAAAGACGTCCGACTGCGCGAACGGCAGTGTCTCCCCGGATGCGATGCGGAGCTGTAATGCGACCAGGTCCAGCCCGGTCACCATCTCGGTGATCGGGTGCTCCACCTGAAGGCGCGTGTTCACCTCGAGGAAGTGGAAGCGCCCGTTCGTGTCGATCAGGAACTCAACGGTCCCGGCGTTGATGTAGCGAGCCGCCTTCGCGATGCGGACCGCGGCGTCGCCGAGCCGTTCGCGGAGACTCTCGTCGACGAAGGGGCCGGGCGTCTCCTCGATGAGCTTCTGATGGCGGCGCTGCAGCGAGCAGTCGCGCTCGCCAAGCCAGACCACGTTGCCGTGCCGGTCGGCGACGATCTGCATCTCGACGTGACGCGCGTCCCTGATCGCTTTTTCGAGGTAGAGCTCAGGCGCTCCGAATGCCGCGGTCGCCTCGCCGGTCGCGCCGCGCCACGCGGACTCGAGCTCGCCCTCCCTCGCGACGACTCGCATCCCCTTCCCGCCGCCGCCGCCCGCCGGCTTCAGCAGCACCGGGTAGCCGATGCCCGCCGCGGCCGCGCGCGCCGCGGCGACGTCGCGGAGCGCGTCCGTGCCTTCGGCGACGGGGACCTCGAGCTGGCGCGCCAGCCGGCGCGCCGCGGTCTTCTCGCCGAGCGCGCGCTGAACGTCCGCAGGGGGGCCGACGAAGGCGAGACCCGCCTCGGCGACCGCCTGCGCGAAGTCGGCGTTCTCCGAGAGGAATCCGTAGCCGGGGTGGATCGCATCGCAGCCGGAGCGCTTGGCGACTTCGATGAGCCGCGCGCCGTTGAGGTAGCTCTCGCGTGGAGCGGCCGCGCCGATCGGATAGGCCGCGTCCGCCGCGCGGACGTGCAGCGCGTCGCGGTCGGCGTCGCTGAACACGGCGACGGCGCGCAGCCCGAGATCGTGGCAGGCGCGGATGACCCGGAGGGCGATCTCGCCGCGATTCGCGATGAGGATGGAGCGGAGCGCCGCCGTGCTTAGCGCTTCTCGGACTCTGCCCACGCCGGCGGGCGCGAGTAGGGGCTATCCCACGGCTGGTAAGAGCCGTCGATCCACTCCGGGTCCCCCTCCATGCACGCGCGCATCCGCTGGTAGAAGGCGTCCTGCTCCGGCGAGCCGGCGTTCCGGAAGTACGCCTCTTTCGACGTGAAGTGCACGACCATGCAGCAGCGGCCGGCGTCCTTGTCCTCCCACAGGATCTCGGAGTTGATGTAGCCGGCGGCGCGGACGCGCTCGTGCTCGTCCCATTCCTTCCCCAGGGCGAGGAAATCGCGGAGGCACTCCTTCTTGAGCTTGAAGCGAGCGATCGTCCCGTACATGCGCAGCCCCCCTCAGAGCGGGATGTTGCCGTGCTTGCGGCGCGGGTTCGTGTCCCGCTTGCTCGCGAGAGAGCGTAGCGCGGCGACCAGCTTGGGCCGGGTCTCCCGCGGCTCGATGACGTCGTCTATGTACCCGCGCGCCGCGGCGACGTACGGATTGGCGAAGCGGTCGACATACTCCTCGACCAGCTGCTTCCTGCGCAGGTCGGGGTCCTTCGCCTTCGCCAGCTCGTCGCGGTAGATGACGTTCACCGCGCCCTCGGGGCCCATGACGGCGATCTCGGCCGTCGGCCAGGCGACGTTGTAGTCGCCGCGGATGTGCTTGCTCGACATCACGTCGTAGGCGCCGCCGTACGCCTTGCGGGTGATCACCGTGAGCTTGGGGACCGTGGCCTCGGCGTACGCGTACAGGAGCTTCGCGCCGTTGCGGATGATGCCGCCGTGCTCCTGCGCGGTACCGGGAAGAAACCCGGGGACGTCCACGAAGGTGACGAGCGGTATGTTGAAGGCGTCGCAGAACCGGACGAAACGCGCCGCTTTGACCGACGCGTCGATGTCGAGGACGCCCGCGAGCACCATCGGCTGCTGCGCGACGACCCCGATCGACCGGCCGTCGAGACGGGCAAACGCGCAGATGATGTTCTGCGCGTACCCCTCGTGGACCTCGAGCACGTCGCCGTCATCGACCACCCTGCGGATGACCTCCTTCATGTCGTACGCCTTCGTGGTCGCGTCGGGGACGATGTCGTCGAGCGCCGGGTCCTCGCGGTCGGCGGGGTCGTTGGACGCGACGATCGGCGCCGGATCGAGGTTGTTCGACGGCAGGAAGCCGACCAGCCTTCGGATCAGCGCGGTGCAGCTGACCTCGTCGTCCGCCTCGAAGTGGGCGACGCCGGAACGGCGCGCGTGGACATCGGCGCCGCCGAGCTCGTCGAGGGTCACGTCCTCGTGCGTCACGGTCTTCACCACGTCCGGACCGGTCACGAACATGTAGCTCGTGTCGCGGACCATCACGACGAAGTCGGTGATCGCGGGCGAGTACACCGCGCCGCCGGCGCAGGGCCCCATGATCGCCGAGATCTGCGGGACCACGCCGGAGGCCATGACGTTGCGGAGGAAGACGTCCGCGTAGCCGCCGAGCGAGACGACGCCTTCCTGGATCCGCGCGCCTCCGGAGTCGTTGAGGCCGATGATCGGCGCCCCCGTTTTGACCGCGAGGTCCATGACCTTGCAGATCTTCGCCGCGTGCGCCTCCGCGAGCGATCCGCCGAAGACCGTGAAATCCTGCGAGAAGACGTAGACGGTGCGACCGTCGACACGCCCGAACCCGGTGACGACGCCGTCGCCCATGACCCGCTCCGCATCCGGGATGAGCTCGGTGGCCCGCGCGAGAACGAACGCGTCGAGCTCGGTGAACGAGCCCTCGTCCAGCAGGAGATCGATGCGCTCGCGCGCGGTGAGCTTGCCCTTCGCGTGCTGCTGAGCGATGCGCTGCTCTCCGCCGCCCAACGCGGCCTTCGCGCGCAGCTCGGAGAGCCGATCGGTGGTCTTCACCGGCTGAGAGTAGGACAGGCCCATTTGGAGCCTCCGCGATACTCGGGGCGTGGGTCGGCGCGGGGCCACGGTCGCGGGTGCGGTGCTCGCGGCGGTCGGGTTTTCGTGCGGCGTGCCCGCCTGGATGACCCCGGAATGCGGCGCCAGCATTCCGAACGCGACCGCGGTCATGGCCATCGTCGACGGGATCGTGTACGACGCGCGAGACCCGGCCAATCCGCGGGCACTCTGTAAGACGGAGGGCACGGCGTTCGTCTCGAAGGAGCGCGCGGACGGGTCCTTCGACTCGGCGTGGAGCCGGGCGGGAGACCGCGCCGTCCTCGAAGACTGCTACTTCCAGGGCGGCAAGAACTATCCGTCCCAGCTCAGCCTGACGCTCCGCGATGGCACCGCGTACGACCTCGGCCGCGATGCGAGCTGCGCGAATCGTGGCTGGACCGTCAGCGATCATCTGCGGGTCGCGTTCTCGCCGAGCGGCACGCTCCTCCTCGTCGTCCACACGCGCGTCGATCATGCGCAGGTCCGGCTGTTCGGTGTTCAGGGCGGGCGGCTCGTCTGGTCCTCGGAACCGCGCGAGGCCGCGCGGCCCGGCAAGCGGTTCGCCGAGTGGTTCCCGAAGGACGACCGCCTCCTCCTGGTGGAAGCCACGGGGGTCAGTGTCCGAGACCCGAGCGGCGACATCCGGGAGCTGGCCACCATGCGGCTCGAAGACGTGAGCATCTCGCCCTCAGGAGATCTGTTCGCGGGCACGAATCGCGGAGGGCCGGCTCGAGCCACCTCGATCACGCGGGTCGAAGTGAGGCGCGTGGCGGACGGATCGCTCGTCACCTCCCGCCTCCCCGAGTCCGAGACCACGGGCCCGCCGGGCATGCGCCCCATCGGACGCTCGCGTCCGCACTTCCTCGGCGATTCATGGCTCTGGTACATGCGGGATCTCTGCCCCTGTCCCGATCAGGGCGTCGGGTACGGCGGCGGCGAGTACCACGACGGCGCCGTCCTGGCCCTCGATCTGCGGACCAACACCGAGCGTCGGCTGCCGATGTCGAACGACGGATGCAACGGCTCCCCCACCCACAGCTGTCCGCGGCCACCGACGATCACCGACATCTGGCACGACTGATCGCGGCGCGAAGCACCGCCCTTTGGCACGCAACTGGCTCTGACACACCGCATGCGAGAGATGGAAGCCACCGAGGTCGCCGATCAGCTGCTCGAGAGCGTCGACTACCCGATCTCGCGCGCCGATCTTCTCGCCCGCGCCCGCGAGGCGAAGGTCGGCGCGATGGTCGAGGAGGCACTCGCCAGGCTCCCGGACCGCGAGTACCGGGACGAGGAGGACGTGACGAAGGCGCTGAACGCGGCCACCTGAGCCCCGCGCTTCAGAGCCGACGCAACTTTCGGTACCCGCCGGCGTCATAGGTGCAGGCAGAAAGCGCCGGAGGGAATCTCGATGCTCACGCTGTTCCAGAAGAGCCTGCTCGCCGTCCTCGCGTTCGGCACGCTCCTCATCGCGTTCGTCATCGCGGCCAAGGCACCCGCGCAGGCGACCACCTTCTCGCCCGCCGTCCAGGTCCCGCTCAACGCAGTCGTTCCACCGGGCATCGTCACCACCGGCGACGCAACCGTTCGCGTGAAGCCAGACGCCGCCATCATTGCCGTCGGCGCCGTCGCGCAGGCCGCGACCGCCGCCGAGGCGCAGGATCTCGTCGCGGAACGGATGGCGCGAGTCATCGAGCGCGCAAAGGCGCTCGGGATCGCGGAGAAAGACACGCGGACAAGCCAGTATCGGATCGATCCGCAGTACTCACACGAGCAGGGCAAAGCGCCGCGCCTCGCCGGCTATCAAGGCAATCAGCAGATCACTCTGACGCTGCACGGGACCGAGGGCGTCGGGAAGACCGTCGACGCGCTCATCCAGAACGACGGAGCCCTCACCGCAACGGTCGCGTTCACGCTCCTCGACAGCAAGGCCGCCCAGGCCGACGCGCGAAAGCAGGCGATCGAGGATGCCCGGGCGAAGGCGGAAGCCATGGCCAAGACGTCGGGCGTCACGCTCGGGAAGGTCCTGAGCGTGAACGACGTGGGCCTCTCTCCGACTGTCGGCGTAGACGGCGTGAAGCTCATGATGGCCATCCCAGCCCCGCGTGCCGACACGCAGCTGCCGACGGGCCAGCTCGACGTCGTGGTCCGCGTGCAGGTGCAGTTCGAGATCGGCTAGCGGGGAATCAGGTCTGCGCGCTGAAGATGACGACGGCGCGTAGCGCGAGCACACCGAGGAGCGCGAGGAGCGGCGCCGCGACGGGCGGCCACCGCCGCGCGACGTCCCAGCGCGCCATCGCCAGCGGAGCCAGCAGGCCGAGGACCACGATGAGCCAGAGCACGAGCCACACACCCAGCACCTTCGTGATCGTGCCCGCGATCGCGAGCGTCACCAGGAACACGGCGATCAGGATCGCCTCGAGGACCACGAAGTAGCGGTCCGCGACCTCGAGCCGCACGGCGGTGTCCGGATCGACGTCGCGGCGCGTGCGCGCGAAGAGCAGCAGCAGGGCCGCAGAGCCGGAGAGCGCCGACGCGAGGAACATGCCGCCGAGCGCCCACCCGCTGTCGCTCCACACCGGCTGGTTCGACACGGCGAGCAGGACGCCGGTGTACGCGCAGATGAAGAGCCCGAGCACCATGCCGATCGCGGACCACACGAGACCCGCGGTGCCGCGGAGCGCGCGCGCGACGGGACTCGCCGCCTTGAGCCAGCCGCTCTCGGCGATCGCGCCGACGAAGGACACGAACGAGAAGAGTCCGAACAGGAGGAGCGCCCACGATCCGACGCTCATCGGCGACTCGGGCTTGAACGCGAGCCCGCCGCCGCTGGTGTCGATCAGCATGTGCCAGAAGCGGAACGGCTGGCCGAGATCGAGGGTGAGGAAGATCGGACATGGGATGAGCGCGACGAAGCTCGTGATGAAGGCGATCCGGGCGGCACGCTCGTCGCGCGGGTCGCCGGCGAAACGGAGCAGGGTGCCGAGCGCGTAGCTGCCGCCGGAGATGCCGCCGAAGAAGAAGTAGCCGAGAATCCACCACTCCCACTGCGGAGCCGCGACGAAATGTTCGGCCGGCGGCATCAGCGCGGGTTCGTCGAGCTGTTGTTGTTCGCGTTCATCCGCCCGTTGCGGAAGGCGAGGAGACCGGCGATGAGACCGACGACCGCGGTCGCGACACCGCCCACGTAGCCCGGGAAGTTGTTCCTGCTGGGCAGCGTCGCGTTCGCTTCATTCGGGAGCTTGTAGACGGCCGGCTTGTCCATGAGGAGGAAGAAGGCGTTGAGCCCGCCGTAGACCTTGGTGTCGCGTCCGTAGAGGTTCGCCTTGGCGTAGCCCTGCTTCTGCAGGGCGGCCAAGCGGGCATCGGCGGCCTTTTGCAGGTCGTCGAGGTACCCGAACTGGATCGACTCCGTGGGGCACGCCTTCGCGCAGGCCGGCGTGAGGCCGCCCTGCAGGCGGTCGTAGCAGAGCGTGCACTTCTGCGCGACGCCCTGCTGCTCGTTGAAGCCGATGACGCCGTACGGGCATGCCGAGATGCAGTTGCGGCAGCCGTTGCACACGTCCTTCTGCAGGTAGACGGTGTCGAACTCCGTGCGCATGAGCGCGTTCGTCGGGCAGACTTCCATGCAGCTCGCGTTCTTACAGTGCTTGCAGACGTCGCTCATCATCAGCCAGGCCTGTCCGCCGGCGATGGGAGTGGGCGTCATGACGACGCCGTTGTTGTCGGGGACCTGCTCGATGAACTGCACGTGACGCCAGTTCTGCGCGTCGAGCTGCCCGGTGTTGTCGAACGAGTCGGCCGTGAAGTGCGCCGGATTGCCCTCGAGCTGGTTCCACTCCTTGCAGGCGACCTCGCACGCCTTGCAGCCGATGCATATCGACGTGTCGGTGAAGAAGCCCATCGGCTTTTCTTGGAATGCCATCTCAGAACCCCATCAGATTGCGCGCGATCTTGGTGTAGCCGCGCTCGGCGGCGGCCAGATCGAGCGGCAACGCGACGAGCTCGTCGACGATCGGAACAGCGCGCGGATCCCTGCGCAGGTCGACCGTGATCAGGTAGCGCCGGCACATCTCGCAGGCGTCGAGACGGAGATGCGGGAAGTAGTCCACGTCGGACAGGATGGGCATCTTCCCACCGGCTGTCTCGCCGCAGGATGCGCAGGTCATGCGGCTCAGCACCCACTCGTTGGCGCAGCGCGCGCACACGAGCTTCCGCTGGCTGGTCACGAGCGCCTCGCCCGAATCTGCGAAGACCGCCAGCTGCGGCAGTCCGCCACAGCGCGGGCAGCGTCGCTCGTCGGTCTCCGCGCCGCGGAGCGCATGCGCGACCTCGGGAAGCGCTTCGAGCACCGGCGTCGCGCCCGCTCGCGCCAGGAACTCGTCGGTACCGCTCGTTTCCTCACCACGAAGCCACGCCTCGACGATGCCCTCGAGATCGCCTTCGTGGAACCGCAGCAGCACCGCCTCGCGCAGCGCCTCGGGCCCCGCGGCGACGGCGGCTTCCATCACGCCGGGAAGCGCGACGCGAACCACGTAGTCCGCGACGTCGTCGGCTCCTGGCCGGTCGTCCTGGGCGCGCTCGAAAGCGCGCTCCTGCGCGTCGACGAGCGCGAGATACAGCCGGAGTGGCTCCTGCGCGAAGTCGTAGCGCGCGCCGAGCTCGCGCGCGCGGTCGCGGCGCGCGGCGAAGGTGTCAATGGCGTCGAGCGTGAGCGTCATCGGATCTTCTCGATGTTCACGAGGAACGCCTTGAACTCGGGCGTCCGCGCGCCGACGTCGCCCACGAACGGCGTGAGCGCGTTCGCGAGCCAGAACCTCGTCTTCTCGGGCTCGCGGTCGGCGGTCACGCCGACGAAGCCCCAGTGGATGGGGATGCCGATGTGGTAGACGGGCTTGTCGCTGCCGGCGAGCTTCATCGGTCCGAGGCGCTTCGTCACCAGCGCCGCGACCTCGAGCTTGCCGCGCTCGCTGGACACCCGGACCTGGTCGCCGTTCTTGATGCCCTTCTCCTTTGCGAGCTCCTCGGGGACCTCGACGAACGCCTGCGGCTGCAGCCCGACGAGCAGCGGGACGTGCTGCGTCACGTAGTGCTCGTGCTCGGTGAGCCGGTAGCTCGTGGCGATGTACGGGTACTTGTCCGCCGTGCCGAACCGATTCGGTCGCCCCGCCGCCTGGTCGTAGAGGAATGCGACCGGGTCCGCGGAGTTCTGAGCGTGCAGCGGGTTCGGGATCGGCGACTCGACCGGCTCGTAGTGCTCGGGGATCGGGCCGTCGAGCATCGAGTTCGAGTAGAGCCGGCCCACGCCCTCGCCGTTCATGATGAACGGCAGCCACGCCGCGGGATCCTTGGGGTTCATGGTGACCGGGTAGTCGGGCACGTCGCCCTGCCACCGCGAGCCATCCCACCGGATGCCCGGGCGCTTCGGGTCCCACGGCTTCCCGTCGACATCGGCCGACGCGCGGTTGTACATCACGCGACGGTTGAGCGGCCAGCTCCAGGCCCAGGTCGGGTAGAAGCCCATGCCCGTCGGGTCGTTCTTCGTCGGGTCCTGGATGCCGTTCCGGCGCTTGCTGAGGTTGCCGTCCTCCGTGTAGCTGCCGGTGTAGATCCAGTCGCCCGCCGTCGTCGTGCCGTCGTCCTTCAGGTTCGCGAAGCTGGCCATCTGCTTGCCCGTGGTGAGGTCCTTGCCGTTGATCTCCCGGGCGATCTCGTCGAGCTCGGGCTTCTTCGGATCCTTGTAGTCGAGGGTCATGGCCATGATCGGGTCGGGGAACTTTCCGCTCTGCTGCTTGTAGAGCGTCTTCACCCGGTCGAACAGGTCGGCCAAGATCCAGTGGTCGTGACGCGCCTCGCCCTCGGGCGGGATGACCTGCTCCTTCCACTGCATCCAACGGCCGCTGTTGACGAACGAGCCGTCCTTCTCGATCCAGTGTGTCGTCGGGAGCATGAAGACCTCGGTCTTGATGTCCGCGCTGTTCAAGCCCGGCGCCTTCCAGAACTCCGAGCTCGTGGTCGGGAGGGGGTCCATGACGACTAGCCATTTGAGGTTGGACAGAGCCTTGAGGATCTGGTTCGAGTCCGGCCCGATGCTCGTGGCCGTCATTCCGCTGAGGATCACGCCCTCCATCTTTCCCTTGAGCGCCTGGTCGTAGATGGACATCCAGGAGGAGTTCGCGGCGGGCTTCGGGATGAAGTTGAAGGCGAACTCGTTGCTCTTCGTCGCGGCATCTCCGTACCAGCCCTTCAGGATGCTCACCATGAAGTTCCGGTAGTTCGTGCCGAAGAAGTTCCACGAGTTCGGATCGCTCTTCTTCGGCGCGCTGGCCGCGACGTACTGGTCGAGGTTCTTCTGTCCGGGCGCGGGGATCCGGAGGTAGCCCGGCAGGATCTCCCAGCTGATGGCGTGGTCGGTGTTGCCCTGGATGTTCGCGTGACCGCGCTCGGCGTTCATGCCGCCGCCCGGACGGCCCATGTTCCCGAGCAGTAGCTGGAGCAGGGCGCCCGAGCGGATGAGCTGCCCTCCGGTGGTGTGATGGGTGAGCCCGACCGCGTACACGATCGTCATGACCTTGTCGGGCCGCCCCATCTCGCCGACGATCTTCGCGACGTTCATGAACTGATCGACGGGGATCCCGGTGATGCTCGAGACCATCTCGGGCGTGTAGCGCGAATAGTGCTTCTTGAGCAGCTGGAAGACGGAGCGCGGATGCTCCAGCGTCAGGTCGCGCTTGGCGCGCGCCTGGGTCGAGCCGGCGGCTCCTGCGAGCACGTCACCCTCCGTCTCGTATGCCCAAGTGGAGGTGTCGTACGAACGGTTCGTCGCGTTGTATCCGGAGAAGAGCCCGTCCTTGAAGTCGAAGCCCTCCTTCACGATGAAGGACGCGTTCGTGTAGTTCTTGACGTACTCCTCGTGGTAGAGCTTGTTGTCGAGGACGTACTTGATGAGCCCGCCGAAGTACGCGACATCGGTGCCTACGCGCGTTCGGAGATAGATGTCCGCCAACGCGGACGTCCGGGTGAACCGCGGGTCCGCGTGGATGATCTTCGCGCCGCCGCCAGACCCTGGCCCTCTCGCGGGGTCGAGCTTCGCCTTGACGAACCACTGGAACCCGACCGGATGCGCCTCAGCCGGGTTCGCGCCGTTGATGAGGATGACGTCGGCGTGCCGGATGTCACGCCAGTGGTTCGTCATCGCTCCTCGTCCGAAGGTGGCGGCCAAACTGACCACCGTTGGGCCGTGTCAGACCCGGGCTTGCTGTTCTATGTGCACGACGCCGAGCGTCCGCATCATCTTCGTCGCGAAGAAGCCCTCTTCGCTGCTGAATGCGGCGCCGCCGGCGAAGGCGACCCCCTCGGTGCGATTCACGATATTGCCGTTCGCGTCCTGCGCGACGAACGTGTTGTCGCGCGACGCCTTGATGTTCTGGGCGAGCTTGTCGAGCATGAAGTCCCAGCTCTTCTCTTCCCACCTGCTGCTCCCCGGCGCGCGGTAGAGCGGCTTCTCGACGCGACGCGAGCTCGTCGCGAGCTGCATCGCCGTCGCGCCCTTGGGGCAGAGGCGTCCCTCGTTGATCGGGCTGTCCGGGTCGCCCTCGATCTGGAGGAGCTGGGTCTTGCCGTTCACCTGCTTCGTGTACGCGATGAGCGAACAGCCCACCGCGCAGTAGGGGCACACCGAGTGGACTTCCTTGGCGCCGGCGATGCGCAGCTCGAGCGCGCGCTTCTTCACGGCCTTCAGGTCGAAACCAAGGGGATTGGCGAGCGGGACCATGGCCAAGCCGGCGGTGCCGGCGGCTCCGAGCTTCAGGAACTCACGTCGCGTGATTTCCGTCATCGGACCGGTTATCTGTTCTACTCCGCCGGTTCCCTCCCCGCAAGTCGGGCGCTAAGGTTCTCGCCTGGTGAACGAGTTCTTCGTGTCCTTGGGGAAGCGCTGGCGGAGAGCGGCCGAGCGGCGCGGCGTCAAGATCGAGGAACCGGAGCTCGACGCGAAGGTCGCGCTCGAGCTGCTCGAGCTCGCCCGGGTCGCCGCTCACACCAAGGAGCGGCGCTTCGCACCGCTGGCGAGCTACACCGCCGGTATCGCCGCGGAACGCCTCCGTGCGGCCAAGGGCGGCGCGGACGCCGACGTAATCGCCGCCTACGTCCGCGAGGTCCGCGAAGAGCTGGAGCGCGAGCCGCCGCTCTAAGCGCCGAACGCCGCTCGCAGCGTGGCCCCGGCGTCGTCGAGGGCCTCGCTCGCCTCGGGCAGCTGATCGGGGAAACCGATGAAGCCGTGCTGCATCCTCGGATACCGCTTGTGACGGGCGCCGATCCCGAGCTCCCGCAGCCGCTCTGCGTAGGCCTCGCCGTCGTCGCGGAGGGGATCGCACTCGGCCGTGATCACGAAGGCTGGGGGCATGCCCCGGAGGTCGCCCCGCGCCACCGACGCGTAGGGGTTCTCCGCATCCTTCTCAGTGACGACGTAGTGCCGGGCGAACCACTCCATGTCCGAACGCGTGAGCCCGTAGCCCTCCGCGAACTCCTCAAACGACGCCGTCGTGGTTCGGAGGTCGGTGACCGGGACCATGAGGAGCTGGAGGGCGATGGGCGGGCCGTCGCGGTCGCGGGCGACCAGCGCCGCCGCCGCCGCGAGGTTGCCGCCCGCGCTCGTTCCACCCACCGCCAACGGCGCGGGGTCCACGCCCAGCTCCGCGGCTGACGCGGCGACCCACCGCACCGCCGCGAAGGCGTCCTCGACCGGACCGGGGAACTTCGTCTCAGGCGCGAGCCGGTAGTCGACGGAGACGACGGCCGCCTCGCCACGGTTGGTGAGGGCGCGGCACGTGGCATCGGCGCCCTCGAGGCTTCCCAGGACCCACCCGCCACCGTGGAAGTAGACGAGCACGCCGCGGGTGACGGTCTTCGGCCGATAGATCCGGAGACGCATGAACCCGCCTGGCCCCGGTATCGCGCGGGAGGTGACGGCGCCGACCGGCTCGGGGGCGGCCTCGAGGGGGAGCGGGAGCGCCCGTGCCTGCTCCGGGGTCAGGCTGGCGAGCGGCGGGGCCTTGGCGAACGCATCGACGATCGCGCGAGCCTTGGGGTGCAGCTTGTCCTGTGCGATCGCCACGGTCCCCTCTCCTTACGCCCGCGCGATGCGCTCGGGCGCCGTGTAGACGTTGAATCGATCGTCCCGCAGGAATCCGACGAGCGTCATGCCGAAGCGTTCGGCCGTGGCGACGGCGAGACTCGAGGGGGCGCCGACCGCGGCGAGCACCGGGATGCCCGCGGCGACGGCCTTCTGCACGACCTCGTACCCGGCGCGGCCGCTCACGGCGAGCACGCTCTGGCGCAGCGGAACGCGGCCGTCGAGGAAAGACCGGCCGACGACCTTGTCGACCGCGTTGTGCCGGCCGATGTCCTCGCGCAGCAGCTCGAGCTCGCCCCGGGGGGTGAAGAGCCCCGCCGCATGGAGGCCGCCGGTCGACTCGAAGATGCGCTGCTGCTCGCGTAGGCGGTCGCCGAGCTTCGGGAGGACCGACGCGTCGACACGCGGCCCCGGTTCGAGCCGCGGGAAGTCAAGCGCGAGCGACTCCACCGTGGTCGCTCCGCAGACGCCGCATGCCGAGCTCGCGAGGAAGGACCGCTCCGGCCGCCGGCCGGGTGCCGACCGGAGTCGAATGTCCACCTGATTCGACTCGACGAGGTCGGCCACGACCGTGAGCCGCGGCTCCTCCTCCCCCGTCTCGGCGCTGATCCGGACCGACACGACGTCGTCGGCCGCGCGGATGACGCGCTCCGCCAGGAGCAAGCCGAGCGCGAGCTCGAGGTCGTTTCCGGGCGTGCGCATCACGATGCTGAGCGGCAGGCCATCGAGCGAGAGCTGAAGAGGCTCCTCTGCCGCGACCTGGTCGCGGTCCTCGCGCCAGTCACCCGCGCGCCAGCGCGCGATCTGGACTGGCGGAGCCTGCGGGCGCGGCACGTGTCGATGCTAGGCGGTCGCTAGCATCTGTTCGCGATGAAGATCGGTGTCGAGGTTCGGCTGGCTGGCGACGCCGGCGACCTACTCGCGGACGCCCGCGCGTTCGAAGCGGCAGGGGCCGACTCGCTCTGGGTGGTCGGCCGGGAGGACCAGGATCCCTGGACGCTCCTCGCGGCCCTTGCCGCGGTCACCTGGCGCGCCCGGCTTGTCGCGCTCGACTCTTCCGAACGTCCCGAGGCGCTCGCGACGGTCGAGCGTTTATCGCGCGGCCGCCTCGTCGTCGCGACGCGTGACGGCGACATGATCACGCTCCCTGCGGCCGAGGGCGACGCCGAGCGGTGGGCGCGGAGCGACTTCCCGGCCGGACGTCCCGCGTGGAAGGAGCTGCGCGCCAAGCTCGAGGCCGAGGGATTTGCCGGGATCGCGATCCCGAATGACCCACGGCTCCTCGATCTGCTCCGCAACCCCGATACCGAGGACGATCGCGAGGACCTGAAGCTCGCGTTCGGCTAGCGCCTAAGCTGCGGTCCGCAGCGCCCGCTTCACGCGCCAAGAGTCGGCGTTCGGCGCGATGAACAGGGTGAGCATGATCCCGTAATAGGGCAGGTGCCCGATGAGCTCGGGCCGACCGAAGACCACCAGCGTGACGGTGAAGAGCGCGAACCCGACGGCCATGACCGGTCGGGTGATCTGACCCGAGATGACGACGACGCCGATCGCGAGCTCGGTGACGCCCGCGAGCCAGATGAAGAGCGGATCGCCCACCCCGAGCCCTCGGAGCACGTTGAGGAACGGGCTCCGATCGAGGAGCGCCTGCGCGAGCTGCGGGTTCAGCAGCTTCTCGGTGAGTGCCCCGTACGCGATGCCGAAGCCCATCGCGATGCGGAGCAAGCCGAGCGCGGCAGCCGGCGCGTCCTTGTGCTTGAACGAGCGATGCACGCCGAGACGCTCGTCGAGTGACATCGCCCCCGCCCCCGCGATAAAGAGGAACACGGCGATGCCGAGGATGTGGACCTGTTCGAGGATGCTCTCGAAGCTGAACGGCATCATCGCGGCGACGCCCTGGAGCGCGAGCGCGACTGAGGCGTACCGGGTGAACAAGCCGGCCACGATCAAAAGCCCGCAGACGGTCTCCACGACGAGGAGCGCGTAGCCGGCGGCGTCGCGGTCGACGGCGAGCGACGGCACGAAGAGCCATCCTGACGCGGCCGCGGCGAGGAGCGAGATCCCGAGCGCAAGACGGAGGGCCAGCGGACCGGTGCGCGCGTAGCGCTCGAGCGCGCGGATCGCATCGGGCTCGGGCACGCGATGCTGGATGACGTACGCGATGCCGACGGCGGCGAGCGCGATCCCCAACGCGGCGACGACCGGCGGGGTGAGCAGGAGCTCGTACCGCGTCGGATGATCGCGCGGGTCGGTGAACCATTTGACGTGCGCGAGGATGCCGACCAAGACGTTCATCGGTACGTCTTTGGCGCCTGCCGCCAGCGCGGCCACATCGCCGCATCGTGGCTGGTGAAGATCCGGTCGAGGTCGCCGTCCACGAGTGCCCGGATGAGCTCGAGCGACTCCTTCGCGGCCGGCTCGTCGGACGCGCGGATCTCGCCGCGCTCGAGGTTCTCGCGCGTGAACGCCGCGTCGCCGCACAGCACGACGCGGCCGCTCTCGGTGAGGTCCACGACGAGCGACTGGTGTCCGGGCGCGTGCCCGGGGGTCGGCACGACCTCGACGCCGGGCGCGACGCGGACCCGCCCGGACACGGGCATGTAGGTGAGCTCCGGGATGTCCCAGTAGACGCCCGGGAAGCTCGGCTTTCCCTTGGCGAACGCGAGGTGCTCCGCCTGAACGATGAACGTCGCCATCGGGAACGCTCCGTTGTTTCCGGCGTGATCGAAGTGGAGATGACTGTTGACGACCACGGCGACATCGTCCGGTCGCACTTCGAGGGAGGCCAGGCGGGAGACGATCGCGTCATCGCGACCCATGACCGGTTTGGCCGCGCCTTGGGGGCCGAACGTCGCGTCCGGACGATCGACGTGGACCGGATGGAGGCCGGTATCGAATAGGACGAGGCCCTCCGCGGTCCGGAGAAGCCCCGACCACACCGGCACGCGAACGATGTCGGCGCCGCCGTCGGCGAAGAACGTCGAGCGCGGGAGATCGATGACCCCGGTGCGGAGGATCGTCAGCTCGATCACGAGTGCCCGCCGTGGACGATGGCATGGCCGAGGCCTCGCGAGACGAGCCAGAGGTTCACGGGAAAGGCCGCGACGAACGCCAGCCCGAGCGAGACCGCGAGGCTCGCCCAGAACAGGAAGTCGCCGAGTCCGGCATCCATGGCGCCGGGGATGGCGAGCACGACGAAGTTGTCGACGATCTCCATCGTCGTGATGGAGAGCGTCTCCGCGGCCAGCGTGATGCCGCTTGCCCGGAGCAGCGGCATGCCGGCGCGGAGCAGCGGCACGAGCGTGAGGCCGTAGCCGAAGGCGTAGGCGAGAACGATCGCCAGGGCGATGGTCACCGCGTTGCTGAGGGCGAGCAGCGTTCCGGCGGCGAGGCCGAGCACCTCGCCGATCCCGCACCCGGTCAGACAGTGGACGGTCGCGGCGAGCGCGAGAGAGGGCGGGTCCGGGCGCTCGCGATGGGCATGGTTCACCGTCCGAGCAGCTCGTCCACCGCCGCGTAGGGATCGAGCGACCGTTCCGCGACCCGCGCGACGGCGGCGTCCACCCGCGCCTCGCCGATCCGCCCCGCGAGCTCCCGGAGCAGCGTCTCGCGGAGCAGAGTCTCGACCTCGGCTCGCGCGGCCGCGCGGCGACGCTCACGATGCTCGCCGCTCGAGAGCGACCACGAGCGGTGCTTCGCGATCGCGTCGACGAGCTCGGGCACGCCGGCGCCGGTCTGCGCCGAGGTCCTCACGATCGGCGGCTTCCAGGGTCTGTCCTTCGCGAGCGACAGCATCTGCGCCAGATCGCGCGCGGTCTCGTCCGCACCCGGTCGGTCAGCCTTGTTCACGACGAGCACGTCGGCGATCTCGAGGATGCCGGCCTTGATGGCCTGGATGTCGTCGCCGAGCCCCGGAACGGTGACGAGGCAGACCGTGTCAACGACACGGATGACATCAACCTCCTCCTGCCCCACGCCGACGGTCTCGACGATCACGACGTCCGTGCCGAGGGCGTCGAGGACATTGACGACGCGCGCTGTGGCTCGCGCCAGCCCGCCGGCGTGGCCGCGGCTCGCCATGGAACGGATGAAGATCCCCTCGTCGAGGAAGCGCTCGCGCATGCGGATTCGATCACCGAGGATGGCGCCCCCGCTGAACGGGCTCGAGGGGTCGACCGCGACGATCGCGACGCGGGACGCCCGCTCGCGGTACGCGCCCGCGAGCCGGTTGACCAGCGTGGACTTCCCACCGCCGGGCGGCCCGGTGACCCCGAGGATCTCGGCGTGACCCGTCCGCGGGTAGAGCTCGCGCATCGCCTCCGCCGCGCCGGGCTCGTCGTTCTCGACGATCGACAGCAGCCGCGCGATCCCGCGCTTGTCGCCGGAGCGCGCGCGGGCAAGGAGGCTCGCCGCGCGAGCCGGGGGGTCCTCGGGGGGCATAGCCCCCCGGATTGTCGCCATCAGTCGACGCGAAGCAGCTCGCGGGCGATGACGATCCGCTGCACCTCGCTGGTGCCCTCGCCGATCTCCATGAGTCGGGCGTCGCGAAGATGCCGCTCGATCGGGAAGTCGCGAAGGAAGCCATATCCGCCGAGCACCTGCAGCGACGAGTCGGCGGCCCGCGTGGCGGCCTCACTGGCGTAGAGCTTGGCCTTGGACGCGACGTCGGTGAACCGCAGCCCCGCGTCGGCGTACGACGCGGCGCGATGGACGAGCAGGCGTGCCGCGTCGAGCTCGGTGCGGGCGCGCGCGAGCCGCCACTGCACCATCTCGAATTCGGCGATTGGCCGGCCGAACTGCCTTCGTTCCTTGGCGTAGGCCGTCGCGATCTCGAGCGAAGCGCGGCCCAGCCCGATCGCCAGCGCGCCGATGCCGATCCGGCCGCGGTCGAGCACGCGTTTCACGTCATCGAACGCTTCTCCGTCCGTCCCGATCCGATCGCTCGCCGGAACGCGGCACCCCTCCAGGATCAGCTGCGCGGTGTCGGAGGCATGCAGACCCATCTTTTCCTCGCGCTTGCCGGGCCGGAAACCCGGCGTCCCCCGTTCCACGCCGAAGGCGCTCAGCCTGCGGTCCCCGGCGCCCGCGATGACCACGGCGAATCCCGCGACCGAGCCGTTGGTGATGAACTGCTTGGTCCCGTCGATCACGTACGTGTCGCCGTCGCGGCGCGCGCGACTCCTCACTCCCACCGCATCCGAGCCGGAGGACGGCTCGGTGAGCGCCCAGCACCCCAGGTATTCGCCCCGCGCGAGCGGCGGCAGCCAGCGTGCCCTCTGCTCTTCGCTCGCCGCGACCAGCAGATGGCCGATGCAGAGCGAATTGTGCGCGGCGATCGTGAGCGCGATCGACCCGTCGCCCGCGCCGAGCTCCTCCATGACCATCGCGATGGTCAGCGCGTCGAGCTCGGCGCCTCCGTACTCGTGTGGCACCGCGAGGCCGGTGAGCCCGAGCGCCGCGAGCTCGGGCAGGAGCTCGAGCGGGAACTCGCGGTCCTCGTTCCAGCCGTCCGCGTTCGGCGCGATGCGCCGGGTGACGAAGTCGCGGACGGTGTCGCGGACGAGGAGCTGGTCCTCGCGGTACCCGAAGTTCACGCGCGGGACATCGGATGGCTGTCCTGGTACGCCTTCGCTCCAGGGATGGTCGGGATGAGCTCGTCGACCGTGCGCTGGTCCTCCTCGAGAACTCCAGGATCGATGTCGAACGCCGCGCGGCGCGTCTTCGTGATCCGATCCTGCTGATCTGGCGGCAGCTGCAGGAACGCTTTCATCCGCGCGGCGGTGAGGCGCTTGCGCTCCTCTTTGTCATCGATGCGCACCAGCTCGCGGAGCTGCGGCGTGAGCGCGCCGACCCGCGCCGTATCGACCGGAATGGCCGCGATCATCGTGAACCGATGCTTCCAGAACTCGATCGCCTCCTGCTCGCTCTTCCCGCGGAGTGCCACAAGACCCGCATCGACCGGCCTGTCGTCCTTCTTCGCCATGCCTGTTTCCCCCTTTACCGCGTGTACATCACGCGCGATCTCGTGCTAAGCGCTCGCCTTCTTTCTGGGTACCGCCTCCCGCACGTACTTGGTGATCTCCTCGAGGGATGCGCCCGGCGGGAAGACGCGCTCGACGCCGACCTTGTTCAAGCCCGGCCAGTCGGCCTCGGGGATGATCCCGCCACCGAAGAGCAGGACGTCGTCGAGGCCTTTTTCCTTCATGAGCTCGGAGATGCGCGGAAAGATGTAGTTGTGCGCTCCCGAGAGGAGTGACAGCCCGATGGCGTCGGCGTCCTCCTGAAGCGCGGTCTCGACGACCTGCTCGGGAGTCTGGTGCACGCCCGTGTAGATCACTTCCATCCCGGCGTCGCGCAACGCGCGTGCCACGACCTTCGCGCCCCGATCGTGGCCGTCGAGACCGGCCTTCGCGACCACGACGCGGATGGGCCTTTTCAAACGTGGATCCCGAGCTCGCCGAAATGCTCCTCCCAGTGGAGGTACGTGTAGAACGCGACGACTCCGAAGACCTTCGCGTCGCGCAGGCGCTCGTCGGGGACCTTCGCGATCGCCTCGCGGACGCGGCGGTGCGATGTGTCGAGCTCGTCGAGCCTCGCCTCGGGCCCGACCAGACGGTGCACCTCGACCGCGCGGTCGTTCTCGGCCAGGATCGTCTCCGTGTTCCAGGTCCGGAAGTCGCCAGACTCGAGCTCGGTCACCGCCAGCTGCATCCAGTTCGCCGCGTGCGCGGACAGGTCGCGATAGGACCAGCCCGACGGCGTCGCTTCCAGGAGCCCCGCGCGACCGCGCTCGCGGACCGCCCCTCGGAACCGGCGCCACGCCTCGTCGAACCGCGCCAGCACCTCCGCGGTCGTGCGCGGCAACGCTGCTTCGATCTCCGGGTGGTCGGCGAAATGCCCGTAGGTCTCCTCGGCGACGAGCCCGACCGCGAGCAAGGAGAGATCGCGTTCGGCCGGGAGCGCGCTCACCGCGTCGACAACAGCCTTGTACGCGGCGTCGAGCCGCTCGACGAGGTCGTGCCCCGACCGCGTGGCCGCGAGCTCGCTCTCCCGGCGATTCGCGGTCTCGACGTCGACGAGCTCTCCGCTCGTGCCCGCGAGACGCTTCGGCAGCTCGACGGGCACCCGCTCCATCCAGTAGGCGACGTGGGCGAGGATCGCCTTGTGGGTCCATCCGGCGGGCGTCGCCTCCGATAGCGCGCCGAGGCCGAGCCGGCCGACGGCGCGCCGGAACGGACGCCAGCCTTCGCGCATGCGCTCGAGCAGCTCGGCCGTCCGCTTCGGTACGGCGGCGAGCAGCTCGTCGTGGTGCTCCGCGTAGTGGCCATATGTGTTGCCGGCGATCATCGCGATGACCCGATCGTGGTTCTGGTGGATCCGCTCCGGCGTGAGCCGCGCGATCTCCTCGAGGAGCCGCGCGTGCGTCGCGTCGAGGTCGCGCAGGACCCCGCGCCCATCGCGGCCGCGGGTGCGCTCGACCACCGCCGCGTTGAACTCGTCGGTGTCGTCGATCGCCGAATCTCTTCCGCCCTCACCGCCCTCGCGATACGTCACGAGGCGCTTCGCGGTGCGGTCCTCCCACGCCTCCGCGTGCGCGACCAGGTCCTTGTACGTCCAGCCCGTCGGCGTCTTCTGCTCGAGCGCCGGCAGACCGAGCGACGCGACCGCCAGCCGGAAGGAAGGCCAGGCCGCCTGGATGACCCGGGTGAGCTCGGCGGCGTCGCGGACAGCCGCGCCGATGTCGGCGTAGTGGTCCGGGTAATGACCGGTCGTGTTCCACGCGATGACGTCGTGAGCGAGCTTCTCCGCGTCCTCGGGAAGGGACTCCACGGCGTCAAGCACGCGCGCGTGCGCGGCGCCCCAGCGCGCGAACATCTCCTCGGCGCTTTTCGAGCGGACCTCCTCGCGCAAGCGGGCGTTGAAGCCGTCGACGTCCTCGCTCCATGGATCGCCTCTGCCCTCGAGGACACGCGACAGGCGCGGCGCGACGGTCTCCTCCCACGCCGCGAGGTGCGCCACGATCTCCTTCAGCGACCAGCCGGCCGCTGTCGGCTCCCCGAAGCGCTCGCGCGGCAGCGCCTCGAGCGCCGACCGCAGCGCGCGGTAGCCGGCGCCGATGTCACGCCGCAGCTGGCTCTTAGAAATAGCCGGGGTCGTGGTACTCCCCATAGACCTCTTTCAGCACCTGTACCTGTTCGCCGACGCTCGCGTGCGCTCTCGCGGCCTCGACGAACCGGGCCATGAGCTCGTCACCCGACTTCGCCGCGTCCCGCAGCGCCTCGAGCGCCTCGCGCCACCGCCCGCGGTCACGGGTCCGGCGCGTGTCTTCGAGCCGGGCGACCTGCTTCTTCTCGACCTCCGGGTCGATCGCCAGGGTCGGGATGCTGGTCGCCTCGTCGGTCGCGTACTTGTTGATGCCGACGATCACCTTCTCGCCTTCCTCGACCTGTTGCTGGAAGTGGAACGCCGCCTCGGTGATCTCTCGCTGCGGGTAGCCGCGCTCGATCGCCTCGACCATTCCGCCCATCTTCTCTATCTCGTTCAGGTAGCGCTCGAACCCGCGCTCCATGCGCTCGGTGAGCGACTCGACGTAGTAGGAGCCCGCCAGCGGATCGATGGTGTCGGCCACCCCCGACTCGTGGGCGATGACCTGCTGCGTCCGCAGCGCGAGCGTGACCGCCTCCTTCGTCGGCAGGGCGTAGGTCTCGTCGAGCGAATTGGTGTGCAGCGACTGCGTGCCACCGAGGACCGCGGCGAGCGCCTGGAGCGTCACGCGGACGACGTTGTTGTAAGGCTGCTGCGCGGTGAGCGAGACGCCGGCAGTCTGCGCGTGCGTTCGCAGGAGCAGCGCGCGCTCGTTCTTCGGGTGGTAGCGCCGTTCGATCTCCCGCGCCCAGATGCGCCGGGCGGCGCGGAACTTGGCGATCTCCTCGAAGAAGTCGTTGTGCACGTCGAAGAAGAAGGAGAGGTGCGCTACGAAGTCGTCGACGTCGAGGCCCGCCTCGACGCCCCACCGCACGTACTCGAGCCCGTCGATGAGCGTGAAGGCGAGCTCCTGCAGCGCGGTGGCCCCCGCCTCGCGGATGTGGTAGCCGGAGATCGAGATCGTGTTCCAGCGCGGGACCTCGCGCGAGCCGAAGCGGAAGGTATCCACGACGAGGCCCATCGCGGGCTTCACCGGGACGATCCACTCGCGCTGGGCGATGTACTCCTTGAGCGCGTCGTTCTGGATCGTGCCGCCGAGCCGGTCGAGGCCGATCCCGCGCTTCTCCGCCGCGGCGAGGTACATGGCCCAGACGATCGAGGCCGGGCCGTTGATGGTCATCGACGTTGTGACCTCGTCGAGCGGGATGCGGTCGAAGAGGATCTCCATGTCGCGGAGCGTGTCCACCGCGACGCCCTCGCGGCCGACCTCGCCGCGAGACAGCGGATCGTCCGAGTCGCGGCCCATGAGCGTCGGCATGTCGAAGGCGACCGAGAGCCCGTTCACGCCCTGCCCGAGCAGGTAGTGGAAGCGCTCGTTGGAGTCCTCCGCAGAGCCGAAGCCCGCGAACTGCCGCATGGTCCAGAGACGGCCGCGGTACATCGAGGGCTGGACGCCGCGGGTATACGGGAACTCGCCCGGGAAGCCGAGGTCGCGCTCCGGAGCGAAGCCGGCGAGATCCTCCGCCGTGTAGAGCGGGTCGATCGGCTCGTCGGAGAGCGTCGAAAACCGCGTCTTGCGCTCGGGGCGACGGCGCACGGACGGCGCGTACACCTCGTCCAGCCACCGCTGCTTTCTGGTCGCCGGCTTCTGGATGGTCATGCCGCGAGCAGCGACCGCGCTATGACGATGCGCTGGATCTCGCTCGTTCCTTCGTAGATCGTGGTCGCGCGTCCATCGCGCGCGTACCGCTCGACCGGGTAGTCGCGGAGATAGCCGTAGCCACCGAGCACCTGCACCGCTGCGTGCGTGGCCCGCTGCGCCATCTCGCTCGCGTAGAGCTTCGCCATGGACGCCTCGCGCGTGAACGGGCGGCCGCGGTCCCGAAGCCACGCCGCGCGCAGGGCGAGGAGCCGCGCCGCGGCGACCTCCGCCTCCGCCTTTGCGAGGCTGAAGCGCACCGCCTGGAACTCCGCGATGGGCCTGCCGAACTGTCGGCGCTCCTTCGCGTAGTCGCGCGCGGCCGCGAGCGCGGCGCGCGCGATGCCGACGGATTGCGCGGCGATCCCGATGCGCCCGCCGTCGAGACCGGCCATCGCGAGGCTGAAGCCCGCGCCCACGGCGCTCAGCACGGCGTCGCGCTCCACGCGCGCGCCCTCGAGGATGAGCGCGCTCGTGTCCGATGCGTGCAGGCCGAGCTTCCGCTCGGGAGGGCCGATGGAAACGCCGCTGGCGTCCTTCGGCACCACGAAGGCCGTGATGCCCTGGTGGAGCCGCTGCGGCTCGTGCTCGCCAACCCGCGCGAGGACGATCGCGAACGGCGCGTAGCGGGCGTTGGTGATGAATTGCTTGCGGCCGTCGAGCCTCCAGCCGCCGCCGTCCTCCACCGCGGTCGTGCGCAGCGAGGCAGCGTCGCTTCCTGACCCAGGCTCGGTGAGCGCGAACGCACCGAGGCCGCCGCCGTCCATGAGCCGCGGGAGCCAGCGGCGCTTCTGCTCAGGTGAGCCTTCGCGGACGATCGAGCCCGCGACGATGCCGCTGTTCACCGCGACCCCCACCGAAAGCGACGGCCAGGCCGCGGCGAGCTCCTCGAGGACGAGGGCAAAGGCGACGGTCGATGCCCCGAGTCCGCCCTCGGCCTCGGGGATGGTCATGCCGAGCACCCCAAGGCGCCCGAGATCGGCGATGACGTCGCGCGGGATCGCGCCTTCCTTCTCGGCGGCGGGGATGCGGTCACGCAGACCTTTCGCCCACTCCGCGACCGCGTTGGCCAGGTCGCGCTCGGTCTCGCCGACGAAGGGGTTCACGAGCTTCGTGCCTTCTTTATCGCTTCGGTGAACGCCGGAACGAATTCGAACACGTCGGCGACGACGCCGTAATCGGCGATCTTGAAGATATCGGCGTCCGGGTCCTTGTTCACCGCGACGATCACTTTGCTCGACGTCATCCCGGCGAGGTGCTGGATCGCGCCCGAGATGCCGAGCGCGATGTACAGGTCGGGGGTCACCGTCTTCCCGGTCTGGCCGACCTGCTCCTCGTTGGGTCGCCAGCCGGCATCGGTCACCGCGCGTGACGCGCCGACCGCCGCGCCGAGGGCGTCGGCGAGCTTCTCGACGAGATGCCAGTTCTCAGGACCCTTGAGGCCCCGGCCGCCCGAGACGATCACGCGCGCCTCGGCCAGCGAGACGCGCTTCCCGCCCGAGGCGGTCGCCGCGAACTTGACGAAGGTGAGCTCCTCGGCGCTCGCGTCGGCCTCGAGCTTCGCGACCTGCGGCGCGGGGGCTCCCTCCTTCAGTGGGATCGCGCCCGGACGCACCGACACGACCGCCGGCAGCGGCACACGCAGCTTCGCGCGCACCTTGCCGGCGTACATCGGCTTCGTCACCGCCAGACCCGAGCCGTCGGCGCGCAGCTCCGTCACATCCGCGGCGTAGGCGCGGCCGACCCGCGCTGCGAGGCGCGCGCCAAGATCGCGTCCGTTGAGCGTGGCGCCCAGAAGCACGAGGTCCGGCTTCTCGGCTTCGACCTTCTTCGCGAGCGCGGCGACGAATGGGAGCGGCGAGTAGCGCTCGCCCGCCATCTCGACGATCTCGCTCTCGCCGAGCCCTTTCGCGATCGCGGCGAGCTCGAGGCTGACACGCCTGAGCTCGGTCTCCTTGCGCTCGGCGACCACGAGGATCCTCATAAGACTTTGGCCTCGTCCCGGAGGAGAAGCGCGAGCTGCTCGGCCACCTGCTTCGCGTCGCCGTCCTTGACGATCTTCCCTCCGCCGCGAGAGGGAGGTGGCTCCATGGAGAGCACTTCGAGCTTCGGAGCCGACGGGTCGACGCCGAGCGCGGCGAGATCGCGCTCGGGGATCTCCTTCTTCTTGGCCTTCATGATCCCCGGCAGCGAGGGATAGCGCGGCTCCTTCTCGCTCTTGTGCACGGTCCCGAGCGCGGGAAGCGGCGCCTTCCAGACCTCGTGCCCGCCTTCGACCTCCCGCCAGAGCTCCACCGCGCCCTCGGTGGGCACCACCTTGGTCAGCATCGAGACGTGCGGCCATCCCAGAACGTCGGCGAGCGCCGGGCCCACGAATCCCTGGTCGTCGTCCGACGCCTGCTTCCCGCACAGCACGAGGTCGGGCTTCGCGTCCGAGACGATCCTGGCGAGCGCGCGCGCAACGACGAGTGGCGGCGCCGTTTCGTCGGCGGTCACCAGCGACGCTTCGTCGCACCCCATGGCGAGCGCCTGTCGGAGGGCGTCCCGTGAGCGAGCCGGCCCGACGGTGACGACGGCCACCACGGTCGAGGGCTCCGCGTCCTTGCGCTCGAGCGCCATCTCGATGGCGTACTCGTCGTACGGCGAGATGGACCAGGTGATCCCTTCCGTCGCGATGGACTTGCCGTCGGCTCCGACCTTCACCCGCACGGTCGAGTCGGGCACCTGCTTGAGTGGGATGAGGATCTTCACAGGTCCTGCTGGTCTCCGGAGTACCAGAGCGCGAAGCCGACCGCGCCGAACGCGACCAGCAGCGCGACGATCGTGAACGCGATGGCGAAGATCGTCTCTCCGTCGAACTCCACTAGGTCTGCAGCCTCCCCGCGACGATCTCGAGGACATCGACCGGGCGCACCTGCTCCTGCACGCCCTTTGCCCCGACGCCCTCCTCCAGCATGATCAGGCAGAACGGGCAGCCGCTCGCGACCTTCGTCGCCCCTGACTTCGTGGCCAGGAGCTGGTCGATCCGCCGATGGTTCACGCGCTGTCCGACCTTCTCCTCCATCCACATGCGACCGCCGCCGGCGCCGCAGCAGAAGCCTCTCTCGCGGTGGTGCGGCGCGATCTCGACCCGCTTCACCCCGGGTATGGCGTCGAGCACCTGCCGCGGCTGGTCGTAGATGCCGTTGTGCCGCCCGAGGTAGCACGGGTCGTGGTACGCGACCGTTTCTTCGCCGTCCCGCGCGATGGGCAGCTTTCCTTCGGCGATCAGCCGGTCCACGAGCTGCAACGCGTGGATGACCTCGTAGTTGCCGCCGAGCTGCGGGTACTCGTTGGCGATGGTGTTGAAGCAATGCGGGCAGCTCGCGATGACCTTTCGCACGCCGTACTTCTTGAAGGTCTCGATGTTCTGCTGCGCCTGTAATTGCCAGAGGTACTCGTTGCCGATGCGGCGCGCGGGGTCACCGTTGCACGTCTCCTCGGCGGCGAGGATCGCGAACGAGACGCCCGCGGCCTTCAGGATCGCGACGAGGGAGCGCGCGACCCGCTGGTTGCGCCGGTCGACCGACGCCGCGCAGCCGACGAAGTAGAGGTACTCGGCGTCGGGCTTTTCGGCGAACGTGGGCACGCCCAGATCCCTCGCCCAGTCCCCCCGCGTCTCGCGCGGCTCGCCCCAGGGATTCCCGGCCCGCTCGATGTTCGTCATCGCGCGCTGCGCTTCCGGCGGCGCGGCGCCCTCCATGAGCGTGAGGTGACGTCGCATGTCGACGATCTTGTCGATGTGCTCGATCGTGACCGGGCACGCCTCAATGCAGGCGGCGCACGTGGTGCACGCCCAGAGCTCCTCGGGCTTCGACTCCACCCAATGCGCCGGCGGCTTCGTCGCGGCCTGGGGATCTTTCAGCAGGGCCGGTCCTTCGGCGAGCAGCTGATCGCGGATATCGAGGACGATCGTCTGCGGGTCGAGCGGCTTCCCGGTGGCGAGCGCGGGGCAGTTGTCCGAGCAGCGCCCGCACTCGGTGCAGGTGTACCCGTCGAGGAGCTGCTTCCAGGAGAAGTCGCGGATCGTCGCCGCCCCGAAAGTCTCCTTGTTCTCGATATCCGGGATCAGGTCGAGCGCGCCGCGCGGAGTCTGTTTGCGAAAGAAGACGTTCGGCAGCGTCGTGACGATGTGCAGGTGCTTCGACCACGGGAGGTACGCCGCGAATGCGAGCACGGTGATGACGTGGACCCACCAGGCGTAGACGAAGACGACGAGAGATGACTCGCCGGGGTAGATCGAGCTCAGGATCGCACCGGCGATGGGCGGGGGGGCGTACCCCCTCTCGAGCTTCCCGGCGGCAAGTCCGGCACCCTCGAACACGAGCAAGGTGATCATCAGAATGGCGATCAGTCCGAGGATCACGTAGCCGTCGCGGGCGATATGCATGCGCGGCGGGCGGAAAAAGAGCCGCCGTATTGCCGCAGTCGCGATCGACGCGAGGACCAGGACGGCGAAGATGTCGATGGTCCATGCGAAGAGCGCGCTCCCGGTCCCGGGAAGGTGGACACCGAAGATACCGTTGAGCAATAGGTCGACCGTGCCGATCGTGATGACAAGAAATCCCCAGAAGATGAGCGCGTGCGCGAGGCCCCGCACGTAGTACGGCCGCTTGAGTAGCTTGCGCTGTCCGAGGTAGACAACCAGCTCGTCCCGAAGGCGGCGCCACGGGTGGTCGATCCGCGCCTCGTCGCCACCCAGACGCATGTAGCGGTAGAGGCGCCACGCGCGCCAGAAGAAAGCTCCGAATCCAACGCACGCGAGCGCGAGCAGGATCGCGCCCCAAGGAACGAAGCCGCCGCCCGGGGCGATCATTCCCTCAGGATCTCTTCGGCGATGACGAGCTTCATGATCTCGCTCGTACCTTCGTAGATCTCGGTGATCTTCGCGTCCCGATAGTGGCGCTCCGCCGGGAAGTCGCGGAGGTACCCGTAGCCGCCGAAGATCTGCACGCAGTCGCGCGCGGCCTTCACCGCGACATCGCTCGCGAAGAGCTTCGCCTCGGCCGCCGCGAGGATGTGGCCCTCCCCGGCATCCTTGAGCGCGGCGGCGCGCCAGGTGAGGAGCCGCGCCGCGTCGATCTCCGTCGCCATGTCGGCGAGCATCCACTGGATGGCCTGGAATTCCGCGATCTTCTTCCCGAACGCCTCCCGCTGCTTGGCGTAGGCGAGCGCGTCCTCGAGGCAGGCGCGGGCGATGCCGACGGCCTGCGCGGCGATCGAGATGCGGCCGCCGTCGAGCGTCGAGAGCGCGATCTTGAAGCCCTCGCCGATCTCCCCGAGCACGTTCGCCGCCGCGACGCGGCAGTCCTGGAAGACGAGCTGCGCCGTGTCGGAGCCGCGTATCCCGAGCTTTTTCTCGAGCTTTCCGACCGAGAAGCCCGGCGTGCCCTTTTCGACGATGAAGGCGGCGATGCCCTTGTGCTTCTGCGCCGGTCGCTCCGCGCTCCGCTCGGCGTCCGGGGGCCGCTGCCCCCTGGGCCCCTCCCCGTGGGTCTGCGCGAAGACAATGGCGATCTCGCCGATCGAGCCGTTCGTGATGAAGTTCTTCGTGCCGTTCAGCACCCACGAGTCGCCGTCGCGGCGCGCCGACGTCCGCATCGCCGCGGCGTCGCTGCCCGACGCCGGCTCGGACAGCGCGAAGCAGCCGATCCGCTCGCCGCGCGCGAGCGAGGGGAGGAATCGTTCCTTCTGCGCGTCGGACCCATACCGCAGGATCGGGTCGACGGCGAGAGAGACGTGCGAGCACATCGCCACGCCCGTCGAGGCGCACGCCCGGTTGATCTCCTCGGCCGCCAGCACGTAGGAGATCACATCGAGGCCGGAGCCGCCGTACCGCTCCGGAACGTATGTACCCATGAATCCGAGCATGCCCATCTCGGCGAGCAGCTCCGCCGGGATCCGTCCCTGCTCGTCGATCTCCGCCGCACGCGGAAGCACCTTTTCCGTCGCGAAGTCGCGTGCGGCGCGCTGCACCAGCTCCTGCTCTTCGGTGAGGGTGAGGTCGAAGCCGCTCTCGGTGGCCACCGCCATCAGACCAGCTCCACCGCGAGCGCCACCGCTTCGCCGCCACCGAGGCAGAGCGACGCGATGCCGCGCTTCTTCCCGCGCGCGCGCAACGCGTAGAGCAGCGTGACGAGGAGCCGTGCGCCCGACGCGCCGATCGGATGGCCGAGAGCGACGGCGCCGCCGTTGACGTTGAACTTGTCCTCGGGAATTGCGAGCTCACGGCGCACGCACTCGATCCCGCTGAAGGCCTCGTTCACCTCGAAGAGGTCGACATCGTCGACGGACCAGCGCGCCTTCCCAAGCACGCGCTCGATGGCGCCCTTGGGTGCGGCGAGGAAGCGCTCCGGCTCGTGCGCGAACTGTGCCTGCGCGACGATCCGCGCGAGCGGCGTCGCGCCGAGCTCGCGCGCCCGCTCCTCGGACGCCACGATCACCGCAGCACCGCCGTCGTTCAGCTTCGACGCATTTCCGGCGGTGATCGTCCCGCCGCTCTTGAAGGCGGGCTGCAGCTTCGCGAGCGCGTCGAGGCTCGTCTCGCGCGGGGTTTCGTCCTCGCTCACGACCGTCACCGCGCCCTTCCGCCCGGGAACGTCCACCGGCGCGATCTCCGCCTCGAACGCGCCGTCGCGCTGTGCGCGCAGCGCCTTCTCGTACGAGCCGAGCGCGAAGCGATCCTGGTCGTCGCGCGAGAGCCCGCACTGCTCCGCGACGAGCTCGCCGCCGAGACCCATGTGCCCATGGCCGTACGCGTCGATGAGCCCGTCCGTGAGGTTGGCGTCCTCGAGCGTGTGCTCGCCGAGCGGGAGGCCCGCGCGAACACCGCGCATGAGATACGGCGCGTTCGACATCGACTCCATTCCGCCGGCAACCAGGAGCGACGCCTCGCCCGCGGCGATCTGGGTCGCCGCGAGCATCACCGACTTCAGGCCCGAGCCGCAGACCTTGTTCACCGTCGTGCACGGCACCGAGTTGGGGATCCCGGCGCCGAGCGCGGCCTGACGCGCTGGCGCCTGGCCGACGCCGGCCTGGACGACGTTGCCCATGAAGACCTCATCGACCTGATCCGGCCTCACGCCGGCGCGCTCGAGCGCGCACCTGATCGCGATCGCCCCGAGCTTCGGCGCGGGAATCGGCGCGAGTCCGCCGAGGAACGCCCCGATGGGCGTGCGCGCCGCGCCGAGGATGACCGCGCTCATCCGCTCTCCTCGAGCCGCTTCGTCACGTGCTGCCGGTAGGAACGGATCTCCTCGCGCAGTGCGTTCAGCTCGGCGAGCCGCTCGCTCGTCGTCGCGAGATGCGCGTCCAGGAGCTCGATCAAGCGCGGCAGCACTTTGGCGTTGGTCCGGTGACGACGGTAGAGCGTTTCGAGCTCCTGCATCTCCGCGAGCGAGAGGCCGAGCACCTTGAGCTTCTGGATGAACTTGAGCCTTCGGAGATCGTCGTCGGTGTAGACGCGTTGCCCGCCGTCGAGCCGCTTCACCGACTCGAGAAGGCCGCGCTCCTCGTAATAGCGGATCGTCCGCTCGGTGAGCCCGAGCTTCGCCGCGAGCTCCCCGATGCGATAGGTCGCGGGCGCCGCCGTCGCCACGGTCGCCAGTTTACGTCAACTGGCAGACATCCGTTTGCGGACTTTTCCGGCGAGATCGTCGAGCGCTTCGCGGGGAGCCGGGGAGCCGTAGTGCGGCGGGAACTGGATCCCGAAGCCATCGCCCTTCCAGCGCGGGATGACATGCAGGTGGGCGTGAAAGACCTCCTGGCCGGCGGCCTCGCCGTCCGCGAGAAAGAAGTCGAGGCCCTCGCAGCGCAGGCCCGAGACACGAAGCGCCGCTCCGACGCGCCGCGCCAGGGACCACATCGCGATCGCTGACGTCTCCTCGACGTCGGCGAGCGAGGTCGCGTGCTTTCTCGGCATGACCAGGGTGTGGCCCTCGTTGATCGGATGAAGGTCGAGGAACGCGACCACCTCGCTCCCCTGAGCCACGAAGCTCGCGGGCTCCGCACCGTCGGCGATGTGGCAGAAGACGCAGCCCGCGCGTTCGCTCAGCTTCGTTCCTCGAGGCGGTGCACGGCCGCCAGACTACGCGCTCGCGAGCTCGCGGATCGCGCTCGCCAGGGCCTGCGCCCCGAGCGCGGCGTCCTCGAGCGACGCGGACTCGCGCGGCGTGTGGGAGCCGCCGGTCGAGCGCACGAAGATCATCCCGGTCGGGACGCCGGCGAGCTGTGGGTTCTGGGCGTCGTGACCCGCACCGCTGACAAGCTCCGGCGCGTCGACGCCGACGCTCTTCGTCGCGCGCTTCAGCACGTCCCGGACCTTCAGATCGAGCGGCGTCACCGGAACCCGCGCCAGCTCGTCGATCGAGGCCTCGACCCCGCGCGCGCTCGCCGCCCGCGCGACCTCGTCCAGGACCTCGCCGACCAGCGCGTCGTGGCCGCGCACCGCGCGCAGGTCGAGCGAGAAGACGCACTCGCCGGGCACGACGTTCTTGGCCCCCGGACGCACGGCGATCTCCCCGACCGTCCCGACGGCGTCCGGCCTCGCGCGCGCGATCCGTTCCACCGCGAGCACGATCTCGGCGGCCGCCGCGAGCGCGTCGGCGCGCGCGGTCATGATCGTCGCGCCGGCGTGGTCCGCGCGGCCGCGGATCGTGACCCGCGCGTGGTAGATGCCGACGATGTCCGTCACCACGCCGAGCGCCCGACCGGCGCTTTCGAGGCGGGGCCCCTGCTCGATGTGCAGCTCGAGGTACGCGGCGAAGTCCTTCGGGTCGCGGCGCGCCGACGCGGGATCGCCGCGCTCGCCCAGCGCGCGGAGAGCCTCGGCGATCGAGACGCCGCCGCGATCCTGGCGCTCGGCGACGTTCGGCGCGAGCCTTCCGAACGCCGCCGTCGATCCGAAGAGGCCGACGCCGAAGCGCGCGCCCTCCTCGTCGGCCCAGGCCACGACCTCGATCGGCCGCCGCAGGCGCGCCTTCGCGTCGAGCAGCGACTCCACCGCCTCGACCGCGCAGAGGACCCCGAGCGCGCCGTCGAACCGGCCACCCTCGGGCACCGAATCGAGGTGCGACCCGACGAGGATCGCCGGGCCATCGCCGCCGAGTCGCGCCCGTAGGTTCGCGGCCGGATCGCGCCGCACCTGCGCGCCGCGCGCCGCGAGCCAACCGCCGACGAGATCGCGCGCCCGCTGCTCGTCCGCCGAAAGCCCGAGGCGCGACACCACGGTCCCGCTGCCGGCGATGCGCGACAGCTCGGCGAAGCGGCGCTCGAGCCGCGCCGGATCGATCAACGGAGCCGCTCCGCGAGGCGCTCCGGGGCGATGACGAGATCCGCGAAGACCTCGCGCTCGATGGCCTTCGCGAGCGGGATCGCGCGCCCGATCCCGTCCGCATAGCGTGGGTTGCGCCGCGCTGTGTCGCGCGCGCGATCTTCGAGCGACTCGACCGACTGGCCGCCGCGCCGGTCGGCGACGTACACGAGCTTCTCCTCGAGCGTCCGCGGCGCGAGTCGCTCGTCGAGCACGGTGTAGATGGCGTGCCGCCGGGCGGGCTCGACGCACGATGAAAGCCCTTCGGCCGCGAGCACGAGCGCCGACAGCTCGTTGTGATCCCTCACGTCGCCGGCGAGCAGCGGGCTGCGTCCGATGTCGTGCAGGTAACCCGCGAGCGCGACCGCCTCGGCGTCGATCGGCGGCGAGCCCGGCCGTCGCGCGGCGACGAGCGCCTGCGCGATCGCGCCGACGACGCGGCTGTGCGTCGCAAGCCAGTCGGGATAGCGGTAGCGCGCGAAAAAGCGTTCGGCTTTCGTGGACAACTCTGTCAATCCGCTATTGACACGGTCTGGACGCCTGCTTACGGTCGCCGCCACGGAGGAGCGTGTGGCCGAGGTTCTGGGAGATGAGCGCATCATCGCGCACCTCCAGTTCGCGCGAGCGGTGGCGGCACGCTCGATCGATCCGCGCTGCCGCGGCGCGGATCGCGAGGACCTCATCGCCTGGGGCCTCGTCGGTCTCGTCCAGGCCGCCCGGCGCTATCGCGGCGATCGCGGCGCCACGTTCGGCGCGTACGCCGCGCGGCGCGTGCGCGGCCAGGTCCTCGACGCGCTCCGCGAGCGCGATCCCCTCACCCGAACCGCCCGGCGCGCGTTCCGCACCGCGCAGCGGACCGGCGAGGACCCGCCGCCCCCGTACGTGGAGGTGTCGCTGGATCGCATCGGCGAGATCGCGGAGGGCAAGCGCGCTAGCGGCCCGCGAGACGAGCGCTGGGCGTCGGTCGCCCGCGCTCTTCGCGATCTGTCCGCGGCCGAGCGCCGCGTGCTCGTTCTGTCGTACGGGCGCGGACTCACGCTCCGCGAGATCGGACGCGAGATCGGTCTCTCCGAGTCCGGCGTGTGCCGGCTGCGCGCCCGCGCGCTCGCGCGGGTGCGGTCGGCGTGCGGCGGCTGAGCGATACAGTGCGGGCGTGGCCGACCTGCGTCGCGCGCGGTTCGCGAGGCTCGTGCGCAATGCCCTCGCCGAGCTCCCCGAGGAGTTCCGCGAGCGCATCCGCAATCTCGAGATCGTGATCGAGGACGAGCCGAGACCGGACCAGCTGCGCGGGGGGTCCGAGGGGGGTTCACCCGCCTCGACGCTTCTTGGCCTGTACGAGGGCGTGCCGCTCACCGCGCGCGGCGCCCAGGAGCCGTACCTCCCCGACCGCATCTGCATCTTTCGGCGTCCGATCGAACGAATGAGTGCGTCGCCTCGACGGCAGGCGGCGATCGTGCGCGACACCGTGGTCCACGAGCTCGCGCACCACTTCGGCATCAGCGACCAGCGACTCGAGGAGCTCGGACTGGGCGACGCCGGCTAGACTAGGGCGCCGGCGGAGCTCTCAGGCGACGCGGCCGTCGTCGGCGAGGTGTCGGCGCATCTCCATGACGGTGCGTCGCAGGATGTCGACCTCGGTCCAGAGCTCGTCCGACGTCTGGCCGTAGTCGGCCGCGCGCAAGCGGAGCTCCTGCTCGATGACCCGGTAGCCGATCGCGATCGTGCCGAGGATGACGACGGGCGGGATGTCGGCGCCCGCATCGTTGTCCATGCGCAGGAGCCGGGCGATGGCCTCGTCGCGGTGCTCGTCGGTGGCGGCGAGCGCGGCGATCCAGAGCGGGATCCGCGCCTCGAGATAGGCGGTGAGCCGGCGTTTCGTCGCGACCGGATCGAGGCTCGACGCGTCTCCGGCGATCGCCTCGTCGATCACGCGCGGCAAGATCGCCGGCGCGCGCTCACGGATGAGCGCGGCGGCCGCCTCGCGAGCTCTTCCCTCCACTCAACTACATGAACGCACGAAACGCGCCTTCGCGTCGAATCTTCCTTCTTCTAACCGCGTATCGCCTTCCTGAACTTCGCGAGCGCCGCTTCAGGACCGTCGGGGTCCTCGAACACCGCCGAGCCGGCGACGAGCACCGTGGCGCCCGACGCGACGACCCGCGCGGCGTTGTTCGGCTTGATCCCTCCGTCGACCTCGAGCTCCGCCCGCAGCCCTCGCCGATCGAGCGCCGCGCGGATCGCGCTGATCTTTCCGAGAGCGCTCTCGATGAACGCCTGTCCCCCGAATCCCGGATGGACGCTCATGACGAGCGCCAGGTCCAAGGCGTCGAGGTGCGGGAGGATAGCCTCGACCGCGGTCTCCGGGTTGAGGGTCAAACCCGGCCGGACCCCACGGGCACGGATCGCGGCGAGGGTGCCGGGCACGTCGTGGGCCGCCTCGACGTGGATCGTGAGGTAGGTGGCTCCCGCGTCGGCGTACCGGTCGACCCAGTCCTCGGGCCGCTCGATCATGAGATGGACGTCGAGCGGCAGCCGCGTCGCTTTCCGCAGGTCCGCGACCATCTTCGGCCCGAATGTGAGGTTCGGGACGAAATGCCCGTCCATCACGTCGACGTGCACCCAGTCGGCGCCCCCGCGCTCGACCGCCTGGACCGCTTCGGCCAGCCGGGCGAAGTCCGCCGAAAGGATGGACGGGGCGAACTTCGGTTCAGTCACTTCTGACTTTCGCCTTGTGGCCGCGTTGGGCGGCTGGCATCATCACCACCGGGAGGCCGCTCAATGTACCGTCCGCAGAACCTCCGCATTCCTGGTCCGACATTCGTTCCACAGGCGGTGCTCGCCGCGTCGGCGAGACCCCTGATCAACCACCGTGGCCCCGAATTCGCCGCCTTGCTCGCGGCGCTCACGCGGGCGCTGCAGGACTTCCTGCGCACCGAGCACGATGTACTGCTCCTCACCGCGTCCGGTTCCGGCGGCATGGAAGCCGCGATCGCGAACACGTTCTCGTCCGGGGACAAGGCGCTCGTCTTCAGCTGCGGCGCATTCGGCGAGCGCTTCGCGTCGATCTGCAAGGCCTACGGCGTCGAGGCGCGGCGCGTCGACGTGCCGTACGGCCGTGCGGTTGAGCCCGACCTCGTGCGCGATGAGCTCGCGAAGGAGAAGGGCAAGGACGCAGCGAAGGCCGTGCTCATCACGCACAACGAGACCTCGACCGGCGTGCTCAACCCGCTCAAGGACATCGCCGCCGTGGTCCGTGACTCGGGCAAGCTTTTCCTCGTCGACAGCGTCTCGGGCGCCGGCTGCGCGGAGCTCGAGATCGACGAGTGGGGCATCGATGTCTGCATCACCGCGTCACAGAAGGCCTGGGGTGCGCCTCCGGGCGTCGCGATGGTGACCATGAGCCCTCGCGCGTGGAAGGCGTACGAGAAGTCGAACCTGCCGAAGGCCTACTTCGATCTCGCGGCCTACAAGGCGTCGCTCGAAAAGGCGCAAACACCGGCGACGCCGGCGGTGACCGTCTTCATCGCGCTGCAGGAATCGCTCCGGCTGTTGGCCGAAGAGGGCCTCGAGGCGGTGATCCGCCGGCACCGCGATCTCGCGAAAGCGACCCGCCGCGGGCTTCAGGCCGTGAACCTTCAGCTCTTCGCGGACGAACGCTACGCCTCACCGGCGGTCACCGCGTTCCGTCCGCCGGCGCGCGTCGACGCGCGGAACCTGATCCGCATCCTGCGCGACGACCACGACACGATCGTCGCCGGCGGACAGGGGAAGATGGAGGGCCAGCTCGTCCGCGTCGCGCACCTTGGCTTCGTGACGCTGCAGGACATCGTCGCGTTCTTCAGCGCGCTCGAGCTGACCCTGCGTGACCTCAACCAGCCCGTCGAGCCCGGTACGGCGATGACCGCGGCGCTCCGCGCGTACGCGGAGAGCCAGCAGCAGGCGACCCGCCCCGCCGCCCGCGCCCCGTCGACCGCACGGCCGTCGAGCGACGCGGTCGCGTCTCGTCGCTAGCCGCAAGCACGTCGTCCACGTCGCGGACCCTCTCGCCGAAGAGGGTCTCGCGCTGCTCCGCGCCCGCTGCGAGGTCCGCCAGACCACGGGTCTGAAGGAGGCGGATCTCGCCGAGCGACTTCTGGACGTCGACGCGCTCGTGGTCCGCAGCGAGACGAAGGTGACCGCACGCATCCTCGACGCGGCGAAATGCCTCCAGGTCGTCGGGCGGGCCGGCGTCGGCGTGGACAACATCGACGTCCCCGCGGCGACGGCGCGCGGCGTGTACGTCGTGAACGCCCCGCTCGGGAACATCGTGGCCGCCGCCGAGCACACCGTCGCCCTGGTGCTCGCGCTGCTGCGTCGCGTGGTGGACGCCGACCGGAGCGTGCGAGCGGGCGAGTGGACGCGCTCGAAGTTCATCGGCCGCGAGCTGCGCGGCAAGACCCTCGGCCTGGTCGGCGTCGGGCGCGTGGGCCGCGAGGTGGCGCGCCGCGCCGCGGGCTTCGGCATGACCCTCATCGCTCACGATCCGTTCGCCACCGAGGCTTCGGCACGCGCGGCGGGCGCGCGGCTCGTGGAGCTCGACGAGCTCCTGCGGACCGCCGACGTGATCTCGCTGCACGTGCCGCTCACCGAGAAGACGAAGGGGCTCATCGACGCGGCGGCGCTCGCCAAGATGAAACCGACGGCGGTCGTCGTGAACGCCGCGCGCGGGGAGGTCGTGGACCTGGACGCGCTCGCCGCTGCGCTCGAGAAGGGGACAATCGCAGGCGCCGCGCTGGACGTCTTCGCGCAGGAGCCCGTACCGGCGGACGCCGCGATCCGCGCGGCACCGCGCACCGTGCTGACGCCGCACATCGCGGGTTCCACGGCCGAGGCGCAGACCAACGTCGCTGTGGACGTGGTCGAGCAGATCCTGGACGTCCTCGACGGCAAGCCTGCGCGCTACGCGGTCAACGCACCTCGGCCGCCCTCGGAGGAGGCCGGGGGCGTCGCCTGGCTTCGCTGCGCGGAGCGGCTCGGATCGCTCGCCGCGCAGCTTCTCGACGAGCGGCCCGCCCAGCTCTCGCTCGCGTACGCCGGCGCGGTCTTGGAGCTCGATCCCGAGCCGCTCCGGGCCGCCGCGGTAAAAGGGCTGCTCGAGACGTTCAGCGAGCAGCGCGTCAACCTCGTGAACGCGCTCGACCTGGCGCGCTCCCGCGGTCTCGTCATCGCGGAGCGCCGCGAGACCGAGCCCGCCCGCTACACCTCGCTGCTCACCGTGAAGGTCGGCTCGACCGAGGTCGCCGGCACTCTGGTGCTCGGCGAGCCCCGGATCGTGTTCATCGACGGGTTCTGGGTCGACGTGCCCGTCGAGGGTCATCTCCTGCTCACCAAGCACCAGGACAAGCCGGGCCTGGTCGGCCGCGTCGGCACGCTGCTCGGCGAGCACGACGTCAACATCTCCTCGATGCAGGTCGGACGCCTGCACCCGCGCGGAGAGGCGCTCATGATCCTCACGCTCGACGACGCCGTGCCCGACGAGGTGCGCGCCCGCATCGGGGCATTCGCGGACATCAACGCGGTCCGCACCGCGCGGCTCGGGGTGTAGCGGTCCTCCATCACACACAACGCGATCCGCGGGGCCGACCGGCGTCGCCTGGGCGGGTGCTTGCGATCGCGAGCTAGGCTGCCAGTCATTGCGCGCACGATCTCGCATCGCCTATTTCGGCATGGCACTCACCCTGGCGTGCGCCGGGCCGACCGGTAGCGCCTCCACGCCAGCACCGAGCGCGACGCCGGTAGCGGCAACGGCCAGCGAGAACGTAAGCCCGACCCCTGTTCCGATCAGCGATCCGTACGCACGCGGGGCGACGATCGTGAGGATGGCGACGCGGATGTCACCCGAGCCGCTCTGGGATCTCCCGCTGTCTGCGCGGGCTCCGCGGCCGTATGTCGGCGCGTATGAGCTGCCGAACCAGCCGCCCGGGGGCTCGCTGAACCACGGGGCACTTCCCAGCATCGCGTACGTGCTGAATGGGATCGTGCGCTGGACGACCACGAGCGGCACCGCCATCGACGTCAACACGGGCGAAGCCAGGGCAACGCCGACAGAGGGTTTTGTCGAGACGAACCCTGGGACGACGACGAGCGTCTGGTACGCGTTCGTCGTTTACACGCTGTCATCGCGATCACTCCTGACAAACGGGGTGCAGCGGGAGATCGCCGCAAGCACGATGCTTCCGGTGCCTCAGCCCGCGGGTCGGTACACCCTTCGCCTCGACATGGTGACGGTGGAAGCGGGTGGCCGAACGGCCGCGGTCGCTCACGCGGGCGCGGCGGTCGTGGTGGTGCTCGAGGGTGAGATCGAGCTGCGGCAGCCGCAGAACAAACACGACTACCTCGCGCCAGGCAAGGGCCTCGCGGTACAGCCGGGCGGCGCGATGCAAGTCTTCGATCGCGGTCCCGCGACCGCCAAAGTGCTTGAGTTCTTCTATACCCCGGACAGCAAACCCTTCGAAACGCCGCTCACGACGCCGCTCAACTAGCGAGGCGACGGAGCGGGCCCACCCACGACCCCCCGATCCCTGGGGTAACCTCTCGCGGCCTGTGGAGGCCTCACGCTCGTAGGTCGCCGAGGGGTCCTCCTCGAGATGCTGCTCGCCGCCGGAATCGTCGGCGCCGTCGTGCTGGTCCTTCGCCCGATCACGCCGCACATCGCCTTCAACGACGGCTACGGCTACGACGGCGTCGCGTACGCCGACCTGGTCCGAGCGATGCGCGGCGAGTCCGACGGGTCGCTCCTCGGCCAGCGGCCCCACTTCGCCTACCGGCCTCTCCCACCCGCGCTCGTCGCCGCCTCCGGCCTGGACATCGGTCGCGGCTTCCTCGCGCTGAACCTGCTCGCGTACGTCGCGTCGGGGCCCGTGCTCGTGGTCCTCCTCCGCGCGTACGGCGCGCCCGCCGGAGCGGCGCTGCTCGCGACGCTCTGGTGGGCGCTTCTCCCCGCCGGCCTGCGCCTGGCGATCTATTACCCGGTGATGATCGACGGGCTCGGCCTCTTGCTCATGCTCGCGGTACTCGCGGCAGCGGCCTGGCGGCGGGTCGCGCTCTTCGGGCTGCTCCTCGCCATCGGTGTGCTCGCCCGCGAGAACCTCATCGTTCTCGTCCCTTTCCTCTGGATCCGCCTGCTCCCCTCGGGCCTTTGGCGCGCGACGCTCGTGACCGCGCTCGCCGCGACCCCCGCCGCTCTGGTCTTCGAGGCGGTGCGGCTCGCGCCCCCGATCCCCCCGCCCGCTCGCTTCGACGTCGCCTTCGAGATGCGCCAGAACTGGGACTGGCTCCTTCAGAACGCCGCCGATCGAGCGTGGCGCTTCGCGGCCGCCGGACCAACGACCCTCGGCCTCTTCTCCGTCCTCCCGCTGCTGCGCCCGCGGCGGAGCCTGGACTTCCTGCGGTCGCACCCGGAGTGGATCTACTACCTGGTCGGAACGCTTGCGGTGATCATCGTCGGAGGCGGCGACTACGACCGCTACTTCATGTACTTCGTTCCGGCGCTCGCGGTGCTGTGCTTCACCGAAGGGTGGTGGCTCGGTCTGCGCGCGGCCTTGCTGACGGTCGTGCAGGTCGTCATCAGCCGGGCATGGGCCCCGACGGGTACGAGCGAGGTCGAGTACCTCGCGTACAACGTGGCCACGATGCCGCTCGCGCGGCTGCGGGATCTTTTCGCGCTCGCGGTCATCGGCGCGACCGCCGCCGCGGTGATCGTGTGGTGGCCCTCGCGCGGCCGACGGGTCGCGCGCCCCACGGCCGCGACCACCGGGCCCTAGCTCGCCGAAAGGCCCCCGCGCTACAGTCGCCGGCCATGGAAGCCGCTCGCTTCGAGCGCACCGTCCGCACCGAGTCGAGCGAGATCTTCGCGATCTACGGCGGCGCGCGCCGCGTCGGGCGCATCGACGTCCACTACGGTCGCTTCGAGGTCCACGGAACACTGCTCCTCGAGGTCGACCTCACCGACGACGAGCTGCAGCAGATCATCGATCAGATCGACGAGGAGCTCGTGCAGACGCACGATCCCGAACGCGAGGACTTCCTCGTGACGGTCTTCAAGGCGGAGGAGCTGGGGTTCTACAGCGATGAGTACGAGAGCGACGACGAAGCCGGCGAGGACGAAGAAGAGGACCGCTAGCGGCCCGCGCGCGGGCCGTCCACGCATGCCGGCCGGGTATGAGGTCCCCAAGAGCGAGCGCGGGATGCTCTCGTGGGACGCCACGCGCAAGATCCTCGAAGGAGCGCGTGCCTACTGGCTCGTGACGGTCGACCCCGACGGAAAGCCGCATCTGGTCGGCCAGTGGGGCGCCTGGATCGACGACCGTTGGTACTTCGAGGGCGGCGACGACACCCGCTGGGCGCGCAACCTCTCGCGCGAGCCGCGCATCGCGATGGGCGCGGAGCACGGCACTTCGGCGGTGATGGTCGAGGGAAGGGCGGCGCGTGTTCCTTCGGTCGATCGCGAGGTGTCGACGCGGATCACGAAGCAGTACGCGGCGAAGTACGGCCGCACGTACAAGTACCGGCCCCAAGCCCGAGCAGTGGGACAAGGGCGGGTACGTGCTCGCTCCGACGAAGGTCTTCGCGTGGGACGTCCGGGGATTCCCGCGCTCGGTGACGCGCTACCTCTTCAGCTCGCCACCGTAGCGACGTCCGCGCCCGCGACCCGGACGAGCTCGCGCGGCGCGATCGGAAAGACCGCGTCGGGCAGGCCGGCCGCCGCCCACACCACGTCGAACGCGAGCAGGCCCTCGTCGGCGATGACGCGGCATGGCCGCGCGTGCGCGAACGGCGGCACGCCCCCGATGGCGAATCCGGTGAAGCTCTTGGCCTCCTCCGCCGTCGCGCGACGGACGCCCGCCGTCCCGAGCGCGCCCGCGAGGCGCTGCTCGTCGACGCGGGTGCGGCCCGAGCACAGGACGACAACGGGGTCTCCGCCGGCGATGAACACGAGCGACTTCACGATCCGCTCGACGGCGATGCCGATCTCGCGCGCGGCGTCCTCGGCCGTACGCGTCGTCGAGGAAAAGCGGCGGACGGCGAGGTCCACGCCGTGGGCGGACGCGTGCGCGCGTACCCGCGCGACGTTCGGATGGTCGGCGATCAGCGCCCGAGCCGCGTGATGAACCGGAGCACGCGCCCGGGCATGAGCCCCAGCATCGCCGTCGCCGCGCGGTGCCACGCGGTCACGGCCGCTTCGCGGGCGTCCTCGTCCGCGCCAACGGGTGAGTAGCGCTCGCGCACGCGCGCCTCGGCGAGCGTTTGGACGGGCTCGCTCGTGTCCGGGATCGCGGCCCCGAGCGACGAGGCGAACTCGTACGTGGTCTGAGACGGGTGCGCCGGATAGCCGACGTAGCTCGCCAGGAGGCGCGTCTTCCCCCACGCCGACTCGATCGGGCCGTACCGGCGGAAGCGCCAGTTGAACCGGGCGACCCAGACCGCGAGGAGGACCAGGAGCAGCGCGAGCAGCGCGAGCGCGGGGCGCGGATCGATCGCGCGGACGACCGCGACGACGACGCCGCCGTCGAATCCGCCCTCGCCCCCTTCCAGCGCGAGGTCGTCCTCTGCGCGATTGGGTCGGCTGCCGTCGCCATCGCCGCTCCCGTCGCCGTTCTCGACGCCGCTACCGTCGCCGCTGCCCCCCGCGAGGCTGCTGTCCGCGCGCGCGAACGGCGGCTGCGACGGCGTGGGCTCGAACTCGATCCAGCCGTACTGCGGGAAGTAGACCTCGACCCAGGCGTGAGCGTCCTGCTCGCGGACGACGTAGGCGTTCGCCGCCTGGTCGTACGTCCCGGTGGTGAATCCCTCCACCAGGCGGGCCGGGACGCCGGCCTCGCGCAGCATCACCACCATGGCGGACGCGAAGTACTCGCAGAAATCCTGCTTCAGGTCGAACAGGAAGTAGTCGACCGGGTCTCGTCCCGGCGGCGTGGCCTTGACCTGGGGCGAGTACTGGAAGGGAGGGCTGCGCAGGTAGGTCTCGAGCGCCTCCGCCTTGTCGTACGGGGACGGTATGCCGTCGAGGAGCTGATGCGCGAGATTCTTCACGCGCTGAGGCATGGTCGACGGCAGCTGCAGGTATTTCTGCTTGATGTAATCGGGGTACGTGGCGGCGACGCGCCGGAGGGCCTGCTTGTCGGCGACCGACACGAGGCTCGTCACCGTGTACGTGCCCGCCGCATGCGCCCGGTTCAGGGCGTGGAGCGACGTCGAGTAGGACCGGTCCTGGCCCGTGTAGAACTGGTAAGGGACATCCACCTTCTGCGGCTCGTTCGGCGCGAAGAGGATGTTGGAGTGCGGAACGATGATGTCGAAGCGCGCCTCGAACCGCTCGCGGTCGACGGTGGAGATCGCGACCTTGTCGGCCTTGTCCGTCTCGGTCGTCCGCCAGCCGGCGCCGGTGTAGAAGTCGTAGGTCACCGCCCGCCAGAAGCGGCCGTCCCTCGCCTCGACGGTCATGATCACGCGGTCCCCGAGGTTGGGAGCCTGGCCGAGCCGGATCGAGTCCGAGAACGACACGCCGCGCAAGCGGCTCGGTCCCGAGACGCCGGCGAAGAAGCGCTGCCACTCGGCCTCGATGCTGTGGTACGGACCCTCGAAGGTGCTCCAGGCGCCGTTTAGCACCTCGGCGGCGCCGACGCGCGGGGTGACGAGCGCCATGAGCACGAGCACGGTCGTCCAGGTCAGCCCGCCGCGCAGCAGCCGCCAGTCCATCTCGCCCGAGGGGACGATGTTCTGCGTTGCCCACCGCTCCTGCAGATTCACGATGTGGATCCGTACGAGAAGCACGAGGACCGCGAGCGTGTAGACGATCAGGTCGGGATACAGGTTCGTCAGCGCGACCGAAACATTGATGACCAGGCACCCGCCGTTGAAGATCACCGCGTCCCAGACACGGCCGCCGCGCGCGAGCGCGAACGAACCAACGAACGTCGCGCACCAGACCGAGGAGCCGAGGAGGAGCACGAACACGGTGGGGTCGCTGGCCGCCTCTCCGGCGAGCACCTGCGTGATCCAGTTGTTCACCAGGATCGCGAGGTGCATGAGCTTCTCGCGGAAGGCGACGCCACCCGTCGCCGCGAAGGTCGTGCCGAGCGTCACCGCGAGCATGCCCAGGAGCGAGCCGACCACCACCGCCCGCCGGAACCGCATCCGGCCGTTCCCGATCAGCGTGCCGGTCGCGACGCCCGCGAGCGCGATCCACCAGAAGTGCTCGTCGATGTCGACCCAGTCCGCGTGCTCGAGCGAGAGCGGATACATCGAGACCACGACCAGGTAGATCGGCAACGCGAACCACCCTCCGCGGAAGCGGAGGCGCTTCGCGTCGATCGGCGGAAACAGCGCACGCAGTGTTCCCACCGCCGTGTCGCGCAACGATCGCTGAATCACGCTATCGCCGCCGAAGGCTCGTGGAAAAGCTCTTCGATGGGTGCCCCGGCCGCGAGGTGAGCCGACGGGATGCCGGCGACAGCGAGCTCGCCGAGGATCGCGCGCCGGCGGGCCCGGTCGCGCTCGTCGGTGTCGAACGGCGGGCTCACCAGGACCGCCTGCGTCACGATCGAGGTCTCCCGCAGCGTGCCCGCAGGCCGCACCCAACCGCGGTCAAGCGACGGCGTGATGAGGAGGCACGACGCGCCGCGCCGGAGCCGCGGCAGTGTCTCTACGAGCGTCTCCTGGAGGCTGCGTGTCCCGCCGGCATGCACCTCGGCGAGGTACTGCATCAGCTTGCCGAACTGCTTCGTCCCGCGGTCGGGGTGGAGCACCTCGGCGCGGTGCCCATTGGTCACGAGGCCCACGTTGCGATGCGCATCGAGCGCCTTGCGCACGACGGACGCGGCGATCGTGACGGCGCGCTCCTCTGTCGAGTCCTCGCCGTCGCCATGGTGCCAGCGCCCGTCGAGGTCCAGGTAGATCCAGAGGTCCGCGGTCCGGTCGAGCTCGAACTCCTTCACGTGCAGCCGCCGGTGCCGGACCGACGACGGCCAGTGGATGCGATTCATGGCGTCGCCCGGGCGGTACTCGCGGATGCCCATGACCATCGAGGTCGACTGGAGCGAGCGCTGTCCGGTGAGCACATTGCCCTCGAGGAACGAACCGGGGAGGGTCCAGTAGGGCAGCGCCACGACCCGGGGATAGACCAGGAGCAGCACCTCTGAAGGCACGCGCGCCTCGGTCGCGAAGAGGCCGAACGGATCGCCGCTCCGGAGGACGATCGGTCCGAGCCGGAACCGCCCGCGGCGCTGCGCCTTGGCGAGCACTTTCCACTTGCGCGTCTTCTTCCCACCGATGGCGAGGACGCGCCCGGGCAGCGGTTCGGGCCAGTTGGATTTCTCGAAGACCTCGAGCCAGAGCTTGCCGAGCCCGTGGTCGTTGGTCAGCTCGTATGAGAGCTCGATCGTGTCACCGAGGTGCGCGTACGACTGCCCGAGCGAGCGCTTGATCGAGAGCCCTTCAAGGGTGAGCCGCGCGAGCACCGACATGGCGATCGCGACGAAGAGGACGAGGTACGAGAGGTACGAGAGGAGCTCGACCCCCGTCGACACGGCGACGACGAAGAGGACGAGCCAGAGGACCGCGAAGCGCCAGGGCTTCACGGCTTAGGCCCGCAGCGCGGTGCCGGAGGTCGACTCGACCGGGACGCTCGCCAGAATCTCGGCGACCACCGTCGTCGCGGCGAGGTCCTTGAGCCGCGCCTGCGGCTGGAGGATCAGGCGGTGCGCGAGCGTCGGCGCGGCGAGCGCCTTCACGTCGTCGGGCACCACGTAGTCGCGCCCGTTCATGGCCGCGTACGCCTGCGCGGCGCGCGAGAGCGCGAGCGATCCGCGCGGGGACGCGCCGAGGTACACGTCCGGGTGCGAGCGCGTCGCGGTGACCACGTCGACGACGTACGACTTGACCGACTCGGCGATGTGGATCTCGCGCGATGCCGATTGCGCGCGGAGAAGCTCCTCCGCGCTCATGACCTGATCGATCGTTTCGAGGGGGTGGATGATCCGCTGGGCATCGAGGATCGCGATCTCCTCTCTCTCCTTCGGATACCCGAGCTGCACGCGCATGAAGAAGCGGTCGAGCTGCGCCTCGGGTAACGGAAATGTCCCCTCGTACTCGATCGGGTTCTGCGTGGCCATGACCAGGAACGGCTCCGGGAGCTGATAGGTGGTGCCGTCCACGGTGACCTGGTGCTCCTCCATCGCCTCGAGAAGCGAGGACTGGGTCTTGGGGGTCGCCCGGTTGATCTCGTCCGCCAGGACGATCTGCGTCATCACCGGGCCGGGCCGGAACTCGAAGCTGCTCGTCCGCTGGTTGAAGATGGACACGCCGGTGACGTCGGACGGCAGCAGGTCCGGGGTGAACTGGATGCGCCGAAAAGAGCAGCCCAGGGACCTCGCCAGCGCCTTGGCGAGCACGGTCTTCCCTGTCCCGGGGACATCCTCGACGAGGATGTGGCCGCGGCAGATGAGTGCGACGAGGGCGAGCTCGATCTCGTGGTGCTTGCCGAAGATGACCCGCTCGACGTTCTGGACCACGCCGTTGACCCGGGCGGCGAGCGCCTTGTCCACGATGCTTTACGTACCCCTCTTCGTTGAGATTCCGCGCCCCATCCAAGAAGTATGGGAGTTGTCTAGAGAACAACGCAGCAGAGCCTCTGGTTCATATACGGCTCCGCCACCCGCGGAGTTCCGGCGGATTTAGATCGGTCTTACTTACCCAGCGCTGCCCTCATCACCTGAGCGCCGAGTGGCGCGGCTGTGACGCCCCCCTCGGGGGTGTTCTCGACGATGACGGCCACCACGATCGTGGGCGCCTCCGCCGGGGCGTACCCCACGAACCAGCCGTGAGGGGCCTCGCCTGGGCGGCTCTCGGCCGTCCCCGTCTTGCCGGCCACGTTGATTCCGGGGATGCGCGCCCCGAAGGCGAACCCGCCCTGGCCTGAGACGGCGCCGACGAGCATCGTCGTGAGCGTCTTCGCCGTGTTCGGCGAGATGACCTGCGCGAGCGCTCCCGGCGCGATCGTGCGGACGACGTGGCCTTCGCTGTCCCTCACCTCGGTCGCGCAGTGGGGCGTCGGCATGACCCCGCCATTCGCGATCGTCGCGTAGATGAGGGCCATCTGCAGCGGCGAGACGAGGAGCTCGCCCTGACCGTACGAGGTGTCGGCGAGCAGGGTCGGGCGGTCGATCGAGCCGGACTGCGAGAGCTGTCCCGCTGCGGCGGGGAGGTCGAGCCGGGGCGTCGATCCGACACCGAAGCGCTTGGCGTAGTCGGTCAGCTTCGCGGCGCCGATTTGGATCCCGACCTGCGCGAAGTAGATGTTCTCGGAGAGGCGGAAGCCATCGGCCATGTCGAAGTTCGCGTGCGCGCGCGTGGCCGAGCGCACGAAGTAGTCGCCCCACGAGCGGTCGGCCTGCCACGGGTCGTCGACGCGGATCTTCTTCGTGGCGTCGAAGCCGCTCTCGAGGGCGGCCGCGCCGGTGACGACCTTGAAGATCGAGCCGGGCGGGTAGAGGCCCTGCGCGGCGCGGTTCAGCAGGGGACGGTCCTTCGCCCTGTTCGCCTCGTCCATCGCCGCCTGCGCGCGCGAGGGGTCGGCTATCGCGTTCGCGTCGAAAGTCGGAACGCTGACGGAGGCGAGAATCGCGCCGCTCCGCGGATCGAGTGCCACGATCGCGCCACGCCTTCCGCCCAGGGCGTCCGCGGCGGCTTTTTGGATCTTCTGGTCGATGCCGAGGACGACGGAGCCCGCCGGCGCGCGCTCCCCGAGGTACCGCGCGCGCCAGATGCCGACCGGGTCGGCCGCATCCTGCCCGATGAGGGAGTCGGCGTAGGCGGCTTCGATGCCGGAGAGCCCGAACTTCACGGAGGCGTAACCGACGACCTGCGCCAGCGTCCGGTCCTTGTAGGAGCGAGCGAAGCCGTCGCCGCTTTTCTCGCTCGTGGCGAGCGGCGCTCCGTTGCGATCGACGATCGCGCCACGCGCGCGGTTGTTTGTCGCGGCGATGAGCCGTGGGTTGAACGGGTCGTCGTTCAGCTGGTCCGCCGCGAGGATCGTCCAGTACGTCACGCCGACCGAGGTGATCAGGAAGGCGACCGCCAGCGCGAGCGTGAGCGAGCGGATGTTGGCGGCGATGGGGAGCGTCAAGAGAGCCCGCCCCGCATGCGGTTCGAGATCTCCGAGACGCGCATGAGGAGCGCGACGAGCATCCAGTTCGTGACCAGCGACGAGCCGCCGTAGGCGACGAACGGCAGGGTGATGCCGGTGAGCGGGATCAGACGCGTGTTCCCGCCGACGATGACGAGCGTCTGCAGCGCCACGATGAAGGAGAGCCCGGCGGCGAGGAGCTGGAGGAACGGCGTCGGCGCGCGCAGCGCGATGAGCATCCCCCGGTAGACGAAGACGAGATAGATCGCGAGGAGGGCCAGCGCCCCCGCGAGCCCCGCCTCTTCGGCGAAGGCGTCGAAGACGAAGTCGCTCCAGACGACCGGGATACGGTCGGGCATCCCGTTGCCGAGGCCGGCCCCGAGAAGGCCGCCGTTCGCGAGCGCGAACAGCCCCTGCACGAGCTGGTAGCCCGCGCCGAACCGAAGGTCCTCGTCAAAGGGCCGCAGCCAGACGTCCACGCGCGCCTGCACGTGGCCGAAGAGCTGATAGGCGACGAGCCCGCCGAGGACCAGCAGTACAAGGCCGAGCGCCGCGTATGCCGCCTCGCCCGTGGCGAGGAACAGCATGGCCAGGAAGATCCCAAAGAAGAGAACCGTGGCGCCCATGTCCTTCTCGAAGACCATCACCAGCATCGCGATCCCCCACATCGCCACGATCGGGACCAGATAGGGCAACGGCGGGATGGGAAGGGGACCGATCCGCCGCGGCGTCTGGACAAGGATCTCGCGGTATTCCTCGAGATACGCGGCGAAGAACACGACCATGAGAATTTTCACCGCCTCCCACGGCTCGATGCTCGCGGGCCCGATCTTGATCCAGATCCGGGCGCCGTTGATATCGCGACCGATCTCCGGAAACAGCGGTGAGACGAGCAAGAGCAGCCCGAGGAGGGCCCACGTCCACTTGTAACGCGAGAGCGCCGTCAGGTCGCGCGGGATGAGGATCGCCGCGGCGAACGCGCCGCTCGCGATGAGGGTCCACGAGAGCTGCTGCAGCAGGAGGCTCGACGCGAGGCGCTGCACGAGGATGAGGCCGATCGCGGTCAGCCCCGCCGCGAGCGGGAAGAGGACCTGGTCGCCTCGGAAGCGCCGCGCGACGAGGAAGACGTGCAGCGAGAGCATGACCGCGAGGAAGACCGCGGGCACGACGATGGCGGCGGGACCCACCGTGGACGTCTCCGTGGCGACCACCGCGACGGACCCGGTGAGCGCGAAGGTCGCGACCCATACGAGCAGCGAGAGCTCGGTGAACCTGCTTCGGGGGGCTGTGCCCGCCGGCCAAAGCGGGGGGTTCGTGGGCGGCGTAGCCCCCCGCGACTTGATCACTGCTCGAGCCGGAGCGCGACGCGGCCGATCCCGACCTCGTCGCCGTACTGGAGGCGCTCGCGGGAGCGGACGACCTCGCCGTTGACGAGTGTGCCGTTCGTGCTACCCGAGTCCTCGACCCACCATTCCCCGTCGGCGAATTCGACCAGCGCGTGCCGGGCCGAGGCGGCATCGTCGTTGATCACGATGTCGTTGCCGGCGTCACGGCCGATCGCGTTGACGGCGCGCAGCGGAAGCCGGTCACCGACGCGGGCCGCACCGCGGACGGTGCGTTGGACGACGAGGAAGGCCATGCCGGACGGGCGCGCCGCGAACGTGTTCTCGGCCGCGAGCGCGCGCTGCAGGGCGCCGAACGCGCGGATCAGGAAGATGTAGAGCAGCACGAGGAACGCGATGCGCACCGCCCAGAGCAGGACCGCGAACGTGATCTCCACCTAGTCGGACGCGCGGAATTGCAGCTCGACCCCGCCGATGGAGACCCGGTCGCCGTCGGAGAGCACCACCTCGGCGACTCGCCGCCCGTTCACGTACGTGCCGTTCGTGCTCTGCAGGTCGTAGAGGGTGTAGCGCCCGAGCCGCAGCCGGATCTCTGCGTGCTTGCGCGACACCCGGCGGTCGTCGAGCACGATGTCGTTCTGCGGATCGCGCCCGATCGCGAGCGGCTCGGGCCCGAGCGCGATCTCACGCCGGTCGTCGCCCTCGCGCACCGCGAGCGAAGCCTTCGGCGCGCGGGGCTTCTCGCGAAGCACCTTCTCTCGGTCGAGGACCATGGTGTGACCGGCTTCGACCGCGCCGACGGTTTTGGCGTCCTGCTCGTCGCCCGAAGCGTCGACGAGTGCGCACGAGATCCGCAGGTCGCCTGGCGGGAGATCCTCGTCGCGCTCGATCTCGACTGTCGGGTACGCGAGCAGCGTGTAGTTGCGGTCCCGCGCCGCGGCCAGGACCGACTCGCAGAGCTCCTGCTCGAGGCTGCGGCGGTACTGGTCGAACTGCGCGAAGTCGGAGGGGGACAGCGAGACGACATAGGAGTTCGGGACGAACGTCTTGCTGAGCGAGATCGTCTGATGCGACTCCATGGCGCGGATCAGACGCTTCGCGATCTGAACGGGCTGGAGCTTCGCGCCGAAAAGCCGCGCGCTCCAGCCTTCGATGAACCGGCTCGCGAACGCCTCAAGCCGCTCCACGCGTCTTCAACACCTCCGCGCCAACAAGGATGATGACCGCTGTGAGGTAGATCCAGGTAAGAAGACCGGCGACGAACGCCAGGGGTCCGTAAGCCGCGAACGCCCCGACCGCCCGCGTGAAGAAGCCGAACGCCAGCTTGGCGACCTCCCACAGCACGGCCGATACCAGCGCCGCCCGCGCGGCGGAGCCGGGCGGGACGCGCCGGCGCGGCAGCGCCCGGTAGACGAGGTAGAAGAAAACGAACCCGATCCCAAGCCCCGCGAGCGCCGAGAGGACGCGGACGAGCGCGAAGCCGAGACCGCGGAACCCGGCCTCGACGAGCGCCCCCGCGAGCGCCGCGACTCCGAACGAGAGGGCGAAGGACACCACCGCGAGGAGCGCGAGCGCGGCCACGAACGCGACCGCCTCGAGGCCGCCGCGGACGAACGTCCGCCGGCCCTCACGGCCGAGGACCGCGGCCATCGCCGACTCGAGCGAACCGTGGATGGCCATGGTCGAGAACACCGTCCCGACGGCGCCGATCGAGAGCGAGAGAGCGCGCCCCTGCACGAGCTCACGCGCGATGCGCGTCTCCTGAGCCGTCGCCGAGGGATAGACCTGCCGGAGGATCTGAACGAGGTCGCGCTCGGCGCGCTCCGGTCCGTAGACGAAGGCGAGCACGCCCACGAGCAGGGCGAGGAGCGGGATCAGGCCGAAGAAGATCTGGTAGGCGACCGCGCCGGCGAGAAAGAGGCAGTCGTCCTCGGCGAAGCTCTGTGCCACCGTCCGGGCGCGCGAGAGCGCGCGACCTAGGATGTGGCCTCGCTCTTCGGAGAGCTCTTGTCCGGCGGCTTCACGTCGGACTTCGCACCCGGCTTCGCGTCGGGCTTGCTCTCGGACTTGGTCTCGGACTTCGCATCGCTCTTGTCGGAGGGCCGGCTGTCGGTTTTGTACCAGCCCGACCCCTTGAAGACGATCGCGGGCGCCGCGATGAGGCGGCGCGGCCGCTTGCCGCACTTCGGGCACTTCTCGAGCTGCTGGTCCTTGAACGACTGCACCGCGGAGAACGAGTGGCCGCAGTGGTCGCATCGGTAATCGTAGATGGGCACGTCCCGCCTATCATCGCTGACGGTGGCTGCAGGGGTCATGTCCGCTGGAATCCGGATGGCCTCACGACGCCGCCGCATCCTTCTCGAGCACGTCGAGGCCTACCTCTTCCTCGCGCCCGCGCTGATCCTCATCGGGCTGTTCCACATCCTGCCGGGGATCGCCGCGTTCGTGATGAGCCTCACCAAATGGAGCGTCATCTACGAGCGCTGGGCCTGGTTCGAGAACTACGCGGCCATCCTAGACCCATCCGGCTCGCGCTTCGGCGAGTTCGTGAACGCGCTGGGCGTGACCGTCTGGTACGTGCTGCTGACCGTGCCCTTCGAGATGGTCGTCGCGCTGATCGTCGCGTTCGTGCTCTACCAGGGGACGGCCGGCCGCGGCGCCTACCGGGTCGTGTACTTCATGCCCTACATCACGTCGGTCGTCGCCGCGGCGACGATCTTCGAGTGGATCTTCGACGCAAATTTCGGCTTCCTCAATTACCTCCTCGGCCTGGTCGGGATCGGCTCTCAGGCCTGGCTGCGCGAGCCGCGCGGGCTCTTCGAGATGGTGGGCTCGGCGCTCGGCGCGAGCGTTCCGGAGTCACTGGCCGGACCCAGCATCTCGCTCCTCGCGGTAACGATCTTCACGATCTGGCACTTCATCGGCTTCCAGGTCGTCATCTTCCTGGCCGGATTGACGAACATCTCGCGTGAGCTCTACGACGCGGCCCGGATCGACGGCGCGGGCGAGCGCCAGATCCTGAGACGCATCACGCTGCCTCTGCTCTCACCCACGATCTTTTTCGTCGCGATCATCGCGACGATCGGCGCGATGCGTTCGTTCTCGCAGATCTACGTGCTCACCAACGGCGGGCCGCTCGACACGACGCGGACGGTGCCGCTCCTGATCTTCAAGACGTTCTTCGAGCGCACGGCGGCGAACGGCATCGGTCTCGGCGCGGCGATGTCGTTCATCTTCGTGCTCATCATCATCGCGATCACGCTCTTCCAGTTCCGCGTCCTGGGGCGCAAGGTCTTCTATGAGTAGCCGGACGCTCGCCCCAGGCTTGGCCAAGCACGCGCTCCTGATCTTCGGCGGCGTCGTCGCGGCCTTCCCCTTCTACTGGATGTTCACGACCTCCTTCAAGGACTTCGCCGAGGCGGCGAAGAGCCCGCCCGTGCTCTGGCCGACCTCCTGGCACCCGGAGAACTGGGTCGAGGCCTGGCAGTACCCCCACACGCTCTGGGCCAATGCCTTCGCGAACACCATCTTCATCGCGACGCTGACGACGATCGGAGAGGTCGCGACCGCCGTTCTCGCGGGCTACGCCTTCGCGCGGATGCGCTTCCGTGGCCGCTCGATCCTCTTCGGCATCCTGCTCGCGACGATCTTCATCCCGAACGAGGCGACGCTCATCCCCAACTTCGTGCTCATGAGCCGCCGGTTCCTCGGGTGGTACGACACCTACACGGCGCAGATCGTCCCCTTCCTCGCGAGCGTGTTCTCGATCTTCCTCCTGCGGCAGTTCTTCCTTTCGGTACCGCAGGAGCTTCAGGATGCGGCGCGCATGGACGGGGCGGGCCATCTCCGCTTTCTGTGGTCGGTCGCGCTACCGCTCGTCCGGCCCGCCCTGATCACGGTCGCGCTGCTCTCGTTCCTGAGCTCTTGGAACGCGTTCCTCTGGCCGCTCATCGTGACGGCGCGCCCGGAGATCCGGCCCATCCAGGTAATGCTGGTGCAGTTCACCAGCGAGGGAGGCTCGCGCTACCATCTGCTCATGGCGGGAGCGGCGTTCGTGATCCTGCCGACCCTCGTCGTCTACCTCATCGCGCAGCGCTACTTCATCGATGGCGTCGCCCGGACAGGCATCCGCGGATAGGCCTCTGGCGTAACAGGGAGGATGGGAACCATGCGCAGGGCTCTTCTCGTCACCGCGATCGCCGCGCTCCTCGTGGGGGCGTGCGGGCCGGGGGAACAGGCCACGCCCGCCGCGAGCACCGACGCGGACATCACGCTGAGCGGCCCGGTCCAGGTGACGCTCTGGCACAACCAGACCGGCGTCCTCGCCAAGGGCTTCAACGAGATGATCGCCGACTTCAACTCGACGAACGGCAAGGGCATCACCGTGAAGGCCGAGGATCAGTCCGGCGGGATCTCCTACACCGGCATCTATCAGAAGATGCTCGGCGCGATCCAGGCGGGCGCCACCCCGGAGATGGTCGTCGCCGTCGAAAATCAGGTCGCCGACTACGCCAAGGCCGGCGCCATCGTCGAGCTCGACCCCTACATCAACTCGAAGAAGAACGGCCTCACCAAGGAGAGCCTCGCCGACATCTACAAGCCCTACCTCGAGTCGACCAAGTACCCGCAGTACGGAAACAGGAGCCTCTCCTTCCCGTTCATCAAGAGCCTCGAGGTCCTCTATCGCAACGACGATCTCGCGAAGGAGCTCGGGTTCACGGCGCTTCCGAAGACGTGGGAGGAGTTCGAGAAACAGGCGAAGGCCGCACAGAAGACCGACGCCAGCGGCAAGACGACGCGCTGGGGGAGCTCGACGTTCAGCATCGAGACTTTCCTGGGCCAGGTCGTCAACCGGGGCGGAAGCATCGTCAAGAGCGACCTGAGCGCTGTCGCGTTCGACGGCAAGGAGGGCCTCGCCAGCCTGCAGCTGCTCGAGCGCTGCATCAACGACGGCTGGTGCTACATCCCGAAGGCCTTCGACTGGCAGGACCGCTTCGCGGAGGGCAACCTCCTCTACGTCGGGGCCACCAGCACCTCCATTGGTTTCATCATCGACACGCTCAAGGGAAAGCCACTCAACTGGAGCGTCGTCCCCTGGCCGGATGGTGGCGGCAGCGCGAAGCAGATCCAGTTCGGCGGCGTGGTCGCGATCACCAAGAGCACGCCCGAGAAGCAGCTCGCGTCCTGGGAGTTCCTGAAGTGGTTCAGCGACAGCAAGCAGACGGCGAAGTGGGCGTCGCTGTCGGGCTACATGCCGCTGCGGGCTTCGGCCGCAAACGATCAGGCGCTCAAGGACTACTGGACGAGGCGGCCGCAGAGCAAGCAGGCCTTCGACCTCATCCCGCTGAGCGTCGCGGGTCCGAGCATCCGCGGCTATCAAGAGATCCGGAGCGCCGTCGACGAGATGCAGACCAAGATCACCACCAAGAAGGCCAAGGCCGAGGACGCGCTGCGGGACGCGGCGACCAAGGCGAACAACATCCTCAAAGACAACAAGTGACGACGCGTAGCGGCGACTGACCGAAGAGCGGCGGAGAGATCCGCCGCTCTTGGCTATTCCAGCCGGCGGATCTCCTGTTCGAGCAGCCGCACGCGCTCCTCACGCTCGGCAAGCTTCGCCCGCTCTTTCTCGACGACTTCCTTCGGCGCCTTCTCGGCGAAGCCTTCCCGCCCGAGGAGCTCGCGCGAGCGGCGCACGAGGTCGCGGGCCAGGGCGAGCTCGCGCTCGAGCCGCTCGCGCTCGCCGGCGGCGTCGCGCTTGGCCGCGAGCCGAACCTCGATGGCGCGCACGACGGTGGCGGTGCCCTCGCCCCGCCCGACCGTCACCTCGCTTCTGGTGAGCTCGCCGATCTGACCGAGGAGCTCGCGGATCGAGGCCGTCTCGCCGGCGAGCGAGACGCGTGCGCGTGCCGACGGATCGAGCCCGGCTTGCTGACGGAGATTCCGGATCGTCCGGACGACGTCGACGAAGACCGCGAAGCGCTCCTCGAGCGCGGAATCGCGTGCGCCCGGCTCCGGCCAGCGCGAGACGACGAGCGACGCCGATGGCTCCGACTTCCCGGTGCGCTGCCAGAGCTGCAGCGCGATCGTCTCGGTGATGAACGGCATCGACGGATGGAGGAGCCGCAGCACGCGGTCCAGCGCGTAGGCGAGGGTGCGCACGGTCTCCGTGGCGTCGCCGCTTCGGAGCGAGGGTTTGGCCAGCTCGACGTAGATGTCCGCGAGCTCGCCCCACACGAAGCCCTCGAGCGCGGCGAGGTATTCGCCGAAGAGATAACCCTCGATGAGCCGGCTGCTCTCGGCGATCGCCGCGTCGGTGCGCGACAGGATCCAGCGCGCCTCGTCGCCCATCGCCTGCGGCCGCTGATCCGCGGTGTGGCCGTGGAACGCCTCCGGATGCTCGTCGATCTGCCGCAGCGCGAAGCGCGAGATGTTCCAGAGCTTGTTGGCGAAGTTCCGCGCGTGGTCGAGCCTGTCCTGCGACAGCTGGCTGTCGGCGCCCGCCGCGACGCCGTTCACCAGAGCGAAGCGCAGCGCGTCGGCGCCGTGCTCCTCGATCAAGCCGACGGGGCTCACCACGTTCCCGAGCGATTTGCTCATCTTCACCGAGCCGACGCGTACGAGCCCGTGGAGATACACCGAGTGGAAGGGGATGTCCCCCATTTCCTCGAGGCCCATCATGATCATGCGCGCGACCCAGAAGAACACGATGTCGTAGCCCGTTTCGAGCAGGCTCCCCGGGTAGTAGCGCCGCAGATCCGGCGTCTCGTCCGGCCAGCCGAGCGTGGTGAATGGCCAGAGCGCGGACGAGAACCAGGTGTCGAGCACGTCGGGATCCTGGTAGATGTCGTCGCTCCGGCACTTCGGGCACCGCGTCGGATCCGGCGCGTCTTCATCGGGCACGATCACCGCGTCGCAATCGCGGCAGAACCAGGCCGGGATGGAATGCCCCCACCAGATCTGCCGCGAGACCGGCCAGTCGCGGATGTTCTCCATCCAGTTGAAGAAGACCTTCTCCTGGTAGCGCGGGTGGATCGTGATCCGGCCATCGCGCACCGCGGCGATCGCCGGCGGGGCGAGCCGGTCCATGCGCACCCACCACTGCTTCATGACCAGGGGCTCGTCCACCGTCCCGCACCGCTCGTGCACTCCGATCGCGTGCGTGACCTGCTCCTCCCTCACGATGAGGCCTTTCGCGCGCAGCTTGGAGACCATCATCGCGCGCGCCGTGTCCCGGTCCGGCCCGGCGAGCGATCCCGCCGCGGGCGTCATCATCCCGCGCTTGTCGATGACCGAGATCACGGGCAGCCCGTGGCGCTTTCCGATCTCGAAGTCGGTGGCGTCGTGTCCGGGGGTGATCTTGAGCGCACCTGTTCCGAACGAGGGATCGACAGCCTCGTCGGCGATGATCCTCACCCGCCGCTCGACGATCGGCACGAGGACCTCCTTGCCGACGAGCGCCTTCCAGCGCTCGTCGTCGGGGTGCATGGCCACGGCGACGTCGGCGACGATGGTCTCGGGGCGCGTCGTCGCCACGACGACATCCGGAGTTCCCGCGGGCATCGCCCCGGCCCAGGGGTAACGCACGTAGTAGAGCGGATCGGTGCGCTCAACGTGCTTCACCTCGAGGTCGGAGTACGTGGTCTGGCACTGCAGGCACCAGTGCACGATCCGGTCGTCGCGGTAGAGATGACCGCGCTTGTAGAGGCGGATGAAGTGCGTCCGGACGGCGCGCTGCTTGGAAGGCTCCATCGTGAAGTTCGGCCGCGACCAGTCGAGCGAGCATCCCAGGAGGCGCAGCTGCTTCTCGATCCGCGGGCGATAGTGGTCCATCCACTTCCACATCTCCTCGAGGACCTTCTCGCGGCCGAGCTGCTGTCGGGTGATGCCCTCCTTCGCGAGCTCCTGCTCGACCACGTACTGCGCGATGATCCCGGCGTGGTCGGTGCCGGGCATGTAGAGCGTCGGCTCGCCACGCATCCGGTGCCAGCGCGCGATGAGGTCCTCGTAGCCGCCGAAGCCGAGCGCGTGCCCGAGATGGAGATCGCCGGTGACGTTCGGCAGCGGCAGCATCATCACGAAGGGCCGCTCGTGGCTCCCCTCGTCAGGCTTGAAGAAGCCGGACCGCTCCCACCACTCGTAGAGGTCGGCCTCGACGGCGGCGGGACGGAAGTTCTTCTCCGCGAGCTCGAGCGCCGACGCGGGCGGTGCGGGGATCGTCGTCGCCATCGGTCGTACCTCCTTATCGTCCGTCGCCGGACAAAACAAAGTCCCGGCTCGCCTGGGGCGAGTCGGGACCCGCGGTACCACCCAGATTCACGCGACGACGCGTCGCGCCTTTTCCCGCGCTAACGGGCGGACCCGAACCGGCTCGCGGGCGACCTTCGGGGCCTCTTGCCGCGGCGCGCTTTCACCGGTGGCGCGCCTTCTCTATCGGTGCGAGGCCCGTACTCCTCCCGGTCGTGGCCGGTAGCCCAAAAGGATAGCGAAGATCGAAAGGACCACGAGGCCGGTAGCGAGCGCGACCAGCATCGTCGCCTGCGGCGTGAATGCGCTCGGAGCGGCGCGATCCGCCCCGGCGGGAGCGCCGGCGCTCTCGGCGGTGTTCGGCGCGCCCTGGTAGCCCGCGACGACCGGCGCCGGGGCGCATGCCGCGGTTCCGCCGCTCGCGACGCTGACCGAGGTCGCGTCGCAGCGGGCGACCGTGTCGGAGGCGGCGGCCGTCATGCCGATCGCCACCCCGACGATCGACAGCGCGAAGACGACGCGTAGGAGCAGATTGGGCACGGTCATCCCGGGTGCAGGACCGGTGCCGCGAACGCTCCCGCGGAAGACCGAGGGCTAGGCGATGTGCGCTTGCGCGTGAGCTGCTTCTGCCGGTCTGTCGGGCGATCGGCCCCGTCGACAACGCGCGTCAAGACGATCGGAAGCGGCCGTATCAGACTTGTCATGTGCGGGACGCGCGCGTCGATCAGGTCTCGGGCGCGTCGCCATCTGGGTCTTTGGGCGATCTTTGGCGTGTTTTTTTGTACGCGCACCGAGCGGCGTCGCGCTCAATGCTGGGTGTTGATCGTCTTCGTGGTGGCGACGCTCGCGCTCCGCGGGCTTGCCCGGGCCGCGCTTGGGGCGGGACGGCCACCGCGCTGAGGCGCTCGTCCTTACTTCACACAGCAGACGATCGACAACTGCACGCGCTTCAATCGGCAGCCGGAAGGCGCCTGTGAGATCGGCGACAGCGCACCTCTTGTCCTGATCGCGCTCCGCTGCTTGGTTTCTCGGGCTGGCCTTGACGTTCTCGCCCTCTGGCAGCGCGAACCCTTTACTCGGGGCTTAGCCGCGGTCTCCCGGCGCTCCGCGCCTTCGGCAGCTCCGCATGCCGCGGGGCGAAGACGTTGACCACTGGGGTGGGCTCTCGACCATCGTCTTGGGCGCGGCCTCCGGCGGGATCACCGCCCCGCGATCGCGATGGTGGCCGCAGCGGGGACCGCGGAGGGCAGCTGATCATCCAGGACCGCGCTGAGCGCGTCGACGACGATGGGCGCCCACTGCGAGCCGCGACCTCTGTTGATCTCGGCGCGTGCTTCCTGGAGCGGAAGCGCTCGGCGATACGGGCGGTCGCTCGTCATCGCGTCCCAAGCGTCCGCGACGGCGATCACGGCGGCCTCGAGAGGTACCTCCGCACCGGCGAGACCACGCGGATAGCCGGTCCCGTCGTACCGCTCGTGGTGCGACCTGACGAGGGAAGCGCCCTCCCAGAATTCAGGCAATCGCCTGAGGAGCTCCGCGCCGGCCTCGGCATGCAGGCGCATCTCGTGCTGCTCCTCGTGGTCGAGCGGCCCCGGCTTTTGGAGGACCGCGTCGGAAGTCCTGACCTTCCCCAGGTCGTGTAGCAGCGCCGCGTCGCGGATCAGATCGATCTGCGATTGGTCGAGCCGAAGCCGCCGGGCGATGTGTTCGGAGAGATCCGCAACGCGTTGGGAGTGCCCGTGCGTGTAGCGGTCGCGCAAGTCGATGAGCTTCGCGAACTCGACGATCGCGTCACGAGTCCGTGCCCGTATGTGGGCGGCCTCGCGCATCGACACGAAGACCGCGGCAACGGGAAGAGCGAAGAGCCCGATCGCGAGCGGATACACACCGGCGACAATCGCGGTGAGCGCGCCCAGCGCGTACAGCGCGGTCGACTGCGGCAGCTCGCGCTGGTGCACATTCCACCAGGTCGCGAGCGGATTGCGCCGAAGCTGGAGGCCGACCGCGATATCAATGAGGCTGGTGTGGAGCAGGTACTTGCCGGCGGCCGCTGCCGCGTACGCCGCTACGGAGGAACGGTCGCCGCCGAGCGCGCCGAAGATCCAAGCCGCGGCGAGCGTTGAGACGCCCGAGGCGGCGGCGTTGAACGCCCCCTCGAACCACGGGGCACCCCGGCGACGCGTGTACACGATGAGCGTGCTCGCCGCGGCGACGACGAGGGCCAGCCACGGCGCGAGGAGGAGCGCCGCGGCGAACGTGGCCGTGTCCTCGACCGTCATCTTCGTCTTCTGGGTGAGGTGGATAGGGCGCAGCTGGGCGAAGGTCGCGAAGACGATCAGGCCGGATGCGAGGCCCAGATCGGCGGGGACGTCGTTCGGCGCAAGCATCAGAGCAGCGAGGCAGGCTGTGATGAGCACGGCCGCGACATACAGCCTCAGTGCGGCACGGATGTGGCCCACGCTACTTAAGGGTGTAGGAAATCACTGTCGTCGACCCGGACCAGCCGCTGACCGCGAAGAACACCCCTTTCGCCATTCGCACGGAGGTTTGGGTCTGGAAGACGGCATCCGCTCTGACCAAAGTCTCGACCGTCACGACGAGGTCGCCCTTCTTTGGCACAGATGCCAGGTCGTACAGGACCTCGACCGTGTAGGGCACCGTTGACGCGGGCATGGTGACCGTGGCCGTGGCATTGCTCGGAACGTGGAACCGGAACGTGACCGGTGGCAGCACGTTCGGGATCTGTGACTGATCGAATACGACCTGGACGTCGGACATGCGACCGTTGACCAACAGAACCGGATCCACGGCGCACCACAGCGTGCCTCGGGCTAAGGCCGCATTCCCGACGCTCACGCTGAGCAGGACGGCAGCGGTAACGACGACGAAGAAGCGAAACATCGCCCTCACCTCCCCCACGAGGCGATGGGCATAGCACCATGCCGTGATCGCGTGGTGTCCGCCGGGTATACGAAGGCGCTACGCCTTCGCCGTTGACGCGCTCACCTCAGCCGGCTGCCCGAGGTCGCCGCGCGGCGGAGCGTACACATCGATGACCATCGTCGGCTCTTCGAACACCCGCGCGCCGTGCGCCGTCCGTGCGGGGATGCGGAAGCTGTCTCCCGGCATGAGGATGCGCTGCTCGCCGGCGATCACCATGGCGAGCGAGCCCTTCACGACGACCCCGACCTGCTCGACGTCATGCTTGTGTGTCTCCACGATCGTCTTGGGCGCGTAGTCGTAGACGACCAGTGTCGCGTATTGCGCGTGGACGACGCGGCCTTTCACCCCTGGATGCGGCTCGATCACCGGAAGGTCTCGCGGGCTCGCGTAATAGAGCTTAGGCATGAGCGACGAGCGGCTTTGCCGCGAGGAGCGAACCATTCAGCCCTGAGCTTGTCTCCGGGTCACTCCGTGCCCAGGGGCCCCTACCCGTGAGCCCGAGATTGATCAAAAGCTTTGGCACGACCGCGCTACGAAGCGGTGGCCTCGTCTCCCTCGAGCGAGATCTGCTCGGTCTTCGAGAGGAGGAGCGGCTTCATGCGGCCCTCGATCGAATCGCCGGTGACGACGACTTTGCGGACGTTCGTGCTCGACGGGATTTCGTACATCACGTCGAGCAGAACCTCCTCGATGATCGTCCGGAGCCCGCGGGCGCCGGTCTTCCGCTTGGCCGCGCCCTTGGCCGCAGCCTGAAGCGCATCCGGCGTGAGCTGGAGCTCCACTTTGTCGAGCGCGAGGAACTTCTGATACTGCTTCACGATCGCGTTCTTCGGCTCCGTGAGGATGCGCATGAGGTCGCCCTCGTCCAGCGCCTGCAGCGGCACGACGACCGGGAGCCGGCCCACGAACTCGGGGATGAGCCCGTACTTCAGAAGATCGTCGGGCATGACCTGCTCGAGGACCGCCGACGTCTCCTTGGTGTTGTCACGAAGCGTCGCCCCGAAGCCCATCGTCTTCTTGCCGACGCGCGCCTCGACGATCTTCTCGAGACCTTCGAACGCGCCGCCGCAGATGAAGAGGATGTTCGTCGTGTCGATCTGGATGAAGTCCTG
>DASYTL010000022.1:0-29136 GCA_036002305.1 Candidatus Limnocylindria bacterium
TCTGGGTAACCAGGTAAGACCGCACGTAGATTACGTGTTTGATAGGCGACAGGTGGAAGGATCGCAAGATCTGGAGCTGAGTCGTACTAACGGTCGAGGGCTTGACCTAATTTCAGCACCCAGCCGGGCCAACGACGGTCCCGGCGCGGTACGAACAATTCGTTCGTCTTCCTCGTCACGATCACCGTGAAGCTCAAAAGAGGCCTCCGCTTTTTGTGGAGGCCTCTTTCTTTGCCATCCGTCACCATGCGTACCGCGCCAACCTCGCGCGCCGGAATAAGGTTGGCCACACCGGAGGTGCGCCGATGACGCTTGGAATTCAGGTCTATGAGATCAAACACGTCCTGCTCGCGGACCGCTGGCACGAGGTCGAGCCCGAGTCGTTCGCGCTCGACGCGTACGAGTTCATGGACGGGGATCAGGCCGTCGCTCGTGGGGACGGCCAACTCATCACATCAGTCGGCTTCATGTTCCGGGAGCCAGGTGGACAGATCGTCGCCGGCCCTCTTTCATCGATCCTCGCCGTCCAGCTTCCACGGACGAGGAGCTAACGGGCTCTCGGCCTGCCAGCGAATCCGGGCGCCTCACTCGAATAGGCCTCCGTTCTGTGAGGGCCCCCTTCTTTTGCCAGACTCACGCATGGGTCGTCTTCGTCACGCCGGGAGGGAAGCATGTCGGTCACGCAGAACCTCGATGCGGCCTCGCTTGGAACGCTCCGAGAGAAGTTTCGCGGGGAGTTGATCGTCCCCGGCGACGCCGAGTACGACAGCTCGCGCGTCGTGTGGAATGCCATCGCCGACCGCCATCCCGCGATCGTCGCACGCTGCACTCGTGTAGAGGACGTCATCGCCGCCGTGCGCTTCGCGCGCGAACAAGATCTGGTGATCGCGGTCCGCGGCGGCGGCCACAGCGTGGCCGGGTTCTCGACCTGCGACGGCGGCATAGTCATCGATCTCTCGGGCATGCGAACCGTTCACGTCGATCCCACGAAGCGGACCGCGCGAGTCCAGGGCGGCGCACTTCTCGAGCAGCTGGACCGGGCCGCCCAGGAGTACGGACTCGCCTGCCCGGTCGGGGTCGTCGGGCATACGGGTGTTGCGGGCCTGACGCTTGGCGGCGGCATGGGGCGTCTTCAGCGAAAGCACGGGTACACCATCGACAACCTCCTCTCGGTCGACCTCGTCACCCCGGACGGAGTCCTCCGTCATGTGAGCGACGAGGACGATCCCGAGCTCTTCTGGGGGCTACGCGGTGCCGGCGCGAACTTTGGGATCGCCACGGCGTTCGAGTTCCGTTTGCACCCGATCGGGCCGAACGTGACCACCGCCGTGGTCGTCTTCCCGATCGAGCGGGCTCGCGAGGCCGCGGCGCTCTATCGGGATCTATCGCGGTCGGCGCCGGAGCACATCCATCTTGGGTTGAACTTTGCGAACGCGCCCGGCGGGCGGGCGGCGACGGGCGGCCCCAGAGGAAACGCGACCGTTGCGGTCGGCGCAACGCACTTCGGCGATCAGAAGGATGCCGAGCGCGACCTGCGCGCGCTTCGCGATCGGCTCGAGCCGCTCGTCGAGGCGTTCACGCCGACGACATACCTCGCAGTGCAGACGATGAGCGATGAAGAGATGGCCTGGGGTAAGCGCTTTTACATGAAGGGCGCCTTCCTGGACGAGCTAGCGGACGCCGCGGTGGACAGAGCGGCGGAGCAAGTCTCCGTCGCGCCCGGTGAGTGCTCGATCGGTCTCTGGGCGCAGGGGGGCGCGATCGCCAATGTGCCGGAGGACGCGATGGCTTTCACCGGTCGCGGAGCGGCGTACTGGCTGGGTGCCGAAGCCTTCTGGGTCGAAAAAGAGCGAGACGGCGATCACATCGCCTGGGGCCGCGCGGCTATGGCTGCCCTCAAGCCTTTTACGAGGGCCGGCCAATACGTCAATGACGTCGTCGAGGAGGGCGACGACGTCGTCCGCGGGATCTACGGAAACGCGAAGTACGAGCGACTTCGCAAGCTCAAGCGCACACACGATCCCGAGAACGTCTTCCGGCTGAACCAGAACATTCGGCCATGAGCAGTTGCTGGCGAACGAGTGCCTCGGTAAAATGGAGACCTCGGTCCTTGGAGCGGTGGGGTCATACCTGTTCCCATCCCGAACACAGTAGTCAAGCCCACCAGCGCCGAAGATACTCGGGACGTCGGTCCCCGGGAAAATAGGTCAGGGCCGGGATCTAAAGACTTCGACGCGCAAGCGCCGAGGTCTTTTCTTTTTCCCGCAAGGGCGAGCCGAGGTCATCGTTGTGGTGGAGCATCCCCGGCTCGCTCTGCGTCGGATCCCGCCGGACCCGGTCCAGTTCCAGGTCATCTTCGGCTCGCTCCTCGGCGACGGCCGGCTCGTCGGCCGGCCGCGCGAGCGCCGGCTCCGCATCGCGCACAGCACGAGTCGCGCCGACTACGTGCGCTGGAAGTACGATCGGCTCGGACCGTTCGCGGCGAACCCTCCCGAGACAGGCAACGGGCTGACAGGGTTCCAGACCGTGACGCATCCGCTCTTCGACGACCTCGCGAGGCTCCTCGGTGACCCGTTCGCGCGGCGTGACGCCATCGCGCGTCTGCTGCGTCCGCTCGGGCTCGCGGTCTGGCTCGCCGATGTGGGTCGGCTCGACCTGAGCGCTGAAGCCTTCCTGCCGGCGCAGCGCGAGCTCGCCCTCGTGAGCTGAGACCTAGGCGGCCGCGGGAACGTGCCGCGCTGGAACCGCGGCGTGGATAACGACTGACAGCTGCCGCCGAAGGTTCTGGATCGCGCGGCCGTGGAGCTGACAGGCGCGCGCCTCGCTGATCCCCATCCGGAGTCCGGCCTCCCGAAGGGTCAACGACTGGCCGTAGTAACGCTCGAGGACTTCGCTCTGACGGGCCGGCAAGCAGGCCATCGCGGAGCGCACACGCGTGCGGAGGTCTTCCGCCTCGTAGCGCTCCGCGAGTTCGTCCTGCTGCTCTCCCCCGCGGTACCCGCTCTCGATGAGCTCATCGAGCGATACGGTCCCGAGGTAGGAGCCCTCCTCCCCCTGCGCCGCGGCCTCGCGCTGGCGCCGACGGTCCGCCCGTCCGAGTACGTCCACCCGCCGCACCTCGTCGAGGACGGCGCCGCGGATACGCAAGCTCGCATAGCCTTCGAAAGGGACCCCTCGCTCGGGCTGGAACCGATCGACGGCGTCGATCAGCCCAATCAGCGCGGCGGACTCGAGGTCATCCGGGCCGGCGACCGCGCCGACCGGGACGTTCATGCCTCGGGCAATCCGGGTTGCGAGCGGCACGTAGCTCTCGATGAGCGCGCACCGCGCCGCAGCATCGCCCGCCCGGCACCGTGCCCAAAGCTGGGCCGAGTTCGCCAAAGTCCCCCTCCGCCCCGTCGCCCGACCACCGGGGACCTCGACGAGATCCCGCCCCTTCCCGTGCGACGGCCCGCGAACTGTGCGCGCGCAGCGGCTGGCGGTTAATCCCCAGTCAGGTCGTTTTGGGATACCCATTCGGAGGACGACCATTCCGGCCCTCGGCGGGCATGCATACGAGCCCACTCACGGCCGGTACCCGGTCGGACAGCGGCCGCGGGCACGAGGCCCACGAGCGAGAGGCCTACTGGAAAAACGTGAGACATGACGCTCGGTAACCCGGCAGAACGGGTACGAAGGGCTAACGCTATTCGATGAGATGACGCCGTAACGCCAGGACCACCGCATGCGTCCGATCGGTGGCGCCGAGCTTCGCGATGAGGGTCTGCACGCCCTTCTTGACTGTGTCCTCGGCAAGCACCATGGCGCGCGCGATCTCCTTGTTCGTGTACCCCTCGGCGAGGTAGCGGAGCAGCTCGAGCTCTCGCGGCGTGAGCGGCTCCCGGACCGGCACCGCGGCGCCTGGCTCCGACTCGTCCACCTCTCCGTCCGTCGTTTCCTCGGGTGCCTCGGCGATCGGGTGGGCCTCCGTCGAGCGGCTCAGCGCCTGCGCCTCAGCCGAGCCGAGGGCGGTGAGCCCCTCGACGGCCGCCTGGAGCGCGGCGACGACCTGCGCCGAGGGGGCGTCCTTCGAGACGTACCCGTTCGCCCCGGCGCGCAGCACGGCCCGGATGACCTCCGGGGTGCGCTCGATGCTGAACGCGATGATCGGGACGGACGACGAGACCTCACGTATTCGCTCGACCGCGGCCGCGCCGACCGCGTCGGGAAGACCCAGATCGAGCAGCACCACGTCGGGCTCGCTCTCGCGGACCGCGTCGACGGCCTCGGCGCACGTCGCCGTGATCGCGGCGATGATCAGCCCCTCTCGCTCGAGCAGCGCCCGGAGTCCCAGCCGCATCACCGGGTGGTCCTCGACGGCGAGCACCCGGATGCCCGAGTGTCGCGCGGGCGCCGACTCCGCTTCGGTGTGTCCAAGCAGACCGAGCGCCTCCGCGGCGCGTCCGGCGAGCTGCTCTTCCTTCGGCTCGTACGGCCGGCCGTGCCGCGCGACGCCGACCCGGACACCGGCGCCCGGCGCCGCCTCGACCTTCGCGCTCGCCTCGAGTGCGGCGTCGCGGCACTCCTTGTCGTCGGCGTGAAGCGCGAGCAACCTGCCGTCCATCGCTCGGACCGCGACCGCGTGGTGGCCGAAAGAGCTCGCGGCGGTCCGCGCCGCCGCGTCGCCGTCGCTCGCCGCGGCGTGCCGCATGACGTCTTCGAGCGCGAGCTCGGCCCGCCATTCGCGCTCTAGGTCATCGATCCGGTTGATCGCCACCAGGGCGCGTGCGACGTCGCCGGCGATGGCTTCGAGGACGCCAAGCTTCTCGCCGAACCCAACATCCCCGATCGGGCGTTTGACGTTCAGGACGCCGATGACCTCGTCGCCCGCGCGGATGGGCATGCTCACCGCTTCGCCCGCTTCGGGATCGCTCCCGCGGAATCGCGCGTCGTCGATAGGCCCGCGCAGGATCACCTTCTCGCCTCGGCTCACCACCCAGCCCGCGATCCCTTCATCCACCCGCTGCCCGTGGCCGACCGGCACGCCAAGTCCGACCGATGCCTTGACCCGGAGCTCGTCGCCCTCCACGAGCATGATCGACGCGCCGCCCGCGCCGATGCGAGTGGCGATCTCGTCGGCCGCGCGAGCGAGGAGCGCCGATGCGTCGTGGGTGCCCTCGAGACCGTCGAGGAGCTGCTCGAGCAGGGCGACGCGGTCGACGTTCTCTGCGCTCTCGTGCTTCGCCTCGGTGATCGCGCGGCCGTCTCCCACGCTCATCGCGAGAAGCTCGGCCGCGGCGGTGGCGGTGGCGAGCTCGACGGTGTCGAAGGGCACCCCGTGTCGGAGCGCGCAGAGGAGAGCAGCGCCGTCGGGAAGATCGATCCTCGTCAGGAGCGCGAACGCGGCCTGATCGTCCCAGCGGCCGGCCGCGACCGGCGTACCGGTCGGAGTCCCGCCGAGTGCGCGCACGACGGCGTCCGCGTCGAAGATCGAGCGCCAATCGGTATCGGGTGAGATGTCGTGCGCGAAAACGGTGCTGAGCTTGTCGGAAGTAGTCGCGAGCACCGCCGCTCCCTCAGCGCGGAGAAGAGCGGATATGTGGGAGAGTCGCTCGGGCCAGCGTGCCGTCGAGTTGACGGTGTCCCTCCCTCGCCCCCTGCGTTTGCCGGATTGTACCGATGGCACGTCGTTTGCCCGCTCGGCGTCCGTGGCGGCCGACCCCGAGACCATGGAGGAGCTCCTCGCCGGGATTGAAGCCGACGAGCGTGCGCTCCGGCCGCTGCGCGGGGGAGAGGTCGTCGAAGGGGTCGTCGCCTCGGTGAGCGGCGATGAAGTGCTCGTCGACCTCGGTGGACGCTCAGCGGGGGTGCTTTCGCTGCGCGAGGCGAGCGGGGAAGGCACCGATGTCGCGGTTGGCGACAGGATCGTCGCGGCCGTCGTCCAGCCGGAAGGGCCCGACGGGCGGGTCGTCCTCTCGCTGCGCCGCGCGCGCAACCGCCGTCAGTGGACCCGCGTCGCCGAGCTTCAGAAGAGCGGGGAAGTCGTCGAGGCCGAGGTGGTCGAGGCCAACCGCGGCGGGCTGGTCGTGGACGTCGGACTGCGCGGGTTCGTCCCGCTGTCGCAGCTCGCGTCCGTCGGAAACCTCGGCGGTGAGGATCCCGGCGCCGTGCCCGACGCCCTACGCGCCCTGGTCGGCAAGCGCCTTCCGCTCAAGGTCATCGAGGCCGATCAGCGGCGCGACCGTCTGATCCTTTCGGAGAAGGCTGCCGCGCAGCAACTGCGGCGACGGCGAAAGGAGGAAGCATCGTCCCAGCTCGCGGAGGGCCAGGTGCTCGACGGCGCGGTGGCCGGCGTCACCACATTCGGCATCTTCGTCGACGTCGGCATCGCCGATGGCCTGGTCCACCGTTCTGAGATCACGTGGGACAAGGGCGTCGAGCCCACCTCTCTCTATCACGCCGGCGACCGCGTGCGTGTGCTGGTCACGAACGTCGATCGCGAGCGAGGACGGATCTCGCTATCGATCAAGCGCCTTGGGGAGGACCCCCTGGGTTCGGGCGCTGCGCGAACTACAGGTCGGTTCCGAGGTCGATGCCACGGTGACGCGCGTCATGGCATACGGCGCGTTCGCCCGCGTGCCAAGTGGGGTGGAAGGATTGATACACGTCAGCGAGATTGCCGGACGCCGCATCGCGGCCCCGAGCGAGGTACTTCGATCGGGTGATTCTGTGCGTGTCCGAGTGGTGGCGATCGACCCCGAGCGGCGTCGACTCTCGCTCTCCATGCGTCAAGCTTCAGGAAATGTCGTGTACGAATCGCGGACAAGCCGTGATGCGAACGTATAATCGGAACCAGATGTCAACTGGACCGATATACCTTTAGAAGACGCGACAAATGGGACCATTCGACCGCTTCAACGACCGCGCCAAGAGGGTGCTCGCGCTCGCCCAGGATGAGGCGATCCGTTTCAACCACAACTACATAGGAACGGAGCATCTCCTCCTCGGACTCGTCCGCGAGGGCGAAGGCGTCGCCGCGCGCGTCCTCGACTCCCTGGGCGTCGAGCTATCGAAGGTCCGCACGGCCGTCGAGTTCATCATCGGCCGCGGCGACTCCACGACATCCCCCAGCGAGATCACGCTGTCGCCGCGCACCAAGAAGGTGATCGAGCTCGCCATAGACGAAGCGCGCAAGCTCGGCCACAGCCACGTCGGCACCGAGCACCTCCTCCTCGGGCTCGTCCGCGAAGGTGAGGGCATCGCCTCAGGCGTCCTCGAGTCGCTCGGTGTCTCGCTGGAGAAGGTCCGGCACCAGGTCATCGCGACGCTCGGCCAGCAGCACCCCCAGGCGGCTGAGACCGCCGCCGCCGGCGGCAAGTCGGCGAGCTCGAAGACGCCGACGCTCGATCAGCTCGGCGTCAACCTCACCGCGATGGCCAAGGCGAGCCAGCTCGACCCGGTCATCGGCCGCGAGAAAGAGATCGAGCGGGTCATCCAGATCCTCAGCCGGCGCACGAAGAACAACCCGGCCCTCATCGGTGAGCCGGGGGTCGGCAAGACCGCGATCGCCGAGGGGCTCGCGCACCGGATCGTCAAGGGCGACGTGCCCGAGACGCTCCAGGGAAAGCGCGTCCTGACGCTCGACATCGGCTCGCTTGTCGCGGGAACGAAGTACCGCGGCGAGTTCGAGGAGCGCCTCAAGAAGATCATCGAGGAGCTTCGGCACGCTCACGACGTCATCCTCTTCATCGACGAGCTGCACACGCTCGTTGGAGCGGGGGCGGCGGAGGGGGCGGTCGACGCGGCGAACATCCTCAAGCCCTCGCTCGCGCGTGGCGAGCTGCAGTGCATCGGCGCCACGACGCTCGATGAGTTCCGCAAGTACATCGAGCGCGACGCCGCCCTCGAGCGCCGGTTCCAGCCCGTCATGGTCGAGGAGCCGTCGATCGAGGAGACCATCGCGATCCTCATGGGGATCCGCTCGCGGTACGAGGACCACCACAAGGTCTCGATCAGCGACGACGCGGTGAAGGCGTCGGCGGAGCTCTCCTCGCGGTACATCACCGACCGGTTCCTCCCGGACAAGGCGATCGACCTCATGGACGAGGCCGCGAGCCGCGTCCGCCTGCGTTACTCGACCGTCCCGACCGACGTGAAGGACGCGCAGAAAGAGCTCGACCGCGTCGTCACCGAGAAGGAGCAGGCCATGGAGGCGCAGCAGTACGAGCTCGCCTCGACGCTCCGGCAGCAGGAGCGGGCCCAGCAGGACAAGCTGCAGCAGGCCAGGGCCGACTGGCTCCTCGCCCAGTCCCAGAAGCGCCCGGAGGTGACCGACGAGGACATCGCCGAGGTCGTCTCGATGTGGACGGGCATCCCGGTGAAGAAGCTCGCCGAGGAGGAGACCCAGAAGCTCCTCAAGATGGAAGAGGCGCTCCACGGCCGCGTCATCGGCCAGGCGCCCGCGGTGACGACGATCGCGCGTGCCGTCCGGCGCGCCCGTGCCGGCCTCAAGGACCCCCGCCGTCCGATCGGCGTGTTCTTCTTCGTCGGTCCGACGGGCACCGGCAAGACGCACCTGGCGCGCGTGCTCGCCGAGTTCATGTTCGGAAGCGAAGAGAACATGGTCAAGATCGACATGTCCGACTACATGGAGCGGCACAACGTGTCGCGCCTCGTCGGCTCGCCGCCCGGCTATGTCGGCTACGAAGAGGGCGGCCAGCTCACGGAGACCGTGCGGCGCAAGTCGTACTGCGTGATCCTGCTCGATGAGATCGAGAAGGCCCACCCCGAGGTCTTCAACATGCTGCTGCAGATCTTCGACGAGGGCCGCCTCGCGGACGCGAAGGGCCGCAGCGTCGACTTCCGGAACACGATCATCATCATGACGAGCAACCTCGCTCAGAAGATGCTGAAGAGCGAGGCCGCACTCGGCTTCCGCGCCAAGGTGGAGGGCGGCGACGACCCGAACATCGCCGCGGCCTACGAGCGCATGAAGGAGCGTGTCCAGGAAGAGATGAAGCGCTTCTTCCGGCCTGAGTTCCTGAACCGGATCGACGCGACGGTCGTCTTCCAGCCGCTGAACAAGGAAGAGATCCGCAAGATCGTCGACCTAGAGCTCGTGGGTGTGCGCAAGCAGCTCGCGTCGCAGGAGATCACGCTCATCGTGACCGACGAGGCGAAGGACCACATCGCGACGGTCGGCTACGACTCGAACTTCGGCGCGCGCCCGCTCGCGCGGCAGATCCAGAACGAGATCGCCGACCCGCTCGCCGAGATGCTCCTCCAGGGCAAGTTCCACGCGGGCGACACCGTGAGGGTCCACCCCGCCGAGGGCAAGCTCTCGATCGAGAAGGCCGTCGCCGAGGAGCGCAAGCCGGAGCCCGTCGCGCCCTAGAACCCCGCCGGCATCTTCGCGCGCGATACGAGTGAAGGTCTGCACAACTGTTGCACAGGAGGTCACATGAGGCCGGGACTCCTCCTTCTTGCTCTGTTCGTTCTCGCTTGTGGCGGTCCCAGCGGTGCGGGACCGGCTCCGAGCAGCGCGCCCCCCGCGCCTCCGGCGTGGCCGCTACGCGGGACGAACGCGAGCGACGCCGATGCGCCGCATCGGCGACCGATCGTCGTCAAAGTCGCCAACGACCCCGCGGCGCGACCGCAGTCGGGGCTGGCCGACGCCGATCTCGTCCTCGAGATCCCGGTCGAGGGCGGCCTGACCCGCTACGCGCTCGTCTTCCATTCGAAGGAGCCGTCGCGCGTTGGCCCGGTACGCAGCGCACGGCAGTCCGACCTCAACTACCTATCGGCGCTGAAGGCGATCCTCGCGCACGTCGGCGCCTCGGAGTCCGTCGCGAAGCTGGTCCGGGACGCGGCGAAGGCCGGCTCCTTCGTTGACGTCGACGAATTCGAGCATCCCACGGCGTTCGGCAGGATCTCGACGAGGCCGGCTCCCTACAACGCGTACACCGATGGGAAGACGATCCGCGATGCGGGGGGCGAACGCGGTCGCGAGCGGGTCGATGTTCCGGCGCTCCAGTTCGACGCCTCGACCGGGAAGGCGGCCGGGAATGCGGCGACGTCGCTCACGATCCCGTACAGGGGCGCGGAGCAGGTGAAGTACGCGTACGACGCGGCCACCGGCGCGTACCACCGCACGCAGGGCGGGGGGACGATCGACAACGAGGGCAAGCGCGAAGTTCTTCCTGAGAACGTCGTCGTGATCAAGACCGAGGTGAAGGAGATCCCAGGCACCGCCGACGTCACCGGCGCGCCGTCGGTCGACTTCCGCGGGACCGGGACCGGCGCGGTCGTGGTGCTGCGCGACGGCAAGCGCTTCGACGGAAAGTGGTCGCGCGCGGGCGCCAACGACATGTACCGGTTCACCGACGCGGCCGGCGCGGCGATCCCGCTCAAGCCAGGCCTCACGTGGATTCACATCGTGCCCGAGGATTTCGACCTGTCCGGCTAGGTCTCCGACACGAGTGCGGCGCGGGCCAGCGCGCAGAGCGCGAGGTCGACCAGGCCGAAGAACGTCCCGACGACGGCGCCGACCGCGGCCCCGATGACCACCGCAAAGGGTCCGATGAACACGAGGCTCATCAGGCCGGCCGGCGCGGTGAGGATCGCGCCCGCGACGAAGAGGATCCCGAGGACCGCGAGGAACGCGAGCGCGTTCGCGGCGCCCCAGCGGAGGGCTCGGCGAAGGAAGCGCACGCGGTCGACCGCGGGGTCGAGGAGATCGATCCCCTCCAGCGCGCGCGACGTGGTGACGTAGGTGGTGACCCAGAGCGCCACGAAGAGGCCAAGCCCGAAGAGGGTGTTGAGCCCGCCGAGCGCCGGACCGAGCCCGCCGCGCGAGTAGAGGAGGAGCACGATCGCGAGCACGAAAGCCGACGCGTGGAAGGTCGACAGCGACCAGGTCACGAGCTTTCGGGCGTCCTCGTGCGGCCCGCTCATCCGTGCGCGAGCCAGACCGCGAGGCCGAGGATGACCGCGAACGCCGCGGCCGTCGCGCCGTAGAGGCTGCGGATCCGCTCCCGCTGGCGGGGCGCCGCGACCCCGGCGCGGATGCCCGCGACGGCGAGGGTGCGAGGTATGGAGAACACGACGAGCGCGATGACCGCCGTGAGCTTGGCCATGAACGCTGCGGCCCAGTCGGTCCCAGGGACGGGCAGGCCCTGCCCGAATGTGGCGAGGTTGCCGATGCCCGTCATCGCCAGCACTCCCGCCGCGGCCCAGAAGACCCATTCGTAACGGGTCGCCGCATCGAGGAGCCCGGCGTCGCCCTCGCGCGGCGTCGTGTTGATGGATAGGGCGAGCACCATCACGGCGCCGCCGAATGCCGTCGCCATCGCCGCGACATGGATCCATCGGATGGCCAGGTGCAGCACGTGTGGATCGAGCTGCATGGCCCAAGTGCAGCGCAGGTTCCGCTCAAGTCAAGTTGGGGCCGATACTTGCTTGGATGCCCCCTCGCGCGAAGTCAGCCTTCCTGTGCCAGCAGTGTGGCTTCCAGTCGCCGAAGTGGATCGGGCGCTGCCCGCAGTGCGACGGCTGGAACACGTTCGTGGAGGAGCGCGTCGTCGCCCCTCCCAAGGGCCGCGGGCTGGCACGCGCGCCACGGGCGCCGATCGCCCTCGGCGACGTGCCGCCAGATGCGGAGGAGCGTCTCGCGACGGGAATCGGCGAGTTCGACCGTGTCCTCGGCGGCGGGATCGTGCGCGGCTCCTGCGTCCTGCTTGGCGGCGACCCGGGCATCGGCAAGAGCTCGCTGCTCATGCAGGCCTCGGCGGCGCTCGCGTCGAAGGGGACGGTGCTCTACGTCTCCGGCGAAGAGTCCGCGGCCCAGGTAAAGATGCGCGCGCGTCGCTTCGGGATCACCGGGGACGGGATCCTCCTCCTAGCCGAAACAGACCTCGGCTCGGTCATCGAATCCATACGGCGCGTGCGGCCGATCTTCGTGGTCGTGGACTCGATCCAGACGATGAGCTCCGACGAGATCGCGTCCGGAGCCGGCGGCGTCTCCCAGCTGCGCGAGTGCACGGCCAGGCTGCTGGAGCTCTCGAAGGGCGAGGACGTCCCGGTCTTCCTCGTCGGGCACGTGACCAAGGAGGGCGCGGTCGCGGGACCGCGGGTCCTCGAGCACATCGTCGACGCGGTCCTCTATCTGGAGGGCGAGCGCTTCCACGCCTTCCGGATCCTGCGCGCGACGAAGAACCGCTTCGGCTCGACCGACGAGGTCGGGGTCTTCGAGATGGCCGACACCGGCCTGCGCGAGGTCGCGAATCCGTCGGAGGTCTTCCTCGAAGAGCGCAGCCGCGGGGTCGCCGGCAGCGTCGTGGTCCCCACGGTCGAAGGAACGCGCCCGCTGCTCGTCGAGGTGCAGGCGCTCGTAACGCCCACGAGCTTCGGGCTCCCGCGTCGCACCGTGAACGGCGCTGATCCGCAGCGCGTCCTCCTGCTGCTCGCCGTGCTCGCCAAGCGCGCGGGGCTCTCCGCCGGCAGCCACGACGTCTACGTGAATCTCGTCGGCGGCCTCCGGATCCGCGAGCCCGCGGCCGATCTCGGGCTCGCCGTCGCCGTCGCGTCGGCGCTGCGCGATCGACCCGCCGACCCCCGCACGGTCTTCGTCGGCGAGCTCGGTCTCGGGGGCGAGCTCCGCCGCGTCCAGCGCATCGCCGCGCGCGTGCGTGAGGCCGAGCGGCTCGGGTTCGAGCGCGCCGTGGTGCCCGCGGCCAGCCTCACCGACCTGAACGGGACGGCTCTCGAGGTCAGCGGCGTCACGTCGCTCCGCGAAGCCCTCGAGCGCGCGGGGATCGCCGACCGCTAACGCGCGAACGGGACGAGCGCGGGCACGCGCTCGATGAACGCGGCGTACTTCGCGCCGAAACCCTCGCGCAGCACGCCTTCTTCGGCCACGATGCGCGCCGCGGTGAATGGGACGACGACGAGCGCGGTCGCCGCGAGCAAGAGCAGGCTCTCCATCGCGAAGATCGCGCCGATGTGGAAGAAGACGATCCCCAGGTACATCGGATGCCGGACCACGCGGTAAGGCCCCTCGGTCACCAGGCGGTGGCCTTCGAAGAGGTCCATGCGGATGCCGTAGCTCCGGCCGAGCGACCACATCGCCCACGCCGCGAACAGCGCGGAGCCGACCGCGATCGCGACACCCGCGAGCTGCAGCCCGTCCGCCAGCTCCACGCCGACCGGGAACGCGTACGCGACAACGAACGGAAGCCAGACGAGAGGCGGGTAGTACTGGAGCCACCACGCGGCGCGCGAACGCAGGAGATGGCCGCGCTGCCCGTTGGTGATCCGCAGGGCCGCGGCGGAGAGGAAGATCACGTGCGCTGCGAGGAGGACGCCGATGCGGAACGCGCGATCGTCCATGCCAGAACGCTAGCAGCGCCGTTCTAAACTCGTCGCGTGCTCATCCATCGATCCCGGCGCTCGCTCGCGGTCGGCGACCACATCTTCATCGGTCGGATCGCGCGCTCGCCGCATCATCTCAAGAAGGGAGCGTCCTCGTGGCTTTCATCCGTCTTGTCGCAGCACTCATCGGCTTCGTGTTCGGCTTCTTCCTCGGCGCTTCGCTCCTCCAGGTCACCCAAGTCACGCCGGTCAGCAATCAGGTCCTGGTCGTCCTTCTTCTCGCGACCGCATGCGCGATCCTGGGCTGGCTGGGCGCGCCGTACGTCACGGCCAAGCCCGCTTCGGTCGTGGTCGCTCGGCTCCATGCGACCTCGGCGGGCGACCTCGTCGGTGCGGCGTTCGGCGCGGGCGTCGGGCTCATCCTGGCTCTCTTTCTCGCCTTCCCGCTCTCGTTCCTTCCTGGTGAAGTAGGGCGTTACGCCCCCTTGCTGGGGGCCGCGGTGCTCGGTCTCGTCGGCGCAACCGCTGGGACGGTGAAGCGAGGCGACCTCGCGGCGCTCATCCGCGAGGTGCGGGGCAAGGGTCGCGAGCGGACGGCCGAGGCGCGCATCCTCCTCGACACCTCGATCATCATCGACGGCCGCATCGCCGACGTGGTCCGCAGCGGCTTCGTCCGCGGCACGCTCGTCGTGCCGCGCTTCGTTCTCGGCGAGCTCCAGTTCTTTGCGGACTCTCCCGATGCCTCACGCCGCGAGCGGGGCCGAAGGGGCCTCGACATGCTCGCGAAGATGCAGAAGGACGCCAACGTCAAGGTGGAGCTCTCGGACGTCGACCCGGCGGAGACAGGAGCCGACGCGAAGCTCGTAGCGCTCGCGAAATCGCTGAGCGTCCCGATCATGACGAACGACTACGGCCTCAACCGCGTCGCGGAGCTGCAAGGCATCACCGTGCTGAACATGAACGATCTGGCGAAGGCGGTGCGCCCGGTTGTGCTTCCCGGCGAGGAGATCACGGTCCGGGTGATCCAGGAGGGGAAGGAGCAGGCGCAGGGCGTGGGCTACCTCGAGGACGGCACGATGGTGGTCGTCGAGCACGGCGCGCGGCATATCGGCACCGAGCTCGCGGTCACGGTGATGCGCGTCCTTCAGACGGTCGGCGGCCGAATGATCTTCGCCCAGCCGAAGGGGGAAAACGCCGAAGCGCGCCGGCCTCGCGCGATCGATCGGTAGGTGGGCGCGGTCTGCGCGATCCTCGCGGCGGGAAGCTCGACTCGTGCCGGGTCCGACAAGGTCGACGCCGACCTCGGCGGGCAGCCGGTGCTCGCCTGGTCGCTCGCGGCGGCGCTCGCGTCCGGCGCGTTCGATCGCATCGTCGTGGTCACGAGGGGTGATCGAGTCGCGGCCGTGGAGGCGATCGTGCGCCCACGCGCTCCCGCGGCGAGCGTGATCGCCGGAGGGAACACGCGGACGGCCTCGAGCTGGGCTGCGCTCGATGCGGCCGGAAACGCCGACGTGATCGCGATCCACGATTCCGCACGGCCGTTCGCGCCGCCGTCGCTGTTCGCGCGGTGCGTGGAGATCGCCCGCAAGGAGGGGAGCGCGGTCGCCGGACTGCCGCTGGCCGACACGGTCCGCCGCGCCGACGAGGCCGGCGCGGCGATAGAGGAGGTGTCGCGCGAAGGCCTCTGGTCGGCGCAGACACCGCAGGTCTTTCGCCGCGAGCTGCTCGTGCGCGCTCGGGCGGCGGCGGGGGACCGCACCTTCGGGGACGACGCTGGAGCGGTGACGGCCGCGGGGCTGCCGGTTCGCATGGTCGTCGGCGAACGGCGGAACCTGAAGATCACGACCATCGAGGACCTCGCGTACGCCCGAGAGCTCGTCGCCAAGGGCCTGGTGGGCATGCCCGCGCTCCAGATTCGCTGACCATGCCGCAGCGCGTCGGGCTCGGGTACGATATTCACCGTCTCGCGGCGGGCCGCCGCCTGGTCTTGGGCGGCGTCGCGATCGAGCACCCGACGGGGCTCGTGGGCCACTCCGACGGTGACGTCCTCCTTCACGCGGTGATGGATGCGGTCCTCGGGGCGGCGAACCTCGGCGATCTCGGATCGCACTTCCCGAGCGACGATCCGCGTTTCGCTGGCGCGGACAGCGCGCAGCTGCTGCGCCAGGTCGGGTCGAAGGTCCGCGAGGCGGGCTACGCCGTCGTCTCGATCGACGCGACGGTCATCGCGGAGGCGCCCCGCCTGGGCGCCCACGTTTCCGCGATGCGCCAGGCGATCGCGCGGGGCCTGGGCGTCGCGCCGGAAAGCGTGGGCGTCAAGGCCAAGACGAACGACGGCGTGGGCGCGATCGGCGCAGGCGAAGCGATCGCCGCGCTGGCGGTGGCTCTCGCGACCAAGTAGCGCGACCGGAGGACTGAAGAGATCCAGCGACCCGAGTCGGCACAGCTACGCATCTACGACAGCGCGTCGCGAACGGTGCGGCCGTTCGTGTCTTTGAGCGCGGGCGAGGTCCGCATGTACAACTGCGGCCCGACCGTCTACGCCCCGCAGCACATTGGGAACCTGTACAGCTACGTCGTCGCGGACCTCCTCCGGCGGACGCTCGAGTACTCGGGCTATCGGGTCAAGCAGGTCATGAACATCACCGATGTCGGCCACATCGTCGACGATGCCGACGCCGGCGAAGACAAAATGGCCGTCGGCGCGCGGCGCGCGGGAAAGGACCCGCTCGAGATCGCGGACGAGTACACCCGCCTCTTCATGGCCGACCGTCGCAGGCTGAACGTGCTCGATCCCGACGTCACGCCGAAGGCGACCGATCACATCCCCGAGATGATCAGGCTCATCCAGCGGCTCATCGACAAGGGCAACGCGTACGTCGCGGCGGACGGCGTTTACTTCGACGTGACCACGTTCCCGGGCTACGGCACGCGCCTCAACGCCGAGGCGCCCGAGCAGCGCATCGCCGGAGCGCGGGTCGAGATCAACGAGAACAAGCGCCATCCGTCCGACTTCGCGCTCTGGCGAAGAGCGAAGCCCGGCGACCTGCAACAGTGGGACTCCCCGTGGGGCCGCGGCAACCCGGGTTGGCACATCGAGTGCTCCGCCATGTCAATGAAGTACCTGGGCGAGACCTTCGACATCCACACGGGCGGCGAGGATCACCTCTTCCCGCATCACGAGTGCGAGATCGCGCAGTCGGAGGCGGCCACCGGCAAGCCCTTCGTCCAGTACTGGGTGCACGTGCGATTCCTCCGGGTGGACAGCGAGAAGATGGCGAAGTCCAAGGGCGGCTTCCACACGCTCGACGACGTCGTGGCTTGGGACTACGACCCGCTCGCGTTCCGTCTTCTGGCGCTCGGTGCGAGCTATCGCAGCGGGCTCGACTTCACCCGGAGCGGCATGGACGCTGCACAGAGCAGGCTCGAGCGCTGGCGGCGGACGATCCGCGCGGCGTACGCGGCGACGCGAGGCCGCGTGTCCGAACCGGAAGGCGAGCACGCGATCACGCGCGCGTTCCGCGAGGCGCTCGCGGACGACGTCAACACGCCGAAGGCGCTGGCCGCGGCGGAGCAGGCGCTGAACCTCGCCGCCACGGTCGACACGGATGAGCAGGAGCGGGCGCTCTGGATGCTGTTCGACATGGACCGCGTGCTCGGGCTCTCGCTGCGGGAAAGCGCGACGGCGAAGGACGAGCTCAGCGTCGCGGAGCGCGAGCTCTTCGACGAACGCGAGGAGGCGCGCAAGGCCGGTGACTACGCGAAGAGCGACGCGCTCCGCAAGCAGCTGCTGGAGCGGTTCGGAGTGCAGGTGAAAGACACGAAGGACGGAGCGCGCTGGGAGCGCGTCGGCCGCAAAGGAGCATGACCATGAGCGAGTCCGAGCGAAGCGACAACGAGCTCACTCCGGAGCCGGCCGGCGAGAGTGCCCCGGGACCGAGCGGTCCACCACCGCAGCAACCGGCACCGCAGTTCGGCGATCAGGATGCCGGCCGTCGCCGGCGACGCGGACGGCGCGGCCGCGGTGGCGGCGGATTCGGCGGCCAGCGGCCACAGTTCGGCGGCAGGCCACCATTCGGCGGGCAACCATCCCGTGCGCCGCAGCAGTTCACACCGCGCGAGGAGAGCGAACAGTCTCGCGAGCTCGCGGGGTACGAACGCCGTCAGGCGCAGCGTCAGCGCGGCCCGCAGGGTTGGCGCGGCGCCGCCGGTGGCCCCGGGCCGCAGGGCGGGGGATGGCGCCAGCGTCGTGGTGGCGAGCAGCGCTATAGCGAGGCGATCCGGCGCGTCACCGCCGGACCGCGCACGGCCGCGCCTTCGCACGCCCCCGTCGGCGAGCCGATCGCCGGCCCGCACGCGATCCTCGAAGCGATACGCGCTGGCCGCAACGTGCGGCGGCTCTACGTTTCGCAGGACCGCAACACGCGCACCGGCGCGGTGAACGAGCTGATCACCGAGGCGCAGCAGCGACGCATCTTCGTTCGCTACACCGACAGGATGGAGATCGCGCGCCTATCGCCGGTCGAGAACCATCAGGGTGTCGTCGCGATCGTCGAGGGCAAGGCCGGCGTCGAGCTCGACGAGCTCCTGCTGCATCTCGACACGGTCTCGGAGCCCGCGCTCGTGCTCGTGCTCGACTCGCTGCAGGATCCGCAGAACTTCGGCGTGCTGCTTCGCTCGGCCGAGGGCGCCGGCGTGGACGGCGTGATCATCCCGCATCACCGCGCGGTCGGTCTCACTCCGGCGGTGACGAAGACGAGCGCCGGCGCGAGCGAGCACCTGCTCATCGCCGACGTCGTAAACCTTCGGCAGGCGATCGACGCGCTGAAAGAGAAGGGCATCTGGGTCGTCGCGGCCGACGAGAGCGGCGATCTCCTCTATGACGAGGTCGACTACCGCGGGCCGACGGCGATCTTGATCGGCGGCGAGGGCGAGGGAATCCGCCGGCTCGTGCTCGAGGGCGCCGACCAGGTCGTGCGCTTGCCGATGGAGGGCCAGGTGAGCTCGCTCAACGCCGCGGCCGCCGGCACCGTGATGCTGTACGAAGCGCTACGGCAGCGTCGCCGCGACGTCGCACCCGCCCAGACGCGCACGCCGGGGCCCGTACCCGAGGAGCCGGCCGTGGAGGCGCAGAACGGCGCCGCCGAGGTCGTCGCGGAGAGCGAGCCGGTCGAAGCCAGCGCGGACGGAGCCGACGACGCGGATGCGCCGGCGCCATCGGCGGAAGTCGATAGCGAAGAGCAGCCCGCGGCGGTCGAGGAGAAGCCGAAGAAGACGACACGGCGCCGCTCCACGAAGAAGGCCGCCGACTAGCATTTGAGGAGCGCCGACCTAGCTCAACGGTAGAGCAGTGGTTTTGTAAACCACCGGTTCCGGGTTCGAGCCCCGGGGTCGGCTCAGCGAAGTCCTAGAAGCAAGTCGCTCGATCGCTGTGACGGGTGCGCAGCGAGGGCCCTCAAACCACACGTCTCGCGCCATCTGGATCGATACCGCCGGCACAAGCAGTCCGCGATCTGTTCCGGCGGTCCCTCCGTGCGACGTTATCCCAGTTCGCGCGCTCGGTTCTATGCGTTGAGCCGCGCCACAACATTGCTGGCGCGCATCAAGCGAGCACTTCCGAAGCCGCGCCACCCGCTGGCCCCGCAGTGGTGACCACCAGCCCGAGGCTGCGTCGGCAGCCAGAAGGAGACCTCGTCGTCCCCTCCGCATCTCACGTAGGCCGGTAAGTAGAACTGATTCTTGACAGGTCGCCAGGCGGCAGAGCAGATTGCCGCCCGAACGTTCGCTAGGGGAAGGGAGGGATATGTGATGCACAAGCAAGTCGTGTCACGCGCGTCGAGGCGTTTCGGTGCGCTGGTCGTCCTCGCGTCTTTGGCCCTGGTGCTCCTCGGTCCCGGTCAGGTCGCTCTGGCCGCCGATCCCGGTTCGGGAAGGAGCTGCATGGGGCACGAGGCGCGCGACATCTCGCCGCCAGGCTCGAATACGGAGTTCCCGGGCGGCGCACCAGGCCTGAGGAAAGAGCTCGGCGCGATCGCTGAGTCGCTCGGGATTCCGGTAGGACGCATCTACGCCCTGATCGCCAGCCTGCACGAGGGGTCTCACGAGGCGTGCGACGAGGCGCTCGAGGGGTAAGGCGTTCCGCCATACCAATGGCGACGCCCGTCTGAGGAAGCGCCCACCTTCGACGCAGAGGTGCGCGCTTCCTCCGGGGAGTTTTGTGAGTAACGCGGGATACGGCAAGACAGTCAACTCTGTGCTTGATGGAGCGCCAGCGGGAGAGACAGAGTTGCGCCCGAAGGTCAGCTGAACGAGAGGCGAAGTAAACGATGGCGCGCAGCACGCATGGCCCGTCAGGCCGGGAGGTCTACAGAGCAACGTGTCGAGCTTCTTGAACGCCGCGTTCCGCCCGCTCTTCACGGCAGTGGTGGTCATCCAGGGGATCCACGTCGTCGAGCACATCATCCAGCTCATCCAGGTCTACGTGCTCGGGATCCCCGACGACCTCGCGCTCGGCCTTCTGGGTTACGTGTTCCAGCTGCAGGGCACCGAGGAGTGGCTGCACCTCGTGTTCAACGTCTCGTATCTGCTCGCGCTCCTGCTGCTCGTCGCCCCGCTGCGGCGCGCTGTCCCCGGGACCGTGGTGCCCTGGGCGTTCTATACGTTCCTGTTCGCGGTCGGTCTCGAGGGCTGGCACAACGTGGAGCACGCGGTGATCATCTCGAACGTCATCGCGAACGGCGGCTGCCCGTGTCCGGGGATCGCGGACGCCGCTCTCGGGATCGGCGATACCGTTCTGCACTTCTTCTACAACCTGGTCGCGTACAGCGCGACCCTGCCGGCGTTCTTGTACTTCTGGCGGAACCGTCCGTCGGGCGAGCTCCGCATCGAGCCGGCCGGCTGATCCCTTCCGGTCCGAGTAGGCGCTGACCGAGCCGCGATCGGGACCTCGGCAGGGGCATGTCATGATGCAGCCAGGCCGCAGCAGGGTCGAGCCCGCCGTCGCAGGCGCGGCTGCCCACTGCGGGTTCGAGTCCGGCCTTGCGCTCAACGCACCAGCCCGTGATGTAGGCGTCGATCAGCTCGCCGTCGCGGGCGACGAGGAGGCTGGGTTCTGTGTGTCCATCGCGGATTCGAGCCCCGGGGTCGGCTCAGGGAGCGGGAGTGTTCGAGAGCGACTGGAAGAACGTGCGCGTCCCTATGGGGTTGATCGTCCTTCCGTAGTCGAGGGTCTTCTCGCGGCCGCTGCCGACAATGGAGACACTGAACGCCTCGGCCCAGGACTCGTTGGGCGAGGCGACCCACTGGGCCATGCCGGGCGGCTGAGCGGCGGCGTCGCGCGCCGCGTCCTGCCACGTCCCCGGGAACCCACGGAACGTCCAGTACTTCGCGCGCCAGTCGACGCTCGCGTTCTTCCGCTTGAGGAGCTCCTCGTACGCGTGCCCGATCTCGTGGTAGGCAGTCCGCGGCGTCATCACAAAGTCTTCGCGCACAGTGAAGATCGGCTGCCCGGCGGCGTTGAGCCCGCGGAACCACGCGTCACCGTTCTCCTCGGCGGGCTCGTCGAAGTCGAGCTGCGGTGTGGGGGGCATCAAAGGGAACATCGCCCGCGCCTGGAAGTAGTAGGGAAGCAACTGCTCGCCGGCGGCTCGCGTCGTCGGCCGCGGCCGGGCCGTGGGTGCCGGCGTTGGCTGCGGGGTGGGCACCGGCGTCGGTGAGGCCGTGGGCGCCGGTGTCTCCGGCTCGAGCGTCGGCGTTGGGCTGGGCGGGGCCTCGCTGGGCAAGGCCTGCGGCGGCCGAACGCACGCCGCCAGCACGATCGCAAGGACAAGGACGGCGGCGGCACCGACCGCTGCGTTCGCCTTCCGCATGGCACCAGTTTAGGAAGGGCGATCCGCCTACCGGTAGCACCCGATCGGGCAATGCCTCGCTGGAGCGAGACGCTTGGGCCGTTCAGGCCGCGCCAGGGCCTTGGAAATGAGACGCGGCTGACATCGAGGGAGCGAGCCGTTACTTGGGGCGAAGGTCTCCTGGTCTCGTCTTGTGCTTCTTGGCACCACCGTTGAAGCTCACGGCGTCCAGGGCGCCGTCCTCCATCCGGGAGAGACCTTCGAAGAACACGCCCTGGTCGATCGACAGCGATGGCGTGGCGATGTCCCCCTTCACCCGGGCGGGCCTGCGCAGCTCGATCGAGTCGGTCGCCCGGATGTTGCCGGTGACCTCGCCGGTCACCACGAGCGAGCCGCAGCTGATGTTCGCGGCCACCTGCGCGCGCTCGCCCACGACGAGCTGGCCGTGGGTCGTGATCTCGCCCGTGAACTTGCCGTCGATCCGGACCTGGCCCTCGAACTTGAGCTTGCCCTCGACCACCGACCCCGCGCCGAACATGGCGTCACGCGAGGGGTCGCTCTGGCTCTGCTGTGAATCGACACCCATCAGTCGCTATCCCTCCTGGCCGCTGGACCCCCTGTTGTCGCGTCAACACACAACGCCGCGGGACCATCCCTTGCTACGGCTTGGCGGCCTGGGGCGGCGCCCTGCCGCCAGCCGAGACCCACCTGACCCCCTCGGCTTCAGGCGACCTCGCGCACCTGGAGCTCGATCGCGAAGAGGAAGAGCGACGAGAACATGATCTGTAGCCCGAGCAGCATGGCGACGAGCGCGAAGAGCGCCGGCCGGACCGCGCTGAGCGGCCCGAAGCCGGACGCGGCCCATTCCGCGGCTATGCCGAAGTCCACGGCGAAGCCGAGCAGGAACAGCACGAAGCCCGCGGCCAGTCCGCGCTCGAGGCTGAAGAGGCGCTGCAGAACGCGGAGCGTAGTGTCCACGGGCTGGAGGCGCAGCGTCACGGCGAGGGTCTTGGCGTAGAGGCCGATCGCGAGGATCTGGAAGCCGATCAGGGTGAGCAGCGCGCCGAGGACCATCACGTGGATGTCGAAGAGCCGCCCGAGCACCACGACCGGACCGGGCAGCAGCGCCACAAGCAGCACGAGACCGACGAACAGAAGGAAGACGCCTGGGACGAGGAAGAGATGCGTCGGGCTGTAGAGCATGAGGAAGCGCAGGTGCCGCCAGCCGTCGGGGACCGTGCGCAGCTTCGACTTCCCCCCGCGCACCCGGTAGTTCACGGGCACCTCGCCGATCCGCAGGCCGGCGCGCGCCGCGTTCACGACCATCTCGCTCGCGAACTCCATGCCCGGCATGCGCAGCCGCAGGTCAGCGAGGCGCGAACGACGGAAGGCGCGCATGCCGCAGTGCGCGTCCCCGACGCCGGTGCGGTAGAGCAGGTTGAGGAGCCCGGACAGGATCGGGCTTCCGATGTAGCGGTGCATCCAGGGCATCGCGCCGGGGTCGATGCGTCCCTTGAAGCGCGAGCCCATCACCAGGTCGTCTCCCCCGCGGATGCGTTCGAGGAACGCGGGGAGCGCGGAGAAGTCGTACGACCCGTCGGAGTCGGCCATCACGATGATGTCGCCCTTGGCGGCGGCAAACCCGCCCATGTACGCGGCGCCGTAGCCGCGCCTCCGCTCCGGCACCACGCGCGCGCCGGCCGCCGCGGCCGCCTCCGGTGACCCGTCGGTCGACCCGTTGTCGCAGACCACGACCTCACCCTCGACACCGGCCTCGCACAGGGCGTCCTTGGCCTCGGCCACGACCGCGGCCACATTGTCGATTTCGTTGAGGCAGGGGAGCACGACCGAGACCGTTTCTTTCACGGCGCTGAGGCTATCAGTAGGTACGATGCCGAAGCGGACTCAATGAAGACGCTCGACCGCGTTCTGCAGCGGTGGCGCATCGCGAAAGCGGCGCCGCACATCCCGAACGGCGCGCGCGTCCTTGATGTCGGCTGCGCCGACGGCGCGCTGTTCCGCGTCCTCGCGAAACGGATCGCGGGCGGCGTCGGGATCGACCCGGATCTCGCGCGCGAAACTGAAGACGGACGCGTACGGCTCGTTCGCGGTCGCTTCCCCGACGATCTCCGCACCGAGGAGCGCTTCGACGCGATCACCATGCTCGCGGTCTTCGAGCATCTCGACGACGACGCGCAGGGCCGCGCGGCGGCGGCCTGCGCCGCTCTGCTCCGGCCCGGGGGCCGCGTGATCCTCACCGTCCCCGAGCCGGTGGTCGATCGGATCGTGCAGCTGCTCGCGCGCTTCGGGCTCGTCGCGGGGATGGCGCTCCACGAGCACCACCGGTTCGAGGCGCGCCGGACGCCTGAGCGCTTCGCCGGGAGCGACTTCGCGCTGGTGCGCCACGAGCGCTTTCAGCTAGGCGTGAACAATCTGTTCGTGTTCCGGCGCGGCCAGTGAAGCCGCGCGTCGTCGCCTATGGCGCGATGGCTCTCGCGTTGCTGGCCGAGGCTCCAGCCCTCTGGCCGTCCTCGTTCATCGTCACGGACCACCTGATCATCTGGTACGTCGGCCGCGTCATCGCCAGCGGCGGCTCACCGTATCTCACGGCCACGTGGGTCGACGCGGCCACGCGATACGGCTCACCGCACATACAGGAAATCCTCGACTACGGCGCGTCGGTCTGGCCCTATCCGCCGTGGACCGGCTACCTCTTCGTGCCCTTCGGCATCCTGCCGGTGGAGGTCGGTCCCTGGGTCCTCCACGTCGCCTACATCGCCGCCGGACTGGCGGGTGCGATCGTGCTCGCGCGAATGCTGCCCTGGCGTACGTCATCCATGTTCGCCGCCGCGCTCGCCGTCTTCGCGGTGTTCCAGCCGTTCGTCATCGCCGCGCGGTGGGGGCAGTTCACGAGCTTTGTCCTGGTCGGGTTCGTCCTGCTCGTCGCTGGGATGCGTTCCCGCAGCGTGCCGTTACTGGTGGCCGGCGCGCTGCTCCTTGCGACGAAGCCGCAGCTCACCGCGATCCTCGGAGTGGTCGTGCTCGTCGTCCTTATCCGTGACCGTGCCGCCAGAGAGCTCGCCGGCGCGGCGGTGGCGGTCGGAGCGGTGCTGGCGCTCACCTGGCTGCGCTATCCCGAGTGGCTGGAGGCCGCGACATCCGGCAGCGGCGTGCGCATCGGGCTGCTCGAGATCTTCGCGAGCACCTGGGGCCTCGCCATCAACGTCGCGCCTTCCGCGTGGCCGTTCGTCGGCGGCCTGCTCGTCCTCGCGGTATACGCGTGCGTTCTCATGGCGGTTCGCTCGTCTCCCGCACCGCTCCGAGTGACGACCGCACTCTGCGGCGCGCTCGTTGCCGGGGTCGCGACCGTGCCGCTCGCCCACGCCTATGACCATCTCCTGCTTGCGCCGACGCTCTTCGTCGCTCTGCTCGCGTGGAGCTGGAGCACGGGTATCGCCCGTCTCACGCAGGGGGTCCTTCTCGTCCTTCTGGCGGTGGCCGTTCCATGGATCGCGTTCGTCCTCAGTGTCGCGGGGCCGACTCAGGCGGTCAGCGGCATCGTGCCGATCCTCTTCGCGCCGCTACTCCTCGGCAGCGCCACGCTCCTCCGCCGCTACGCCAAGAGCGCCTGAGGTTCGCCGTCGCCCGCGGATAAGGAGCGTCCATGCAGCCCACGGACGACCGCGGGACAACGCCAGCCACCGCTCGCGGAATGCGTCCAGTCCCATCCATTGCGGAAGGCAGAGGCCAAGGCCTTCGAGCGAATACGACCACCCGACTCGGCCTCCGATCGCTCGGCGGAGACTGCCGATCGAGTACGGGAGCACGTGGGTCGCGTCGAGGTACCGATATGGGCCAAAGGGTGAGGGCATGGTCGCGACGATCTCGCGCGAGCTCGTGCGCTCGAGCTCGCCGAGCACGTCGAGCGAAGGGAGGTGCTCCAGGACCTCCGAGGCCCAGACGAGGTCGAATGCGCCGGAGCGGAACGGAAGCGAATCGATCGAGGCCTGGACGACCCAGACGTTCCCGACGTGGCCAAAGCGATGGAGAAGGCCGAGCACCCGCGCCGGGTCGTTGTCGACGGCGACCACGCGCTTCGCGCGCAGCAGGAGGTCCGGAACATATTCGCCGCCTCCCGCGCCGACGTCGAGAGCGAGCCGCGCGTCGGAAAGGCTCGCGATGAGTCGACGCTTTTCCCAGACGGCGGTGTAGCGTCGCCGAGGTGTGCGGCGGCGTTCGCGAGGAAGTTGTGTGGGCGGGGCCACCCGCACGCCCCGCGCCTCGGTCAAGGCGCCCTCCAGGGTCCGCACGTGATGCGTCCAGCTGAATCGGTCGCGCACGTGGCGCATCGCGCTTTCTCCGAGTCGACGATTGCATGCCGCGTCGCCGAGAACCTGAGCGATCTTCGCGGCGAAGTCCTCGATGTCGTACGGAAGGGCAAGCAGCCCCGTCTCCGCGTCGCGGACCGTGACCGTCGGGCCGCCGTGGGCCCAGGCCACGACGGGGAGGCCATGCGCCATCGCCTCGAGTACGCCCAGACCGAAATCCTCCTCGGGCGAGGAATACACATAGACAGCCGCGTTCCGATAGAGGTCCTCCAGCGTTCGCTCGTCGACCTCGCCAACGAACCGCACGCGCTCGCTCATATCGAGCTGCGCGGCGAGGGTCTGCAGCTGTCGGGTGTAGCCGGTCGCGCTCCCGGTGATGACAAGAGGGACGTCGACCGCGCGCTGGCGGCGGAGTATGTCGAGGGCGCGGATCGCGAAGTCGAACCGCTTCTGCGGATAGTGCCGGTTGGTCAGGAGGACGTACGGCTTCGGAATCGATCTCCCGTTCACCGTGAGGTCGCCCGACGAGAAGTCACCGCGTTCGTACGCATCCGGCGGATGGCAGCCACCCGGGCAGTCGACGACGTCCCGCTCATAGAGCCGCGCCACCTGCGCGCCGACGAATCCCCCGTTCACGAGCAGTCGGCCGGCACCCCGTACCGACACCCAGTCCGCCCATCGGACGAAGCCCCGAGTTCTCTGGATGAGTGCGTTGAGCAGCTGATAGTCCCGCTTGGTTTGCCAGCCGGTCTCTAGATCGACCGCCCGCGGGTACACGAGGCGGCACGGCTGGTTTATGTACGCGACGTACGGCAGCCGGCGGAGCCGCGACAGGACCCAGGCAACCCATGCGCCGGGTTGGTTCGCACCCACGAGCACGTCGAAGGACGGCATCGTCAGAGCCAAGATGGGGGCGAGCGCGCTCGCGAGCAGCATGTGGATCGCGTCGCGAAGCGGGAACCACCGGGGTAGCTGCGGGACGAGCGGGCGCGGGCCGACCGCGGCGATGAGCTCCGGAAAGCAGTTCCTCCGGTCGATCGTGGGCGCGTAGCACTCGACGACGTGCCCGAGCTCGCGGAGGCCGCGCACCTCCTCGAGCACCTGACGCTCGCCGCCGCCCGAGTAGGTGAAACCGCAGTGAAACACCGCGATCCGAAGCGACATGCGCTGGAAACCTATCGGCCGGTACTCGCCGCGGACAGCGGCCCGAATTGCCTATCGACGCTCCGGATAAAGCGCGTAATCATCGCGCGATGGTCGCTCGGGCGGGAGGCGAGCAGCCGACCTTCATTCACGCCCCGCACCCTAGGGCATCGCGGGCGCGTCGATTCCTCCTGACCTCCGCTCTCGTGCTGAGCCTTATCGCCCCGCAGGCCACGGCCTCGCGCGCCGAGGCGAAGCAGATCGAGGGCGACTACATCGTGGTGCTCCGCAACGACGTCGAGTCACTCTCCAAGACCGACGCGCTCGAGAAGACTCACGGCTTCAAGGCGACCCATCGCTACCGCGTGGCGCTGCGCGGATTCGCCGCCCACCTGAACGACCAGCAGCTGCAGCGTCTCTCGACCGACGCGGCAGTCGCGTATATCACCCCCGACCGTGAGGTGAAGCTCGCCGACGTGCCCATCGCCCCCGGCGACAGCGCGCCGGCCGGGGTCCGCCGCATCGGCTCGGCCACGAGCATCACCGCCCGTCAGGCCAGCGTGGTCAACGTCGCGGTGATCGACACCGGGATCGATCTGCAGCACCCGGACCTCAACGCGGTGAATGGCACGAACTGCATCAAGCCGAACCAAGCCGCGCAGGACGATCATGGGCATGGGTCGCACGTCGCCGGGACGATCGGCGCGAAGAACAACGGTGCGGGCGTGATCGGGGTCGCTCCCGGCACCAGGCTCTATGCGGTCAAGGTCATCAACGCCCAGGGGACCGGCACGACGTCGCAGGTGATCTGCGGGATCGACTGGGTCACCGCGAACGCGACGGCGCTGCAGATAAAGGTCGCCAACATGAGCCTCGGAGACACGGGTTCCGACGACGGGCGCTGTGGCGACGTCAACCACGACGCGATGCACCGGGCCATCTGCAACTCGGTCGCCGCCGGAATCACGTACGTGGCCGGCGCGGGCAACGATTCGGGCGATCTCGCCACGTTCGTCCCGGCCGCGTATCGGGAGGTTCTCGCGGTGACCGCGATCGCGGATTACGACGGGCTCCCCGGTGGCTTGGGCTCACCCTCTTGCTTCGACGGGTTCCTGAACGGGGACGACACGCCCGCGTTCTTCAGCAACTTCGCGACCGAAGGCAGCAGCGCTCAGGCGCACACGATCGCGGGACCGGGCGTATGCGTCACCTCGACGTGGCTGAACCGCGGCTACTCGACGATCTCGGGGACGAGCATGGCCACACCGCACGTCGCCGGAAGCGTCGCGTTGTGCTTCGGCGACGGCGGAACCGCAGGACCCTGCTCGGGCCTCCCGTCCGCGCAGGTGATCACGAAGATGATCTCGACCGCGGCCGCGTACGCGAATGCGAATCCGGACAACGGCTTCGACGGAGACCCCCTGCATCCGAGCGGTGGGTCCTACTACGGGTATCTCGTCTGGGCGGGACCGCCGCCGGTACCCGACACGACGCCCCCGGTCATCAGCGCGGTGGGAGTCTCGGTGACCCAATCCTCCGCGACGATCACGTGGACGACCGACGAGGCTGCCGACAGTCAGGTTGAGTACGGGACCACCACCGCGTATGGATCGTCGTCGCCCCTCGATCAGTCACGGGTGACCGCGCATTCGGTCAGGCTCGATGGTCTCGCCACGCAGACCACCTACCACTTCCTGATCAAGAGCAAGGACGCGGCGGGGAATCTCGCGACCTCGGGCGATCGCACATTCACGACGGCGCCGCCCGCGGCCGACCTCGCGCTCTCGGGCACGGTCTCGCCCAACCCGGTGCCGATCGGCAGCCCGCTCGCGTACGCGCTCACCGCGCTCAACAAGGGGCCCAACGCGGCGAGCGGCGTCACGCTCACGGACACGCTTCCGGCGAACGCGAGCTTCGTCTCGGCCACCGCCAGCCAGGGCAGCTGCGCGCAGTCGGCGGGGCAGGTGAGCTGCGCGCTGGGCGCGCTCGGCGCGGGCTACCCGGCGCAGGTTCTCGCCGATCAGCCCATCGGCTACTGGCGTCTCGACGAAACCAGCGGCACCGTCGCGGCTGACTCCTCGGGCAACGGCCGCAGCGGGACCATCGATGCGGGGGTCAGCCTGGGCGCGTCGCCGCTCGCCGGCGGCGGCGGTGCGGCCGTGAGCCTTCCCGGGACCGGCCCCATCGTGCGGGTCGTCGGCATCGGTAGCGCGCTGCAGGAGAGCGCGGCCGGGCAGACCCTCGAGTTCTGGGCGGACCCCGATCCCGCGGACAGCGAGTGGATCGCGGTGGGCCTCGCCCCCGCCGGCGCTGACGAAATCCAGCGCTACAGCGATGGGCTGGGGTACTGGGCGACCTTCCGCACCGGCCGTCTGGCGGGCCTGCCCACCCGGGCCAGCGGTGTGCACCACTTCGTCATCACCCGCCAGCCGGGGGTCGGCTGGAAGCTCTACATCGACGGCGCGCTCGCC